>NZ_JBIRFL010000037.1:0-52554 GCF_044327445.1 Streptomyces sp. NPDC018045
CCATCGCCGGCCTCGTATCCGACCGCAGCGTCCCCCTCTGATACCAGCGACCGCGCGGCCCGGCACGTCCCACCCGCTATCACGCACCAACTCGTAAGCGAAGTCGATGTCGTCCGCGCTGACGCCGATCGCGGAGGACCACAGCCAGACCGGCGGGGCGTCGTGGTCGCCGGGCAAATGATCGACATCGAGGCGAATCAACGTGCCTTCGATGACGGGCAGTTCCTTGGCCTTGCCGTAGCGAGGCGTGTCGTTCACCGTGACCACGGACGGTTCCGGCCACGAGGCGGGGCGGGCCAGGCTGAACTCCTTGCCATGCCGGGCCGGCCGGCCGCCCTCGGGAGCGTAGACGTGTGGCGGCTTCGGCAGCCGCAGCACGCGGTCCGAGCGCAGGCGCCCGACCAGCTCGACGGGCAGGTCACGCAGGAGCCAGGCCAGCCGCATCACGTCGTGGCGGGTAGTCGTTACTGACCTCTGCGCTTCAGGGTGACGCTTATTGTGTCCTTCGGCGCACTGTCGCCTGTATGGGTGAGGTGCGAGCGTATGAGCTTGATCCCTTTTCGTTCTGGCCACTGGATACTGATGCAGCGGCAGGTCAGGGTAGGTGGAATGAAGTCACGCACCACATCCGGCAGGGGACAGTTGGACCCAGTAGCTGAATCAGTCGCCGTCTACAGCGGCCATGCCGACGACTACGCGGCGGTGCACGCTCCGAAGATGGCGGATCGTGTCGAGCGGTTCGCGGTGTCCTTGCCTGCGCCTTCGCTGATCCTCGACGCCGGGTGCGGTCCGGGCCGCGACCTTGCGCGATTCCAGAAGTATGGGCATGTGGTGCGTGGTGTCGACCTCAACCCGGTGTTCGTGGCGATGGCCAATGCCCACGCGCCCACCTCACAGTGCGACCTGCGCGAGGTCGCGACGCGGTTCCCGACCGGAACGTTCGATGGGATCTGGGCCTCCGCCTCGCTTGTCCACCTCGACAGGGCGGACGCGACGGACGCGCTGGGGCAGTTCGCCGGGCTACTGCGGCCTGGGGGCAGGATGTATGTGTGTCTCAAGGCCACAGGCCGCACGGGATGGCTTGACGAACCTGACGGCCGACGGTGGTACACGGTCTGGGACCCCGACGAGTTCGCCTCCGCTGTGGCCGGTGCGGGATTCGCGGTCGACTCTGTGGACCGGGGCCCGTACGTCGAGGTCTGGGCCGCCCGCAGCCGCTGACCTCCAGGATCGGGCGGTGCCGGGAGGACGGGCAGCATATCCAGGAGATGCGCTGTCCGGATGGGCGGCCTGAGCGCCCGACAGCGGTGCTAGCGTGAGCAAGCACGCTTCGAGATCGCCGAGTTACTGTCCTGGTCCCAGGGGCGAAGGCCCGGTGTCTGGGGTGAGGCCGGTTCCGGCGATGAAGCCGTCGAGGGTGCCAGGCCGGTACTGGAGGCGTTTGAGCCGGTTGCGGACGAGTGTCTCCAGGCGGTCGAGGGCGACGACAGCGAGGTTGGCCAGACTGCGTTTGACGTGCGCCCATACCCACTCGACCGGATTCAGGTCGGGCGAGTAAGCAGGCAGCAGGAACACCGTCAGCCACTCGCGCTCGTCGATCAACTTCCGCATTGCCCGGGAGACATGGGTGTTGAGCCGGTCCCAGACCAGCACGATCGGCGCCTAGAGGAGCTGGTGGGCGCCGTCGATCAGCGCGATGAAGTCGCGTTCGCCCATGCTGCGGCGCTTGCCCTTGCCCGACGGGTGACAGATCAGCCGGTGGCACAGTCGGGTACGCGAGCCCGGCCGCATCGCGATCAGCCCGGCCACCGACAACCGCCCCGAGCGGCGTCCGCTGACCGTGGCGACCGGCGTCACGCCGCGCCGGCCCCAGGTGGTGCGTCCTTTGGGCGGCTTGCGGGTGAAGCCTGCCTTGTCCTCGAAGCAGAGGTAGTCCCCGCAGGCCGCCCGGGCCCTTTTACCTCGGCCCAGGTCGCCTCCTTCCACACGGTGACGGCCTGCTCGTCGCGCTCGGCCACCTTCCGGGCGGGCACCTGCGGGGAGAAGCCCAGCCGGTGCATCAGCCGAGTCGCGCCGGAGACGCTGTAGGAGACGTGGAACTTCCTGCCGATCAGCGTGGCCACCCGAGCGGCGGTCCACACCTGGTCCTCCACCCAGCCGTGGGCGGCCGGCCCCTCCTCGAGGTACATGGCCAGCTTCTCCAGGCAGCGCGGGGACAGACGGCACCGCGACCCGCTCGCTCCACGCGAGGCCAGGCCCTGCACGCCGCCCTCCCGCCACAGCTATTGCCTCCGGTAGGCCGATTTTCGGCTCACCCGCAGCCGCCGTGCGACCTCCGGCGGTTTGACCTTCTGCTCGAACATCTCAGCCGCCTGCATCCGAAGCGACTCCCGGCGCTGACGCCCCATGACAGTCAACCCACCCCCATCCGCGTATCTCACACACCCCGGAATACAGCCAACACCCCAGCCCCATCAGTAACTTCGACGAGATCACCCTGACGAGCCGAAGTCAGTAGTGCGGCGAGCCCTGGACCTGCCAGACCGGTAGCGAGCGCGCCGCGCAGGATGTCGCGGCGCTTCATGGGGTCGTCTCCTTCGTCCTCAAGGGCTTGTGGAGTTGGGGTCGTTAGTGCGGAGGTTCGTTCCCACGGTCTGTCGGCCAAGCCTAGGCGCTTGCCGGGGATTCGGAGGCCGTCGGCAACCCGCTCCAGCACCAGCAGCGAGGTGGCCTCTCCGGCGCCCCGTGCCATCTGGCTTACCCGCCGCGGGCGCATCCCGCACGCCTCACCGAGCCGGTTGTAGCTGATGCGCGCCTCCTGGTGGGCCACGGCGAAGACCGCTCCGATGTCGCGGCGGGACAGCGTCCGGGAGACACGCGGGTCGGCGAGCAGCGGCTCGGGAAGTGCTGCTGGCGACGATGGGTAATCCGTATCAGGTCCCCTTCCGGCTCCGGCAGGCCCCTCGGGGGAGGCACAGGAGGGGCCTGCCCTCGGGGGCTTACCGTGCGCTGGCTACGGGTGGGTGATGCGTTCACGGCCCGTGGAGTATCGGGCCGCGGCCGTCTACGGACGCGTGCGCGGTCATGCCTCCATACCCGGCCCGTGCCCGTACATCCGCTGCCTCACCCTCCTCGTCTCGGTGTCGGCGGCTCCGCGCCGGGACGGGGAGCCTTCGGAGGTTGCCGTGCACCTCGCTCCCCAGACCCTGGCCGAGGACACCACCGACTGGACGGCCCTGCGCAACTTTGCTGCTCTGCGCGGCCAGTTACGGGGCTCGTTGACGCCCCGCTGCAACCTGGCGTGCTGGTTTTGCCACAACGAAAGCGATGTGCCGCCGCCGCTGACCCGCCGCGACCGCACCCGCCAGCCGCGGGCCCGCTCGCTGTGCCCTGAGCACTACCTGCTGATCATTACCGCGCTTCCTCCTGGCCGCCCGGCTGGATGCACAGCCCCTGCACACCCTGTACAGCACGAGGGCAGGCCGTACCGCACCCTGGTCATCCGGGCCCGCCGCACCGGCTGAACCGCTCACCTCCGGACGAGGTCCGGGCCGGCCTCTTCCGTGAGGACCGGCCGCCGGACCCGGGCCGCCAGCCAGGCCACTGCACCGGCGCAGGCGGTGGCCGCTCCCGCCGCCGTGAAGGACACCTTCGGCGCACGCTCCAGCAGCGCGGGCAGCACCAGCATGCTGCTCATGCTCGTCACGTGCAGCTTGACGGAATCGGCGGTGAACACCCGCAGCCGCTGCGGCCCCGGCAGCGAGCCAATCTCCGCACTCAGACTGATCGAAGCCAGCGGCACCAGCGCGCTCGCCACTGCGGCGAGGGCCGCCACCTCCATCAGACTGCTGCTCAGCGCGAACGCAGCCAGCAGCAGCCCCCGACCCACCCACACCATGCAGTACGCCGCCGGAAACCGGCCCGGCAGAGCCACGAAAGTCACGTTCCCGGTCAGCAAGTTCCCGACGACCGCACCGATCCCCATCGCGGACAGCACCACCGCGTACGCCCCGGCCCCGGCGTGCAACTGGCTGGTCAGCCAGATCGGAACGCCGATGGTCCACGCGGTGGAGAAGAACTCTCCGACACCGCTGAGCGCGAGCGCGCATCCGATCCGCGGGTGGGCCCGCAGTACCGCCAGTGCCCGGGGCGCCTCCGACGTGTCGGCAGGCCCGACCTCTTCCTCTCGGGGCGGTGCCGTCGGCGAGAGCGGTGCGGCCGTACGGCCGAGCCAGGCGAACGCCACGGCGGAGACGGCGAAGGTGGCAGCGTCGATAAGGAACAGCTGCTCGGCGGGCAGGAAGGCCAGCAGCACCGCGGCCGACCCGGGACCGAGGAACCAGGTGAGCCGGTTGGAGACATCCATCAGGCCCGTCACCTGCCGTACCTGCTCCGTCTTCACCATCCCCGGCACCAGCGACGCAAGGGTCGGACCGGTAAGCGCGTCGCAGATCCCGACCAACACGATGACCACCAGCACGCCGGCCAGGCCGAGCGAAGGCCACAGCCAGGGCATCGCGCCCACGATGACCACCTGCACCGCCTCCACCACAGCGAGCGCGCGGAACGCGGCGAACCGTGCGATCAGCTTCCGGCCGAAGGTGCCGATCAGCAGGTGCGGCACCGACTCGACCACCACCAGCCCCATGGCGACCGCGCCGGAGCGCTGCCAGGCCGTCCACGCCAGCGCGAGGGTGAAGAAGCGGTCGCCGAAGACGGACAGCGTCTCGGCGAGCCACAGCACCAGGACCGGACGCTGCCGCAACAGGCTCAGGTAACTCACCCGCGCGACTGTAGGGGCCCAGTGAACATCGAGAAGCGTGTTCGGCCGCTTCTCCCCCCAAGTGACCTCACGGATACTCGCGGTAATGGACACTCGACCGGGTTCACCATGCCCCTGGATGCCGACCCGCGCCGACTGGCGCCGACGGCCGGGTGACGAACCTGGACGGGTCCGTGCTGGAAGGTCACATGATGGTGCTGGCCACCGGCCTGCTTCACGAAACGGTTGCGGACCTGGGTTCGCCTGTCGCCAGTGGTGCCGAGCTGGGCCCGCTTGGCCGAGCTGCCGACCCGGCAGGGTGCGTGCTACCGGATGGAACAGCAAGCTCTGCCGGTCTCGGGCGCGGTGCAGAGCCGGGCAGGGGGTCAACGCCCATGGTCGTCGGCCCCCGGCGCGCCGACCACTTCCAGGGGCTGGGGAAGCGGCTGCTTTGAGTATTGCCGCTGGCCGTGTCGGTGGCCTACCCCTGTACCGGACACGCGCCCTCCCCGCCCCCGGGTAGAGGGCACCGGCCGGGACGGGTGCTCGGTTGCGGGTCAGGAGTCCGGTTCGGGCCGAGGGAAGGGGCCGCGGTCGGCGGGCCCGAAGACGACCTGGTGCGCCACCGCAGTGAGCTTTCGCTGGTGGGCTCGGGCATAGGTGCGCAGCCGGGCGAACGCCTCCTGCGGGGACAGATGCAGACGCTCGGCCAGCAGGCCCTTGGCCTGTTCGATGATGACGCGGGAGTCCAGGGCCGTTTGCAGCTGGGCGTTCTGTTCGCGTACCCGGGCGAGTTCCTGTTCGCGGGCCAGGGCCCAGGCGGTGGTTTCGGCCAGTATCTGGCACGCGCCGATGTAGGCCGCTTCCAGGCGGTGGTGCTGGTGGAAGAGGTTGAGGGCTCCCAGCAGCCGCCCGTGGTGCTGCAACGGCACGGCGGTAGTGGCGGTGAAGCCTTCCGCCAGCGCCTGCGGGGCGAAGCGCGGCCAGCGTGCCTGGCTGCGCGGGTCGGCCAGCTGCACGTCGGCCAGCAGGGTGCCGGTGCGGCACGCGTCCCGGCACGGGCCTTCGGCCAGGTCGACCTGGAGCCGTTCAAGGCGGTCGGCGGCCGGGCCGGTGGCGACAACCTCCTGGCGCAGCCGCGGCCCGTCGGCCAGCAGGAGGCCGCTGGCCTGGACGCCGGGCAGGTGCAGGCAGTACTCGGCCAGCCGCCGTACCGGCGCGGCAGTCTGGTTCGGGTGGCGGCAGGCGGCGCCGGGCTCCGGCAAGTGGCCGGAAGGTGCAGAATCTGATCCAATCTCGGACATGGCGTAACACACCCACTTCAGCGGCCCGCGGGCCGCAGCCGACAGGCACTAACCCGCCACGAGTGCCCCGAAACCGGCAGCCTACCCGCGGCTACGGGAGCGCACCCGCCGCCGCGCGCCCCCTTGGCCCGCCGGTTCACTCCGGGCGGGGGAGACGACCCTGCATGCCAAGGTGTCTGCGGAATGAACTGACCCAGGCCAGGCAGACTCGGTGGTGCTCAACAGAGTGTGAGTGGCGATCCGCCGAACGGGGAGAGAGTGGAACACCGCGCACTGCGATTCCAGTGGGAGCACGGATTCCCGCGCGCGCCGGGCCCCGCAGACCGTGGCAAGAGCAACGCTGAGGCTCAGCACCCGCCTCTTACATGCCTTACGGACATCCACACGACGCCCATGCAGGACTCGGTGCGGGCGAGGACGGCCTTGGACAGTCACGCAGCGCGGTCGACACGCGCCGGCCCTTCAGTTTGTCCGTGTGCTGGACCGTACTGAAGTCTGCCTGACGTGGTCGGTGTTCGGCCCCGGAAACTACTTGGTGCTGGTCAGAAGATCGGTGGGCGGCCGGCGCGGGTCAGCCGGGCGACGGTGCGCCAGCTTATGGGCGAGCGGGTGCCGGGGTGGGTGTGCAGGCCCTCCTTGAGGCCGGTGAGCGTGGCGTGCCAGGCGTCTCGGCCGCGCACGCGCCATACCGTCAGGAGGGCCCAGGTGGCGAGGTTGGCGGGGATCAGCAGGGCGGGGAGGGTGCGGCGGGCGAGCCAGACGCGGTTGCGGGCGGTGAGGCGGTAGAACTGGGCGTGGCGGGCCGGGTGGGTCGCTGGGTGGTGGACGACGATTTCGGGCCGGTAGAGGCCCGTGTAGCCGTGCTGCCACAGCCGCCAGGCGAGGTCCAGCCCCTCATGGAAGAGATGGAACGCGCCGGGCCACTGCCCGGCCAGGTCGAACGCGGAGCGGCGCACCATGACGACGCCCTCGGCCATGACGGTCACGGTGCCCGGGCGCTGCGCGTCGGCGGCGAGCCGGGCCAGCACGTCGCCGGCGGGCAGGACGGCGTCGTTGTCGAAGAAGAAGAGCAGGTCGCCCTTGACGTGCGCGGCCCCGACGTTGCGGCCTTCTGGAATGCCCACGTTCTCGGGCAGGTGCACGGTGCGTACGTCCTCGGGGGTATGGGCCGGGGTGACGCCGTTGCCGACCACCACCACGTCGAGGTCGATTCCGTCTTGGGCCAGGAGCGAGGCCAGCGCCCGCGGTTCTCCGGCCGGGCGGTCGTTCATGGTCAAAACGATGGCTCCGACGGCCGGGCGGGGGGCTGCTGTGCTCACGAGGAAGAGGTCCTTCGGTAGCGGCGAGGTCACCTGCTGGCCACCTCACGGTAATGCACGTCGCGCACTCCTCAGGTGGTTCCGGGGGCGGCGGTCAGCGTGGCGAGTGCGGCCCCCACACCCGCTCAGCCCTCAGCGCCCCGGCCATACAGAGAAGATGCCCAGTTCATGGCCTTGTGCGACTCGCTTCAGGACGCGACGGCTCCGGTGCGCAGAGCGAACTCACGCAGCCCGGGAAGGTTTCGATGGCTGTACAGGAGGTCCGCCGTGAGGGCTTGGATCGCGGGGCGCCGGGCTTCTTCGGGGGCTTCGCGTTCGACGGCGCGCAGTGCGGTGTAGGCGCGGTGGGAATCGCCGATCTGGTGCCACATGCGGGCAGTGTCGGTGTGGAAGCGGGCACGGCGTTCGGCGGTGGGCAGTTGTACGGGGGTAACGCTGTTGACGTGGCGTACGCCTTCGTCGGGGGTGTGCAGGGCGGTGTGGGTGCTGATGGAGTACATCGCGCACTCGGCGAGGCTGGCCTGGATGGTGAAGAGTCCGAGCGGCCGGCCGGTGGGGATGCGTGCGGAGGTTTCGGTGGCTTCCTGGAGGAGGTCGAGTGCGGTGCCGCGCTGGTTCGTGGAGGCAGCGGTGTAGGCGGCGGTGAGCATCAGGCAGGTGCGGGCGGCCAGGGCTTCGGGGGCAGGGGTGCCGCGGTCGGCGCCGAGGGAGGTGGCGGTGTTGGTCAGGAAGTCGACGGCGGCGGGGCTGCGGCCGGCGCGCCGCATGGTGATGGCCGTGACCCGGGCGGCCTCGGCGATCGGAACGGGGTCGCCGCTGGCGCGGGCGGCGCGCAGGGCGAGGACGGAGGTAGCCCAGGCCGAATCAGCGTGCTGTTTGACGGCCAGTTCGGTGGCCAGTACGTACGCGCGGGCGACGAGGACCTGGACGCGTTCGCGGGCGCGGCCGGTGGCCGCATCCCGGGTGGCTTCGGCGGCGGCGATGAGCGGGGGCAGTGCCTGGCCGAGGGCGGTGTAGTGCGCCGCGGTGAAGTCGTCGCGGACGGCGGCGAGCGCGGCGGCGAGCTGCTTGTAGGGGGCGGGCTGCGCGTCCGGAGGGTTGAGCAGCGCGTGTTCGAGGGCGGCGGCCGGGTCCCGGGGGGGGCGGCGGTGGCCGCTGCTGGTTTGGTCATCAGCGAGGCGCCGATTCCCAGCGCGCTGGCCATCATGGTGCGGCGTCGCACATCGTCCTCCTGGGCCTGGGCTGCCAGCGTCAGCCTAGTCTCCTCGTCCGGTGCCTTTGGGGGCGAACTGATCACCGTGGCGGGTGAATCGCTGATGCCGAGCAGAGCAAGCGGGATGTGCAGGCCCTCGGCGATGCGGATGAGCACGCTGAGACTCTGCACCTGGCGCAGGCCCCGCTCGATGTCGGAGACATCCGACTGGGCGAGCCCGATGAGGGAGCCGATCCGGGTCTGGCTGGCGCCGGTATTCGGTGCAAGCCCGCGCGAGGCCGCTGCTTAACTGATCGGTCCGCTTCGGCGGCCAACCTGGGGGCGAGCCGCGCGCACCGGGCGGCGTACTCCTGAAGGTGGCGGGCCTGGAATCCCACCGCATTCCCAGTTCTCTTCGCGGACTTCAGCGTCCGGCCAGATTTGCGCGAAGCCGTGGCCTCCGGAGGCCAGCGTGATCTTGCGGAGGTCGTAGCGGTGGTCCTCGAATGCGTCGAGGATCGCTCGCTCACTTCGGTTGAGGTCGGTCAGCTACAGGCCCGGGGCTGTGGAGCCGGAGACTGGCACGAGTCCCGGGTAGACGAGGAGCGGTGCGGGGGCAGTGACGCGCGCAGTTGCGCTTGGTTGGCGCACGTGATGCTCGAAGGCTGGGATAACCGGGATCTGGACGACCGCCCCGACGACCTCGATCACATGGAGTACCTGATCCGGGAGAGCGGCGTCCTCGCGGGCAACGGCGCGGCGGCGGAAAGCGGCGTGCTGACGGAGGACGACCTGCACCGGCTCCTGGCCGTCGCCCGCAACCCCGTCTCGTGGAACCTTCTAGCTGCCCAGAGGCGGTGATCAGCTTGCCGAACTGCCGTGGGCCTTAGCCCGTGAGCGGGGCTACCCACGAGGGCTCTGAAGCGGTAATGACGCCAGCCATATCAAGATCATGACAGGCGGTTGGGGGCACCCTGCCCCAGTTCAAGAAGTTTCGAAGGCTGGGGATAGGTTCGCGCCCGTATACGCTTCCGCGCTGCTGAACACGCTGCCGCACGCCGGGCACTCCGCGGCCGAAGACGTGCCTGATTCTCTCGGCGAGTCGCTGCTGCCCGTCCCGGACGGCTGACGGCTGTGGCGCTTCGACGCGGCGAGGTGCAAGCGTCGCAAGGAGGTGGAGCAAACGATCCGTGCCCCGTTCGAAACTACGCGCCCGCGTCGTCCCAATAGTGCTGGAGCATCTCCGTCGGCCAGCTCGGCTGGCTGATCTCCCCCCGGGGGCCCATCTCCTTGAAGTAGGGTGCCAGGTCGATGATCGGCGTCCCGTCGACCGCGTCGAGGTCGGTCACATGCAGATCCCGTCCCTCGGCCTTGAGCAGCCTGGGGAACGACGTGGCCAGTTGGTTCGGGCGTCGGTGGTTTCGGTGCACGAACGTGCCGGTCGCCGGCCACTGAGGGTTATTACGTGGGCTGCGAGCGTGCAAGGCGACATCGTCTGGAGACGCCAGGTGGAAGTGCCAGGTGACTATGAGGTGTGAGAACTCATCGATGCCCTGCAGTGTTTCGAGAGGGAACTCGGGGTTGAGCCGGATGATGGAGCTCACCCCGCCCTGGTAATCGTCGCCGGGAGCGGCGTGACCGCCGACCACCGTGGCGATGGCCTGCATCTCGATCTTCTCCCCGCTCATCCGCTTCCTCCTCATACGCTCACCAGTCACTGGCGGCAGCCCGCCCCCCCCCCCCGGGTGATGTCTCGGTCAGGCTACGCGGTCCAGCACGGCCTTAGCACGAGCGTCGAGTTCAGCGACCACTGGGATTCCACGGTTCCGGAAGGGGGACAGAACGCGGCGCATGGTGACCACGGCTTCCCTGGCCCGCCCCGATTGCACTCCGTCCATGGCGTCCAAGGCACTCGACCAGGTGTGACAGGCCGCCTCCAGTTCCCCTTGCTGAGCCTGGACGGCTCCCAGGTACCCCAGCGTCACCGAGTGAGTCCGGGCGAACGGGGTGGCTCTGCGGGTTCGCACGCTACGGACGAATTCTCGCTGGGCGGCCTTGAGATCGCCCAGATCGAGCAGCGTGCATGCGGTCTCGTGGGCAAGGCTTGCCTCGCCGAAGAAGAAAACGCGCCCGGGCCCCTCACCATCGTCCGCAGTAGCGAGGTCGTCTTCGGCACGCAGCAGGGCGGCGAGCGCCTCCTGCCTCTGTCCGGCGGCGGCCAGGCTGCGGGCATGTACGACGCCCAGCAGGGCTTTCTCCCTGGGAGAGGCCAGACTGTAGCGCTTGCGTTCGAGCGAGGCGGTGGCCAGGTCGAGGGCAGGTTTCGGGTGCCCGAGGTCGACGGCTTGGTGTGCCATGGCGCGCAGGATGTGGCCTGCCAGCGGAGCGTCGTCGGCTTCCGCTGCGACCCGCAACGCGAGTTTGAAGTAGGACTCGGCGACGCCATGCCGGGAGGCATCGAAGTTCATCCAGCCGCAGAGATAGACCAGTTCCCCTGCGGCCGAGAACAGCTCGCGCCGTAACTCTTCGGAGGGAAAACGGCTGTTGAGGTACGTAGCCAGATCGGACCACAGGTAGGCGGCGAGGGCGGTGCGTCCGGCCCGGCCTCCGCGGCGTTGGTCCCGGCGGGAGAAGACGTCCATCATCTCACGGACATCGTCGACTTCGCTGCTGCCGACGACGTGCCCCGAGGCCGGCAGACGCGACCGCGCTCGTTCGGGCGCCTGTTCCCACCAGGACTGGCCTGGGAGGGACAGGCCGACCACCGAGTAGACCGACCCTTCCAGGACGTGCCGACGTTCCATGTCCAAGTCGCTGCTCCCGAGTTCCACCAGCGCGTCCAGCGTATCGACGCTCCATTCGGATGCCTCGGGTACGGTCGGGCTGGCCGACCGCAGCCCGACCTCGGCACGGGTAACAGTGCGCCGAAGGCGTCGCGAGAGCGTCTCGCACAAGGTATCGGGTGCCCGGCCACTCGGCTGCACCCCACGAACCCATTGGTTGATGTGCGAACGCGTCGTCGCCAGCAGCTCCGATGCCTGGTTCTCAGCGGCTACACGCCGGAAGTGGGCGGCGACTTGCTCCTGCGACCATCCTGTCTCCCGGATTACGGCCGCCAGGCGAGTGTTACGGGTGTGTGCCACGGTGCGCCCCAATTCAGCAAAACGATCTTTACCAGTTTTACCCATGCCTCTGCTTCCGCCGGGATACCCACCAGCGGCCTTTCACTGTTTGCTCAACGTAACGGCAACCACCCCTTGGCCAGCGAGTTTCGGACCGTCCAGCTTGCACAGCTTCGCCGCCGAACGAAACCCCATGGACGCGCCGGGCACGGTACCTCGCGGCCCCTGTTATCGGGACGGAGACGATATGACGGCTTTCTCGCGCCTCTCGGCGCACGCCATTGGAGCCAGTCGCGTCCGGCCCCCCGACGGAAAGCGTCGGCCCGCCGGCAGGCTAGGCCGCCATGTCCTGACGCAGCCGTTCAAGCGCCAGGGCGGCCGTACGGCGGGTCTCAGCAAGCCCGTCACCAGCAGCACGCATGATGCGTTGGAGCTGGTGCGGCAGCCGCTGGTGTGCCGCTGCTTCCGTGGCTTCGTTCAGGAGGTCGGCAGCACCTGCGCTGTCGCCGATCTGCAGGCGGACGTCCCCGACGGAGATCATTTCGATGACGTGCCACTGCGGTGCAGCGGTGGTGGCAGGCTTTGGGCAGGTTTCCACGAGCTGCATTGCGGCGTCGAGTTGGCCTATGGACGCCAAGCCGCGCAGCCTGATCTCGAAGACGGCGTAGGGGTTGACGAGGGACGTGTGGTCTACCTCGTCCAGCAGTGCGTCGGCCTCGCGCATGGCCTTGTGGAACAAGGGCCCGTTGTGCAATTCGCCGGCCGCGCGCGCCAGCAGCAGCAAGGCAGCGGCCCGAGCTTCACGCTCGGCCGCCAAAGCAGCGGCGTACTGCAGGCGTTGGACGGCGGCTCCGAGCAGACCGGCTTTGCGCAACTCGTTGCCGTGCATACGCAGCGCGAAGGAGCGAAAGCTCCGGTCGTCGAAGTAGTCCGCGATGGGCAGAGCCTTGGAGGTCCAGCGCGCCGCGGTGCTCAGGCGTTCTTCGGGCAGCACGTTGCCCAGGGCCGCGCCCAGACCAATGCGGGCTTGGGCCAGGAGGCGCAGGACATCGCGTTCGGCGTGGCCGTCTTCGATACGCGCCTCCAGCCTGGCAACCAGGGGCCACAGTTCGGCGACGGCTTCGAAGGAGTGGCCGCTTTGTCGGGCGATTTCGGCGAGCCGGACAGTGGATTCGCCGAACTGGAGCATCGCTCGGTGGTCTGTGTCGGCCCTGTCAGTGATGCCCAGGACGTGCGGTGGAAGCCCCAACCGGTCGCAGATGCGACGCCGGGAGGTGATGTCGTCCACGGTGCGCTTCCCCAGTTCGAGGGCGGAGATATAAGTCTTGTCGTAACCCATGAGGCTGCCGAGCTGGTTCTGGTTGAGGCGGTGCACCGCGCGGTAGAAGCGCAGGATCGTCGCGAGGTCACCGGAGGCAAGGACGTGTTCGGCCTGGGTGGTGGCCCAGCGCCACACCGCGTGCTCCGCCTTCGGCCGTGTGACCGGAAGCGGGTTGCTGTCGCTGTGCATCTGACTGCCTTTCCCGGCGGTGAGCTACCGCTGTCGGTACCACGCGGCGATGGAGTGCTTGTAGCCGTCGGGCATGGTCAGGCCCGGCACTTCGTCGGCCGCGAACAGACCGATCTGCTTGTGTTCATGGCTGAGAGCAGGCGTCCGGTCGGGGGTATGGACCGTACAGCCGTAGGTGACGATCAGGACCCGACGACCGGGCACCGGTTGGTAGATCCACACCCCGCCGTCGATGAGGGGCCCGGCTGTAATTTCCCAGCCGGTCTCTTCCAGCAGTTCCCGCTCCACGGCTTCTTCGGGAGTGCGGTCGCCCGGCGCGGCGCCAGTGTTACCGGGTTCGAGCCGGCCTCCCGGCAGTTCCCACTCCTCGCGCTCGTTCTTCAGCAGCAGGACCCGGCGCTTCGCGTCGAGGGCCACAGCCTTGACGGAGACGGGCCAGGTGGGGGGTGTGTACGTCATCGCGGTCCTCGTCGGACGGGGTCTGACCGGTGTACGCGGAACCTAGCACGGAGCTGGCAATCGCCCTCCCTCACGCACGGTTTGTCCGAGTCGACAATCTGTCGCTTTACCGCGGGGGCTGGCACTTCCAACAGTGTGGCCAGTGACCTTCGACGAGGGAGCCCAACCATGGCACGAGCCCTGTCCCGCGCATCCGCCCAGTTCACCGAGCACTATTTGGATCTCGGAGCACCGGGCGCGGTCACCGCCGTCGCTCGACAGATCACTGAGGTCGGCCTCGTCACGACGGACGGGCTGACCTCGCGGGAAGCGGTGCTGGCTGCTGCTGGCCTCATCATGGAGGTCACGGCTCACCGGGACAGCGACCCGGACGGTTTGACGGTCATCCGCGACACCCGTCACCATCAGCACCGTGCCGGGTTCGCAGGTCTGGGCCGCGACGAGTTGGCCGTGCATACCGAAAGCTCTGGTGTCCCGGACCCGCCCCGGCTGATGCTGTTGGCCTGCTTGCAACCCGCCCCCGAGGGTGGCGAGTGCCTACTGGTCGACGGCCGGGCTGTATATGGTCACTTGTCGCAGCACTGCCCGGAGGCCGCCCTGCGTCTCGGGCTGCCGCGCACAGCGTATTTCGGCGCCGGAGACGGCCATGCGACGCAGGTCTTCACCCGGCATGCAGACGAACGCGTCTCCGTCCGACTGCGCCAGGACAGCCTGGCCCGTTTCAACCCCACCATCCAGCCGCATCTCCCTCAACTGCGGGCAGCGGTTGCCGTCACCCAGCACGCCATGGCGCTGGACGTCGGGCAGGGCTACCTCATCGACAACCACAGATGGCTCCACGCTCGTCGCCGCTTCACCGGTGAACGCCTGTGCCTTCGTGCTCTCGGCCACGCCCGCTTCCCTCTGCCCGTGGGCTTCCTTCCCCACACCTCCGTGGACCGGGGGAGGTGACCCAGTTGTTTCCCACGAGAGCGCTCAAGAGATTCCGGCCCCTGGCCAGTAGCAGTCTGCAAACTGGGCAGCGCCGTCGCCCGGAGCGCATGGCGCGGATACACCGACACCTGAAACATTTGCCGGTAGTCCGCCGCGCCCTCCATCGCGATGTCTTGATGAAGGCCAAGTTCCCCATTCAGAGGCGGCTTCCTCATGAGGAGCCCGCCTCCGAGGACAGCCAGCAGGTCAGCGCCATGAGGCACCGGGCCCACGAGGTGCTTGTCAGGCGCGGTCTGGTCCACGTCGCCGACGAGGCCGAGTTGGTCGTCTGTGAGCTGATCACAAATGCCATCCAGCACAGCGGAGGACGCGAAGTCACGTTGAGCCTCGCCCTCCGTGAGGGCTTCCTGCAAATCGTTGTGTCCGACGGGGGCCTGGGGTACAAGCCACGTCCCGCTCCGCCTGGTGCAGCCGACGAGCACGGCCGCGGGCTCTTCCTCGTGCAGGCGATCGCCGACGGACGAGGTGGCTCGTGGGGCACCTGCGACGCCGGCGCCGCCACCTGGTGCGAACTCGGCCTGGCTGCGGGCTGACCCCGGCCAAAAGCCAACACCACTTCACCCTTCTACCCAGGAAGCCGACCGTATGACCACCGTTATGCCCACGCCGCCCGTTGTGGCGTGCCCGGCAGAGCAGCAGGACCCGAGTCAGGCCGTCATCGCGGCACTGGTAGCCGCCGGCGCCACGGTGGAGCCCCGTGTCCCCGAGACGCCTGCCTTGGAGGTCATGGCGTACTTGAAGTACACGGCGCTGCCCTTCGCCGGTGTGGACCTGGTCCCGCTCCGGCCGGAGCAGGCCGGTGAGATTCTGCGCCAGGCGCTGATGCGGCACGGGGTCCACGCGCACATCATCGTCAGCGACGAGCAGGACGGCGCCCGGCGGACCGCGATCCGGCCGGTCAGCGTGGAGGATGCCTTCCGGCTGGCTGACGTGATCGTGAAGCACCTGCCGCCGGTGTACGCGGCTGCGCACCGGCTACGCAGCGCCCTGGGGGCGGCGGGTCTTGAGCAGCCCTGTGTCTCGGCCAACGGCGCCCGGGTCCTGCGAGGCGGTCAGTGGACCGAGCTACCGGCGAGCCGGGTGGTACTGGGCCGTGTCCGTACGGAAGCGGCATGGAGGTTGCTCGCTGCCCTGGACCCGTACTTCGAGCCCGTCTCGGAGGGGGACACGCAGGTCGGCCGTCTGCCGGCGATGTTTTTGCAGGTGGCCGACTTCGCCACCGGCGTGCGGCTCAAGGTGACGATCGTGCAGTGCGAGCGCTGCGGCCGCACGGCCGGTCTCGACCTCGGCGACCTGGAGCCTGGCGAAGCCGTTCGGCTCGCCGAGGTGGTCGAGGCCGCGCGCGTTTCCGGTTCCGCCACCACCGAGACGGCGGAGGGGTAGGCGATGCCTCGCGCGATCATCGATGACGAGCTGCTGGACGCTGTCCTGCCCTCCAGGCGGCGGCCGGCGCCGTACGCCGTGCACCCGGTTCGGCAGGACGACCACGAGCCGGTGGCCGACCTGGACCAACGTCGTACGGCGTGGATGCGCGACCGGGGCTTGCCTGTAGACCCGGGGCGTCCGGTGCTCAGTTGCCTGAGTGAGAGCACCGCGGTCAGAGGGGTCCAACTGTGGGTGCTGTACGAGGGCACGCTGCTGCAGGGCGCTGTCGCCACGTCGTTGGCGCCCGCACTGGACGTGCAGTGGCGTCAGCAGGACGGCGAAACGTCCTTGTGGATCCTCGACATGGTCACGGATCCCAGCGCCCATGATGCACCTGGCCGCTGGATGACCTGGTGGCTCGCCAGCGCCTTTCATCGCTTCACCTGCATCTCGGCGGTCACCTGCCACGAATCTCTGGCCCGCAAGGTGGCTGGGCTGCACGTGATGGAACTGCGCACCGACGCGCGGCAGACCAGCCCGCACCTGCTGCGCCGCCGGACCAGGCATGTTCCCCGGCTGAGGAACTTCGTCGCGTGTCCTGATCCGGTGGTCACCGTCCCGGCTCACCCCCGATGCTGACGGCCCGCGCCACCCGCGTGCGGCTTCCCCGCCGTGCGCCGCGCGGGTGGCCCGGAAGCTGCGGGCCCGAAGCAGCCGTGGTTCGGCGCTACAGCTAGTCGGCCACCGGCCCGCTTCGGCAAGACGCGGCGCCAGGGCGTGGCGCCGCATCGCGACTGCTGCTCGGTAGCCGACGGCGCCGAGCAGCCGCCGTCAGCCGAGGGGGTGCGGCTGACGGCCGGGCGCTGGAGATGTTCTCGCCGGACATCTCCAGCACCCCGGTCGGGGTCTGCCCCGGCCGGTCTGGGGCGGAGAGCGCCCGGTCGGCCGGATGAGCGCCCTCTGCCCCTGTCCAGAGCTTTCACGAGCCGAGCCGCCGCACACCGGGCAGATGTCATGCCCCTGTCCGGTGAGCCGGTTTCCGCCGCCGTTTCGTCTGCGTCACCCGGGGTGTCGCCCGGCAGCCGAGGAGTGTTGTCCATGAGTGCACCGCCACAGCCGTTGACGGCGAAGGAGCGGGACCTGCTGGTGCTCGTCGCCCGCGGACTGAGCAACGCCAATATCGCCAGGAAGCTGAACCTTTCGGAGCAAACGGTTAAGAGCCACCTGCAGCACATCGGCACCAAACTGGGTGCCCGCCGGCGCGCGGCCATGGTGCGGGCCGCGTGCGCTGCGGGGGCCTTGGCGCCGAAGCCCCCTCGTGGCCCGGCTCCCGTGCTGACGCTGGAGGAGCGTTTCCTGCTGCGCCGGGCCGGCAACGGAGCGAGCCTCCGGGAGATCAGTAGGGAACTGTGCGTCTCGTACGGCACCGCCAAGGCCCGGGCGCGTGACCTGTGCAGCACGCTGCGCGCGGTCAATCTGCCCCAGGCCGTCGGCCACGCCAGTGGCTGGGGCCTGCTGTCGGCCGACTGACCGGAAGCCGCCTGCACAAGCTCGCCTCCGTAGGGCCGTGAGCTTTCCCGGCTCGCGCACGGTGCCGGGCCCAAGTTCGCCTCCTGCGCGCCCGGCTGCTGCTGAGCGGCCGGTCTGCCCTCCCGATTCACCTGCCCATCGATCTCACGAGGACCCATGACTTCCCCTCCTGCCACCGCCAGCCCGCCACCCCGTAAGCCGCGGCGTGGGTGGACCGTGCGTACCCGCCTGATCGTGGTCGCCCTGGTCGCTCTCGCAGCGCTGCTCGCCCTGGTGGCCGTGAACGGGCTGCCCGCCTGGCAGCGGCAGGACAGTCTGCGCGGAGATTCGGCCACCGGCCGGCTCGGGGGCGAGGCGAGCTTGGGACTGTTCACCGGGGCGCAGAACGAGCGGAAGCTGACGGCGGCCTTCCTGGCCGCTCCGGGCGCGAAGACCAAGGCCGCGCTTGACGGCCAGCGCAAGGCAACGGACCGGGGCATCAAGCGGTTCCGGCACCTGTCCGGTACCAGCCTGCAGGCCGGGCAGCGCCGCCGCTGGGAGCACGTGGGGCGGATCTACCAGCACCTGGACCAGCTTTTGGTGGTGCGCCGCGCGGTGGACCGGCACAGCGGCGCCTCGGATACGGCGGCCGACTACTACACCCAGTTGCTCACCCACCTGATCGAGTTCTACCAGGCGCTGTCCGCGATGGATGACGGGGAACTCGCCCTGGAGACCCGGCCGCTGGTAGGGCTGTTCTGGGCCTCGGATGCCCTGTCGCAGCAGGACGCGCTGCTCGCGGCGGCCCGGCCGGCGGGGCGGATGACGTCCGCGCAGCGCACCGCGTTCGCCCAGGCGTACGGGAGCCAGCAGGTGATGTACACCCGGTGGATCGCTCCTTACCTGCCGCCGTCGGAGAAGGCGCTGTACGACCGGATCACCGGCAGCCGGGACTGGCACACCGTGCTGCGCGTCGAGCGGGCCGTGCTCAACGCGCCGGGTGACGCGTCGGGTGCCTCCCTGGAGGACCTGCCGGGGCTCAGAGAGTGGGACGCGGCGTACGGGCGGGTCAGCCAGCGGCTCGGCCTGCTGAATCTCCAGCGCACCCAGGGGCTGCTCGCGCACGGGTTCCACCGCGCCGATGAGATCCGTTCGCAGGTGCTGGTGCTGCTCGGCTCCAGCCTGGCGGCGGTCGTGGCCGTCGGTGTGCTGATCGTCGGGCTGCTGCGTACGGTCATCCGCCGCTCCCGCGAGGCCAGTGAGCGCGCCCGCGAGGTCGCCGAAGTGCGACTGCCGCAGATGGTGCGGGATCTGCAGCACGGCCGGCCGGTCGAGACGGCCGCGCTGCCCCGCCCGCCGGCCGGGGCGCGTACCGAGTTCGACCACATCGAGGGCGCCATCGCGCAGCTCGCGCAGCAGGCCAGCGACTCCGCCCTGCTGGTCGCCGCCGAGCGCCGCGGATTCCAGCGGTTCGCCGAAGGCGCCACCGCCCGGGCCGCGGCCGTCATCCACCGGTTGATCCTGCCGGAGCTGGACGACCTGCAGCGCCAGTTCGGCGACGACCAGGCCACCTTGCCGAAGCTGTATGCGCTCGATCACCAGGTGGCCCGCGTGCGCCGGCAACTGGACAACGTCCTGCTGCTGTCCGGCGGTGAACTCGACCACCCGCACCAGGAATCGGTCCACATCGCCAACATCGTCCACGATGCGGCCGGCGAAAGCGCCGGGCTCTCGCGGGCCGTACCCGAGCTGCGGGCCGAGGTGTGGATCACCGCGCAGGCCGCCAGCGAGCTGACGCACCTGCTGGCCGAACTCGTCGACAACGCCGCCGTCTACTCACCCGCCGACTTCGAGATCACCGTGCGGACCCTGCAGGTCGCCGACGGCGTGGTCATCGAGGTCGAAGACCGCGGGCAGCCGCTGAAGGCCGAGGTCCTCGACCAGCTCAACAGTCGCCTGAACCAGGACCCGCTGCTGTACGGCGAGCTGGGCCGTGCCCCCCAGCTCGGTCTGTTCGTCGTCGGCCGCCTCGCCCAGCGCCTGGGGGTCACCGTGGCCCTGCGCCAGTCCCCGTACGGCGGCGTCCTGGCCATCGTGCGGGTGCCCTGGGCGCTGCACGACCACACCCCGCGCCAGCCCGCCGCCCCGGCCTCCGCCCCGCCGTCCCGGCCACCCGCCGCGCCGACGGCCAGCGGCCTGGTCCGGCGTATCCCCCGCCCGGCACCGGACCGGTCGGCCGCCGCTCCTGACCCGCCCCCGGCCCCGCCCGGGCCGGAACGCGCCAGCCGGTCACTGGCTCCGCTGCCCGAGCGCCGCCCCGGCCGGCACATGGCACCGCAACCGCGCGACGACACCGCCACCGCCGATGACCCGGCCTCCGGACTGGCCGCTGATCCCCGGCCGCTCGACGCCATCGCAGACGACTTCAGCGCACTGGACGACCTCAACCACCCCCGCACGGACGGAGACTCCCGATGAGCAGCGCCACCCTGGACACCTTCCCCAGCGTCACGACGGCACCCGACCCCGGCCGCCAGGCCGTGTACGACAACCTGCGCGACCGGGTCGCCCGGGACGCACCGGACATCGCCGCGCTGGCCCTGGTATCCACCGACGGGCTGCTCATGTGCGGCTACGGCCGGCCGGAGGAGGACATGCAGCACATCGCCGCGGCCTGCTCCGGCCTGAGCAGCCTGGCCAAGGGCCTCACCGGCCCCACCGGCGGGGAGGGGGTCTTGCACCTGAACATCACCATGGTGAAGGGACACATCACCGTCACCTCCTGCGGCGACGGGTCGCTGTTGGCCGTGGTCGTCGAGGCGGGCAGGCCGATCAGCCCCGTGATCCGCGAGATCGTGCGCATCGCCCGCGGCTTCGCCCCGCAGATGGGCTCCGAGCCCCGCGCCACCGCCGAGACGGGTACCGAATCCCGCGCCGCGGCCGAGACGGACCGGTGAACGGGCCGCCGCCGCGCCGTACGCGCACCTACGCCCTGACCGAGAACCGGGCGGCCCGCGCGCACGGGCACGCGGCGCAGCCGCTGACCATGCAGTCGCTGATCTGCACCGCCGACAGGCCCGGTGCCTTGGTCGGCGCGGTGCCCCAGGAGTGGCAGACCGTCCTGGCCTGGTGCTGCGGGACCGGTATCGCGGTGGCCGAGATCGCCGCTCGGCTGCAGCTTCGGCTCACGCCGACCCTGGCGCTGTTGCGCGCGATGCACGCGCACGGCCTGATCACCTCCCAGACGTCCCTGGACGCCGACGGCAACGTGGCGATCCTTCTTCGAGTCAGGAACTGCCTTGCCCGCACACAGTGACCCGCCCGGCCGCGCCGTGCCGCTGCCCAGCGTGAAGCTCCTCATCGCCGGCGGCTTCGGGGTCGGCAAGACCACCCTGGTCGGCACGGCCAGCGAGATCACCCCGCTGCGCACCGAGGAGAGGCTCAGCAGCCGGGGCATCGGAGTCGACGACCTCGGGCCCGGTCCGGCGAAGGCCACCACCACCGTCGCGATGGACTTCGGGCGGATCACCTTCGACGACGCCGTGGTGCTGCTGTTCGGCACGCCCGGGCAGGACCGGTTCTGGTTCATGTGGCGCGACCTGGTCGCCGGCGCCGCCGGGGCCGTCGTCCTGGCCGACACCCGGCGTCTGGACGTCAGCTTCGCTGCCGTGGACTTCTTTGAGACACGCGGCGTGCCCTATGTCATCGCGGCCAACTGCTTCGACGGCCGCCAGGAGCGCACCGCGGCGGAGATCGCCCACGCTCTCAAGATCGATCCCGCGCTCACGCCGGTGCTGATGGCCGACGCCCGCGACCCGGCCTCCGTGCGCGCCGTGCTGGTCGCCCTCCTGGACCGCGCCATCGCCCGCTCCCTTCCCGCCCACACCTGACTACAGACAAGGGTGACTTCGATGCCTGTCCCGGCCCCCACCAGCGAGGTGGACCTCTTCGACGACGAGGTCCTGGCCGACCCGTATCCCGCCTACGCGGCGCTGCGCGCCGCTGGCCCGGCCGTGCGCCTGGAGCGCCATGGTGTCTGGGCGATCCCCGGCTACGACGACGTACGCGCCGCCCTGCAGGACCCGCACACCTACCCCTCCGGCGGCGGGGTGGCGCTGACCGAACAGGTCAACGCCGAGGTCCTGGCCGGTACGGTGCTGGCTGCCGACGGGGACGCCCACCGGCGCCTGCGCAAGGTGCTCTCCGTCCAGCTCGCCCCGCGGGCGGTACGGCGTCTGGCGCAGAGCGTCGGTGCCCGCGCCGACCGTCTGGTCGCCGAGCACACCCGAGGCGGCGCCTTCGACGCGGCGGCGCTGGCCCGGCAGATGGTCACCGAGACCGTGCTGGACCTGATGGGCCTGCCCGAGACCAGCGAACCGACGGTGGCCGGCGGTGCCGCGGCGACGTTCGAGGTGTTCGGCCCCGCCAACGCACGCTACGAGCGCGCCCTGCCGACCGCCCGCGCAACGGTGGACTTCCTGGCGAAGAACGTCACCCGCGAGCAGGTCGCCGACGGCTCATGGATGCACGCCATCTTCCGCGCGGTCGATGCGGGCCAGATCCAGGAGAACGAAGCTGTGCCCCTGGCCTCGGCGTATACCGCCGCCAGCATGGACACCACGATCGCGGGACTGACCGAGACCCTCTACCAGCTCGCCCGCCATGCCACGCAGTGGGACCGGTTGCGCCGCACCCCGGCGCTGGCCGAGGCCGCCTTCCACGAGGCCCTGCGTCTGGAGGCCCCCGTCCAGGGCTTCGGCCGGATGGTCGCCCGCACCACGGCCCTGGGCGGCGTGCGCATCGAGGCCGGTGAGCAGGTGTGGCTGCTGTACGGCTCGACCGGCCGCGACCGCCACACCTGGGGCCCGCGCGCCGACCGCTACGACATCGCCCGCACCGGATCCCACCAGCACCTGGCCTTCGGCGCCGGGCCCCACCTGTGTGCCGGCACCCCGCTGGCCCTGCTGCAGGCCGGCGCCGTCCTGCGCGCTCTCGCCGCCCGCTGCCCCCAGCTTGCGCCGGCCGGGGAGCCGACGCGGACGGTCAACAACGTGCTGCGTGGCCGGTCGAGCGTGCCGCTGTGCGCCGAGCTGTCCCGGCACCTGCCCCCGACGGCCACCGCCCCGGCGAACAAGGCAGCGCGGTGACCCCCGGCCCGGCCGCCGCGCCGCCGCTCCTCACCGGCGACGAGGACAGGCCGATGCCCCAGTCCTCGGGCGCCGGTGACCCGCCCCCCGGTCAAGGAAACCGTGTGAAGGCCACAACCATGTACGCCCCGGCCGATGACGACGGCATTGATCTGCGCGCGCTGCGCGGTGACATCAAGCTGACGGCCCACGTCACCCGGCTCCGCGCCCCGGCCGCCGTCGCCCGTAACACCGAGCTGCTCCATGAAGCTGCCCGCACGTGGTGGCCGGTGGCCCAACGGTGCCGCCAGGCGGCGGTCGGCTCCCCCGCCGACCAGCGCCGGTGGGACCAGCTCCTGAAAGGTGCTGACCCCGGCCGGGCGGTCAAGGCGTCCTTCACCGAGCTGACGGTGCTGGCCGGTGCGGTCCGGGAGCTGCTGCGGGCGATCGAGGCCACGACGTTGGAGTGGCCGAGCGTCTGCGAGATCGCACACCGCATCGAAGACGCCCTCCACAACGAGACGTACCCGGTCGGCAGCCCGGTCGCGGTCTCCACCGTCGCCACGGCGCTGGAAGTGCCCGTCGAACTGGTCAAGCTGGCTCTGTCAGATCTCGCCGAGTCGGGACTGCTGGAGCGCCGGGGACAACGGCTGTTCGTCGTGGGCAATGAGCAAGTGTGCCGCGAGCAGACCCAGTTCGTCACCGAGCGGCTGCGGGCGCAGATCGCTTACGGTGTCTATCCACCCGGCACGCTCCTTCCCTCAGCACCCGAACTGGCCGCCGCGTTCGTCACCAACCTGACGCCGGTGCGCGCCGCCCTGCACCACCTGGCTGCCGAGCGTCTCGTCCGGCTGCGCAAGAACGCGCCGGCCATCGTCTTGGAAGCAGCCCGGCGCCTGCCCTCCCCCGCACGCCACGCCCCGGATCAACGACACGCCTCCCATCCGCAGGTCTATGACCACGAGGCCATCACGGCCGCTGCCCGGGCCGGGCGCGAGCAGTGGCGCCGGCATCCCCGGCTGTCCCCGGAAGACGTGACCGCCCAGTGGGAACGGCTGCGGGCGATGGCCCGGCAGATGCTGGGCACGCTCGAGCCGTCTCGGTCCCCGTTCCGGCACCGGCGCGATACCGCCCTCATCCGAGCAGCCGAACTGGAATCCGCGCCCCTGCCCGAGGCCCCGGAGCCGCGCCGCTGGCACACCGCGTGCCTGGCCACCGCCGTCGCCGCGCTGCTGCCCTACACCCGGGGGCACCTGCCGGTGACGCACGCACCCGCCGCGCACCAGGTCCCACCCCGCGGCCCCCAGGGCTGTGGAGCGATGGGCCCCTACACCGCGGACGACTTCGTCCTCGACCTCCGTGACGCCGAAGTGCCGGGCACCGCAGGTGCCTTCGCCTTCTTCTTCGGCGATGACCCCGACGCCCGCACCTTCACCTGACCAAGGGACAGACATGGCCACCTTGCTGCGCTACCGGTGCGAGCCGTCCGCTCTGGTGCGCTCCGTACACCACCCCGGCATCACGGTGCCGCCCTGGCCCGACCTGGCCGACACCTCCCCCGCGGGCATCGAACGCTGGGCGACGTGGATGCGGCAGGTGTGGGGGACCGCCGTCATCGCCGACGCCGTACGACACGCCAGCCCGGACCTCGCGCACGAACTCGACGCCCTGACCGCCGGCGCGGCGCCCGCCGCTGCCACCGCCTCCAAGCTCATGCTCGCCCTCGCCGGATACCTGCTGCGCGCAGAGCACCGGGCCGCACCGTTCGGCCTGTTCGCCGGGGTCAGCGAGGCCCGCTTCGGGCCGCGGACCACCGTCCGCTGGGGCACGGGGCACCGGGCCGTGGCCCGGGCCGACGGCACCTGGCTGACCCATGTGATCGCCGTCCTAGAAGCCCTGCCCGAAATCCGGGCCCACCTGACGCTCGTGGCCAACAACATCGCCGTTGTCCGCGGGGACCGCCTCGTGGTGCCCTGGCAGCCCCGGCGGCCCGGTGCCCGCACCACCGCCATCCGGGAAGTCTCCGTACGCCACACCCCCGCGGTGCGCGCCGCCCTGGAGCGGGCCAGTGCCCCCGTCCGCTACCGGGCCCTGGCCCGCCGCCTTGCCGAGGTCTCCCCGGACGTCGAGACGCGCGCCGTGTGCGCTCTGCTCGACGAACTGATCGCCCACCGGTTCCTGATCAGCAGCCTGCACCCGCCGGCCACCGAGCCCGACGCCCTGGGCCACCTCCTGGACCAACTGGAAAGCGCCGGCGCCCACCAGGTCCCGCCGGCCGCCGCAACCATCGCGGCGCTGCGCGCGGTCCATGACCTGATGGGCGAGCACAACAGGCTTCCGGCCGCCGCGGGCAGGAGCCACCGCAGGGCGCTGGTCCAGCAGATGCGCGAGCACGCTGACGTCCCCGAGCCGCTGGCCGTGGACCTCCATCTGGACGCGGAGGTGCAGGTGCCGCGCGCGGTGGCCTGGGAGGCCGAGGCCGCCGCGGCCGTCCTCGCCCGGCTCACGCCCTGCCCCTACGGCACCCCCGCCTGGCAGACCTACCGCCGCCGCTTCCTGGAACGCTACGGGCCGCACGTGCTGGTCCCGGTGCTGGAGTGCACCGACCCGGTCACCGGCATCGGCCTGCCAGACGGCTTCCACAGCGCCGCCCCCGCACCGCGCCCCCCGCTGTCGTCGCGCGAGCGTCTGCTGCTCGCCCTCGCCCAGCAAGCCGTGCTCGATGGCCGCGACATCGAGCTGGACGACCACCTCATCGGGCGGCTGGCCGTCGGCGACCCGGCCCGCATGCAGCCCCCGCCGCACACCGAGCTGCTGTTCGACCTGCACAGCCCCTCCCCCGCCGCGCTCGACCACGGAGACTTCACCCTGCTCCTGCGCGGCGTCTCCCGCGGCTACGGCCACCTGAGCGGGGGCCGGTTCGCCGCCCTGCTCGCCCAGGACCCGACCAACGCCCTGCTGACCACGCTGACCCGCCCGCCCGCCGGCACCGCGGGCGCGCTGCCGGTCCAGCTCGCCTTCCCCGCCCTGGCCTGCGGCGCCAGCCACATCACCCGCCTCCCCCGCCTCCAACAGCACCTCGTCAGCCTCTCCGAGCACCGGGCCCCGGAGCCGGACAACACGTTCACCCCCGACGACCTCGCCGTGCTGTGCGACGGCCAGCGCCTGCACCTGGTCTCCCGCTCGCGCGGCCAGGTCCTGGAGGCGTCCAGCCCGCACCCGCTGCAACGCGAATGGCACACGCCCTGGCTGGCCCGCTTCTGCGACGAACTGGCGCGCGGGCACACCGCCGTGCTGACCGCGCTGGTCCGGGCCTTCAACTGGGGCGCCGCCGGTACGCTGCCGGTCCTGCCCCGGCTGCGGCACGGGCGCACCGTGCTCAGCCCGGCCACCTGGTCCCTCGACCACGCCAACCTGCCCGGCCCCGGCGCCTGCCCGGCCGCCTGGGAGGACGCCTTCGCCGAACTGCGCGCCCGATGGCGCCTGCCCGACACCGTGCTGCTGGAGGACTTCGACCAGCGCCTGCCCCTGCACCTCGACGACATCGGGCACCTCGCGCTGCTGCGCCACCACCTCAACCGTGCCCAGCACCCCCTCGCCCTCACCGAAGCGCCGGACGAGCGGGCCTACGGCTGGTGCCAGGGCCGCGCCACCGAAATCGTGACGCTACTGCGCTCCACCGCGCCTCCGGCCCCCGCTCCGCCCGTGCCCACCAGCACCCCGCCTTCCAGGAACGAGGTGCCGGGGGCCGGCCCGTATCTGTGTGTCCGGCTCTCCGGAGTCCGCGGGCCCAGCCATGCCCCAGTGCTCGACCAGTTGCCGGCCTTGCTGGCCGAATTTCCCGGCACCGCGCGCTGGTTCCTCCCCGAGCCGGATTTCACCATGACCTTGGTTGTCCGGTTTCCGGAGGCGCGGGCCGTCGGCCCGGCGGTGCAGGCCGTCGGCGCCTGGGCCGTCCGCCTGGTCAAGACCGGCTCCCTCGGCGCGATGGAGATCGTCCCCTACCGGCCGCACCTCGGACGCTGGGGCGCCGGGGCCCAGCTCACCAGTGCCGAGAACTGCTTCGCGGCCGACTCCTCAGCCGTCCTCCACCAACTGCTCCACGTCCGCGGGGCCGACCCCCGTGTACTGGCGGCGGCCAACATCGTCGCCATCGCGACCGCGTTCCACGAGGACACCGGCACCGGCCTGCGCTGGCTGACCGCCCAGCCCAAACCCACCGCCGCCAGGCCGCTGCCGCGCGCCCTGCACCAGAGCGCCCTTCGCCTGATCACCACCGACGGCCGCTGGACAGGGCTGCGCGCCCTGCCCGGCGGAGACGGCCTCGCCGACCGCTGGGACACCCGCCACCAGGCACTGGCCGCCTACCGATCCGCGCGCGACCGGGCGGGCCGCACCGACCACGACGAGGTGCTGGCCGCCCTGCTGCACGAACACCACCATCGCACCGGCGCCGACAGCGACGAGGAGAAGAGCGCGCTGCGCCTGGCCCGCGCCGTCGCCCTCGCCCACCGCGCCCGTCACCTGGTCACCGGAGGCACACGATGACCACCCGGGCCATCCCCACCCCGCCCGCGCCGATACCCGCTGCGCGCCGCCCCGGCCACCCGTCCCACGACGCCCGTTGGCTGCGCGGTCTGCGCGAGGCGTACTTCGCCGCCGTCACCGCCGGCCTTGAACGCCCCCCGCGCGTCGGCCTGTACGTACTGGTCGATGACGGGCAGGACCCGGCGCCCCGACTGGCCACCGCCCACGGCCTGGCCACGGTCAAGAACTGGTCCATCACCTGGCGGACCTTCGATTGCACCGGCCTGACCGACCCGGCCACCCGCCCGCAACTGGCCCGCGCCTGCCACGCCGTCGCCCGCGGCGAGATCGACGGCCTCGTGATCGCCTCCCGCACCGACATCTCCCCGTACGACGACCACTACGAAACCGCCCTGCGACGGCTGCGCGCCCGCGGCGGCTTCCTCGCCCCGGCCCTGCCCGAGACCGCCACCTGAGACCACCACATCCGACCGACACCACTCCCCACTACCAGGACATGGAGATTCCGTGACCACCCCGGACACCACCAACCACTTCACCGACGCGCCTTCACGACGCATCGGGTCCCAGGGCCTGATCCGCAGCGAGAAGGGCGCGATCTTGCTGTTCGAGTCGCGCCGCCGCGTGGACCGCGGGGACCAGCTGACCTGGAACCTGCCGGGCGGCTGCGCCCAGGGCAACGAGGACCCGCAGGCGGCCTGCAAGCGCCGGATCCAGGAGAAGTCCGGCCTGCTCATAGAGCCCGGGCGGCTGCTGGTCATGCACTGGCAGCCCGCCAAGGACGGCACCGTCGAAGGCCACAACTACGTGTGGGACGGCGGTGTGATCAGCCAGCACACCGAATTCCAGCTCTCCACCGCAATCACCCAGTACCGGTTCGTGCCGCGCAGACAACTCAGCGCCTACGCACCCCAGAGCCTGGTGGAACGGATCGACGCCGCGCTGCACGCCCTCGGCCACGAACACGACGGCTACCTCGCCGGCCGTGCCGGGTAACGACCGCCACCTGCGCGTACCACCCTGCGCCGCCACCCACGGCGAGCGCACTGCCGCTCCGCGATGCTTCGCACCAGCCATCGGACGAGAGAGATGATGAAGGCACTGCGCACCCGGCCCCGCCACAGACCGCGCCGCCGCACGGCGCGGGCCGCAGGTCCTCTGATCGAAACCATCGGCGGCGCGGACTCCGGTGCCACCGTCGCGTGGGCCGGGCCCGCCCTCGCGCCGGCCCGCGACGACCAGGTGCGGTGGCGATGTGAGCTGCTGGAAACACCCACGGCTTCGCATGCAGCCCGGACACAGCGCGACGCCGGGCACGGACCGGCCCCCTCGGCGGCCGTGGCGGTCCGATGGCTGATCACCTCACTGCTCACCTGTTCCCCCTCGCTGCCCGCGCAGCGCGCCGAGGCCCTGGTGGACTGGGCCACCGATCCGTTGATCCGTGACGTGCTGATGCGCGCCCTGGACCGGTACGGACTGTCCGTCAGCGTCAGGGTCGCCGACGACCACGGCGCGCTGACCTGGCGGGTCGAGCCCGTCGCCGGGCCCCACCGCACCTGGCTCCACACCAACGAACCGGCAGTGGCATGACTCCCGCCCCCGCCCCGTCCTGCCCCGCGGGCGCTCACCACCGCCCAGCCTTCTCCGCTACCTCCGCTCATCCCAACAAGGAGTTCTCATGGCCTTTCAGCAGTGCACGAGTTCCCGTCCCTTCGCCCTGCGCCTGTTCACCGCTCCGGTCACGTCCCAGTGCCGCTCCCTCCCGGGGACGTACGACCCCCAGCTCCAGATGACCGTGACCGCCGACGGAACCCCGCGCATCGCGACCTCCTACGCCGCACGCAGTCAAACCTGCGGCGGGCTGACCACCCAGACCGAGATCGAAATCATGGACGTTTGCTGACCGGTGCCGCGCAGACCGGGCGGCTCCGCCCGGTCTGCATCCTCACCACCGACGACGACAGCACCGCTGACCGCATTGTGTGGCAGTTGGGCCGACTCCATGTCCCGGTCCACCGCATGGACGTCGCTGATTTCCCTCAGCACGCCCAGCTCGATGCCGTCCTCCGTGCCGGCCGGTGGACCGGACACCTGACCACGGCCCACTGGACGCTGCGCCTGGAGGACATCGGCGCGATCTGGTGGTGGCACCCCAGCCCCCCGCGGCTGGACCCCACCGGCATGGCGCCGAGCGAGACCGCCTGGGCCCAAGCGGAGGCCCTGGCCGGCCTGGCCGGCGTTCTGGCCACCGTGGACTGTGTCCACCTCAACCACCCCAGCGCCACGCGCGCCTCGCAGAGCAAACCCGACGCGCTACGGCAAGCGGCGCGGTGCAACCTCGCCGTCCCCGCCACCTGGATCGGAAATTCCCCCGCGGCCGGCATCCGCTTCACCCAGCAGGCACCGGCCACCGTCTGCAAATCCCTCGTCACCCCTGGCCTGACCTACCCCGACGGCACCTCCAGCTCCTTCCACACCAGTGAGGTGCGCACCACGGACCTCGACGCTTCCATCACCCATACCGCCCACCAGCTTCAGCGGGCCATCGCCACCCAGTACGCCATCCGCCTGACCGTGGTCGGCGACCAGGAGTTCGCTGCCCGCATCGACGCCCACAGCCCAGCCGCGCAGGCGGACTGGCGCTCCGACTACGACGCCCTCACCTACTCCCACGCCTTTCTCCCGGACAGCGTCCGTCGTGGTGTGCGGCGGCTGCTGCACCACTACCGCCTGGCCTACGCCGCGATCGATCTCCTGGTCGACGACCAGGGCACGCACTGGTTCGTCGACCTCAACGCGGCAGGCCAGCACGAGTGGATCCAGCGCAAACTCCCGGACCTGCACATCGCTGAGGCCCTCGCGCAGTTCCTGGCACGCACCCCTGCCCCAGGCAGCCACCACCCCACCCACCACGGCATGGTCCACCTACCCGCACAGGAGTCTTCATGACACAAGAGTTCCGGTTCGGCACCTACAACCTCTTCAACCTGGGCATTCCCCGCTCGGCTCAGGAAAAGGAGCGTTACGGCTGTCTCATCGAGACGGTGACCGAAGCGTTCCGCAACCGCCGAGGGGCGCTGGCTGTCCAGGAGATCACCGGGGACAGCCGGGCCGATGCCGGCCGGGTTCTTCGCATGTTCGCCGACGACACCGGCCTGGTCTCCCAAGCCTCTCGGCCGCGGGGGCGCCGCATCATCCCCGCCCTGGCCAGCCAGCATCCGGGAACCTGCGACAGCGTCCGCTTCCACGTCGCCCTGCTGTGGACCCCCGACGTGGAAGCCGTCCCCCACACCCTGCGCCGCTATGACGGCGGAATCGACTTCTGGCACGGCATGGTCACGGTAGTGCTCGACGCCGGCGGACCGGTCCCCACCAAGTGGGGCTCATTCCACGCGAATCCGTTCTCTCCCGTCCGGCGGGTCGAAGAGGCGCGTCGCGTCCTGTCCGCTTTCCAGGGCGAAGACGACCAGGGCGCGATTGGGGCCGACTGGAATAGCCTGGACGCCGCCCGGCGAGCCGATGGTTCCTACTACGACGCGGACCGCTACGCCGGCCAGCGGCACCGCAAACTGCGCTATCAGGTGCACTTCGACCCAGCCCGCCCCGATGCGCCGCCGGTGGCGAACCGGGACGCGGCCGTCTTGCTCAGCCAGGAGCCCGGCGGCCTGCACGACGCGGCCCCGCTGCTCGACGTTGCCTGGGAGCCAAGCTGCGGTCACTGGCTTGACGGGCAGGGCCGCCCCGATCCCTTCGGCCCCGGTCGCATCGACACCACCCGCGCCACCCTCCGCCTGGCCCGCACCGCCTACGCGCACACCACCCATCACGGGCCGAAGGCGAAAGCCGCCAGCGACCACTTGCTGGTGACCACCGACTACGACCTCGACCGGATGGCGGCAGACCCGGCGCAGCCGGGATCGCCTCCCGCCTCCTGAGCAAACGCCGTGAACACCACAAGGGTGCACCCCACATGCTTCACGGCGGTCACCAAGCCCACACGGCATCGAAGTCGCCAGGTCCCCCGATATGGCGACCAAGGCGCGTCAAGCAGTACACGGACGTAGGGAGGCAGTAATGGCATTACGGTTCATCGGTATCGATCCGGAGACAGGCGGCGGCAATTGCCCCGCGGTGTGGGTGGACGAGGCCAGAGGGGAGATCATTGTGCAGGGCTGGTGCGCTGACGGCGCGACGCTCCAGGAGTGCGCGGTGAGCAGTCCCCGGCCCGAAGGGGAGGCTGTGGTCCGTATCCCCGCCCGTATGGCGGCCCAGCTCAGAAAGGCGTGTGATGTCGCAGACGGTGCCGGACTTCACTGAACTGCTCGACGGTGCGCGGCACTCGGCCGTGCACTTGGAGATGCGCGATGTCTACGCCGTCGAGGAGGAGACGGCGACGGTGGACGCCTGGCGGCGCGAGGGAACCGTGCCGGCAGCCGACTCGGCGTTCTGGCGGCCGTGGGTGGAGCTGGTGAAGCGGACCACCGCTCGCGGGGTCACGATGCGCCGGGCACGGATCGTTTCGGAGCCCGTGAGCCCGTACATCCGCTTCGAGCACGCGATCACTCCGGTCAATGTGGCGGCCGGCGAGCAGGTGCGGTGGCTGCCCCGGGCGCACGCCTCCGGCCTGGCGCTGCCGGGCAACGATTTCTGGCTCATCGACGAGCGGGCCGTGCGCTTCAACGTCTTCTCCGGTGACGGCCGGGCCGTCGCCCCGCAGTTCACCGAGGAGGCGGCGGTGGCCCGGCTGTGCACGCAGGCGTTCGCCGCCGTGTGGGAGCGTGCCGTACCACACGACCAGTACACGCTGACCTGATCCGACCACCTCGCCCTCACTGGAACGCTGCGCGTGTCCGCATCTTCGTCTTCGGCCGTACAAGAAGCCCGCCGTGCCCTGGCGGTGCGCCTGCGGGAGATGCGGCGCGCCAGTGGCCTGACCACCGGCGAGCTGGCGGCGCGGTGCGGCTGGCACAAGTCGAAGACCTCGCGGCTGGAGAACGCCCGCACGCCGCCCTCGGACTCGGACATCCGGGCCTGGTGCGCGGCGTGCGGGGCGCTCGATCAGGCGGAGGATCTGCTCGCGGCCGCGCGTACGGCGGAGTCGATGTACGCCGAGTGGCGCCGCCTGCACCGCAGCGGCATCCGCCACCACCAGGAGGCGGCCGTCCCCCTCTACGAGCGCACCCGGCTGTTTCGGGTGTACTGCTCCAACGTCGTCCCCGGGCTGCTGCAGACCCACGCCTACGCCGCCGCGCTGCTGTCGGCGATCAACCGGTTCCAGGGCACCCCCGATGACGGCTGCGAGGCCGCTGACGCGCGGCTGTCCCGCTCGCACATCATCCGCGAAGGCCGCCATCGCTTCCTGCTGCTGGTGGAGGAAGCCGTCCTGCGCTACCGCCTTACCGGGCCGGGGCCGATGACCGCCCAGCTCGACTTCCTGCTCGAAGCCATGGCCTTTCCCGCCGTCTCCCTGGGCGTGATCCCCGTCAGCGCACGGCGCACGATGTGGCCCCTGGAGACGTTCATGGTCTTCGACCAGGAGCGGGTCCAGGTGGAGACCCTCTCCGCCGAGATCAACATCACCGCCCCCGGCGAGGTCAGCGTGTATCTCAGGGCGTTCGACCATCTGCAGCGGATGGCGGTGTACGGCGATGCGGCCCGGCGCCTGGTGCTGGGCGCCCGTGCCACCTTCGAGTGAAAGCGTGCAACTTCGTAGAACTTCCTTGAGCCCCAACGCCGCGGCCTTCTACGTTCGTTGGCATGGAAGAGGTCGCCGCGTCGCTCGCCCCTGAAGTTCCGGCCGAGGAAGCCGACGCGCTGCCCATCGATGTCTCCTCGATCGAGGGGACCTGCGCCCGCGCCCTTCGTCCCCGGCGCCTGCTGACGCAGGCCGGCCTGGCGGAGACGGCGCAGGCACTGCACGGCCACCTCAAGCTGCTCCTTGCGCAGGACCCGGGTGCGCTGACGCCCCTGGCCCAGGACGCGGCCCAGGACGCCACCCGGCTGCTGGGGCTTGCTGACTGCACCGAGGCCGCGACGGCATGCCACCGGCTCCGCGCGTTGGCGCAGTTGTGTCTGATCCTCCTCGAACCGCACCGCCCACCGGCCCCGCCTGCCGCGGAGTCCGGCCGGTGTACCCCGCCTGCCCAGGAAGGCTCATGAACGACTTCATCGCGCCCTTGCCGAAGCACCGCATCTCGCGGGTGAACGCGCTGTTCACCACCAAGGTCGTGCGCCGGGTTCAGGCGCCGTGGGAGTGCCACGAGTACAAGAAGGTGGCCGGCTCCTCCGATGCGGCGAGAACCTACGACACGACTGCTGTCTGATCCATGTTCGCGCCGGGGCGCGGCCTCGTGGCGGTGCCCCGGCCCTCTGGTGGTGGCCGGGAGGCTGCGTGATCAAGTTCCGGTTGACTCCGTACAGCAGCGGAGGCTGGCGGTGGGACGGCACCCGTTACGCCTCCGGCGGCGGGCACGACCAGGTGGTGCCCTACGCGCACCCGCTGGTGGAACAGGCCGCCGTCAGTGACGGGCGCCGCACCCTGATCATGGTCCGGGAGCGGGTAGCGGGACACCCGGCGTCACGGACTGATGTGCAGCAGGTGCCGAGGGACGAGTACGACCAGGCCCGGCGGGCGGCCGAGCGGTGGCCGGCGGACTGGGTGCTCGTCGAGTGGGTGCCGGATGAGCCGGTGCAGGTCACCGCGGGCCCGTGCCGCACTACCCCGCTGTATCTCGCCGCAGGCGGCAGTACGCTGCACGGCTCCTGGGAGATGAGGGACCTCGCACCGTTCGCGGGCGGCCTGAACGCACAGGAGGTAGCCCGGCTGCTGCTCTACCGTCCCCGCTACAGCAGCGACACCGTCTTCACCGGCATCCAGCGTCTGACCGAGCGGGCCACGGCACACTTCGGCGGCGCCCTGTTCCTGCGCTATCCCGAGCCCGCCCTGCACAGCGGCCCCCGCCAGCTCGCCGAGGACGCTGACGTGCTCGGGGCGTTCGTGGGGGCGATGGACGGCGCCTGGGACCTGCGTCCCCTCGACACGGTGACCACCGCCCTGCACCTGACCGGCGGCTTCGACAGCGGCGTCCTGGCCACCCGCGTGGCCGAACGCTTCCCGGACCGCTTTGCCACCGCGGCCCTGCTCATCGGCGGGCCCGGCCGCGCCCAGCAACTGCGCCGCCGCCAGCAGATGCGCGAGGCCGTGCGCTTCGCCGAGCCCGACCTCCTGCTGGACGCGATGGTCACCGCGCCGCTGCACCGCGACTGCGCCCGCGTCAACGCAACACTGATCAGCCCCTACGACGAACCGCTGTACCACCCGTTCCAGCGGCTGGCCGAAGGGCTGGCCGCCAACGGCGCCCGCGCCGTGGTCACCGGCCTGGGCGGCGACGAGATGGTGGCCCTGTCCCAGGACGAGTATCCGCACCGGCCCATGGGCGAGCTGGCGGACACCGCCCGCCTGCCGTGGATCGGCGAGCACGGCCGCAGCGCAGCCCAGTTCGGTGACGCCGGCATCGCCCCGCCGGCCGTGGTCAACAGCATGACGCTGCTGTCCCTGGAGACCACCGCCCCGCTCCTGCTGCGGCAGGGCATCTGGCCGGTGCACCCGTTCACCGACCCGGTCATGGTCCAGCTCGGCGAGTGGCTGCCAATCGACTGGCGCGAACTCAAGCAGCTCCAGCGCCGCCGCCTGGCCGCCCTCGCCCTGGACAAGGACGTCACCCAGCCCAGGCTGCGGGAGTCGTTCGCCGAAGTGGTCCAGCACGCCCTGACCGTCCACGCCCGGCCGCTGTTCGCCCGGATGCTGCGCGACGGCTCCCCCCTGTTCGACGACAAACTCGTTGACCCCGACGGTCTGCGCCGCGCCGTCGACCGGCTCAGCTCGGGCGACTACCGCGAGGACGGCGACGCGCAACTGCTGGAAGTGACCACCTTGCACCTCGCCGCCGAAGCCTTCCTGTGACCCCACCCGCTGGAGATCCCGTGTTCGCCATGCGCCCGGCCACCGCCGCCGACGCCCCCGCCCTCACCACCATGATCCTCAGCCGCTGCCGGTGGCAGGAGGACCGCGGCCTGCCGAGCTGGCGCGGCTCCGCCGAGAACATCGCCGACCAGGCCGGTGACGGGGACATGTGGCTCTTGGAAAAGGACGGCAAGCACCTGGTCGGCTGCACCACCGTTCAGTCCGCCGCGCCGCCCTGGGGGTGGACGGAACAGGAGCTGGCCGAGCCCGCCAACTACCTGTACACCACGTGCACGGACCCGGCCTACCGCGCCCACAAGCCCGGCACCCTCATCGCCTGGTGGGCCGTCCACCGCGCCGCCCTGCACGGAAAACAGTGGGTCCGGCGCGGCTGCTTCCACCCAGAGCTGGTCCGTTACTACCAGGCGCAGCGCTTCCGCCTGATCCGCGAAGTGCAGCGCACCACGAAGCGTGCCTACCTCATGGCCTGCCCCGCCGACCCGGTCAACGCCGAGACGATCACCGGGAAGCTGCTGCGCGCCGATCTCCAGCCTCTCCTGGACAAGGAGCCAGCGCGATGAGCAGCCAGCCCCCACGACCGCATGATGGCAACTCTCTGGATCACCTCGCGGCCCGGCAACTACTCCACGACCAGGTGGAACAACGCAACCCGGCGTCCGGCGCCAGCCGTCACCGCAAGACCGGCTCCTCACCGACCGCCTGACCGGCGGATGCCGCGTCCTCCCGACCGAAGGGGCCTGCATGAGGTGGTTTCCATTACGCACAGCAGCACGAGCTGAGGACGGCAAGGCCACCGAGGATGACGTCACCGAGTCCGAGCGACTCCTGTTCGGCGGCCGGCTGCGCCTGGATCTAGCCTGGCTGCGGCACGAGGACGCCTTCCTCGACCTGACCCTGCGAGGCATGGTCGTACGCCTCCCCCACCTGCTGACCGTGACCGCCCGCCTGGCCCACCAGGCCAACGCCCGTGCCCTGCGGCAGGTCATCGGCGCCGAGGTGGGACGCGGGGCGGTGCAGGCCGCCAGCATGATCGCCATCAACCACGTCCTCGCCGCGCTCCTGGCCGCCGGGCCGACGACGCAGCGGCTCAGCTCCGCGCTGCCCGCACTGGTGGCCGTGGCGGTGTGCAGCGTGATCGGCGCCGCATTACGGGCGGTGTCCACCGCCGGCACCGGCAGACTGGAGCCCGCGGTTGAACGCGTGGCTACCGAGATCTACCTGACCGCCTCCGCGAAAGTGGAGATGGCCGCGATCGAAGACCCCGACTTCCACCGCCGCGCGGAGTCCGCCCGCTTCGGCGCCGGCTCCGCGCGCCGCATGATCCAGTACAGCACCTCGGTCATCAACGCCCTGATGTCGCTGCTCGCCTCCATCGGCGTGCTGACCGTACTGCACCCCGCGCTGCTGCCAATGATCATGATGATGACCCTGCCCAGCGCCTGGTCCACCCTCGTCATCGCCCGCCGTCGCTACCTGTCCTTCAAGGTGTGGACCCAGCACGCCCGTGCCGGACGCCTGATCTCAGAGCTGCTGACCTCCACCCGCGCCGCGGCCGAGATCCGCCTGCACGGCATCGCCGCCTTCCTGCTCCACCACTTCCGTCGCATGTCCGAGACCGCCGAAGAAGAACACGCCCGCCTCGCCCACCTCGCCGCCCGCACCGGGATCCTCGCCTCGGCCCTGACCGGCGTCGCGTACGCGGCGACGTTCAGCGTGCTCGGCCTGCTGCTGTGGACCGGCGCCATGCCGCTGGCGGTCGGCGGCACCGCCGTCATCGCCATCCGCACCGCCACCAGCTCCCTGACCAGCCTCGTCCGCCAGATCAACTACCTCAACGAAGAATCGCTTTTCGTCGGCGACCTGGAGCACATCCAGGATGAAGCCGAACGGCGCGCCATCCCCGCCACCGGCCCCCCTGTGCCCGAGCACATCGAAGAAATCCGCTTCGAGAAGGTGTCCTTCACCTACCCGGGAAAAAACAACAAGCCCGCCCTCGACGGCGTCGACCTGCGCATCCCGGCCGGGGCGACGGTGGCACTGGTCGGGGAGAACGGCTCCGGCAAGACCACCGCCGCCAAACTCCTCGCCGGCCTCTACCTACCCGACACAGGCCAGGTCCTGGTCGCAGGCTTACCCACGAGTGAGATCGACCGGAGCGCCTGGTTCTCCCGCATCGCCAACGTCTCCCAGGACTTCTACCACTGGCCGCTGACCGCCCGCATGAACGTCGCGATCGGCCGCACCGAGGCAGCCCCGACGGAGGAACGGCTCACCGCCGGGGTCCGGCACGCGGACGCCGAAGAGCTGATCGAGGACCTGCCGCGCGGTTGGGAAACCCTGCTGGCCCGCGGCTACCAGGACGGCCACAGCCTGTCGGGCGGGCAGTGGCAGAAACTCGGCATCGCCCGCGCCCACTTCCGGGCCGGGCAGGTCCTCGTGGTCGACGAGCCGACCGCCGCCCTCGACGCGAAGGCCGAACAGCGGGCATTCGCCCAGATCCGGGCCCTCGCGGCCGGCGGGCAGACCGTCGTCCTCATCACCCACCGCCTGCACTCCGTACGCACCGCGGACCTGATCTACCTCCTCGAAGACGGCAGGGTCGCCGAGTCCGGCACGTTCACCGTACTGATGGACCCGACCACGGCCCCGGGCGGCAGGTTCCGGGGCATGTACGAGATCCAGCGCGCCCAGTTCGCCGCAGAAAACGAGCCCGCCGGGAAGGGCGGCCCAACCGTCACGTGAGGAGCCATCGCACAACTACGCGGTAGGGCGCCGAGACCACGGCGCCGACGAACACCCGGGTTCGGGGCTGGAGTTACTGGCAGTGGCTCCCGCCATGACGGATCGGGTCATGAAGCATCCCGATCGCTAGGTGCACTGAACCTCAGGAGCGGTTTGACAGCGGGGGCTGCGATTCCGGGCAAGAGATAGCGCCAAAGGGTGATCACTCGATGGTGCAAGTCGGCTCGTCCGGCGGATATGTGGGAGAGGAGCTGTGTCCCGGAGTAGGAACTGACCAGCAGCCAGGCCACTTCCTCAGCGTTTGCGTCCGGCAGGAGGTCTCCCCTTTTCTGGGCGGCGTGGAGCTGTGCGGTGAACATCTCTGCCCAGTAGCGGTAGGCAGAATCGTCCTGGCTGCCCCAGTCCCCTTGTTCGATGGCAAGGCGGACGCCGGCCCGCAATCTCGGATTTCCCTGCAGCTCGTCGGCAAGGTACAGGGTAATGTCGATGAGCCGTTGCAGGCCGTCTTCGCCTGGCGGCATTTCCAGACCATCGCCCTGCTCGATCATCACAGCGTGGGCCAGGTCACTTTTCGACGAGAAGTGGAAGTACATCGCTCCCGCCGTGACCTCCGCACGTTTAATGATCTTACTGATGCTCGCCGCGGAGTAGCCATACTCGTCGAACAGCTCGGCTGCCGCCCGGAGGATCGCCTCCCGCGTCTTGACTGCCCGTTCCTGCACTGTGCCGCTCATCCCTTCGACGATTGCGTGGGTGGTACGAAAAATGCCGAGCGCCTGCCGCATTGCAGAGGTGGAGGGAGGTTGATCTTCGCAAGGCTGGCGGTTCTGCATTCCCGTTTCCCATCGACCTCGGCCGCACAGTCCGAGCCGTCAGGGCCGCGGCGCCGCATACCATCAGCCCAAGAGGGCGTCTCGGGGAAGGCCACGCCTACACCGGCTGGCCGCGGCGACTCACCGGGCCCCCTCCGGCTCGATGGACGTCTGTGCGCCTGCCCCATCGAACCGGAGGTCGCCATTACTGGCTGGCCGGAATTCGGGCATGCGGCAGCAAATCGTCCTGCTCGTACAGGTCCCGCCACACCTCACGCAGCAGGAGGATCCGCTTCTGCAATTGCGGGAGCAGTTGCTGTATGTGCTCGATGGCCGCGTCCGGGGCGGTCGGCAACGCGCAGCGCGTGAGCAGCTTCACCTCGTCATGCGCCTCGGCGAATAGGACCGCCTGCGGCATGCGGGCGATCACCGCGTTCGCGTCGACCTCGGAAACTGCCCATTCGCCCGGCGCCTCCTCGATCGCCCAGATGACCGAGTGATGGCTCGGTGACAGCGTCAGACGGCTGTCCGGGCCTACCAGGCGGCTGAGAACAGGCAGCGGGATTCCATCCTCCCCTGCGAGGTCTGCCGCCTCTTCTGCCGTGTCCACGACGAGACGAGCGGTGAGCGAATGCGCGTGGCTGCGGCGCCGTGCATCGGCCCCCCTTCGCCCTTTTGACTCTGAGCCGACGCGCCTTGGACCTTTACGGCCGCTGAAGTTTCGGCCCAAGCGTTGCGGGTGCCCCCGAGGGCGTCGTGCTCGTCGTCAGCGTGGTCGTCCTCGACCCAGGTGATCACAACGAAGCGGCAGCCGGGCATGCTCGCCGGGTACAGGACGTGGCTGACGACTTCAACGGTCTCCCAGCCCAGGGCCGGCACGTTCATGCGGAAGACATGGCCGTCGCGGGTCTCGCCCATCTCGTCCTCGGTTTCCCAGATGTGCCGCACATCGGGATCCTTCTTGACCTCGTCGATCAGCCGGCGAAGCTCCGCGTCGCCCTCGTTGGTGGCCTCCGCGAATTTGAGCATCTTCACGTAGGCCGCAGCGTGCTTGTGCCAGTCGTGATACTGAATCCGCGCTTCGGAGCTGGTCAGCGCCCAGCGTATGAGGTTGGCGCCGGGCTCCATAACCCACGGCCACCACTCTGCCATCGCCGCGTTGAAACTGATGATGTTCCAGTACCGGTCACAGAGGTAGGTCGGGCTGGGCATCTGCTGATCGATCAGCAACCGCAACGCTCGTTGTAGTGCAGGACGGCCGTCGGTGCTCGGCGTGGCGAGAGACGTGCCGACGTTATACAGCACCAGTGCGTGGCGTTCATCACGGTCCAGTCGAAACAGAGCCGCCAGCGAGTCGCATTGAGACCGGGTGAATCGTGGCGGAGTCGCACCACGTTCAATCTTCCGGTACGTGCGCACCCCCATCCCCAGGGACTTAGCGGCCGGCGCTTGCGTGATGCCGGCAGCCTTGCGCCACCTTCGCAGAATCGCGCCGAATCCCATGAACTGACCGGCGAGCTGTCCAGCGTCGCGCCCTGATGAGCCTTCCCGGGCGGCACCGTCGGGGTCCGGTTCCTTCGCAGCCATGACCCTTCCTCATTCCTTCGACTTCCTTTTGAAGGCACCTGCATTCGGGCATGAAAAAAGCGGGTCAGCCCTCAATGGCCAGCCCCCGCCCTGTCGCCTCCGCCCTAGACCATACGCAATATCGCAGTGATCTTGACCATCTGTGCGACGGGCCACATGCAGGCGCGAACGACCTGTTTAACACCGAACAACCTTCGGGGATTTGGTGCGTTCGTGCGCGAATCGGGCATCTCTATCGGCATTTCATGATCGAATCCGGTAAGCGGCAAATGTTTGCCGCTTTTCATTTCCGGACGAGCCAGCCGGTCTAGACCATGCTCGCCGGGTTCATCGGCGGTTCACCGGAATGCTGATTCCCCTTACGCCGCAGGCGACTTGCAGCCCGACCGCCCGCGCCGCACCCCCGCTGAGCGCGGGAAGCTTTTGCGGGCAAAAACGGGCAAACGATCTACGTTGACGGCGCCCCGCCTCTTGGCTTGAATCGTGGCGATCGTTCGTTTTCTACGGAACGTTGCAGCAGCAGACGCAAGGGGACACGGTGAAGACCAGGTTCGGAGGGCGCAGAGCAGCCCGACATCTGCCTGCGTTCCGTCCGGCCGCCTCTCCGCATCGACGCTGGCGGCAACGCGCCTCGCTGCGCCGCGCGGGCGGCTTGTTAGCAGCCGAGGGCTTGCCCAGGCCCTGTGCCGGGATGCGGCCCGCGCCGCCCCTTCCGTGCGCCTACGGATGCGTATTGCTCGTCACCCTCTGCGACCAGTACAGAGGTTTAGAACCAACTCTGGATCTTGACACGGATCCGTGCGTATGTTCGTCGTCGTCATCCGGGCCCCTGCCCGGCAGGACGAATGCGGGAGGAACGCGGCAGATGCCAACAAGCACGTAGGACCGAATGCAGCGGCGGCGCCCAAGAGCGGGAACTCTCGGACGCCGACGCCTAACGGCATAACCCGCCCCGGGAAGGGCGGAGATTGCCCACCTTCACCACGCTGATCCCTTACCACCGGGCGCTTCAGCGTGGTCACACTACAGAGGGGATTGTTGCATGCCTCCTGCCCTGCGCAAAAGGCCCGCCCGCCTGGCCTGCGCGGCAGATGTCTACGCCTCGGCGCCTTTCCGCACCGCGCTGGAGCACAACACCACGGCCTCGGCGAAACGCCGACCCCGCCTCGCGGACGGGAGCGGCCGATGAGTGTCGATGCCCGCGAGTGGGTGTGGGAGCACAGCTCCAGCCGGGGAACCGCGCGCTTGGTCCTGCTGTCGATCGCGGACCGGGTAGCCGACGAGCAGTGCATTGCCTGGGCTTCGCTCACCAGTCTGGCGGAGCGTGCGAACGCCTCCCGGTCAACGGTGCGCGACGCCCTCGACCGGCTGCTCGACAGCAACGAGCTGGAGCAGCTCGACGACCTCACGGGCCCGCAGCGCAGCACGGTCTACCGCCTGCCTCTGGCCGCGATAGCCGCGGCACAGGTCACGAGGGAGCAGGAGACGGACGACAGCGACGCATCGACGGGCGAGCCCGACACCGGCCCGACGCTGCGGGTCTCGGCCCTGCGGCGGTACGGCATCCGTCCGCGTGAGGTACCGGAATCCCCCCGCACGGGCTGGAACCCGGTCGGTCCGGATACCGGTACCTCCCGACGGAAACCGGCACAGCGGCGTCCCGGAAACCGGCACAGCGGTGTACCGGAATCCGGCCCCCAGAACCGTAGTGAACCGAAGGTGAACCGTAGGTACAGCAGTAGGGGTGCCGGCGTCATCTCGGCCAGCGAGTGGCAGGTCGACCCAGACACCCACGCCTGGGCCCGCCAGCAAGGTCACCTCGACCGCCTCGGCGAGGAGGGCCTGGCCGCCGCCGACGAGAAGTGGCGGGTGCACCGCGCCGACTGGAAGCCCCGCTCGGCAGGGGCCTGGGCTGCCGACTGGCGCTCCTGGGTCGCCCGGGAGCACGCCCCGGGACGCCCGAACCTATACGCCGTGCCCGGCAACGGCCCCGCCAAGCCGGGCGGCATGACCCGCGCCGAAGCCCACACCGCAGCCCTGCTCGCCGCCCTCGACGAGCCGACCGGAACGGAGTAGCCACACCTTGGATCGCCGCGAAATCGCCGCCCTTCTGGCCTACATCGGCCGGCTCGACCCCCGCACCATCCGCGTCGAGGGCGAGGCACGCGACCAGCTCGCCCAGTGGCACGACCTGCTCGGCGACGTACCGATGGTCACACCGCACGGCTGGGACGCCCGCGTCGCCGCCCGGCAGCACATCCGGGTCTCGCCCTACCCGATCCTGCCCGCGGACATCGCCCGTCCCTGGGAAAGCTACCGGCGCGACCGTTTGGCCCGGCACACCGACCCGACCCCGTCCGTAGACCCGGACGACCAGGCGGCTTGGGCCGCCGAGCTGGCCGGCACCCGGCGTGCCGTGGCCACCGGCACCGCTCAGCCTGCGCAGTACCGGGCCATCACCAGCGGTCGGAACAACCCGGAACTCGCGGTGCGACTGCGCCAAGTCGGCTCCTGCATCCCGCCGGAGGTCCGAGCCGCCCTCGCGCCCTACCGGCCCGCCCGCGCAGCTCGCGAGACGGCCGTCGCCCAGGGCCAGCCCGACGCGCTCACAGTCCGCTGCGAGTGGTGCCTGGCGCAGATCGGCGATCCGTGCCGCCGTCGGCGGACCGGGCCCGACGGCGGAGCACGCGGAACCGCCCCGCGTGTCAAACCGCACCCTGGCCGCTTCGACCTCGCCGCCGCCCGGCAGGCCCAGGAGACCGGACAGGCTCAGCAGCCCGCGATGGTCTGACCAACCTGGCTCCTCGGTGCGCCCCGTTCGGTGCACCTCCGCCCCGCCCCGGCTGCGGCGCCCGCCCTGCGCCGCAGCCGCCCCGACGCCGCGTCCGTCCGCCGCCGGTCCCGACCGGTCCGACGCGGCAGCACATCGGAGACCACCTTGCGCCACATCACCACCCACGAAGCCCCGGCCACCAGCCTGCGCGGCATTAGCGACACCAGTTGGCACAGCCGCGGTGTGTGCCACGGCATGGACCCCGAGGACGCCGACGCCGTGTTCTTCCCGCTGCCCCGGGACCATGAGGCCATCACCGAGGCGAAGGAGATGTGCGGCCTGTGCCCGGTGCGCCGCGACTGCCTCAACTACGCCTTGGAGAACGTTCTCAAGGAGGGCGTATGGGGCGGGCTGACCGAGGCCGAGCGACGTCCCTGGCACGACGGGCTACCCCAGCGCCTCGACTACCGGCGCGTGATCGCATTCTTCAACGGACGCGACGTGCATCTGACCGAGTCCGAACGCCAGGTCGTCATCGACCACGCCTACGTCCGGGGATGGCGCCCCGACCGGCTCGCCGGCGCTCTGCAGATCAGCCACAAGCACGCCCGTGACCTGCTGCGGCAGGCCGCCAACAAGGTCTTCGACCGTGACCGCACCTACGGCGTGCCCAGGCCCAAGAACAAGCGGAAGAAGCCAACCCCGCACCCCGGCGACGTGCCCGTCAAGCCCGGCACGCGTCAGCCGGTGTCCCATCCGGTGACGTCGACTTCGGCGCCCGCCCCTCTCGGAAAGGCCGCATGACCCACCCCGTCCTGTCCCTCGGTGCCGCTCCGGACCTTCCACTCACCCTCACGATCGGCGTATCCGCCACCCTCGCTCTGGTGCTGTCCGGCTGGGCGTTCCGGCGCCGGGAGACACGTCCGCAAAAACGTCTCGGCAGCCCGGCCGTTAAGGTCGCCGCACTGGCCGCACTCGGCTGCACCGCGTACAGCGCCGACACGAGCTGGGCCTTCGCCGCCGACTACCTCGGCATGAACGGCACCGCCGAGCGGACGGCACTGTTCGCCGTCGCCGAACTCGCCCTCTACGCCACGGCTCTAATGGCCCGGCAGAACCTGGCCATACAGGGCGCGCCCGGACTGCCGGGCACACTGGTCTGGGTCATCACCGGAGTGCAGGTGATCCCCGCCTACGCCGAGAGCGGCCCCATCGGCGGCACCGTCAGGGCCTTCGTCGGCCCGATCATGGCCGCTGTCCTGTGGCACCAGGCCATGGGCATCGAACTACGCCTGCGTACTCCGGGGGCCACCTCACACGGACTGATCGCCACGCTGGGACGGGAGACACGCGAGCGGCTGCTGTCCCGCCTCGGCATCGCCGCACGAGACCGCGACGCCGCGCAGATCACCCGCGACCGGGCCACCACCCGCGCGGTCGCCCTGGCCGCCCGCCTCGCTGAGCGCACACCTGAGCAACAGCGGAGCTGGCGCGGCCGGCGGCTCACCCGGCGGCTGTCGAGAGCGGTTGGCAGTGCCTCGGTCGGCACCGACCCTCTCCAGCGCACGCAGATGCTCGACCTACTCGCCGCCCGCCGGCACGCACTCGCGCTCGCCACGGTCCCGCTGCCTTCGCCCTGGTCCCCGCAGCATGGCAGTGACACGGCCGCAACGGCTTCCTTCCAGAAGACCCCGAGCGCGCCGGCCCCCACGGCCGGTCCCCGTGTTCCCGCCGACACGGTCGGGAATCGGGGACCGGTCCCCGATTCCGGGGACAACAAGCTGGGGACCGGAACGGAGACCGAACCCGGCAAGACGGAACCCGACGAGGGGCCCGGCGGTAGCGCGGGGACCCCCCGCTCTGCGATTGAAGTGCCGGCTCAGGCCCAGGTATCGCCCCGGGGGCTGGCCGGCACCGAGACGGGGACCGAACCCACCAGGGACCGGGAACCGACCGACACCAAGACGGGGACCGAACCCACCAGGGACCGGGAACACAGGGTCCCCCTGAGGCGTAAGCCGACCACGAAGGCCAAGAACAAGCGTGGTGGCCAGTCTCATAGCCAGCAGACGCAGCGTCCGCCGCGCGTTCCGGAACAGTCCGTGGAGCAGCTCGTCCAGCAGGTCCGTCCCCACGTCCCGGCCCTGCTCGAACGGGACGGCAACGAGGCCGTCACCCGAGTCCAGCTACGGGAGATCCTCGGGCGCGAGGGCCTCAAAGGCGGCCGAAACGACCGGCTGAGCCTCGTCCTGCAGCATCTGCGGAGCGAAGCAAGCACCACGACGACAAGGAGCAGCACCCCATGAAGACCTGCCCGCGATTCGCGTCCCTCCGTGAGGAGTACGAGCGGGAGATCGGCTTCCTTGCCGCTCACTCCGAGCGGCACGCCGGAAGGCCAGCGGCGAAGTCCAGCGCGAGACACGCCGCATCAACGAAAGCACGGATGGCCCGCGCGCTCAGCGGCCACGTCGGGCGCTGTCCCGAGTGCGGCTGACCCGAAAAAGCAGCAGCTCAAAGCCCTGAGCCGTTGGTGGCCCGGCTCCGTGCCGGGCCACCAGCCCTTGCAATGAAGGAAATTGCCATGACACATACAGCCATACCCGAGGAGTTCGAAAGCCCCCTGACCTGGGCATTCCTGCACCCTACCCTCCCGTACGGTCTGCTCCATCCAGCGGTCGACGGCCCCGAGGGGCAGTGGTTCGCCCAGATCACGGCCGGCGAGCGGATCCACCACCTGGCGGACGCGGACGATTCCTTCGACTTCGTCCGCGACATCCTGGAAATCGCTCACGAGGCACGGGACGGTGGGCGGTGACGAGCCCGAACGGTCCCTCTTCCACCCCGCAACCCGACATCGACGCCAACCCGGTCTCAGGGCGAGCAAGTTATCGGCCAAGACACTCTTCCCCGTCGGGGAAGGTGTCCTGGCCTGAGCCCGCCCCGGGGGTGGCGGGTGCGGACCAGCACCAGGGGGTGCTGGTCCGCGAGGCAGCGACCGAGGGCGGGTCGCAGCCGGAGGAGAAGCCGTCGCCGCGCAAGCGCCGCGATGCTAAGAAGTCCGCGCGCAAGCGCCCACCGAAGCCGTCTGCACGAAAACGTAGTTACGTGTGCAGCGTCCGCCTGAACCACGGCGAGAAGGCCATGCTCGATGCCGCGGCAAGCGCGACCCGTACGAGCCTGCCCGCCTTCCTGGCCCGCAGCGGTCTCGCAGCCGCGCACGACCTCAACTACACCGCCGCCCCCATCGCCGGCCATCGCGAGCTGGTCGCCGAACTGTTCGCCGCCCGCCGCCACCTCGGACAGGTCGGCAACAACCTCAACCAGGTAGCCCGCGCCATCAATTCCGGTGGCCAGCCGACGGAGATCGACGCGGTCATCGCCGCGGTCCAACGCACCGTCTCCCGCGTGCAGGCGGCCACCGACCACCTGCTGGAACAACAGTGATCGCGCTGCTTCCGCTGGCCGTATGGCTATGGCGCGCAGGTCCTGGCCGCCCCGTTGCTTCGCCGGCAGCAGGTAGTCGCGCGGGCGTCCGAGACCACCAATGACCGCCGAAGCCGGACGTGGACGCGCTGCCGAGGGCCGCCGAGGCCGACAACCGCCGCTCGCGCGTGAGAGGCAGGCGCCGCCATCCACTCTCCGTTTTGCGGCTCCCCGCCACGAGGGGCCGGAACACCCCTCCCGCTGGGCACCCCAGTTGATTGATCGGTTGAGGACAGCAGCATGATCCCCCGGATCCAGAAGCGCGGGCAGCGCACCATCGGCCTCCTCTATTACCTGTACGGGCCGGGCAAGTTCGAGGAGCATACCGACCCGCACCTGGTCGCCTCCTGGGACCACAATGCTCCCGACCCCGGCCGCGACGCGGCCGCCACCCTCAAGCAGCTCCAACGGCTCCTGGACCAGCCCGTCGAGAACACCGACCAGGCAAAGCGGCCGAGCAAGCACGTGTGGCACCTGTCTGTCCGCAACGGCGCCGAGGACCGGGTCCTGACGGATGAGGAGTGGGGCGACGTCGCCCGCCGTATGGTCGCCGCCGCCGGTATCGACGACCCCGAGCAAGGTGCGGGGTGTCGGTGGGCGGCCGTCCGGCATGCGGACGACCACATCCACATCGTCGCCACCCTCGTCCGCGAGGACGGCTACAAGCCCGACCTCGACCATGACGCCGTCCGCGTACAGTCCCAGGCGCGCATTCTCGAAGCGGAGCTGGGTTTGCGCCGTCTGAACAAGGGCGACGGCACCGCCGCGAAACGCCCGACCAGCGCCGAGCGGCACAAGGCCGAGCGTCAGGGCCGTGAGCGCACTGCTCGGGAAGAACTGCGCGAGACCGTGCGCCAGGCGGTGGCCGGTGCGCACAGCGAGGACGAGTTCTTCGGCCGGCTGGCCGCCGCCGGCCTTCTGGTCCGCAAGCGCGCGGCCCCCTCGGGTGACCTGCTCGGCTACAAGGTCGCCCTGCCCGACGACCGCAACAAGGACAACGAGCCCGTGTTCTACCCCGGCGCGCGCCTCGCCCCGGACCTGTCTCTGCCCAGGATTCGGGAACGCTGGTCCGCCGGCGCCCGCGACCAGGACGTTGCAGCAGACGCTCCCCTCCACACAGCTCCGGCCAGTCCCTCCAGCGCACGCCGGCGGACCGCATCGGCCGCCTGGACCGCGGTCATGCTCATCGAGCACGGTGACGACGCCGTCGCCTCCGCTCACGTCGCGGCGGCTGGCGAGGTCCTGGACGCACTCGCTAAGACCTCCCCCGCCAGCAGCAGCCGCGACCTGCGCGATGCCGCCTTCGCGTTCGAACGCGCATCCCGCTCCCACATCCGCGCGGAACGCGGGCACGACGGGGGCCTGCGGCAGGCCGCCCGTGACCTCGTCCACAGCGGCCCAGCTCTCGGACGCGGTGAAGACGGTGCGACGACCGCGATGGCGATCGACATGCTGTTCTTCGTCATCACCGCCGCCGTGCACTGGCATGCGAAGAAGGGGCACGCCCAGCAGGCAGCCGCTGCCCGCCAGGCCGCCGAACACCTGCGCTCCGCCTACCAGGCAGCCGCGGCCCAACCTCTCGGCGTGCTCTACCAGCGTGGCCGGCGCCTGGGCCGCCCCCTGGTCCAGCGGCAGACAGCGGCGCTACGCGAAGCCGTTCCGGCGCTGGCCGAACGGGTCCTCAGCGAGCCTGGGTGGTACGCGCTCGCCGCGACCCTTGCCGATGCCGAGACCGCCGGCCACGACCCGGCCGCCCTCCTCGCGCACGCCGCCGGGCGACGGGAACTCGACACGGCGGACTCCGTCAGCGACGTCCTCGTGTGGCGGCTGCGGCGGAGCGCGGGCCTGCCCGCCGATACCAGCGACGAGGTGATCGACACACCCACGCCACAGTCCTCGGCCTACCAGACCGCACAGCGGGCACCGGGGCGGTCGGGGCCACGGCGCGGGCGGCCGTGACTGTGGGACTTGTGAATTGAAGCAAGCCGTGGAACTAGGGCACGATCATGATGCATGCAGAACGAGGTGAGGAAGGGTGCGAGGTGTTCGAACGAATGCGCCGCCGCCGGACGGCGGAATCCAGCGAGATGCAGCGTCGCTACTTCGAGATGTGGGCGCGGCTGGAGGGCCGGGTGCCGCCGGAGGTCGAGCGGATGCGGGCCGAGCTGCAGCCCGTTGAGCCGGCCGCGCTGGTGGACGACTTCATCCCGCCGGGGCTGCGCGTCCCCAGCCATGACCAGCTCGACGGCCGGATGATGCCCTGGGCGCAGCCGATCGTCCTGGACGGCGAGATGGTCATCTGCACCGGGTGCGGGGCGTACCGGGACTGGCTCGTCCTGTCCACCCGCGACCAAATCTGGCTGCGCTGCCGGGCGGGCCACCAGCAGCACGAGCCGCGCCTCGACACCGCCTGGTACAACCGGCACGCCGGCCCCGCGGACGCGACGCACGCCACGTTCGAGGACTGCCTGCGCCACCTCGGCCACTGACCCCCATCCCTACGACCCCACCGGGCCCCCGGGCCCGTACTGACCACCCGTCGCCTAGCACCAAGGGGTCAGTTCCACCATGCGCGTTCGCGTCGCCGCCGCCCTCGGCCTCACCGCCGTCACCATCCTCGCTCTGCCCGCCTGCTCCACCCACACCACCGAAGCCAAACCCGCCTCCACGCCCTCCACACAGAACAGGAAGTCGGCTAGCCCTAGCCGGAACGCTGCTCCGCTGTCTTCGGCCGCGCTGAAGGAGCGCCTGCTCGACGTGAGCGACCTCGGCGCCGGGTATGCCCGTAAGCCCGAGCAGCCCGCCCACCACGACGACGTCACCGTCCTCGGATGTCCCGCCCTCAACGGCCTCGGCGGTGACGCGGCCAGGGGAGGCTCGCTCGACTTCCCCCACCGCGCGAAGGCCACCTTCGCCTACGGCGGCGGCAGCGACTCGGAGGTTTCTGAGGAGCTGTACAGTGACTCCGCCGACAAGCTCTCCACCGGCACCGGCCGGATCTTCGAGGCGATGACCGGCTGCCCGAAGTATCAGGTTCTCGTAGGCGGCACCGCGGTCGACATCGCCACACAGAAGTCGGACTCGCCCCGGCTCGGCGACGAGCGGTGGAGCCAGTTGATGACCTTCTCCGCAGGCGGGCGCGACACCGTGGTGAAGCAGACTGCGGTCCGTGACGCCAGCACGCTGGTAGTGGTGTCCGGCTCACCGGCCCTCGTCGACCAGCACCTCGCCCAAGCCCATGCCAAGGCCACAGCGGCCCGCTGATTCCGGAGGCCATCGTGCGTCCCCCTGTGCCGCCGTGCCGGGGCGCCGAGGACCCGGCGGGCGGTGCACGCGTCCTCGCCACCCCCTGGCGAGCCACGCCGCACCTCGTACGGAACAACACGGTTGTCCTCGCAGGCGTCACACGCGAACAAGCGCGACGCCCGGCCCCATGTTCAGGGGCCGGGCGTCGCCGGTTTCGGACAGGCACAGAGCTTTTCTACACACCGCCCGCGGGCTTGCGGGATGCACGAGACGGGCGGGCCCTTGGGGGCCATTCCCACGTTGGGGCTCAGAGCCCGGGGCTGTCTTCCGGTGTGCCACGGTCCGTCCGCCTCTCCCGCTCCGGCCGAGAGCGGGGGCCTTCACCCCATACGGTGAATGCCTCCGACTTCGGCCAGGAGATAGGCGCCGAGAACCGTGCCGATCCCCGGAACTCGGGAGACCACCCAGTGGAACGGATGCGCGGCATAGCGGTCGCCCAGCTCCTGCTCCAGGTCGTCGGCCCGCCGGACAGCCTGGTCCAGAACAGTGACAAGGTGCTCGATCCGCAACGCCTCGGCGGCCTCCACCCGGGGATCGAGCAGCATCACCGGACGGCAAAAGATCACGCCGAGCCGCTCGGCCTCGTCCTCCACCGTCCGATTCCTGCCCGCCGCCAACAGCGCCGCCAGGCGCTTGCGGGTCAGCCGGGCTGCGGCCCGAGGGCCGAAAGTGGCAGTAAGGACGGCTCGCGCCTGGGCGCTGCGCAGCCCGCCGACGCTGGCCGGCCACGCGGATACGGCCGAGGGCTAGCTAGCCCTCTGGGTAGAAGAGGAACAGCGTGCAGCCGGTGGCGGTCGAGGGTACGTGCCACGACCCGGCCGGGGCGTGCAGGAACGTGCCGGCCGGGTAGTCGCGTGCTCCGTCGTTGAAGGTGCCGGCGGCCACGTAGACCTCCTCCGGGCCCGGCTCGTGGACATCGCGGTGCGGCCAGGAGGTACCCGCCTCCATCTCCAGCACGTTGGCGTGTGCGCCGGTCGGCCCCCGCCACAAGGGGCGCAGCCGGATCCCGGGGAACAGCTCACGGACCGGGGATTCGTCGACAGAGACGGAGGTGTAACCCTCCTGAGCGAGGATTTCAGGGTGCATGCCTGCAACAGTGCCGTGCGCGGGCCGCGGCAGACAGAGACTGTGATGACGCCATGGGGTACTTTTCTGCCATGCATCGCGTGGTGGCTCTGGTACGGCCGGTGCAGTCGGTCTTCGAGCTCGGCTGCGCCGTCGAGGTCTTCGGCACGAAGCGGCCGGGGGTGCCGCAGTACTACGCATTCGAAACGTGCGCGGAGACGCCCGGTCCCGTGCCGACCACGGGCGGGTACGCGATGACCGTGTCGCAGGGCCTCTCGGCGCTGGAGACCGCGGACACCGTGATCGTCCCGGGCTGGCTTCCGGTGGAGGAGCCGCTCTCCGACCCGGTGTGCCGGGCACTGCTGCGGGCGCACGCGCGTGGGGCCCGGCTGGTCACGATCTGCTCCGGGGTGTTCGCACTGGCCCGCACCGGACTACTGGACGGCCGCTCAGCCACCACGCACTGGGCGCGTGCCGAGCAACTGCGGCGTGAATTCCCCCGGGTGCGCGTGGAACCGGACAGGCTCTACGTGGATCACGGTGACGTCGCCACCAGCGCCGGCGCGGGCGCCGGGTTCGACCTGTGCCTGCACCTCGTCCGGAAGGATCACGGGGCCGCGTACGCCGCTGTGCTCAAGCGGCACATGGTGCTGCCGCCACACCACGAGGCCGACCGAGCGCCGTACGCGCCGCCCCCACCGCCCGGGAACGCCTTCGACGGCCTGCTCAAGTGGGTCGACGAGCGCCTCGGCACACCGCTGTCGGTAGCCGACCTGGCCGCGTACCTCGGTGTCTCGTCCCGCACCCTGGCCCGGCGCTTCACCGACCAGCTCGACACGAGCCCGGGTGCGTGGTTGCTCTCCCGTCGGGTGGCCGCAGCACGCGCCCTGCTGGAGGAGACGGAACTGCCGGTCGAGGCGATCGCAGCCCGCGTCGGCCTCTCCTCCGCGGTCAACCTGCGCCGCCGCTTCCGCTCCGCAACGGGCACGACCCCGGGCGCCTACCGGCGAGCGCTCCGGGCCCCGTGATCCGCCGGACTGCCCGCCACCGGGCTCGGTCTCGCGGGTGGTCTTACCTCGCCGGGCCAGCGGGGCGACAGCCCCATGCTCTGGCCGGTGCTTCAGACGCTGCGCATGGTCCGGCGCGGGCCCGGCCGCCCACGCCGCCGTCAGCACCGACCTTCGGGTTCCATTAGGCGTACTCCAGCCGTGACAACTGCGCCTACCTGCGCCGTCGGGGCATCAAGGCAGACCATCGCCGAGCCGGATGACCAGCGGGCCGACCGCCTCAACCGTGGCCGGCGGGTGGCCGGCCACCCGCCTTCGACAAGGCCCAGTATCGGCGGCGCAGCGCGGTTGCGCGCTGCGTCAGCAAGTGGAACCAGTTCCGGGCGGTGGCCAGCCACTAGGACAAACGCGACTACATCTTCAACGACACCCTCACCGTCACCGCGATCGTCATCTGGCTCCGCGACACCGTCCAAGAGCCATCAGAAACTACCTAGTGACCTGAGTCAGAGATTCGGTGGCAGTAGGCGGCGAATTTGTCGAGGATCTCGTCGGCGGTCTTCGTCCAGACGAAGGGTTTGGGGTG
>NZ_JBIRFL010000038.1:0-49361 GCF_044327445.1 Streptomyces sp. NPDC018045
CAGTCGTCAACAATCACCACCTCAACATCCCCGAACGACTGCCCCAACACCGAATCCACCGCAGCAGGCAACCGCTCGGCATCGTTATAGACGATGACAACTACAGATATCTCAGTCACAGCACACCATCTTCGAAGTAAAGGTTCGTCCATCCCTGTCGGACGCACCCATTTCTCACGGCCGGAGGACCCCACAGCCGATACCGATACCGAAAGGACACTGCGCACGGACGCTTTCGGGTCCGTGCGCAGGACGACCGTCGCGTCGGACGCACCCGGTCAGCAGGTCAGAACAGCAGGTTGGCGATGGACCGGCCTCCTCCGAACGGTACGGAGCCGCCGGACGGTACCGGGCCCCGGGCGCCCCCGCCCTCGCGCGGTGTCGGCAACCCGGTTCCCCCCTGTGAGACCTGCGTGAGCGCCGTCTTGCCCCTCATGTCCGGAAGACGGACGGCATCAGCCGCTTTCCGGGACGATACCTCCAGTTGACCGATTGGCGGGCCCGGGATGAGCGCCTGTGACGGAACGATCGAATAACAGGACCGTCCGTCACCGCGTGGCCACGGTGCGCGTACACGCGCCCGCCCGACCGCCACCACCCAAATGATCATGGGATCAATCGGCCGTCCGTCGGGCGGATCGGCCTCCGGACGCATCCGGTCCCCGACGGGTGGTTACGGAATGCCGGTGCCCGCACCTAGACTATTTGCCCTTGCACCTCGCCTGACCTGCGAAAACAAGGCGCCCGACGCCGTTGATCCGGTCCCGGAGAGTGAGGGGGAAAGCCCTGTGTTCTACCAGGTCCTCAAGTACGTGATTCTGGGGCCGTTGCTGAGGCTGCTTTTCCGGCCGCACGTGGAAGGGCTGGAGAACGTACCGCCGGAGGGAGCGGCGATCATCGCGGGAAATCACCTTTCGTTCTCGGACCATTTCGTGATGCCGGTGATCGTGCCGCGCCGGGTCACCTTTCTGGCGAAGGCCGAATACTTCACCGGCCCCGGAGTGCGGGGCCGGCTGACCGCCGCTTTCTTCCGCGGTATCGGCCAGATTCCGGTGGACCGGTCCGGCGGTAAAGCGGCACAGGCCGCTCTGCGGTCCGGGCTGGCGGTGTTGCGTAAAGGGCGGGTCCTGGGAATTTATCCGGAGGGCACGCGGTCGCACGACGGCCGGCTGTACAAAGGCCGTACGGGCGTGGCGGCGATGGCGATCACGGCGCAGGTGCCGGTGGTGCCGTGCGCGATGATCGGCACCTTCGAGGCGCAGCCCACCGGGCGGCGGCTGCCGCGCGCCATGCGCATCACGATCCGTTTCGGCAAGCCGCTGGAGTTCGAAAGGTTCGCCGGGCTGGACGGCGAGCACGCCGCGCTGCGCGCCGTGACCGACGAGATCATGTACGAGATCCTGCGGCTCTCCGGTCAGGAGTACGTGGACATGTACGCGAACGAGGCGAAGGCGCGGCAGCAGGCGCCACGCGGGCTGGCCCGGCGCTTCCGCCCGGAGCGCGGCGTCCCGTCTTCGGATTGAACTCCGGCCCGGGTGGGCCCGACGGCGAAACAGCCGCCCGGGCGGGGGCGGCTGTTCGTCGTGCTCGGTTCACGGTGTGGCGGACGCGTTCTCGTCCTCTTCGGTGACGGTGATGGTGGCGGCCGGGCAGAGCCAGGCCGCCTCCCGGGCGCCGGCGTGGTGCTCGCGCGGCGGCCGTGGGTCCAGGAGCCGTACCCGGCCGTCCTCGGTGTCCTGGTCGAAGAGCGCGGGGGCGGTCAGCGCGCACATTCCGGCGCCGTGGCAGCGGTCGCGGTCGACGCTCAGTTCCATGGGTCTACTCCCCGTCCCAGGTGACCGGGAGCCGGCGCACACCGTAGATGTTCGCGTTGGTGCGCAGCGGTACCTCCTCGGGCGGGACCGCCAGGCGCAGCGTCGGGAACCGGGTGAGGAGCGCGGGGAAGGCCACGCGCATCTCGACGCGCGCCAGTTGCTGGCCCAGGCACTGGTGGGCGCCGTGCCCGAAGGCCAGGTGGCCGGTGGCCTTGCGGCGCAGGTCGAGGGTGTCGGGGTCGGGGAACCGTGCCGGGTCGCGGTTGGCGGCGTGGAGGGAGAAGGTGACGGTCTCGCCTGCCTTGATCGAATGGCCTGCCAGTTCCAGGTCCTCCCGTGCCGTGCGCGCCCCTGTGTCGGCGATGGTGAGGTAGCGCAGCAGCTCTTCGACCGCCTGGTCGGCGAGGCCCGGGTCGGTGCGCAGGACGGCGAGCTGGTCCGGGTGACGGAGCAGGGCGAACGTGCCGTGCGCGAGCATGTTCGCGGTGGTCTCCAGACCGGCGCCGAGCAGGAAGGCCCCGGTGCCGGTCAGCTCCTCGTCGGTGAGGTCACTGGTCGCGAGGTCGCTGAGCAGGTCGTCGGTGGGGGCGGCCCGCTTGGCCAGCACCAGTTCCCGCAGGTAGTCCTGGAGCACCGTGAAGGCCCTGGCGTTCTCGTCCGGGTCGAGGCTGTGGTCGGACAGGATGTCCTCGTACGCCAGGAAGTCGGCACGCTCGGTGTAGGGCACGCCCAGCAGTTCGCAGATCATCAGGGCGGGTACGGGGCGTGCGAACGCCTGCACGAGGTCCACCGGCCCTCCATGGCGCTCCATGGCGTCGAGGTGGTCGGCGGTTATCCGCTCCACGCGTTCGGTGAGCTGCCGCATCCGGCGGACGGTGAACTTGCCGGTGAGCAGGCGCCGGTAGCGGGTGTGCTCGGGCGCGTCGACCCCGCTGAGGTCGCCGGCGGAGGCCGGCGGCAGGACGTCGGGGCCGCCCGGGATCGGGAGGTGCAAAAGCTCGTACCGGGCCGAGAAGCGGGGGTCGGCCAGGACGGCGCGGATCACGGAGTGGCCGGTGGCCAGCCAGCCGAGGTGGCCGTCGGGGTAGCGCATCCGGCGGAGCGGGGCTTCCTCGCGCAGCCGCGCCATGCCGTCGTACGGGTCGAAGGGGCAGCCGGCGGCGCGGGTCATCGGCAGTTCGGTGAGGGGTGCCGGCTGTTCCGTGCCATCGGCGGCGGAAGTGGGAGCGGCCGGGGCGGTCGACGGTTCGTTGTGCATGGCGTCCTCCGGTGAAGGGCGAAGTGCGGTGGGCAGCGGCATGGTGGGTGGGGGCGGGGTGCGGGCGGGGCGGCTCACCGCTGGGCGGAGCGGTCGAAGACCTTGCGGGCCCAGAGGTAGCCGGCCAGCGTGAGGCCGACGCACCAGGCGAGGGCGGCGAGTCCGCTGCCGCCGATCTCCGTGCCCGTCAACAGGCCGCGCAGCGTCTCGATGACCGGCGTGAACGGCTGGTATTCGGCGAACCAGCGCAGCCCGGTGGGCATGGACTCCGGCGGGACGATCGCGCTGCCGAGGAACGGCAGGAACGTGAACGGCATGGGCAGGTTGCTGGCCGTCTCCGGGGTCTTCGCCATCAGCCCCATTGCCGCGGACACCCAGGTCAGGGCCAGGCTGAGCAGCGCCAGCAGGCCGGCGGCCGCGAGCCATTCGACGGGGGTGGCGGCGGGCCGGAAGCCCATGAGCAGGGCCGCGCCGACGACGAGTGCGATGCTGAACAGCGTCTGGAGGACGGTGCCCACGACATGCCCGGTCAGGAATGCCGCGCGGGAGATCGCCATGGTGCGGAACCGGTTGACGATGCCCTCGGTCATGTCGACGCAGACGCTGACGGCGACGGCCACGGAGCCGGAGGTCGCGGCCATCAGGATCATGCCGGGCGCGATGTAGTCGATGTACGCGGTGCTGCCGCCGGCGGGCGCCCCGCCGATTCCGCTGCCCAGGGCGCCGCCGAAGACATAGTTGAAGAGCAGCAGCATCAGCAGGGGCATCGCGACGACGGAGACCGTCATGCTCGGGTAGCGCAGCGCGTGCTTGAGATTGCGCCGCAGCATCGTCACGGAGTCACTGACGGCGTAGGTCAGGGTGCTCATCGGGCGTGGCCTTTCCGGGAGTCGGCCGAGGGCAGGTGCTCGGCACCGCCGCGGTCGGTGAGGGTGAGGAAGACGTCGTCGAGGTCGGGCGTGTGCACCGTCAGCGACTCGGCGCTGATCAACGAGGTGTCCAGGACGTCCAGGACGGCGCGCAGGGTGGCGATGCCGCCGTCGCCGGGCACGTGCAGGGTGAGTGTCTCGCTGTCGCGCGTACCGGTCCCGAACAGGGCGGCGGCCGCGTCGAGGTCGTTCTCGTCGGCGAACCGGAGGCGGATGTGGCTGCCGGGCACCAGCCGTTTCAGCTCCTCCGCGGTGCCCTCGGCGACCAGCTTGCCGCGGTCCAGGACGGCGATGCGGTCGGCGAGTTGGTCGGCTTCCTCCAGGTACTGCGTGGTCAGGAAGACCGTGACGCCTTCGTCGGCGACCAGCGCGCGGATGATCTCCCACATGGTGCGGCGGCTGCGCGGGTCGAGGCCGGTGGTCGGTTCGTCGAGGAAGATCACGCGTGGCGCGCCGACCAGGGTCATCGCGAGGTCCAGCTTGCGGCGCATACCGCCGGAGAAGGTGGCGACGGGCTTCGTGGCCGCGTCGGTCAGGTCGAAGCGGCGCAGCAGTTCGGCGGCGCGGCGGCGGCCCTCGCGGCGGCCGAGGTGCCGCAGGTCCGCCATGAGCAGCAGGTTTTCGCGGGCGTTCAGCAGGTTGTCCAGGGCCGCGAACTGGCCGGTGACCCCGATGGCCGCGCGGACGGCGTCGACCTCCCGCGCCAGGTCGTGGCCCGCGACGCGCGCCTCGCCCGCGTCGGCGGAGATCAGCGTGGAGAGGATCTGGACGGTGGTCGTCTTGCCCGCGCCGTTGGGCCCGAGCAGCGCGAAGACGGAACCCTCCGGGATGCGGAGGTCGATGCCGTCGAGCACCACCTTGTCGCCGTAGGACTTGGTGAGGCCGTCGGCGGTGAGGGCCGGGGGTGCGGTGGCCGGGGGCGCCCAGGCCGGGGCGGTGGTCGTGGAGGGAGCGGGCGCGGTGCCGGTGGCGTACCCGGCCGGGGCGGGGTGCGGCGCGTGCTGTGCGGTCATGTCGGTGGTGCCTCTTCTCCGTGGTGGTGGTCGGGAGCGGCGTACGGGCCGATGCGGCGAACGCGTCGATACGGCGGGCGCGTCGGGACCGGCGTACCGCTCAGGAGCGGTGGATCACGATGTCGCCGATGCCGGTACGGGCCCGCACCTCGACGGTTTCCTCGTCGGCCGCGGGGCCCTCGGCCGGACCGAGGTCGTTGCGCACGCGGCCGAGCTGGGTGTTCACTTCGATCCAGGCGGTGGTGGACGGGCGGATGCCGACCGCCAGGTCGCCGGCCGCGGTCTGCAGGACGGCCCGGCCGCGGGCCACTTCCCCGATCCGGATGCCGCCGTTCGCGGTCCTGGCGTCGACCCCGGCGTGCGCGATGTCGACGGAGACGCGGCCGGCGGTCGCGTTGACCCGCAGGTCACCCATGACCTCGCCGACCGTGGTCTCGCCGCTGCCGTTCTCGATCGTGGCGCTGCCGGTGACCTCGCCGACGGTGATCCGGCCCGCCGCGACGATGTCGACGTCGCCGGCCACGCGGTCGATGCTGACGTCGCCGTAGCCGCTGCGCAGGTCCACCGTCGCCGCCGTGGCGAGCTGGAGATGACCGGCCGAGGTCTCGATGCGGCACGCGCCGAGCGGCCCGGCGCAGCGGAAGTCCGCCGCCGGCGAGTTGCCCCGGATGTCCGACCCGGCCGGCAGGTCGACGCTCACGTCGATCGCGCCGGACTTGCCGAACGGGGAGCGTTTCCTGGGCCCCTGGACCAGCAACGTGCCGCCCGAGCAGGTGACGGCGGTCTGCTGAGCGGCCCGTACGTCCGCTGTGTCGGCGCTGTTGACCGGCCGTACCTCGACGACCGTGTCCGTGCGCTCGCTCGCGGTGATCCGTACCGACGCGATGTCGAAGTCGAAGGTGGCCGTGATCGGTTCCGGGGTGTCAAAAATTGGCATGGCTGTTCCGTCCTCATGGCTGTGGAGTGCGTTCCCGCCGGTGAGGCGGGTGAAGGTGGAGTGGGGCGGGGCGGCCCGGCGGTCAGGGTGCCGGGCGCCCGGTCAGCGGGCCCGGCCCGTGCGGTCCGGCCGGCCTGTGGGGTGCCGGGGCCCGGCCGGGCGGCCGTGCTCGCCGGGTTCCAGTGCCGTGGCGACGGCCCGTACGAGCCAGGCGTTGACCGACAGTCCCTCCTGGCCCGCCACGTCCTCGGCCCGGGCCTTGAGGCGGGCGGGCAACCGGAAGTTGATACGGGCCGTGCCACCGTCGCCGCCGTCCGGGGGGATGGACGGCGCGGCCGTCCGGGCCTCGCTCGGCGCGCTCGCGCGCCCCTCCTCGTACGGCTGTGGGGCCGGCGGCGGTGTCACCACGAACTCGGGGTCGAGTCCGCGCAGCCGTACGTCGACGGATCCCGGCGCGAGGTCACGGGTGATGTCCCCCATGGCGGCGGACAGCGCGTTGAGCAGGGTGAGACGGACGGCCGACTCCAGCGGCGCGGTGAGCCGCTCGGCGAAGGCACGGGCTTCGTCTCCCCCCGCGTCCGCGGCCACCGCGAGTTCGCGTCGTAGGTTGTCGACGAAGGGCGTCAGGTCCATGGCGTCATGATGGCACACAAGTGGCACCACTGCCAGTCATGACAGGTGGGCGCTGGCGCCACAGTTCGCCCGGCGGAGCGAACGGATACCTCCGCAGGACCTACGACCTGCGAGTATGGCCAGACCTGGCGGCCCGGCGCCCGTACCGGGACATCCTCATGCCCGACCACGAGCAGCGACGGATACGCGCCCTTGAATACCGACGAAGGTGGCAATACGGCACCCACCCGGCACCATGAGCGCCACCCCAGGCGCCATCTCAACGCCACATGCGACGCCAAAGGAGTCAGGGCGGCGCCACTCCATTTCGCACCTCCTCTACACATCCTCTACGTGGCACCACGGCGGCACCCCGCAGCGCCTCGCGTACCACGCCGTGAACGCACCGGGCCCCGTGCATCCGCAGGCTTTTCAGCCGCGGGTGCACGGGGCCCGGTGGGCAGGCGGTCGGTTAGGCCTTGCTCGGCTCCGGGGTGGCGTGCGGCGCGCACGTCACGTCCTTGGAGCCGGTCCTCCCGGTCAGGAAGTAGGTGTCGACCCGGTCGTTGATGCAGGGGTTGACCAGGCTGGTCACCCCGTGCGAGCCGGCGCCCTTCTCGATGATCAGGCGCGAGCCCTTGAGGCGCTGGTGCAGCTCGACGGCGCCTTCGAACGGGGTCGCCGCGTCCCGGGTGCTCTGCACGATCAGGACGCTGGGCAGGCCCTTGCCGGTCTTGACGTCCACCGGGGTCCGCTGCTTCTCCGGCCAGGTGGCGCAGGGCAGGTTCATCCAGGCGTTGGCCCAGGTCATGAACGGCGCCTTCTGGTGGATGCGGGTGTTGTCCCGGTCCCACTTGCGCCAGCTCGTGGGCCACTTGGCGTCGTTGCACTCGACGGCCGTGTAGACCGCGTTGCTGTTCTCGGAGGCGGCGTTGCCCGCGGTGTCGCCCATGTCCGGGCCCGCGTTCTGGATCAGCGGCTTCTCGTCACCCGACAGGTACGCGCTCCACACCTGGGCGGTCGAGGCCCACGCGGAGTCGTAGTAGGGCGCGTTCTGGAAGAAGCTGGTCAGCTCGGCCGGGCCGACGACGCCACCGATCGGGTTCTTCTTGGCCGTGGCGCGCAGGCGCTCCCACTTCGCCTGGACCTTGGCCTCGGTGTTGCCGATGTGGTAGACGGCGTCGTGCCGGGCGACCCACTTCTTCCAGTCGCTCCAGCGCGTCTCGAAGGCCAGGTCCTGGTCGAGGTTGGCCTGGTACCAGACGCTCTCCCGCGACGGGTTGACGACGGAGTCGACGAGCATCCGGCGGACGTGGTCGGGGAAGAGCGTCGCGTACACGGCGCCGAGGTAGGTGCCGTAGGAGACGCCGAGGTAGTTCAGCTTCTTCTCGCCCAGGGCGGCGCGGATCACGTCCAGGTCGCGGGCCGTGTTCGGCGTCGTCAGGTGCGGCAGCAGGGCACCGCTGCGCTCCTTGCAGCCGAGCGCGTACTCCTTGGCCAGTTGGCGCTGGGCGCGCTTGTCGGCCTCGCTGTCCGGCACCGGGTCGGCCTTGGGGGCCTTGACGAATTCCTGCGGGTCGGCGCAGGAGATCGGGGCGGAGTGGCCCACGCCGCGCGGGTCGAAGCCGACGAAGTCGTACGCCTTCGCGGTCTTCGCCCACACCGCGTTCTTGCCGGTGACGCGGGTCGGGAACTTCATGCCCGAACCGCCGGGGCCGCCGGGGTTGTAGATGAGGGAGCCCTGGCGCTCCTTCTTGCCGCCGGTGTTGCCGATACGGTCCACGGCGATCTCGATGGTGCGGCCGCCGGGCTTGGCGTAGTCGACCGGGACGGTCACATAGCCGCACTGGATGGGGGCCTTCAGGCCCCAGTCGGCAGGGCAGGCCTGCCAGTCGATGCCCTTCTCGGCCGCGCGGGCGGCGGCGATCCGCACGCCGCGGTCCTCGGCCGAGTCGCGGTGGTGCTGCTGGCCCGCGCTGGCGGGCGTGGCGGCTATCGCTCCGGCTATGAGCGTGCCGGTCACCAGGGTGCCGGCGGCGCCGAGCACTGCTGTTCGTCTCACGTGGGGGTCCCCCTGCATAATGCGCCGCGCGCGGCGGCGGTGATCACAGAGCTGCACGGTGGATCCTGGTCCCTGCCACCCTCCCCTGAACAGGGCTCACTGCCATTTCTTTACCAAACCGCAGGATTCGTTCAGCGATCTGCGGTACCGGCGGGCGCACCATGGCGTACGACTCGGCCTCTGCCCCGGCGTACGGCGCGACGTGGCAATCGCCCGGGTCGGGCGGTGTGTTCGGTTGGTGCGGGTCGGGAAGGTTGTGCGGCTTGTCCCGGGTCCGCGGGCGAAGGGACGATGCGGTGCACGTCTGGTACGTGTCGTACGGCTCCAACATGCACGGCGCACGGCTGCGCCACTACTTGGCGGGCGGGCGCCCGCCGGGCGGCATGCGGACGTGCCCGGGGTGCCGCGATCCCCGCCCGCCGGCCCGTTCGGTGCCGGTCGTGCTGCCCGGAACCATGTACTTCGCGCTGGAGTCGCTGAACTGGACGGGCGGGGTGGCGTTCTACGACCCCGACGGGCCCGGCGAGGTGTGGGCCCGCGCCCATCTGGTGACCCGGGGCCAGTTCTCCGACATCGCGGCCCAGGAGATGCACCGGGCCCCCGCGGCGGACCTGGACCTGGCCGAAGTGCTGGAGCGCGGCCGGGTACGGCTCGGCCCCGGCCGTTACGAGACGCTGGTGTGTCCCGGCTCGCTGGACGGGCTGCCGCTGCTGACCTTCACGGCGCCGTGGAGCGCGGGTGAGGTCCCGCGTACCCAGCCGACCGACGCCTATCTGGCGCATCTGACGTCAGGGCTGCGGGAGGCGGGCGGGTGGGACGACGAGGAGATCACGGAGTATCTGGACCGGTGCCGGCTGGGTCTGACCGTACGCCCGGGGACGGGCCGCCGGGACCGGCGTTCCCGGGGCGCGGTACCCCGGGCCCTGGAGCCGGACCGCCGGGCCGGGTTGCCGCCTCGGGAAGTCGGGGGTCCGCGGCCACGCTGAGTTCACGGCTCGTAACACACTTCGCTCCGCACGTCAGCAGTCCTTACGGATTCTGAACACATCCCTATGCACTAACCGGACATTCACTCGACGACCGAAAATCTGGTCGCGTGGTGAACGTTTGGTGAGGATGTAGCAGGTCACCTCAGGGCAGGGTGGACCGGAGAGAACGGACGGTTTACGACAAAACCTTCAGACGGCGTCCGGAATGCGGATCAAGCTGTCCGGAAAACCTACGGTCGTTTTGACCCGCCCCCTCTTCATCACCAAATGTCAGCCATGTGACCACCTCACGAGCCTCCGGCAGCGGCGCCGGTGACGGGCTCCTCCGCCATCGCGACTTCCGACTGCTGCTCGCCGGGGCCGCGGCCAGCCAGGCAGGCACCCAGGTGGCCCTGGTGGCCCTGCCCTTGGTGGCCGTCGTCGGACTGCACGCCTCGGCCTTCGAAGTGGGCCTGCTCACCGCGGCCGAGACCGCCGCGTTCCTGCTCATCGGCCTGCCGGCGGGCGCCTGGGTGGACCGGGTCCGGCGGCTGCCACTGCTGATCCGGACGGACATGGTGCGCGCGGTGGCGATGGGCAGCGTGCCGCTCGCCGCGGCGTGCCACGCCCTGACGATGACTCAGTTGTACGTGGTGGCCTTCGTCACCGGTGTCGCCACCGTGTTCTTCGACGTCGCCCACCAGAGCTATCTGCCGAGGGTACTGCCCGGCCCCCGGCTCGTGGCGGGCAACGGAGCGCTGGAGACCGCGCGTTCGGCGGCGCAGGTGGCCGGGCCCGGGCTCGGCGGCGGTATCGTCCAGTTGCTCGGGCCGCCGGTGGCCGTGCTGGCCAACGCGGCCGGATACCTCGCCTCCGCCCTGTTCCTGCGCGGCATCCGGGTACCGGAACCGAGGCCCGAGGCCACGCCGGGTGTGTCGCTGTCGGCACAGGTCAAGGAGGGCCTGGCCTTCGTGCTGCGGCACCCCCTCCTGCGAGTGATCGCCCTGACGACCGGGGTGGCGAACTTCTTCTCGGCGATGCTCGTCGCCGTACAGACCGTCTTCCTGACGCGCGAACTGGGCCTGCCGCCCGGCGTGCTGGGGCTGATGCTGTCCGCGTCCGCCGTCGGCGGCCTGGCCGGGGCGCTGTGCGCAGGCCCGGTCGCCCGGCGGCTGGGGCAGGCCCGCATCATCTGGCTCGCCCCCGTGGTCACCGGGCCGTTCGCCCTGCTGTGGCCGCTGTCGGGGCACGGTGCGGCCGCCGGATGGTTCGCGCTCGGCTCCGGGGCCGTCTTCTTCGGCGCCGTCGTCTACAACGTGGCCCAGGTGAGCTTCCGGCAACTGCTCTGCCCCGACGCCCTGCTGGGCCGGATGAACGCCACGCTGCGGTTCATGGTCTGGGGGACCATGCCGCTCGGCGCGCTGGCCGGTGGGTCCATCGCCGGGGCGGCCGGTCCGCGGGCCGCCGTGTGGGGGTGCGCGGTCGGATTCCTGCTCGTACCGCTGCCGTTGCTGCTGTCGCCCCTGCGGAGGCTGCGGGACCTGCCGGCGACCGGGGCGGCGTCCGGAGCCGGCTCCGGGCCGGCCCCCGAGGCAGTTGATGCGCCCGGAGCGGCCGGCTGACCCGCGCCTCGGCGCGGGTGGGCGGCCGGTGAGCCGGAGCCGGTGGCCCGGCCGACCGTGATCCGCCGTGCGCGGCTACGCCCGCACTCCTGTGCTCCTGCACGCCTCACATCTTTCATTTTTCATTCTCATTCATCCCGTCCGTCACACACGTCTCGTAGCGACGCCCTGTCCGCGGCGGCGCGAGGGAGGTCATCGTGGACCCCAGCACGACAGCCGGCATCAGTACCGGCTCACCGGCCGGCTTCGGCATCCGTACCCACTTCGCCACCGGGACCGGCGACCGGCCCGGCCCCCGCACCACTGCCCGGCCGGGCACCGTCGACATCACGGAGCAGTACCTCACCCGCTACGAGAAGGCCGCCGCCGGCGTGCGCGACCCGGAGGCGCTGCTGCCCGTCACCGGCGCGCAGCGGCGGTTCCTGCTCGCCCGGCGGCTGGCCCCCGGCGGCCGGCCCGATGTCGTACCGCTGTTCTTCGCCTTCCCGCGCGGCACGATCGACCTGGCGCGGCTGCGCGCCGCGGCCGGTCATCTGGCCGCCGCGCACCCCGCGCTCCGTACCCGGCCCGATGTCCTGCGCGGCGCGCCCGTACAGCGGCTCGGTGCGCCGGAGGCGCAGGTGGACCGGGTGGTTCCGCGCCCCGGCGAGAGCGCGGCGGCGGCCCTGCGCCGGACGCTGCTGGCCTGGACGGCCGAAGGCCCGCCGCTGCGGCTGTTCCTGGCGGATGCCCACGGCGATGCCCCGGCCGGGATCCAGGCACCGGACGCCGGGGGCGCCGTGGAGATCCTGGCCCTGGCCCTGGACCACGCCGTGTGCGACGAGCAGTCGCTCGGCCGGATCTCCGCTGACCTCGGCGCGGCGTACGAGCAGGGGCTCGGCCCCGGCGAGGTGCCGCGGGACCGCGCCGCGGCGGACGTGGCCGGGTACCGGGAGGCCGTACACCTGCAACTCGCCGCGGAGCAGCGCGCGTCGGGGCCGGCCGCGCTCGCGTACTGGGCGCGCCGGATCGCCCCGGCGCCGACCGGCGACGGCGCGGCTCCCGGGCGGCGCACGGCGCGGCCGGTGGCCGCGGCGGAAGCGCCGCGTCCCACCGGAGCGCTCCAGGCGCGCCTGCCGATCCGTACCGGCGACGGGCGGGCCACGGCCTTCCCCGTCCTGCTCGGGGCGTGCGGCAACGTCGCGCGCGCCCTGGGGGAAACGCGCGCGCCCGGCCGTACGCCGCTGCTCGGCTACCCCTGGGGCGGCCGGCCCGCGGCCGCGGCGCCGGTCCTCGGCTGCTTCCTGAACACCGTCGTCCACCCGGCCGCCGCCTGCGGCCCGGACGACCTGACCACCACCTGGTGGGACGACCTCGACCACGCCGACACCCCGTTCGACGAGGTGGTCCGCGCGGCCCGGGCGGCCGGCGACCCCTGGACGGGGGAGCTGGACGGCCTGCTGACCTTCGAGGACCTGCACCGCCGGCCGCCGCTGCGGCTGGGCGGCGTCGCGGGCCGGGAGGTGCACATCGACGGGCGGCCGCTCCAGGCGCCGTTCGCGGTCTCCGTCTCGTACGGGGCCGACCTGCTCGTACGGCTGGCCTGGGACCGGGACGCCTTCCCGGACGGCCTCGTCCACGACGCCTTCGCCGCCCTGACCGCCGACCTGTCCGGCCACCCGGCCGGAAGCGCGGCGGGCCGGCGGGACGAGAACACCGCCACCCCCGTGTCCTGACCCGCACGCCGGCGGCCCGGCCCCCACCCGGGGCCGGCACCGGCTCCGCTCCCACCGCGCCACCCTCCCGGCCCCGCGTCCGACCGACGGCGGGCACCGGGCCGCGCTCCCCTCATCCACCACCCGAAGGATGGACCATGTTCGGACTCTCACCGTCCCAGGACGTCGTCTGGCTGCACGAGCAGATGCTGCCGGGCAGCCGCGCCTACAACTTCACGGCCTCGATCGACCTCTGGGGCCGGCTCGACGAGGCGGCCCTGCGCAACGCGCTCGGTGCCGCACTCGACCGGCACGCCGGCCTGCGCCTCGAACTCGTCGAGCAGCCGGGCGAGGTCCCGAAACAGCGGGTGCGCGAGCGATGTGAGCCACGGGTGCGCACGGTGGACCTCTCCCGGGAGGCCGACCCGGAGGCCGCTTTCCAGGAGCTGCTGCGGACCGAGGCCGAGACGCCGCTCGACACCTGCGAGGCGCCGTTGCTCCGTTGGTGCCTGGCCAGGCTGGGCGAGCGGCACCACCGGGTCGTGCATGTCGAGCACCACCTCATCCACGACGGGCACTCCTTCGCGATCCTGCTGCGCGACGTGTTCACCGCGTACCGCGGGCAGGTGCTCGGCGAGCCGGTGGAGCTGTCGGCGGCACGCTCGTACGAGGACCACGCGCGCGCCGCGGCCGACGCCGACCGGCGGGCGAGCCTGGCGCACTGGACGGCGGAGCTGTCGGACGCCACCTTCGACCTGCCGCTGCCCGGCCTCGCCCGGCCCGGTGCGCGGCGCCGGCACGCGGGCGGGCAGCTTCGCCAGGCCATCGGCGCCGACCTGGCGGAGCGGCTGCAGGAGAGCAGCCGTGCCCAGGGGCACACGCCGTTCTCCACGCTGCTGAGCCTGTTCGCGGAGCTGCTGCGGCGGCACAGCGGACGGACCGACATCGTTGTCGGCACGGCGGTGGGCAACCGTCCGGTGGGCTTCGAGGGCACCGTCGGGATGTTCGTCAACACCATCCCGCTGCGCCTGCGGCTGGACCCGGCGGCCGGGGCGCTGGAGGCGGTGGACGAGGTCACCGACACCCTGATCCGGGCGCTGCCGCACCAGGAGGTGCCGGTGCAGGAGCTGACGCGGGCGCTCGGCCGGCACACCACCGGCGCGGACAACCCGCTGTTCAGCGTGATGTTCAGCGCGCACGACGCGGCGCTGCCGGAGATCGAGGTGCCGGAGCTGGAGGTGGCGCTGTACGAGGGGTTCAACACCGGCACCACGCGTTTCGACCTGGACCTGGTGCTGATGCCGGACGACCGGCGGACGGTCGGTCCGCGGCAGGGCGCCGCGGGGATGACGCTGGTGTGGGACTACGACCGCGACCTGTTCGGCGAGGACGTGGTCCGGCTCCTGTCGGAACGTTTCCTCGATGTCCTGCGCGCCTACCTGGAGACGCCGGAGGCGCCGCTGGCCGCGCTGGCGGCCGCCTCGCCGGCCGCCTCGCCGGCTGCCCCGGCCGACCGTGGCATCCCGGCCACCGACGCCCTCGCGGCCGTCCCCACGGACGAGGTGCTCGACCCGGTCGCCCGCCAGGACCCCGCCCGCCCGGCGCTGGTGGGCGGTGCGCAGAGCCTGTCGTACGGTCAGCTCGGCGCCCGCGTCGACGACCTGGCGCGCCGGCTCCGCTCGGCCGGGGTGACGGCGGGCCGGCCGGTGGCCGCCGTCCTCCCGCGCGGCACGGACTCCGTCGTCACGCTGCTCGCCTGCCTGCGCACGGGCGCCGTGTACTGCCCCCTCTCCCCCAACGACCCGGCCGCGCGCCTGCACAAGCTGCTGGAGCGGCTGGACCCCGCGCTGGTGCTGGCCACCCGGGAGAGCGCGCTGTCCCTCCCCGCCGCAGGGCTCCCGCTGGCGCTGCTGGACGGTCCCGGCTTCCCCGAGGCGGCGGCCCCGGGCGAGGACACGGGCCCGGACGCCTTCAAGGACGCGGCGTACGTCATCCACACCTCCGGCTCCACCGGTCTGCCCAAGCCGGTCGTGGTCGGCCGGGCGGCGCTGGCGCAGCACGCCCGTGCCACGGCGGTCCGGTACGGCCTGACGGAACGGGACCGGGCGCTGCTGTTCGCCCAGCCGTCCTTCGACGTGGCGCTGGAGGAGGTGCTGCCGTCGCTGCTGGCCGGTGCCTGCCTGGTGCTGCCGCAGCGCGAGGTGCCCACCCCGGACGAGCTGACCGCGGTCCTGGCGGCCCGGCGCGTCACCGTCGCCAACCTGCCGACCAGCTATTTCCTGGCCGTACGGGAGGAGTTGGGCGAGGCTTTGCGGGACGGCCGCTGGGCGCCGCGGATGATCGTCCTGGGCGGTGAGCGGCTGCCGGTCGGTGCGCTGCGCGAGCTGTTCGACGCCGTGGACACCGCCGCCGGGTCGCCTTCGGTCACCGTGCTCAACGGCTACGGGGTGACCGAGGCGGCGATCACCAGCACCGTCCACGAGGTGACCCGGGAGGACCTGCGGGACGGCGCCGAGGTGCCGCTCGGCACGGAACTGCCGGGCAGCCGGGTGCGGGTGCTCGACGCCGGGCTGCGGCCGCTGCCCGCGGGCGCGGTCGGTGAACTGGCCGTCGCGGGCGCCGGGCTGGCCGACGGCTACCTCGGCAACGCGCGGGCCACCGGCGAGCGCTTCGTGACGCCGGACACCCTGGGCGGCGAGCGGGTGTACCGCACCGGCGACCTCGGCTACCGCGACCTGGCCGGGCGGCTGTGCTTCCTGGGCCGCCGCGACAACCAGGTCAAGCTGCGCGGCCACCGCATCGAGCTGGAAGAGGTGGAGGCCGCGGCCTCCGCCGAGCTGGGCGGCCGGTCGTCCGCTGTCGTGCTCGACAAGGACGGCCCCGCCGGGCCGCGGCTGATCGGCTTCCTGGAGTCCCGCGCCGGGGACGACGCCGGTCCGGACGAGCAGGAGCTGCACGCCGCGCTGTCCCGCCGGCTGCCCACCGCCCTCGTACCGGCCCGCTGGGTACGGCTGGACGCCATGCCGACGCTACAGGGCGGCAAGCCCGACCGGGCGGCCCTGGCACGCCTGGTGGCCGAGCTGCCGCCCGAGGAGGCGGCCGGGCGCGGTGCGTCCGAAGGCCCGGCCGAACCCGTCGACCCGCAGGTGGCGCTGCTCGCCGAGGGCTGGCGCGAGGTGCTGGGGCACGACGACTTCACCCCCGCGTCGCACTTCTTCCAGATCGGCGGACACTCCCTGCTGGCCGCGCAGCTCGCCGCCTGGCTGGAGCCCCGGCTCGGCGGCCGGCCGCCGCTGCGGCTGTTCTTCCAGAACCCGGTGCTGGCCGACCAGGCCCGTGCGGTGCGGGAGGTCGCGGCGTGAGCACCCAGCCCTCGTCGGTCCTGGAGGCCGACCACCGGGAACTGACCGCCTCCTTCGAGTCGTTCATCCGCAAGGAGCTGGTGCCGCTGGCGGCGGACCTGCCCGAGGACACCGACCTGCCGCCGGCCGAGCTGCGCGACTACGTACGCCGTCGTTCGGCGGCCCTCGGCTTCTACGCGGGCGACTATCCCGAGGAGCTGGGCGGCTCCGGCATGCCGTTCACGGCCGTGGTGCTGCTGCACCACGCGGCGGGCCGCAGCGGCTGCCCCCTCGCGCCGTACGCCCTCGCCGGCTCCGACGGCCCGAGTCCGCTGCTGCGGCACGGCACGAAGGAGCAGATCGAGCGCTATCTGAAGCCGCTGGTGCGCGGCGAGGCGGTGCGCTGTCTGGCGCTGACCGAACCACACGCCGGCTCGGACGCGTTCCAGCTCACCACCACCGCCGTGCGCGACGAGGCCACCGGCGAGTGGGTCCTCAAGGGCCGCAAGACCTTCGTGAGCAACGCCGAACGGGCGGACTTCACCCTGGTCGTCGCGTCGGCCGGGGGTGAGCCGACCGCCTTCGTGGTGGAGGCGGGCAACCCGGGGCTGCGGATCGGGCAGCGCTACGACGGCATGTCGGGCGAGCCGCTGCACGAGCTGCTGCTGGAGGACGCGCGGGTACCGGCGGACGCGGTGATCGGCGGTCCGGACGGGGTCGGTTCGGCGCTCGGCAACGGCATGGACAGCCTGTCGCGGGGCCGGCTGGTGGTGGCCGCGATGTGCGACGGCATCGCCGAGTACGCGCTGGAGCAGGGCATCGCGTACGCCCGTGAGCGGCGGGCCTTCGGTGCGCGCATCGGCACGTACCAGCATGTGCAGGAGCACCTGGTGACCAGCCGCGCGGAGATCGAGGCGGCCAAGCTGCTGACGCTGGCCTGCGCGCGGCTGGTGGACGGCGGCACGGAGGCGCCGGAGAACGCCGCGCTGGCCAAGCTGACGTCGTCGGAGACCGCGGTGCGGGTGGTGGACCGGGCCCTTCGGGTGCATGGCGCCACGGGCTGGGTGCGGGGGCATCCGCTGGAGTTCCTGTACCGCCATGTCCGGATGATGACGATCATCGAGGGGACCTCGGAGATCCAGAAGGTGATCGTCGCCCGGTCCATGGGGCTCGGCTGAACCGTCCGCCCTCCGGGGGCCGGACGACCGCCCCCGGCCCCGCTCCCTTACGAATGCGTGAACTTGCGAACCGCAGAGGAATCATGAGTACTTCAGCGCACGAGCGTCCCGGCAGCAGTCCGCAGGACGACCGGCTCAGCATCGCGTACGGCTCCGCCCCGGTCACCGCGGCGGAGGGTCCGGACCGTTCGGACATCCTCGCCCGGTACGAGCACTGGGTGCACGGCGCCCCCGACGCGCCCGCCGTCGAGGACGGCGAACTGTCCTGGAGCTACGCCGAGGTGGACGCCCTGGCGCGGGTGGTGACCGAGTCGCTGCGCGGCCGGGTGTCCCCCGGTGACCTGGTCGGGGTGTGCCTCGACCGGTCGGCCGCGCTGGTCGCGGTGGCGGTCGGGCTGGCCCGGCTCGGCGCCGTCTACCTGCCGCTGGGGCCGCGCCCCGGCGAGAACCGGCTGGCGACGGTGACCGAACGGCTGGGTGTGCCCTGCCTCGTCGGCGACCCCGCGCTGCTGCCCGCGGCGTACCGTACCGGTCAGGCGGTGTCCCTGCCGGTGCCCGCCGAGGGCGCCAACGCGGCCGGCAGCGTCGTGGCCGCGTTCCGCGCCGCGCCGGCCGCCGCCACCGCGCGGTCCACGCCGCCGGGCACCTTCTACGCCGTACTGACCTCGGGCTCGACGGGCACTCCCAAGGCCGTCGCGGTGGGCGGCGCGTCGCTCGGCTCGCTGCTCGACTGGTACCACGCGTACACCGGGGCCCGGCCCGGGGACCGGCACAGCCTGCTCGTCGGGGTCTCCTTCGACCCGCACGTCAAGGAGCTGTGGGCGGCGCTCACCTCCGGTGGCACGCTGAGCGTGCCGCCCGAGGAGGTGCGCTGGGACCCGGACGCCCTCACCGACTGGTGGCGGCGCGCCGCGGTGTCCGTCGCCGTCCTGCCCACCCCGCTCGCCGAGACCGTCCTCGAACGGCCCTGGCCCGACCTGCCCGCCCTGCGCCACCTGATGGTGGGCGGCGACCGGCTGCGCCGCAGGCCCGCGCCGCAGGTCACGGCCCAGGTGCACAACGCGTACGGCCCCGCCGAGGCCACCGTCGTCACCACGGTCCACCACGTCGAGGCCGACGACCGCGCCACCGCTCCGCCGCCCATCGGCACCCCCGTCGACGGTGCCGTCGTCTGCGTCACCGACGAGGCGGGCCGCGTCGTCCCGCGCGGCGAGTCCGGTGAACTGCGCGTCGGCGGCGACGTGCTGTCGCTGGGGTACCTGGACGCGGACCTGACGACGGCCCGCTTCGTGGCCCCGCCGGCCGGCGTCCGGGGCACCGGCCGCGTCTACCGCACCGGCGACCGGGTGCGGATGCGGCCCGACGGGGTGCTGGACTTCCTCGGCCGGCTGGACGACCAGGTCAAGGTCAGCGGCGTACGCATCGAACCCGCCGAGGTGGAGGCCGCGTTCGAGCACCACCCGGGCGTGCGGCGGGCCGCGGTCGCCGCACGGGCCGCCGTGGGCGAGCTCACCCGGCTCGTCGCCTTCGTGCTGCCCGTCCCCGGTGCGCCCGTACCGGCCGCGGACGAGCTGATCCGCGAGGCGCGCGGCTGGCTGCCCGAACAGGCCGTCCCCGCCGTCGTGCGGTTCCTCGACAGCTTCCCGCTCGACGCCAACGGAAAGGTCGACCGGGCCGCACTCCTGGCGGCCGAAGAGACGCAGGCCGCCGGGGCCACGGCCCCGGAGGACGACGGCGCACCGCAGCCGCCGACCGAGGAACTGGTCCTGCGCCTCTGCCGTGACCTGCTCGGCAGCCGGACCCTCGGCACGGGCGACGGCTTCGCCGCGGCCGGCGGCAACTCGCTGGCCACCGCCCGGCTGCTCACCGGCATCGAGGAGCACTGCGGCGTACGGCTGCGGGCGCCCGAGGTGCTGCGCCAGCCCGACCTGCGGGCGCTGGCGGCCCTGGTGGACGCCCGGCGCGCCGCCGCCGACCCGGCGGGGGTGTGAGATGACCACCTCCACGGCCGGCCTGCCCGGACTCGTCGCGCACTTCGCCCGCACCACCCCCGCCGCCCTCGCCGTGACCGACGGCGAAACCTTCCTGACCTACGCGGAACTCGCGGCCGCGGCCCGGGACTTCGCCCGGGCGCTGCGGGACCGGGGGGTGCGCCCCGGTGACGCCGTCGGCGTACTGCTGCCGCACTCGGTGCCCACCGTGGTCACCCAGCTCGCCGTCTGGTGGGCGGGCGGGCACTACGTACCGCTCGACGCCGAGTATCCGGCGCCGCGCATCGCCACCATGCTGGAGACGGCCGGGGCCGTACTGACGGTCGGCGACAAGGACCTGGTGGAGGCGGCGGGCATTCCCGGGGAGCGGGCGGTGCCCCCGCCCGTGCGCCCGGCGGAAGGCGCCGGGGCCGACGCGCCCGCTCCCGCCGAGGACGCCTACGACCCGGACGCCGTCGCCTACGTGATGTTCACCTCCGGCTCGACCGGCCGGCCCAAGGGCGTGGCCGTCACCCACCGGGGCATCGCGCGCCTGGCGCACCGGCCGGAGTACGTGACCGTCACACCGCGCGACCGGGTGCTGTTCCACTCCCCCGTCACCTTCGACGCCTCCGCCTTCGAGGTGTGGGGCGCGCTGGCCAACGGCGCCGCCGTCGCGGTGTCCACCGCCGACCGGCTCTCGCCGACGGGCCTGGCGCGGGACGCGGAACGGCTCGGCGCGACCGTCACCGTGCTGACCACCGCGCTCTTCCACCACCTGGCCGCCCGGCGCTCCCCGCTCTTCGGGGTGCTGCGCGGCGTGCTGACGGGCGGCGAGGCACTGTCCGCGCAGCACGCGCGCTCCGTGCTGCGCGCCCACCCCTGGCTGGAGCTGGTCAACGGTTACGGGCCGACCGAGGCGACCACCTTCGCCACCACGCGCCGCGTGACGGACGCCGACTGCGACGGCCCGCCGCCCATCGGCCACCCGGTCGCCGGGACGACCGCGTACGTCATGGACGAGCACGGCGAGCCGGTGGCGCCGGGCGCCCGCGGCGAGTTGTGGCTCGGCGGCCCGCGGCTGGCGCTCGGCTACGTCGGGCAGCCGGACCGGACGGCGGAACGTTTCATCGACCACCCCACGGCCGGCCGGCTCTACCGCACCGGCGATGTGGTCTCGGCGCGCCCGGACGGCACGCTGGACTTCCACGGCCGGACCGACGACCAGGTCAAGGTCCGGGGCTTCCGGATCGAGCCGGGCGAGATCGAGCACGCGCTGCGCGAGCACCCCGGGGTCGCCGACGCCGCCGTGGTCGTCCAGCGGCCGGCGCCCGACGACGCGCGGCTGGTGGCCTTCGTCGTACGGCAGGACGGTGCGGCCGCCGGAGCGGAGGCGCTGCGCGCCCACCTGGAGCACCGCCTCCCGGCCCACCTGGTGCCCAACGCGTGGGCGTTCGTGGACGCGCTCCCGATGACCGGGGTCGGCAAGGTGGACCGGCGGGAGCTGGCCGGCAGGCCGGTGGACGGAGTCGCCCCCGACGGGCCGGAGGCCGAGGACGCCCCGGCCTCCGGCGGCCCCCTCTCCCCCCTCCAGCAGGTCGTCGCCGACCTGTGGGGCCAGGCTCTGGGCCACCCCGTGGACGACCCCGAGGCGGACTTCATCGCGCTCGGCGGGCACTCGCTGCTGGCGCTGTGCGTCGTGGAGGACCTCCGCGAGGACCTCGGGGTGGAGATGTCGCTCGCCGACTTCTTCGCCGCTCCCACGGTCGCCGCGCAGGCGGCCCATGTCGAGCGGGCCCTGCTGCATCTGCACGAGGACCCGGGCACGCCCGGTGACGAGACGGCCGCCCCGGCCGCTTTGGAGGACCGACGATGACCAGCGCTCCGGACACCGCCCGGGAGGCGGCGCTGCTGCGGATCGCCCGGCAGCGGCAGGCGGCCAAACGCGGTGGTGCGGCCCGTACGCCCGCCGAGGCCCCGGCCGGCCCCGCGCCGCTCTCGGCCGCGCAGCGCCGCATGTGGCTGATGGACCGCCTCGGCGGCAGCGGCGCCGCGTACCACGTACCGTTCGCGACCCGGGTGCGCGGGCCGTTCGACCCGCAGGCCCTCGGCCGGGCGCTGACCGCGCTCGTACACCGTCACGAGGTGCTGCGTACGCGCTACGGGCAGCGCGACGGCGAGCCGTACCAGGAGGTGGCGGACGCGGTGCCGGTGCCGGTCGAGGTGGTGACGGCGGACGGTGACGCGGCGGAGCTGCTGCGGGAGGCCGCGGCGCGCCCCTTCGACCTGGCGAACGGCCCGGTGCTGCGCGCGCTGGCCGTACGGCATGCCGCCGAGGACCACACGGTGCTGCTGACGCTGCATCACATCGCCATCGACGGCGGCTCGCTGGCGGTCGTCGCGCGGGAGCTGGGCGCCCTGTACGGGGCGGCCCTGGACGGCGACGAAGCGCCGGGCGGCGAGCTGCCGGGGACGTTCGCGGGCCCGGCGCCGCAGTACGCGGACTTCGCGCGCCGTGAGCACGCCGCCACTGACGCCCTGGAGAACGGGCTGGAGTTCTGGCTGGGGCGTCTCGCGGGCGCCCGGCCGGTGCCGCTGCCCGTCCCGGCCTCGGACTCCGGGGCCCCGGCCCGGCGCGGACAGGCCGCGCTGCTCGCCGAGCCGCTGCCGCCCGCCGTCCTGGAAGGGCTGCGTGCGGTGGGCCGGGAGCACCGGAGCACCCTGTTCACCGTCGTCCTGGCCGCCGCGTACGCCGCCCTGCTGGAGGCGACGGGCCGCACGGACCTGGTGCTCGGCTGCGCGAGCAGCCACCGCGACCGGGCGGGGGTACGGGACCTGGTCGGCCTGTGCGTGAACACGCTGCCCGTACGGGTGGACGCGCGGAGCGCCGGCGTCTTCGGCGATCTGCTGGACCGGGTACGGGACGCGCTGCTGGAGGCGCAGCAGCACCGGGACGTGCCGTTCGACCTGATCGTCGAGCGGCTCGGCGCGGCGGCCCGAGGGGCCGACGGCCACCCGCTGGTGGACGTCACGGCCGACGTGCTGCGGGCGCCCGTGGCCCTGGAACTGCCCGGCCTGGTCAGCGAACCGGTCGAAATCGATCTGGGGACGGCCAAGTTCGGTCTCGGCTTCTACGTGGAGGAGGGCCGGGGCGACGGCGGGACGCCACGCTGCCTGGTGCAGTACGACCGGGCGCGGCTCGACGCTCGGACGGCCAGGCGGCTGCTGCGCGGCTTCGCCGGTCTGCTGGCGGCGGTGGCCGCCGACCCCGGCCACCCGCTGACCCGGCCGCGGCCCGCAGCCGCCGCCCGGGACGGCGCAGCGGGCAGCGCCTCGGGCAGCGGGGGAACGCTTCACCCGGCAGAGCTGCTCCTCAAGGACCGGCCGGAGGTCGCGGAAGCCTTCCTGCTGGAGATCGGCGGCCGGCCGCCGCTCGCGTACGTCGTACCGAGCGGCACGGGATCGCTCGAACCGATGGGCCTGCGGGCCGCTTTGCGCGCGAAGCTGGCACCCGAACTGGTCCCGGCCGCGGTGACGGTCCTGGACACGCTGCCGCGTACGGACGACGGGGCCGTGGACCGCGACCGCCTGCCGGGAGCGCCGGCGACGGCTGCGCCGGCCGACGCCGCAGGAGCACGGGAGCAGGCCGTCCTGGAGGCATTCACCGAACAGTTGGGCCGACGGCCCGCGCCGGACGACGACTTCTTCCTGCTCGGCGGGCACTCACTGCTGGCGGTGCGACTGGCCGACCGGCTCCGCGAACGGCTGGGCCTGCCGCTGACCGGCCTCGATGTGATGGAGCACCGCACCCCCCGCGCCATCGCGGTCCTGCTGGACGGGCGGGGCCGGGAGCGTGCCGCGGCACGGGCCGCCGTCCGGGCCGCGGCCCGGCCCACGGCCTCCCCCGGCTCCCGGCCCACGGCGGCCCGCACCGGAACGGTGCTGGTCACCGGTGCGACCGGCGGCGTGGGCGGCTTCGTGCTGCGGGAGCTGGCGGCGCGGGGCCGTCCGGTACGGGCTTTGGTACGGCCCGAGTCGGCGCACCTCCTCGCGTCGGACGGCGTCGAGGTGGCCGAAGGGGACCTCGGCGACCCGGACAGCCTGCGGGCGGCCGTCGCCGGCGCGGACGCCGTGATCCACGCCGCCTGCACCTTCACCTCCCCCGAGGTGGACCTGGCGGCGATGCGTGCCGCGCTGGACGGGTGGCGGCGGGGCTCCTTCGTCTTCGTCAGCAGCGTGGACGCGTACGGGCAGCCGCCGGTCACCGAGGTGACCGAGGAGACCGCGCCCGCCGGCCCGTTCACCGCGTACGGCCGGGCCAAGCTCGACTGCGAGCGGATGCTGCTGGAGGCCGCCGGGAGCGGCGGGCGGGGCGCGGCCGGCGTGGTCCGGGTGCCCATCGTGTGGGGACCGCACGCCCGGCTGCGCGACCAGTTGCGCTGGGGCGCCACCGGCCAGTTCTTCCAGGCCGCGCGGAACGGCGAGCCGATCGAGCTGCCCGCACGGGACCGCGGCTGGTACGGCGCGCCCTGGGTGCACGGTGCCGCGCTGGCCCGCGTACTGGCCGGTTGTGTGGAGCGGCCGCCGGGAGGTGTGGTGAACGCGGTCGGCGGCCACGTCGACTGGCGTGACTTCGCCGCGGAGCTGATCCGGCTGCTCGGCAGCTCCAGCGAGATCCACGCCACGCACGCGGGTCCGGACGCGGACACCACGGCGGACCACGGGGCCGGGGAGGCGGCCGGGCCGGGCTTCCTCCTGCGCCACCGCCGCCACTACCGCCCCGCCCGCGCGCTCGCCGGCGAACTGACGGAGCGTCCGGGCGAGGACTGGCGGTCGGTGCTCGCCGCGATGCTGGACGGCTGACGGGCTTTTCCTGCTTTTTGCAGATTCCTGTCACCGCGACGGCACCGATTCCGCGTGGCGGCCGTCTTGTCGGGTGCGGCGCCGCTCTCTCCCCCAGGAGCGGCGCCGCGCCGTCATCAGGGAGCGCCCGTCCGCTCCCGCCCCCGCCCCCGTCCCAGGAGATGCCGCCCGATGCGCGTTGCCCCGTCCCTCCCCCGTACGCTCGCCGCCCTGGCCCTGGCCGTCGTCCCGGCCCTGGTCACGGCGCTCCCCGCGACGGCCGCCGAACCCGCCGCCACCGACACGGTCACCTACCCGGCGCAGGAGCGGCGGGCGGCCCTGGCCCACTGGACTCCGGCCCGTATGAAGGCGGTCGGCGGCGCCGTCGACCTCGGCCCGACCGGTCCGCTGACCAAGAAGTGGACCGGCGCGCCGGTGCGGACCGTCGGCCGGCTCTTCTTCGTCAACCAGAAGGGCGAGGACACCTACTGCACCGCCACCGCGGTCAAGAGCGGCAACCGCTCGGTGGTGATGGCCGCCGGCCACTGCGCCCGGCTGCCCGCCTCCCCCGACACCACCTACACCGACCTGGTCTTCGTCCCGGGGTACGACAAGGGCGCCCGCCCGTACGGCGTCTTCCCGGTGCGTGCGTCCGTCACCCCGCGCACCTGGGCGCGGGACGGGGAGAACGACATCGCCGCGTTCGCCGTGGACCCGGTGGGCGGGCGCGCGCTCACCGACACGGTCGGCGGCCAGCCGGTGGCCTTCGGCCGCCCGGCGGGCGGGCGGGTCACCGCGTTCGGCTACCCGGCCACCCGGCCACAGCGCGGCGAGGAACTGCTGTACTGCGCGGGCCCGTCGAAGGCCGCGCCGCACCAGGAGCTGAGCGTCGCCTGTGACCTGAGCGGCGGTGCGAGCGGAGGCCCCTGGCTCGCGGACCTCGACCCGCGCACCGGCCTGGGCACGCTCGTCTCGGTCAACAGCCACGGCGACGCCCTGGACCACAGCACCGCGATGTTCGGGCCCGTCCTCGGCGCCACCGCGCGGCAGGTGCACGACCGGGCCCAGCACGCCTGACGCCGCGGCGGGCCCGGCGGGCCGCTCACTCCGGAGCCGTGCCCGCCGCGTCCAGGAGGCGCCGCACCCGCAGGGCGTCCGGTGCGACGGCGGTCGTCAGCACGGCGGGCCCGGCGAGCGGGCCGCGGACGCCCTGCCCCTCCCCCGGGCCCGCGCCCAGCAGCAGGGCCTCGGGGGGCCGGCCGTCGTACGCCGGGTCCACGACGAGGAGTTGCCCGGTGGCGCGGTTGCCGCCGAGGACCGCCGCGGTGTCCCAGCCCGGGACGCCGGGCCCGTACGCCGTCTCCTGGTCGAGGAGCGTGCGCCCGGCGCGGCGGACCGTGAGGCGGCTGCTCAGCCGCCCGGTCCGTTCGCCGCTGCGCCCCAGCACCTGCTCCTCGCGCAGCACCAGGCTCGCGGTCGGCGCGAGGTGCACGGTCGTCGTCATCCGCAGGTCGCTGCCCTCGGCGGAGATGAGCGGTTCGGGCAGCCACTCCAGCCGGGCCCCTTCGCCGACGGTCAGCTCCACGTCGTACGTGGCGTGCGCGGCGGTCCGCCCCGGCAGGGCGACGGTCGCCGCGGCCGCCGTGACGCACAGACCGGCGCCGTCCTCGGCGGTCGCCTCGATGCGCAGCCGGTCGCCGCCGAGCGGGGCGCTCATGGCACCGACGACACACACCCGGGCCTGCGTGCCGTACGAGCGGACGCGGCGCAGCGCGAGCGGACCGGCGCCGTCCAGGACGGGCAGGCCGGTCACACCGTCCGCGCCGGTCCGGGCGGTGATGCGGGCCGTGGCGCGCAGGCCGTGGGCCGCCGGAGCGGGGGCGGGCACGCGGGCCGGCTCGGGGGCGCGGGGCCGGGCCCGCTCGGGAGGCGCGAGGGTCATGCGGGGCCCGCGGTCCAGTCGGTGAGACGGGCGCGGACCCAGTCCGAGACCGGCCGCACGCCGTCCGCGGCCTTGAGGGAGGTGAAGACGACGGGCAGGTCGCCGCGCTGGGCCTTGGCGTCGCGGGCCATGCCCTCCAGGTCGACGCCGACGTACGGGGCGAGGTCCGTCTTGTTGATCACGAGGAGATCGGCGGTGGTGACACCGGGACCGCCCTTGCGGGGAATGTCGTCGCCGCCCGCCACGTCGATGACGAAGATCTGGGCGTCCACCAGGCCCTTGGAGAACGTCGCGGTGAGGTTGTCCCCGCCGGACTCCACCAGGATCAGGTCCAGCGGGCCGACCGCGTCCTCCAGGTCCTCGACGGCTTCGAGGTTGGCGGAGATGTCGTCCCGGATGGCGGTGTGCGGGCAGGCCCCGGTCTCCACGGCCGTGATGCGCTCGGCCGGCAGCACCGCCTCCCGCAGCAGGAACTCCGCGTCCTCACGGGTGTAGATGTCATTGGTCACCACCGCCAGCGACAGTTCGTCGCGCAGCGCCCGGCACAGCGCGGCCACCGTGGCGGTCTTGCCGGTGCCCACCGGCCCGCCCAGCCCGATCCGCAGCGCGCGCCGGGAGCCGTCGGGGCGCTCGGGGCCGGCGGCGCTGTAGCTGTGACGGTGCGGGAAACGCTGGTCGAGCTCGTGATCGAGATGCATGACAGCTCCATGATCGGATGCGGATGCGGATGGGGGTACGGGGACGGCGCGGCGCGCGGGGGCGGCCGTGCGACGTGCCCGGTCGCGGACGGCGCCCGCACCGCGGGCCGGGCGCCGCGGTTCACGAGGCGAACAGCCGGACCGGCCACGCCGCGTGCTGCTCGGCGGTGATGTCCAGCAGCGGCGCCGACACCGCCGGCAGCGCGCCGGTGCCCTCCACGGCCACCCGGCGCGCCGCCGCGACGGCCTGCCCGGAGACCTGGTCCAGCGGCGCCGCCAGCCGGGCCAGCACCGCGGTCGCCTCGAACGGGTCCAGGCTCAGCAGCCGTACCGCGGCGGTCGCCGGGCCGCTGACGCTCTCGTACGCGGCGGCGCAGGCCGCGTCCAGCGGCTCCAGCCCCGCCGACCTGGCCGCCAGCCCCAGCACCACCGGCTGGTGCGCGCCGCGCGGCCGGGCGGTGGCCAGCGCGTCCAGCCCGGCCGACGGCCAGGTGGACCGGGCCGCACGCATCATCTGCCGCCCCAGCCGGCGCGCCGTGCGCCGCAGCGCCGGCACCGGGGTCCGGGCGTCGGCGGCCTCGTCCAGCTCCAGCGGATCGCATCCGGCCGCCGCCGCGGCGGCCAGCGCGGCAGCGACCAGGCCCGCGGTGTGCAGCCGGCCCCGGCAGAACGCCTCCAGGTCCGCCGCGTCCCGGATCCGCCCCGCCTCGACGGCCGCCTCGGCGCCGCCGGAGTGGGCGTGCCCACCCGCCGGGAACCGGCCGTCCGCCAGGACGAGGAGCGCCGCCCTGCTCATCGCCGCACCTCCTTCTTCGGCCGCTCGCACATGTCCGGGTCGCTCAGAAGAGGAAGTAGCGCTGGGCCATGGGCAGTTCGGCGGCCGGGGCGGGCTCGACCACGTCGCCGTCGATGGTGACCGTGAAGGTGTCGGGGTCGACGTGCACGCGGGGCAGCGCGTCGTTGTTGCGCATGTCCGCCTTGGTCACGCCGCGGGTGCCGCGGATGGCCCGGAAGGACTTCGTCAGCCCGAGCCGTTCCGGCAGCCCGTCCGCGACGGCCTGCTCGGAGACGAAGTTGACGGAGTTGCTGCCCGGCGCCCTGCCGATGGCCCCGAACATCGGGCGGGGCAGCACCGGCTGCGGGGTGGGGATCGAGGCGTTGGCGTCGCCCATCTGCGCGTACGCGATCTGTCCGCCCTTGAGGACGAGCTGCGGCTTGACGCCGAAGAACGCCGGGTCCCACAGCACCAGGTCGGCCAGCTTGCCCTCCTCGACCGAGCCGACCTCGTGGTCGATGCCCTGGGCGACGGCGGGGTTGATGGTGTACTTGGCGACGTAGCGGCGGGCGCGGACGTTGTCCGCGAGCAGGTCGCCGGGCAGGGCGCCGCGCCGCTTCTTCATCACGTGCGCGGTCTGCCAGGTCCGCAGGACGACCTCGCCGATGCGGCCCATCGCCTGGGCGTCGGACGACATGATCGAGATGGCGCCGAGGTCGTGCAGGATGTCCTCGGCCGCGATGGTGGAGGGCCGGATACGGGACTCGGCGAACGCCAGGTCCTCGGGCACGGCCGGGTTGAGGTGGTGGCAGACCATCAGCATGTCGAGATGCTCCTCGACGGTGTTGACGGTGTGCGGCCGCGTCGGGTTGGTGGAGGCGGGCAGCACGTTCGGCTCGGAGACCATGGCGATCATGTCGGGCGCGTGCCCGCCGCCGGCGCCCTCCACGTGGTACGCGTGGATGCCGCGGCCCGCGATGGCCGCCAGGGTGTCCTGGAGGAAGCCGGCCTCGTTCAGGGTGTCGGTGTGGATGGCCAGTTGCGCGCCGCTTTCCTCGCAGACGCGCAGACAGGCGTCGAGGACGGCGGGGGTGGCGCCCCAGTCCTCGTGGATCTTGAAGCCGAGGGCGCCCGCGCGCAACTGGTCGCGCATCGAGGCGGCGGACATGGTGTTGCCCTTGCCCAGCAGACCGACGTTGACCGGCAGCCCGTCCATCGACTCGAACATCCGGGCCACGTGCCAGGCCCCGGGCGTGATGGTGGTGGCCTTGCTGCCCTCGGCCGGGCCGGTGCCGCCGCCGACCAGGGTGGTCACCCCGGAGGCGAGGGCCTCGTCGACCTGCTGGGGGCAGATGAAGTGCACGTGGGTGTCGATGGCGCCGGCCGTGAGGATCTTGCCGTTGCCCGCGATGACCTCGGTTTCCGGGCCGATCACGAGGTCGGGGTGGACCCCGTCCATGGTGTCGGGGTTGCCGGCCTTGCCCAGCGCGGTGATCCGGCCGTCCCGTATGCCGATGTCCGCCTTGATCACACCCCAGTGGTCCAGGACCACCGCGCCGGTGACGACGGTGTCGGGCGCGCCCTCGGCGCGGGTGGCACGGGACTGGCCCATCGACTCGCGGATCACCTTGCCGCCGCCGAAGACCGCCTCGTCACCGGCGCGGCCCGGTCCGCCCGCCCGGTCCTCGGTGATCTCGACGAGGAGGTCGGTGTCGGCCAGCCGTACGCGGTCGCCCACGGTCGGGCCGTACAGGTCGGTGTAGGCGGCGCGGGTCAGGTCAGCCATCGAGCGGGCCTCCGGTCTCGCCGCGCAGGCCCGCGACGATCCGCTTGCCCCCGACGGGGACCAGTTCGACCTCGGTGGGGATGCCTGGCTCGAAGCGCACGGCGGAGCCGGCGGGAACGTTCAGCCGCTTGCCGTGCGCGGCCGCACGGTCGAAGTCGAGGCCCGGGTTGGCCTCGGCGAAGTGGTAGTGGGAGCCGACCTGGACGGGGCGGTCGGCGGCGTTCAGGACGGTCAGCCGGGTGACGGGGAGCCCGGGGTTCAGGCGTACCGGGTCGGCGGCGTGCAGGATCTGGCCGGGAATCATGGTCGCTGCCCCCGCGCTCAGTTGATGGGCTCGTGGACGGTGACCAGCTTGGTGCCGTCGGGGAAGGTCGCCTCGACCTGGACGTCGTGGATCATTTCCGGGACGCCCTCCATGACGTCGTCGCGGGTGAGCACCTTGCGCCCGGTGGACATCAGCTCGGCGACCGTACGGCCGTCCCGCGCGCCTTCGAGGATGTGCGCGGTCAGCAGCGCGACGGCCTCCGGGTGGTTGAGCCGTACCCCGCGGGAACGCCGCTTCTCCGCCACGTCGGCCGCCACGTGGATCATCAGGCGTTCCTGCTCGTGCGGGGTCAGTTGCATACCTTCACCTCACCGTCTTCGAGCTGGGCGCAGCCGCCCAGGTCACGGGTGGTGATACACCCGCAAAAGCAGATGTATCACACAGTAATTAAAGGAGGAGCAAACTGCTCTCCAGCTCCGCTCCATCAATGACCCGTCGGCCGCAGGTTAGTTCGGCGCCGTTTCACCGGCGTTAACGCGGCGGGTCGGCCGCGGAACTTCACCGGTTGAGCCCTGCCACCGCCATCCGGGCAGGTCGCCGCGCCGCTCGGAGCGGGCGTGTCACCGCGGGCCGGTGCACCACTTCGGGTCGGCGTACCGCTCCCGGCACCCTGTGAACGGGCTGCCCGGCGACGGCTGCGGGACGGTCGCCGCGCCCCTGAACTTCGACGTGCCCGGCTCGCCCGACCCGGGCTGCTGCGTGTACGGCGACGCGCGCTCGAAGAGCTCTTCCGGGGCCACTTCGCGGCCAAGGCCGTCGACAACACGGCGCCGGGCGTCCACACCGACGCCGTCGCCGCCGCGGTTCGGCGGCTCGGCTTTGGACGCCGACCCGCCACTGTCCCTCGCCCGGTCGCCGGGCAGCGGCGGCCCGCCCGCGCCGTCCGGTCAGCGCTCCCCGGCGCCCTGGCCGCCGTGCTCGCCCGTCACACCCTGTCCGCCGGGCGCCCCGCGGTCGCCCGCCGTACCGCGGTGTTCCGCCGCGATGCCGAAGCGGCGCCACTCACCGGGCGGGGCCGGGAACGGCCGCACCGAGGAGACCGTGCTGATCATCTGCTCCTCCGCCGCGGCCGCCTCCGCCTCCCGGTACGCTTCGAGACGCTCCAGGTCGGCGGCGGACACCAGGCCCACCAGCGGCTTGCCGTGGCGCGTGACGACCACCCGCTCGCCGCCGTAGACGACACGGTTGATCAGGTCCGCCATCTCCGCCCGGGCCTGCGTCACCGGGATCTCATAAGCCATGGCTCCAGCTTAGGCCGCGGCACCGGCATCCCGGCAGGGTGGCGGCGCCGGGCGCACACCGGCGGCCCGGCAGTGCTGCCGGGCCGCCGGCGCGAGGCGCTCAGGTGGTGGTGCGGTCGGTGGGTTCGCGGCTGCCGCACTTGGCCAGACCGCGACTGATCATGTATCCGACGGTCAGCAGCGTGACATAGAGCCACGCCTGGTCGGCGGGGAAGACGTCCACATCGGTGGCGCCGCCACCGACGACGGCGGAGGCGACCAGCACCGCCGCGACGGCGGCGAGGTAGACGAAGAACTCGGTGCTCTTGAACGCGGGCTTGGTCTCCGCGCTCGCGAGCCGCTCGGTACGGGTGGCCCGGGAGCGGCCGGATTCCGGATAGCCGGCGGATGAAGCGGTAGCCATCGCGTCCTCCTGGACTCGTCTCGGCCCGAGGAACTCGGGTCCGACCGGCGGGTACCCGGGCGGTCCGGGCCGGAACGGCACTCTCCGTACGGGCGGATTCCGCAAGGGCCCCTTTGGCCAGGGGTTCGCGCGTCAGGTGTCGCCTCGCGCTGCCCCGGGGACTGCCGGCGCTGACGCGTGGGGCGGCGGAGAAGGTCCGGCACACCGCGCGCCGGGCCTGCGCCGGATCGCGCGGGGCACTTCGGCCGGAACGTTGCACCGGCGGCGCGCGGGATCACGCGCCCCTCTGAAGACACAAAGCTCACGTCCGATCAGCCTGGCGCGCTCGCAACACCCCTGACGGCCCATGGGCTTTCGCTCTCAGCGAGCGCCCGCACTTCACCCACCGAAGGCATTGCTTTGGGCCAGTGCGCCGTGCTCCCATCTAGCCATACGTACGTCCTGTACATTTTTTACAGGCGCCCAGGGAAGAGGAGCTCCCCATGAACGGCCCCCAGGCCCGTCACGTCCTTCCGGAGTTCACCGAACACACCTCCTACGGGGCCCGCACCATGGACCCGTACTCCAAGCTGCTCAGCGAGCGGATCGTCTTCCTCGGCACCCCGGTCGACGACGCCAGCGCCAACGACGTGATCGCCCAGCTCATGCACCTGGATTACGACGCGCCCGACCGGGACATCTCGCTCTACATCAACTCCCCCGGCGGCTCGTTCACCGCGATGTCCGCGATCTACGACACGATGCAGTTCGTGGGGTGCGACATCGAGACGGTCTGCCTGGGCCAGGCCGCCTCCGCGGCCGCGGTGCTGCTGGCGGCCGGCACGCCCGGCAAGCGCCTCGCCCTGCCGGGCGCCCGCATCCTCATCCACCAGCCCTCGTTCGGCGAACCGGTGCGGGGGCAGGCCGACGACCTCCGGATCCAGGCGGACGAACTGCTGCGCACCCGCGCGCTTCTGGAGGAACTGCTCGTACGGCACACCGGCCGCCCCGCCGAACAGATCACCCAAGACCTCGAACGCGACAAGGTCTTCGACGCCGCGGCCGCCGTGGAGTACGGCCTCGTCGACGCCCTCACCCGCAGCCGCAAGCAGCACCCCACACCGACCGGCGCCAGGTGAGCCCGGGATGCTGCCACCCGAACTGCCGCCGCTGCCCGCGCTGACGCGCGCCGAGGGCGAGGTCATCGACAGTTACCTGGCGGTCGTGGACCTGCTGGGCCGCATCAACCCTGGTCGCGGTACGGACACGTACGGCGGACTGCGCGCCGCCCAGGCCCTGGTCGGCAAGTCCACCGCGCTGCGGGACGCGTTGGCGCTGATGCACGACCGGGGCGAGCGCGAGCTGCACGCGGGGACGCTGGCGCGGGCCTTGCGCGTACTGGACGGCGAGCGCCGGGCGCGGCTGGTCTGCGTACCACCGCCGCGCGGTTGACGCGACGGGGCGACGCCGCGGCCCTCACCGGCGGGATGAGGCCGTGTCACGAGCGCGCGGCCGTACCGGCGCCGCCGCACAGACCGGGAGGGTGTCCGGACGGGGGTCGGACGCCCTCCCTCCCCCTCCGGCACACGAGAACCCCGTCCCCCCGCGCGACACACGCCAGGCAGGGCGGACAACGGCGGCCATGAGGTGCCACCGCGGCGCGGGGACCCACCCGAATGCCGACACGAAGCCCGATCGGGCTCGCCCGAACGGCGTATCCGCGAGGCCCCGCGCTGCGCCACACGGCTTGCGCGGCATGCGTACGTGTCGCCCGGAATGCCTCGTTCCGGGGCTGGTACGCGGGTCCTCACCCGGCACGGATTTCCCTCACATGGCCTCCCGTCCACCCGAACGGCGCAGACGTGACCAAGCTCACATCCATCCGTTTCTGCTCGGAATCCGGCCGCGAGGTGCGCAACGATCGCTTCGACGACAAGCCCCCGCCACAGCGGTGGGGCGGTCCGGACGGACGCCCAATCCTGCCGCCGTACCGGATGCCTGGTCGATGTGCCTGGACCGGCAGGAGCGGAGGACCCGAGCACGACGGGACCGCCGGCCGACACGCGCCGGACGGCCCCTTGGGGTGAAGTCACAACCACGACCGGGCATCTTCGCCTGCCCGAACCCGACAGGTACTCCTTCGCAGGCGGCTGACGAAGGGTTGCGCATGACTGCGCGTACCACCACTTCCCCCCTGCCGGCGCGGGTCCGAGTGATCTCCTTCATCGCCCTCGCCACGCTCGGCGGAACACTGGTCGTACCAGGGGCCACCGAGGACGCGGAAGCCGCGCCCTCGGCTTCCGCGCTGCGGGTCGCCGCCTCGAAGAAGGGGGCGCCTTACAAGTACGGAGCCAGCGGACCCCACCGTTTCGACTGCTCGGGACTGACGCTGTACTCGTTCAAGCGGGCCGGCAAGCGGCTGCCGCGCACCGCGGCGGCCCAGTACAACCGCACCCGGCACCTGTCCGCGTCCGCGCGCCGCCTCGGTGACCTGGTCTTCTTCCACTCCCGCCGCGGCATCTACCACGTGGGCATCTATGCGGGGAACGGCAAGATCTGGCACGCGCCCAAGCCCGGCACCGTGGTGCGGCTGGAGCGGATCTGGTCACGCAGCGTTTCGTACGGGCGGGTGCGCTGAGGCGCGGGCCGTCGGGGGCGCGGGCCGCTGATGCGTTGATCCGCTGAACCTCGGTTGCGGAGTCCCGGGTCCCGGTTCCGGGTCCCGGGTTCCGTGAGGGCGTACGCGCGGGGCCCGTGTGGCCGCGGAGGTCCTTGCCACCCGTGCGCGACACCTCCCGTGCGTACGCGGGTGCGAACTCCCGTACGCGCGTGTGCCTTCGAGGAGTGATCAACGCGTCGGCGGATACCCGCACGCAATGGCCCCCCTCACCGACGACGACCGGCACGATCTGTCCGAACCCACCGCACCGCCGGGGACATCCGGACCGCCCGAGCCGCACCGGCCGCCGGACTCCGCCCGGTACACCGCGTGCGCGGACCGCAACGAGACGCCCTTGGAGCGCTACGACCGCAACTTCGGCGAACTGCTCCAGGAGCTGCGCGTCCTGCAGACCGGTGTGCAGATCCTGTTCGCCTTCCTGCTGACACTGGCGTTCACCCCGCGTTTCGTGTCCCTGGACCCCACGCAACGCGCGTTCTACGTGGGTACGTTGTTGCTGGCCGTCCTGGCGACACTGCTGCTCACCGCGCCTGCCGCGGTGCACCGGGTACTGTTCCGGCGGCGTGCGAAGGGGCTGATCGTGGAGGTCTCCGCACGGCTGACGGCGGCCGGTATGGCGGTGCTCGCGCTGGCCCTGGCCGGTGCCGTCCTGCTGGTCGTCGATGTCGTACTGGGGCGCGGGGCGGGCGTACTGGCGGGTTCGGTGACGCTGGTGACGTGCGGCGGCCTGTGGGCGCTGCTGCCCCACGTGGTGGGCCGGCTGAACGGGCACATCAAGCCGCCGGCCCGCGACTCGTCCTCCTGAGCGCCCGGCGCCCCTCCGGAGGCCGCGGGGCGAGGGCGCCGCGCCGCCGAGATCTTTTGTGACCTGGTCGTCCTTGCTTTGGCGACGGCGAACCGATGAAGTCTCCTTAGCACGTGAGGAGACCCATGCACCGGCACCCGCCCCAGCGCTCGCACCCCAGGACCGACTCGTGAACCTGCGCGGACTTCTGCGCCGCCACTCCCCCGCCACCCCCTGCCCGGCCTGCGGCAGCACGGACGTGCTGTGGGAGGACGAGGGTGTCTACGGCGCCGGCGAACTGCTGTGGTGGTGCGCCTCCTGCCTGCACCAGTGGCACCCGGGCGACCTCGGCACCGGCCCGGCCGTGGGTCCCGCGACTCCCGTGGGCTCCATGGGTTCCGCGTCCCCCGAAACTCCCGTAGACCCCGCACCATTCACACCTCCCACACCACCCGGGCCCCTCCCACCTGCCGCACATTCAGGGCCCCCCACCCCTCCCGGCCCCCCGACGATCCCGCCGCCCCCGCTCCACCCACCACCGGGCGCGGTGCCGACCACCCCCGGCCCCGCCACCGTCGCCGAACGCGCCATGTACGCCGCCGGACTGACCCCTCTGGTCCCCTGCCCCGGCGCCTACGAGCCGTGGCTGTGCCGCTGTTCGCGCTGCGGCCGCGAGACCAGCCCCACGTACCGGCAGGTACGGGACGACGGTGTGGGCTGCGCGTGCGGTACGGGCCGTCGCCGGCGGCCGCGCTTCCGCACCAAGCCCTGAGGCAGCCGTACGGAGCACGTGGGGGTGACCCGAAACCGGCGAAACGTGCCGCTACGGCAGCTTCCACGGCAGGGTGATCCAGACGGTCTTGCCGCCGGATGCGGTGGGCTCGACCGTCACCTGCCCGCGGAACTCCGCGGTGAGGAAGCGGACGATCGCCATGCCCCGTCCGCTGTCCTGCTGCACGGCGGCCGGCAGCCGTTTCGGCCAGCGCGGATGGTCGTCGGTGACACCGATCCGCAGCCGTTCGTCGCGGTCCAGCCGGACGTCGACGGTGAACGCCGGCGACCGGCCGAACGTGTGCTGCACGGCATTGGTGGCCAGTTCGGAGACGATCAGACGCAGGGTGTCGGCCGTCTCCGTCCCGTCCGGCAGGCCCCATTCGGCCAGCACGCCGGTGACGTACCTGCGGGCCGCCGCGACCGATTCCGGTGCGCTGGGCAGAGTGAGTGAGGATTCCTGGTGGTCTGCCATCGCGACGCCGTCCCTTTCCCACCGAGGCTCGACTCCGGCCCGCCGCCGAAGGGAGCCGTCATCGCAACCGGCCCCCGGGCCCTTTCCGGTCCCTTCGGCTCCGGCCTCGGACTGCTGCTGTGCGCCAGCCTGCCACTCCCGCCGCGACGGTGCCGCGTCATCCACCAAGAAGTGCATATATCTGTCGCCCGAAGCGGTGAACTCTGCTACGCGAGACCGGATTTGCGCGGCACACTGTCGGATCGAAACCAGCCACCCGGGGCCGGGCGCACCCATGGCGCTCCCCCGTGGACCAGTAAGGAGGCCGCGGTATGCGGTACGGACCGGCGGTGCGCCGCCGCAAGCTGGGGGCGGAGTTACGGCGTCAGCGGACGCTGGCCGGGTTCACCAGCGGCGAGGCGGCCCGTCTCGTCGGGTGGCACCAGTCCAAGGTCAGCCGCATCGAGACCGGGCGCAGCGGTGTCCGGAAGGCCGACGTCGAACTGCTGCTGGACGCGTACGGCGTGCGTGACGCGGAGTTGCGCGCGCTGCTGGCGGCGCTGTGCGGGGGCGGGGCGCGGAACGGCGGCAGCGGGCGGCAGGGCTGGTGGCACACGTACCGCGACCTGTTGCCGCCGGAGTACCGGGACTTCATCAGCCTGGAGTACGGGGCGTCCCGGGCGCGCACGCTGGAGACGACGGTGGTGCCGGGGCTCTTGCAGACGCCGGACTACGCGCGGGCGGTGACCCGCGCCACGCTGTCGGACCTGCCGGCGGACCAGGTCGAGGAGCTGGTGGAGGTGCGCATCGCCCGCCAGGAGGTGCTGCGCGGCGAGCGGCCGCTGGAACTGTGCGCGGTGCTGGACGAGGCGGTGCTGCGCCGGGAGGTCGGTTCGCCCGGGGTGATGGCCGCGCAATTGCGGCACATTCTGGACGTGGGGCAATTGCCGCATGTGCGACTACAGGTGCTGCCCTTCACGTCCGGTGTACACATCGGCATCACCGGCCCTTTCGTTATCTTCTCTTTTCCGCTCACTTCTGACTTGGATGTGGTTGTTCTCGACCATTTGACGAGTAGCCTCTATTTGGAGCAGCAAGCAGACCTCAGGGCGTACAGCGATGCGTTCGACACGCTGCGGGGGCGCGCCCTCTCATGCGAGAAGTCAGCGCAATTCATCGCCAGGACCGCCGAGACCTCTTGGGCCGGCGCCGGCGTCTGAGGAGGCAGCCATGTCACTTCCGCCAGGGCAGGGTCCCGTCCGCGCCGCGCTGCACGGCGCGCGGTGGCGGCGCAGCAGCCGCAGCACCGGGATGAACAACTGCGTCGAGACGGCGCGGATCGGCCCCGGACTGCTCGCGGTACGCGACTCGAAGAACACCGCCGGTCCGGCGCTGCTGTTCACCACGACGGCCTGGACGGCCTTCGTCGACGGGCTGGGCGACCGCCGCTTCGCGAAGGTCGGCTGAGCCGGCCCGCCGGCCGGCGGGCGGCCGGGACCGGCGGATGACCGGCCCTAACCCGTGACCGGCGCGGTCCGTACGACGGTCCGGACCGCTTCCCTCGCCTGCCGGGGCGTCAGGTCGGCGCGGGCGGTGAGGCGCAGCCGCGAGATGCCGTCGGGTACGGACGGCGGCCGGAAGCAGCCCACCACGAGGCCCGCGTCCCGGCAGTCCGCGGCCCACCGGACCGCCTGTTCCGGCGAGGGCGCCCGCACCGAGACCACCGCGGCGTCCGGGCGCACGACCGTCAGCCCGGCGGCGCCGAGCCGCTGGTGCAGCTCCGCCGCCACCGCCCGGACCCGGCCGACGCGTTCCGGCTCGCGGCGCAGCAGGCGCAGTGCCGTACGGGCGCCGCCGACCGCCGCGGGGGCCAGGCCGGTGTCGAAGATGAAGGTCCGCGCGGTGTTGACCAGGTGCTCGATCACCCGGGCCGGGCCGAGGACCGCGCCGCCCTGACTGCCGAGCGACTTCGACAGGGTGGCGGTGGCGACCACGTCCGGGGCACCGGCCAGCCCGGCCGCGTGCACCGCGCCGCGTCCTCCGTCCCCGAGGACGCCCAGGCCGTGCGCGTCGTCGATGAGCAGGGCCGCGCCGTGCGCCCGGCAGGCGTCGGCGAGGGACTTCAGGGGCGCGGCGTCGCCGTCCACGGAGAAGACGGCGTCGGTGACGGCGAGCGCCGGACCGCCGTGGCCGTCCAGGGACTTGCGTACCGCGTCCGGGTCGGCGTGCGGGACCACGACGGTTCTGGCCCTGGCCAGCCGGCAGCCGTCGATGAGGGAGGCGTGGTTCCCCGCGTCCGAGACGATCAGGCCGCCGGGGCCGCCGAGCGCGGTGACGGCGGCGAGGTTGGCCGCGTAACCGGAGGACAGTACGAGGGCGGCCTCGAAGCCGCAGAACTCGGCGAGTTCGGCCTCCAGGCGGGCGTGCAGTTCGGTGCTGCCGGAGACCAGCCGGGACCCGGTGGCACCGGCGCCCCAGCGGTGCGCGGCCTGCGCGGCGCCGCGGGTGACCTCGGGGTGCCGGGCCAGGCCGAGGTAGTCGTTGCTCGCCAGGTCCAGCAGCGGGGACTCGACCGGCCGCGGCCGCAGCGTACGGACGAGGCCGGCCCGGCGGCGCTGTTCGCGGGCCGCGTCGATCCAGCCGAAGGCGGCGGCCCGCGCGTCGGCACCCTGCCCGGTGCCGCGGCCGGGTGCGGGTGTCCCGGCGGACCCGGCGTGCGGCGGCGCCGGGACGTCGCGGAGCAGGGGCGGCGCGGGGTCGTCCTGATGCATCGGCTTCCTTCGCGTTTGTGGGCTGTCGATAGACGTTAGCGGTCGTTACACCGTCCTACGGTGTGGCCATGCACACACACCGGATCAGCGCCCTTGTTGGGTTCCTCCATGGTCGTCGGCCAGGGGCGTACGCCAGGATCGTCGCCATGGATCTGCTGACAACGCTGGTGGACAAGGGGCTGCGGCGCGAACCGCCGACCCGCGAAGAGGCGCTCGCCGTGCTGGCGACGTCCGATGACGACCTGCTCGATGTGGTGGCCGCGGCCGGAAAGGTGCGCCGCCGGTGGTTCGGGCGGCGGGTGAAGCTGAACTACCTGGTCAATCTGAAGTCCGGGCTGTGCCCCGAGGACTGCTCGTACTGTTCCCAGCGGCTCGGCTCCAAGGCCGGGATCCTCAAGTACACCTGGCTCAAGCCGGAGGAGGCCTCCGAGGCGGCCGCGGCCGGGGTGGCCGGCGGCGCCAAGCGGGTCTGCATCGTGGCCAGTGGCCGCGGGCCGACGGACCGCGACGTGGACCGGGTGTCGCAGACCATCGCCGCCATCAAGGAGCGGAACGAGGGCGTCGAGGTGTGCGCGTGCCTCGGCCTGCTCTCGGACGGCCAGGCGGACCGGCTGCGGGCCGCGGGCGCGGACGCCTACAACCACAACCTCAACACGTCCGAGGCCACCTACGGGGACATCACCACCACCCACACCTACGCCGACCGGGTCGAAACGGTGCAGCAGGCGCAGGCAGCGGGGCTGTCCGCCTGCTCGGGCCTGATCGCGGGCATGGGCGAGAGCGACGCGGACCTGGTCGACGTGGTCTTCGCGCTGCGCGCGCTGGACCCCGACTCGGTGCCGGTGAACTTCCTGATCCCCTTCGAGGGCACCCCGCTGGCCAAGGAGTGGAACCTCACGCCCCAGCGTGCGCTGCGCATCCTGGCGATGGTCCGCTTCGTCTGCCCGGACGTGGAGGTGCGGCTGGCCGGCGGGCGCGAGGTGCACCTGCGCTCGATGCAGCCGCTGGCCCTGCACCTGGCCAACTCCATCTTCCTCGGCGACTACCTGACCAGTGAAGGCCAGGCGGGCAAGGACGACCTGGCGATGATCGCGGACGCGGGTTTCGAGGTGGAGGGCACGGACACCACCACCCTGCCGGAGCACCGCGCGGACGCGCTCGCGGGCGGCTGCGGCGGGCACGGAGGCGGCGGCTGCGGGCCGTGCGGGGACGGCGACGCGGCGGCGGACGCGACCGTGCCGGCCGAAGTGGACGCCGGCGCCGTCCCGTCCGGTGAGGCCCGTACGGACCTGGTCTCCGTACGCCGTCGCGGCGCGGGTACGGAGCTGCCGCCGAATGCCTGAGGCCGCCCAGCTCTCCGTCCCCGAACTGCTGGCCCTCGACCGGCGGCACGTCTGGCACCCGTACGGCCCGATGCCGGGCCGGGCCGAGCCGCTGGTGGTCGCGTCGGCGTCCGGCGTACGGCTGCGGCTGGCCGAACCGGTCGAAGGCCGGACCGAATTGGTGGACGGAATGTCCTCCTGGTGGTCGGCGGTGCACGGATACAACCACCCCGTGCTCAACGAGGCCGCCCGCGGCCAGTTGGACCGGATGAGCCATGTGATGTTCGGCGGGCTCACGCACGAGCCCGCCGTACGGCTCGCCGCCCGGCTGGCCGAGATCACCCCGGACGGTCTGGAGCACGTCTTCCTCACCGACTCCGGATCGGTGTCGGTCGAGGTCGCCGTCAAGATGTGCCTCCAGTACTGGCGCTCGGTCGGACGGCCGCGCAAACAGCGGCTGATGACCTGGCGTGGCGGCTACCACGGCGACACCTGGCAGCCGATGTCGGTGTGCGACCCGGACGGCGGCATGCACGAGCTGTGGCAGGGCGCCCTGCCCCGGCAGGTGTTCGCGGACGCGCCGCCTCCGGGGTTCGACGCCCCGCCGGACCCCGCGTACGAGGCGCATCTGCGCGAGCTGGTCGCGCGGCACGCCGACGAACTGGCGGCGGTCGTCGTGGAACCGGTGGTGCAGGGAGCGGGCGGTATGTCCTTCCACTCCCCCGGCTACCTGCGGGTGCTGCGCGAGGCGTGCGACGAGCACGGCGTCCTGCTGGTCCTCGACGAGATCGCCACCGGCTTCGGCCGTACGGGGTCACTGTTCGCCGCCGGGCACGCGGGCATCACACCGGATGTCCTGTGCCTCGGCAAGGCTCTCACCGGCGGGTATCTCACCATGGCGGCGACGCTGTGCACGCCGGCCGTGGCGGACGGGATATCCCGCGGCGACGTGCCGGTGCTCGCGCACGGGCCGACCTTCATGGGCAATCCGCTGGCCGCCGCGGTCGCCAACGCCTCGGTGGACCTGCTGCTTTCCCAGGACTGGGCCCGCGAGGTCAAGCGGATCGAGACCGGACTGCGGGACGGCCTCGCCGCCGCCACCGCCGTCGAGGGCGTACGGGACGTACGGGTCCTGGGCGCGATCGGCGTCGTCCAGCTCGACCGCCCGGTGGACATGGCGGCCGCCACCCGGGCGGCCGCGCGGGAGGGCGTGTGGCTGCGCCCGTTCCGCGACCTCGTGTACGCGATGCCGCCGTACATCACCGGCGACGAGGACGTGGCCCGCGTCTGCGCGGCGATGTGCGCGGTGGCGCGCGAGGGATGAGGAGCGGGCCCGGTGGCGCACCGGGCCCGCCCCCCGGGGCAACCAGACCCATGCATGATCGATGACAGGAGAACCCAGTCGTGTCGGTGCTGTTCGTGACCGGAACGGGCACGGAGATCGGAAAGACCGTGACCACGGCGGCCCTGGCCGCGACCGCGCTCGCCCAAGGGCGTTCGGTGGCCGTGCTCAAGCCCGCCCAGACGGGCGTCGGCCCGGACGAACCGGGTGACACGGCCGACGTCGTACGCCTGGCGGGCCCCCGGGTCACCACCGCCGAACTCGCCCGCTACCCCGAGCCCCTGGCGCCCGAGACCGCCGCCCGCCGCGCCGGCCTGCCGCCCGTACGCCCCGGGGAGGTCGCCGAAACCGCGGCGAAACTGGCGGCCTCGCACGACCTCGTCCTGGTCGAGGGCGCGGGCGGCCTGCTCGTACGGTTCGACGAGCAGGGCGCGACCCTCGCCGACGCGGCGCGGCTGGCCGGGGCCCCGGTGCTCGTCGTGGCGCAGGCCGGTCTGGGGACGCTCAACGCGGTGGCGCTCACCGCGCTGGCCCTGCGCACGCACGGGGTCGACTGCCCTGGAGTGGTGGTGGGCAGTTGGCCCGCGTCGCCCGGCCTCGCCGCCCGCTGCAACCTCGACGACCTTCCGCGGGCGGCCGGTGCCCCGCTGCTGGGGCTCGTCCCCGAGGGCTCGGGGCGCCTGCCGCAGGCGGAGTTCCGCGCGCAGGCGCCGGGCTGGCTGGCACCCGCTCTCGGTGGCACCGCCACGCTGTGACAGTGGTGCCCCGGCGCGGCACGGCGGACACTCGAACCGGCGAACGTCGTACGGCGAAGGGATCCAGCCATGCCACAGCGCACGAGGGTCGAGCGAGGAGTCGTGCACCATCCGGTCTTCGCCCAGTGGTACGCGCGCGTCGCGGACCACCGCACGGGGCTCACGGCCCTGCGGCGCGAGATGCTGGCCGGGCTCTCGGGCCGGGTGATCGAGATCGGCGCCGGTACGGGGGCGAACTTCGCCCACTACCCCCGGACCGTCGCGGAAGTCGTGGCCGTCGAGCCCGAACGCACGTTGCGGCGCCGGGCCCTGACCGAGGCGGCGCGCGCCGGCATCCCGGTGGACGTGGTTCCGGCCACGGCGGAGGCCCTGCCGGTCAAGAGCGAGGCCTTCGACGCGGCGGTGGTGTCACTGGTGCTCTGCTCGGTACGCGACGTGCAGCGCTCACTGTCGGAGCTCCGGCGGGTGCTGCGGCCGGGCGGCGAACTGCGCTTCTTCGAACACGGCCGCTCGCTGCGCCACGGCCCCGCCACCGTGCAGCGAGCCCTGGACCGTACGGTGTGGCCCCTGCTGATGGGCAACTGCCACCTCTCCCGCGACCCCCTGACCGAACTGCGGACCGCCGGCTTCGTCCTCGGCACCTACCGCCGCAGCCGCGTCCTGGGCCCTGGGCCCGCCCTGCCATGGACGGTGACGGGGGTCGCCCGGCGGGCAGGGAGAGGCCGGCCGGAGGAGGACTAGCGAGGGGCGCTCCGCGGCGGCGACTCGCGGCCCCGCGCCCGGGCGGCCGTCCACTCCGGCCCGCAGGGGGATGTCGGGTCGGCGGAAGCTGCCCTACTGTCGTGGGCCATGCGGGAGTCACCGCCCCGTGCGGTACGGGGCCGACGTCGGGAGGCTGACGTGTCCACACCGGTCCCGGGCGAGGCACGGGGCACCACGGCAGGCGGCGAGGCGGCCGCGCGGGCGGTGGCCCTGGTCAAGACGTACGGGACGGGCGAGGCCCAGGTCGTGGCCCTGGACGGCGTCGACGTGGCGATCGGCCGGGGGCGGTTCACGGCGGTGATGGGCCCGTCCGGTTCGGGGAAGTCCACGCTGATGCACTGCCTGGCGGGCCTGGACACGGTCTCCGCCGGGCGGGTCTGGCTGGGTGACCGGGAGATCACGGGCCTGGACGACCGGCAACTGACCCGGCTGCGCAGGGACCACGTCGGCTTCGTGTTCCAGTCGTGCAACCTGCTGCCCACGCTGACGGCCGAGGAGAACATCACGCTGCCCCTGGACATCGCGGGCCGCGTACCGGACCGGGAGTGGCTGCACGAGGTGATCGGTACGCTCCGGCTCGGCGACCGCCTGCGGCACCGGCCCTCCCAGCTCTCCGGCGGGCAGCAGCAACGGGTCGCGTGTGCCCGGGCGCTGGCCGCCCGCCCCGCGCTGATCTTCGCGGACGAGCCGACCGGCAACCTGGACTCCCGCTCGGGTCTGGAGGTGCTCCGGTTCCTGCGGGCGGCGGTGGACGACCTGGGGCAGACGGTCGTGATGGTGACCCACGACCCGAACGCGGCGGCCCACGCCGATCTCGCGCTCTACCTGGCGGACGGCCGGATCGTGGACGAGATGACGCGGCCCACCGCGGAGTCCGTGCTGAGGCGGATGCAGGTCTTCGCGGCGGGCCCGCGGCCGGCCCCGACCGCGCCCACCGGCCCCGCCCCGGACCGGCCCCCGGGCCCCGCCCCCCGCCACCACCGGAACGGCTGACCCCGTGTTACGGGCCACGCTCCGGAGCTTCTTCGCGCACAAGGGGCGGCTGGTGCTCTCCGCCCTCGCCGTGGTGCTCTCGGTGGCGTTCGTGGTGGGCAGCCTCATCTTCTCGGACACGACGACCGTCACCTTCAACCGCCTCTTCGCCTCGACCGCTTCGGACGTGCAGGTCGCACCACGGCAGGACTTCGGCGCGCCGGGCGGCATCGGTGCGGCCGGGCCCCCGACCGTGCCGGCCGCCCTGCGGGGCCGCGTCGCCGGCGTGCGGGGAGTGGCGGCCGCCCGGCTCGACGTGCGGGTGGAGCGGATCACCGTCACCGACACCCGCAACCGGCCGGTGGGGCCGACGCGCAACGCGCCGTCCACCGTCGCCAACTGGGAGCCGGGCGGGCGCAGCCCGGTACGGGTGACCGGCGGCCGGCCGCCGCGCGGCCCCGGCGAGGCGATGATCGACCAGGACACCGCGGACCGGGCCGGCGTACGGATCGGCGACACCCTGCGCGTCGCCGCCCCGACGGGCACCTTCCCCGTACGCGTCGTCGGTGTCGCCGCCTTCACCACCACCAACCCGGGCTCCTCCCTGGTCCTCCTGGAGACCGCGGCCGCGCAGCGCGGTCTGCTGGGCCGTACGGACCAGGCGACCGGGGTGTCCGTGGACGCCGCGCCCGGCGTACCGGACGGCGTGCTCAAGGGCCGGATCGTGACCGCGCTGGGCGCCGAAGCCGCCGGGTACGACGTCCGGACGCGGGCCGAGCAGAAGAAGTCGCAGGCCGAGCAATTGGGTGAGGTGCTGAGCGTCCTGAAGTACATCATGGTGGGCTTCGCGGGCGTCGCCGTCCTCGTCGGTGTCTTCCTGATCGTCAACACCTTCTCGATGCTGATCGCGCAGCGCACCCGGGAGCTGGGCCTGCTGCGGGCGCTCGGCGCCGACCGCCGCCAGGTGCGGCGTTCGGTGCTGCTGGAGGCGCTGCTGCTGGGCCTCTTCGGCGCCACGGCCGGGCTCGCGGCGGGCGTCGGGCTCGCGGTGCTGCTGGTCGTCGCGATGGGCTGGATCGGGCTGCGGCTGGACACCGCCGACCTGGTGCTGAACTGGCCGGCCGTGGTCGCCGCGTACGCGGTCGGGGTGGGCGTGACCTTCGTCGCCGCGCTGCTGCCCGCGCTGCGGGCGGGCCGGGTCTCCCCCATGGCCGCGCTCGCCGACGTGGAACTCCCCGGCGCCGGGCGGCCGTTGCGGCTGCGCGCCGCCGCCGGAACACTGGTGGGTGTGGCGGGTGTTGCCGCGCTGGCAGGCTGCGCGCTGAGTGACCGTACGGCGGTCGCCGGGTCGCTGCTGGCGCTCGGTGTCCTGCTGACGCTGGTGGCCGGGGTGATCGCGGGGCCGCTGCTGGTGCGCCCGGTGATCCGGCTGCTCGGGCGGGGCCTGGAGCCGGCGTTCGGCGCGGTGGGCCGGATGAGCCGCCGCAACGCGCTGCGCAATCCCCGCCGTACGGGGGCGACGGCCGCGGCCCTGATGGTCGGGCTGGCGCTGGTGGCCGGGCTGTCGGTCGCCGGGGCCTCGGCGGCCGCGTCGGTCGCCCGGCAGATCGACCGGGCGCTGGGCGCCGACTTCGTCGTGCAGAACGCGTCGTTCGTACCGTTCTCCGAGGAGATCACCGAGCGGGTGCGCGCGACCCCGGGGGCCGGCACGGTCGTACGCCAGCGGCTCGTCCCCCTGAAGCTGCGGCTGCCGGACGGCCGGTCGGTCACGACGGTGGCCGGGGCCTTCGACCGGGACCTCGACGCCGTGGCGAACGTGACGTACGCGGCGGGCGACACCGCGGCGGCGCTGGCGCCCGGACGGGTCGGCGTCCAGGAGACGTTCGCGCGCGAACACGGCCTGCGGGTGGGCAGCCGGCTGGACGCGGTCCTGCCGTCCGGGAGGCCCGCCCGCTTCACGGTCGGCGCGCTCACGCAAGACCCCGGCTCCGGGCCCGGCACCCAGGGCGGCGTCTTCATGGGGATGGCCACCCTGGAGAGGTACCTGCCGCGCGGGCAGGAATCCGTGCTGTACGTGAACGCCGCGGACGGCACCGTCCCCCAGCGGCTGCGGGCCGCCCTGGAGCGGACGCTCACACCCTTCCCGCAGGTCCAGGTGCACGACCAGGCCGACTACAAGGAGCTGGTCGGCGGCCGGATCCAGGGACTGCTCAACCTGCTGTACGGGCTGCTGGGGCTGGCCGTCGTCATCGCGGTGCTGGGCGTGGTCAACACGCTGGCCCTGTCCGTCGTGGAGCGCACCCGCGAGATCGGGCTGCTGCGCGCACTCGGCCTGTCCAGGAAGCAGTTGCGCCGGATGATCCGGCTGGAGTCGGTGGTGATCGCCCTGTTCGGCGCGGTCCTCGGGCTCGGCCTCGGGCTGGCCTGGGGAGCCGCGACCCAGCGGGTGCTGGCGCTTGAGGGCCTGACGGCGTTCGCGGTCCCGTGGTCCACGGTGGCCGCGGTGGCGGTCGGATCCGTCCTGGTCGGGCTGCTGGCGGCGCTGCTGCCCGCGCTGCGCGCGTCCCGGCTCGACGTACTGGCCGCCATCGCCCACGAGTGACCGGCATGCCCGTCCGCCCGGTTCCCACCCATGGCGCCCCACCGCCCGCCGGGCCCGTGCGCCAACGACCTCCGCTCACCCGCCGCCCGCACCACGCGAGCGCCCCACGCGCCGGCCCACCGCCGCGCGCACGCATCCCGAGGAGGCCCCATGCCCCGTCCGTTCCGCTTCGGCGTCAACATGCTCACCATCGAGTCGGGGGCCACGTGGCGGGAGAGGTGCCGCCGGGCCGAAGCCCTCGGGTATGACGTGCTGCTCGTACCGGACCACCTGGGCATGCCCGCGCCGTTCCCCGCCCTGGTCGCCGCCGCCGAAGCGACCGAGCGCCCGCGCCTGGGCACCTTCGTCCTCAACACGGGCTTCTGGAACCCCGCCCTGCTCGCCCGCGAGGCGGCCACCACCGACCTGCTCACCGACGGCCGCCTCGAACTGGGCCTGGGCACCGGATACGTACGCGCCGAGCACGACAAGGCGGGCCTGCCCTGGGGAACTCCCGGCGAACGGGTGGACCGCCTCACGCGTACCGTCGAGGAGCTGGACCGCCTCCTGAGGGACCCGGAACTCGGGCCGACGGCGGCCCAGCGGCCCCGGCCGCCCCTGCTGATCGGCGGCAACGGCCCGCGCGTACTGCGCCTCGCCGCCCGGCACGCAGACATCGCGGCCTTCACCGGCGGCCGGGCCGCCCCCGGCAAGCCGGAAGGCACCCTCGAACTCCTGACGCCGGACGCACTCGACGCGTCGCTGGCCGTCTACCGCGCGGCCGCGGCGGAGCGCGCGACGCCGGCCGAGCTGAACATCCTGGTGCAGCGGGTCCTGGTCACCGACGACCGGCGCGCCGTCGCGCGTGACCTCGCCGCGCACGGCATCGGCGTGGACCGGGAACAGGCCCTGCGCGTACCGACGTTCCTGTTCGGCACGGTCGCGCAGATGGCCGAACAGCTCCGCGAGCACCGCGAACGCCACGGCTTCTCGTACATCACCGTCCTGGACCCCTGCATGGAAACGTTCGCTCCGGTCATCGAGGAACTGAAGGGCGGCTAGGACTTGTCCGGTCGATCACGTGACGAGTCCCTGGCCGGGTCGTTGGTGTTGGCATGGGGCGGGGTGCTCTGACCAACGCGGAGTGGGAACGGCTGAAGCCGTTTCTGCCGGTCAGCAGCAGGCGTTGTGGCAGATGGCGGGATCACCGGCAGGTGGTTGACGGGATTCTGCACCGGGTCCGGACCGGTGTGCAGTGGCGCGACCTGCCCGAGCGGTTCGGGCCGTGGAAGACCGTCCATGAACGCCACCGGCTGTGGTCGGCCGACGGGACGTGGGAGCGTCTGCTCCAGCAGGTACAGGCCGCCGCCGATGCCGCCGGCGAGATCGACTGGGACGTCTCGGTCGACTCCACCATCGTCCGCGCACACCAGCATGCGGCCGGTGCCCGCACCGGTCCCCCTCCGGTTTCGGCCTCAAAGGGGGCCGAATCGCCGGAACACCAGGGCGAAAGCGCGTGGCAGTGCCTCGTCGCCCGCCTGGTGGAGGTGGTGCCGGAGGTGAGGGCCTGGGCCGCTCGCGGGGCGGGTTCACCAGCAGGCTCCACTGAGCGCCGACGGCCGATGCCGTCCGCTGTCCCTGATCGTCACACCCGGGCAGCGGGCGGACTGCATGCAGTTCAAGTCGGTACCGGAGAAGATCCGCGTCCCGCGGACCGGCCTGGGAGGACCCCGCAGGAAGCCCGGCAGCCTGGCGGCGGACAAGGCATACAGCAATGGGCCCTGCCGTGATTACCTGCGACGGCGGGGCATCCGGCACACCATCCCGGAGAAGATCGACAGCCAGGCCGCCCGCCTTCGCAAAGGCTCACACGGCGGACGGCCACCGGGCTTCGACGAAGAGATGTACAAGAAGCGCAACACCGTGGAACGGGCGATCAACCACATGAAGCAGCACCGGGCGGTCGCCACCCGCCACGACAGGCGCGGCTATGTCTTCCTCGGCACCGCGACAGCGGCAGCCCCTCGTCATCCGGCTGCGAACGTAACCGGCGGGACAAGTCCCGGGTGACGGACAGCAAAACTAGCGACGCGCGGGTCTTGGACTTCGGGGTAGCGTCCGGTGGGGAGGTTGGGATGAGTTTCCGGCTGGCGGCGTACGCCGTGTGCATCGAGGACAGGCGGGTGCTGCTCGCCTGTCACGTACCACCGAAGGGCGGGACCAACTGGACCCTTCCGGGCGGAAGGGTCGAGCACGCGGAGGATCCGTTCGACGCGGTGATCCGGGAAGTCGCCGAGGAGACCGGCTGCGACGCGGTGGTCGAACGCCTGCTGGGCGTGGACTCAAGGATCATCCCCGCAGCCGAACGCGCCATCCCCGGTGGGCCAGAACACCAGAATGTCGGCATCTTCTACCAAGTCCGCATCACCGGCGGGCAACTCCGGCCGGAGCCGAACGGCGAAATCGCCGAGTCGACCTGCACTCCGATCCCCGACGTCGCCGGCCTGCGCCGGTCGTCACTTGTCGACATCGGCCTCACCCTGGCGCAGACCCTTCCGGCAACCGGCCACGTCGCGTCCATCCCGGTCGGCGGCCTGATCCAGCACTGAGGAAACCACCAACGTCCACTCCTGCTTGACCGTCACCTGGCTCACATGATCGGCCGGACACGCTCTAGTGACCCGAGTCGGAGGTTTGTCGTTGGTTGGGTATGAGTCGTCCGGGTCCGAAGATTGCGCCGTTGTCGGTCACTGATGCCCAGCGGGCTGTGCTGGAAGG
>NZ_JBIRFL010000039.1:0-46772 GCF_044327445.1 Streptomyces sp. NPDC018045
CAACCTCGCCAAACGAGCAACCGACGAAACCACCCCCACCTGGCGATACACATAAAACGCAATCACTCACGAACTACGCGAACCAGACGCCCTCTAACGAGTTGGTGCGTGATTGTGGGTGGGCATGCTCTGTTGGTGAGGGGTTCGACTGATCGTTCGGTGTTGGCGCATCCGCTGTTCACTGGCATCCCGACAGAGCATCTGGCGTCGTTGGTAGCTGAGTTGACCGGGCCCTGGGTGGCCGGTGTCGAAGGGCATCGGTTCCGGGTGAGGGGTGGCGAGCGGAAGCGTGCGCCGGGTGCTGGTGCCCGGCACCGGCTGGTCTTCGTGGACCGGCTGGTGGCCACACTGATTCATCTTCGCCACGATCTGCCGCACTCGGTTTTGGCCCTGCTCTACGGAGTGGACCGCTCGACCGTCACTCGGGCTGTCGGTGAGGTCCGCTGTCTGCTCGCCGAGCGTGGGTTCGCCGTACCAGACCGCCCTGATCTGCGGCTGCGCACTCTGGAGGACGTGTTCGCCTATGCCCAGGCGGAAGGTGTTCAGCTGCGTTTGGACGCCACCGAGGTGCAAGTCCGCCGGCCTGCCGCGGGTCGGGGCGGACGGCGGGCGTTCGTGTCGGGCAAGAAGAAGCAGAACACGATGAAGACCACCGTCATCGCCGACCACCAGGGCCGAACTCTGTGGACCGATGCCCTCAGGCCAGGGCGGATGCATGATGTGACCGCCGCCCGCACGGCCGGGATCAGTAGATGCTTGGACCACTTCAACCTCGTCCAGGTCTTCCTCGACGACGGCTACCTCGGCCTCGGACGGGACCACCCGAGGCGAGCCCTCACCCCGCCGCGCAAACTGCGACCGGGAGCCATAGCGCCCTTTGTCGAAGCCCGAGCACGCCAACGGCACGACCACTCCTCACAACGGATCACCGTTGAACACGCCCTCGCCGATCACAAACGCTGGAAACAGTTGACGCGCTGGACCCATCGCCGCGACCGCCTGCCCGACACCTACCGAGCCATCTCCAGCCTTGTCTCCGACCGCAATATTGCCTGAGCAACGTGCTGAGCAAGGCAGACACGTCCCACCCGCTATCACGCACCAACTCGTAAGTCGGTGTCCTATGTGGTGAGTCGTTGGAGGCGCTTGTAGCAGATCAGGGCTGCGGCGAGGCCGAGGAGGGCCAAGCAGTTGCGGGATTCTCGCTCGTAGCGGGGACTGAGTCTGCGGTAGCCGGACAGCCAGGACAGGGCGCGTTCGATGACCCAGCGGTGTCGTCCCAGTCGCCGGCTGGGTTCGATGCCCTTGTGATGACGCTCTTTGAAATCGGGTCTGGTCGACATCTCGGGACGGTCACGATCGCAGCAGGACGCGGGTGCGGAGGAGCTGGAACGAACCGCGGCTGTACATCTGCCGCTTGATCGTCTTAAACGGTTGATGTGGCCTTCGACAACACCGGAGCTGTAGGCGAGGGTGAGGCCGGCGGTGACGGCGTCGAGATCCTGGCGCAGGAACCCGGGAAAGCCTCGCATCGGGGCGGGGGCGTCCTGTTCGGCCTGGCGGATCCAGTCCATGAGCAGGTGGCCGTGCCGCTGGCGGACCAAGTCGGCGAATGTCCGGGCGAGGTCACAGGCCCGGGTGATATCCGGTCAGGCGAGGCGGACTTGCAGCAGTTGTTCCTCTTGGCGGTCGGTGAGGGCGTCACGGGGCCGCGTGATCCAGCCGGTGATCTTGTGCGGGCTGGGCATGTCGACGCGGACGGGTTCGGCGGTGCCCGCGCGCAGGGCGGCGAGGTGCCTGCGGACGCTCACGCGACTCCCCTGGTAGCCCTGGGCGCGGATTTCAAGGTATAGGCGGCTGCCGCTGACCTGGCCTCCTGCCTCGGTGAAGCGGGTGTTGAGGTAGGGCTTGAACGGTTCCAGCACGCCGGATGGGCGCCGGTGGTGGGCGGTGGCCAGCAGTTGGTCGAGGTCGGCGTCGCGGAAGCGGCGCACGGTCTTGCGGTCCAGGTGCAGCCGCCGGGCGATGGCGCTGATCGTCCAGCCCGCGTCGACGAGCCGGTGGACGTCCTCGTAGCGGTGGCGGGTGCGTTCGATCAGCTGGGTGCGGGGCAGCTCCAGCGGTGGAAGGTCCGGCAGCAGAGGCTGCGGCCGGATCCGCCCGGCCCCGTCCTCGGCGTGTTTTCGCAGGCAGGAGCGGTGCTGGTGGCAGGTCTTCTCCACTGCGGCCGCCAGATTCTGGAGCAGGTGGAAGCGATCGGCGACTTCGGTCGCGTCCGGCGCTGCCTCGCGCACTGCCCGGCTGTATCCGCTGTCGCGGTCCCGGCACACGATCTCCGCACCCGGATGCGTGGTCAGCCAGGCCGCCAGAGTTTCGCTGGTCCGGTGCGGCAGCATGTCGACGACCGTGGATGACTCCACGTCCAGCAAGATCGTCCCGTAGGTCCGCGAGCGCCGGAAGGCGAAGTCGTCGATGCCGAGCACCCTTGGGCTGCGGGCCGGCACCGGTGGCGCGTGCAGCAGCCCGAGCAGCCGCCCGCGTCCGGCCGGCACCCCCAGGACGCGGCACAGCCGGACGCCGGGCCTCCCGCCCAGTGCGAGCGCGACGGCCCGCCACAGCACCTTCACCCCGGGCCCGGCACGGGCATATCGCGTGGTCATTCCCTCTACCTGCTCGGCGAACGTATGACGGTCGCAGCCGGCGGAGTCGCAGAAGAACCGCCGTACCGTCAGCTTCACCACCACCCGGCGCCCGCCGACGGGGAACTCCACGAGCCGCCGCGCGTACCGGCTGTGCACCCGCCGGGAGACGGCCGAGCAGGCCGGGCACGCCAACTCGCCGACGGCGCAATGGGCTTCGACCACCACCAGCCCTTCCGACTCGGTGAACCGGTCGAGCACCAGTCCAGCCGCCTTCGGCAGGAGCGCCTGCTTCACCACGGACAAGTCCCGCATGACCAGGTCATGCCCGCCCCAGACCGTGATCGCTACGGATGGCGATCGTGACCGTCCCGAGATGTCAACCAGACCCGTTTTCAAGGATCCTCATCACTTGCGCGCGATCCGCACACAGATGTGCTTGCCCCGCAACCATTTCCGCAGGTGAGGGATGTCGTATGCCTTGTCGGCGTGCAGGCGCTGGGGCTTGAACCACCGGCCGCGGTGCGGGTCGCGCCGCGTCTGGGGGCCCAGGACCATCGGTTTCAGTGCCTGGGCGTCGTGGGTGTTGGCGGCCGATACGCCGACGGCCAGGGGCAGTCGGTTCGCGTCCGACAGGAGGTGCATCTTGGAACCCGGCTTGCCCCGGTCCACGGGGCTCGGCCCTGTGAGGTCGCCCCCTTTTTCGCGCGCACGTGCGCGGAGTCGAGGACCACGCGGGAGACGTCAACCAGGCCGGCGTCGTCGAGTTGATGCAGGACGGCTTCATGCAGCCGGCCCCAGACACCGGCCCTCGACCAGATCAGGAACCGGCGGTGGGCGGTGGATTTCGAGATGCCGAAGCACGGTGGCAGAGCCCGCCAGGCACAACCGCTGACCAGCACATAGACGATGGCCGCGAACAGCGTCTCATCAGGCGTGTTCGGCGTTCCGCCGCCCTGCGGCCGCACCCGGTCCGGCGGGATCAGCGATCTGGCAATCTCCCACAAACCATCCAGAACAATCCAACTCCACGTACCCCGCCCCATACCCAGGGGATACCCACCTCACCACAAAGGACACTGTCTTAGCGAGCACTACGACCTGTTGACAGCATACTGCGGAGGCATCGATGGCCGAGCTGAGGTGGATGGTGAAGAACGGCACCTGGTGTGTGTGGGGGGGGCGATACGTGCGTAGAGGATCAGATGGCCGTCATCGTCGTGCTCGCGGGCTGGCAACTCCATCCTGTCGTGCTCCGCGATGGGCCAGCGACTCAAGACGGCGTTGCCGGTCTCCATCGTTGAGTCCCCGATGCGTCTTTGTCACCGCTCCGGCGCGCGGGATGCTGCCCAGGTCCAGTGCATGTCGAGGTGGGACGCGAGCGATTCCGCTAGATTCTCCCCGCCGTAGGCCCACGCCTCCTGAAGGCCGATGATATCGGGCTGGAGATCTCTCACCACTGTGAGGATGGCCTTCCGCCGTCCCTCCCACGGGCCAAAACGCCACCACACGTTCCATGTCAGCACCCGTATCACTGCCGCCCCTCTACCAGGTTCGCATGAGCATCATGGACCATGCTGGACGCCGGCTATCCGGCGACGACGAGGTTATACAGGCGGGCGATGCCGAGCATTGCGTGGTGGACGCCGTCGCCTTTGAGTCGGCAGTCGCGCAGGATCTTCCAGCCCTTCAGGCGCGCGAAGGTGTGCTCAACGCGGCCCCTGACCTTCTTGTGCGACCGATTATGTTCTTCCTTCCAAGCCGGGAGTTCTTCACCCTTGCGGCGACGGTGCGGAATGACCAGTCCAGTCCCTCGGCCGCCGTCGGCGATGGTCATCGTCCTGCCGACGGCGGCCTTGGCGCCGGACTCCTCCCAGCCGCGGGAGTCGTGACGGTTGCCCGGAACGGGCTGGCCGGCCACGACGACCAGGCGGGTGCCAGCGTGGATGATGACCTGGTGGGCGGTGGAGTAACGATAGTTCTTCGACTGCTCCGCGATCATGCGGTCGCGCGTGGGCACCAAAGCCCCGTCCACGATGAGGACGGTGTCCTCAAGGGAAGCGCTCGCGCGTCCGCAGCGCAAGAAGCGGCCCAAGGTGGTCGATGCCCCGGTCAGCTTCGGACCTGGAGATGTCGAACAGCGGGGCCAGCTGGCGCAGCGTCACGCCCGTGCGCCAGTAGGCCGTGTCCAGGAGAATTCGATCTTCGAGCGATAGACCCCAAGACCGCCCTCGTCGAACTTTGCTCGCGGTCTCGCGACGCACAGCCGTCACCAACTTGCCGAAGCAACGCGGACTCAGCCCAGAGAACGGGCCTACCCAGGATGGCACCGATGCCGTGATCACACCAGCTACACCAAGATCATCTCGCTTGTGACCAGCCATTATGGGACAACCTTCAACCATACGGGATTCACCCTGGTTCAGGGGGGACAGCACACTCGAAGTTTGGCAACAAAGTCGACCCTTGATTGCGGGCGACACGTCATGTAGCTTCCGTAATCGAAGTCCCGGGCGCGACGGATCAAAGAAGCTGACAAGCACCTTCCGACGGTGACAGGTAAATCTGCAATCTTCCCAAACATCTTCTGTGGCCCCAGGCGTGTCTGATCTCCTCCCGGAGGTAGCGGAGCGGCACATCGACTCGAAAACGGGGAGTTCATCTTTCCTGTCGCGCACAGAAGGTACCTAACAGCCTTTCTGAACGGGCTTCTCGGTCAGCGACACCCTTTAGCCCTTTCCACGCTTCATGCATCACCTGTTCGGCTGCGGGGAGCATTCGGCTGACGCATCACGGAAAATCGTGGACGCGCGCCCGAGAGGAGTTAGTTCACACGGCAAGTCCCAGTCGGTGACTGCGTCGGCGATTGACTGGCAGCCTGGCGCCTTGGAAAGCTGCCACGGCCATCACGTATGCCAGTTCGGCCGCTCGACAGCGCTGCCCGGAGCCAGAACCGCCCAACCATACCGAGTGCGGAACTTGCCGAGGTAGGGCCGGAAACTCACGCCCCCCTTCAGAAGCGGCGGTAACTCCTACACTGCCTTCCGGAGTGCAGGCGGCAGTTCCATGGAGGTCGGCGGGCGAAAGGGCGCTCGACGCCGCCCATAAGGTGCGCAGGCATAGGCATTCTAACGAAGGTCGAACTGTTATGCCGTTACACGCCACACTCTGTCGTCGTCCCTTAGGGAACATCACTCGACTCTCCCCGACATGTGAAGTATGACTAGCCACGAACGCATCAGAGGACCCCGCTCATGACGAACGCGATCCGAACCTTCCGCATTTACGTAGCCCTTCTGGGATTCGCGTACGCGCTGGTGGGAACCCTACAGATCGTCTACCAAGCAAGCGTCGTCGGCCTGTCACCCTTCCAACTGGTCCTGGTAGGAACCGTGCTCGAAGCAACGGTCTTCCTGTGTGAAGTTCCAACAGGCGTAGTGGCCGACCGCTATTCACGGCGCCTTTCCTTGATCATCGGCGCTTCGCTCTCCGGGTTCGCCTTCGTCCTCCAGGGGCTGGTACCGGAATTCTGGGCAGCTGTCACCTGTTCCTTCATATGGGGTGTCGGTTTCACCTTCATGTCCGGTTCGGGCCAGGCCTGGCTGGCCGACGAGATCGGCCCGGACAACGCACAGCCCGTCTTCACCCAGGGCCGGCAGATCGACCTCGTCTTCACCATCGTCGGTACCCTGGCGGCCTGCCTTCTCGGGCTCCGCTACCTCGGCCTGCCACTGCTGGTGGCGGGAGTCACCTTCCTCGCCGTCGCCCTGTTCCTCGCGTTCTTCATGCCCGAGAACGGTTTCAAACCGACACCGCTTGAGGACCGCGAGACGTTCTCCGCCATGTTCGCGCAGGTCAAGACTGGCATCGCGGCGATCCGCTCCAACCGCGTCCTGCTCACGATGGCATTGGTGAGCCTCTTCGTCGGGCTGGCCAGCGAGGCCGTGGACCGCCTCTGGGTGGACCGCATTCTCAGCGACTTCACTCTGCCCTCCATCGCCGGCCTCGACGGCCCCACCGTGTGGTTCACCGTCTTCACCCTGGTCGGTACGGCCATCTCCCTCGTCGTCTCGCTCACCGTGAATCGGGTCATCCCGCGGACGATGAACAACCGGCACCCGAACCGGCTGATGGCCCTGATGATGGCAGCTCAAGTGGCGGGCATCGTTCTTCTCGGTGTCAGCCCGATCATCGGGCTCGCTCTCGCGGGCCTGTGGCTGCGCAACGGTGCCCGGGATCTCGCCTTCCCCGTCCAGATGGCTTGGATGAACCGGAACCTGGACTCCCGTGCCCGTGCGACGGGGCTCTCCCTGAACAGCCAGATCGACGCCTTCGGTCAGGTAACGGGCGGGCCCTCCATCGGTGCCGTCGGCAGCAAACTGGGCGTTACCGCCGCCCTGGCGGTGTCCGCGGTCGTCCTCAGCCCTGCGATCGCGCTCTACCTCGCGCTCAAGCCCGACCGTCGCGGGAGCACGGCCCCCGTGGAAGTCGCCCCCGGCGCCCCTGCGGAGCGCGAGCTCGACACTGCCGCCGACCACTAGGCGGTTTCTGACGGCTCTTGAAGCTGTCCGACGGCTGTCACAAGCGCCCCTAACGATTCCATCGGCACCTCACGAGGAATCTCACAGAGCGCCAGTGGGCTCCCCGGTAGCCCCATCAGAAGCGCCTTAGGCGGGCGCCCAGTCTCCCGTATGCGAAGGGGCATCCATGTCCAATTCAGTCGATGAATCGACAACTCGGAGTACGCCCGTCGCGGCGAGTGCCGCGCCGGCTCCGACTCGGCTCACCGCACTCAGCCTCCTGACGGGAGCCCCAGGGACACCTGCCGTCGACACGCCCTCGGGCGTGCTCGACCGAGGCCAACTCGCCGAACGTGTCGCCGAGTTCTCAGCGTGGCTCGATCAACAGGGAGTGCACCCCGCGAGCACCGTGCTCGTCGAGGCCGAGCGGTGTGTTTCGTTCCTCCCGCTTCTCCTTGCCTGCTGGCAGCGGGGCACCGTGACCGGAATCGTCGACCGTGCTCTGCCGGCCCAAGTGCGCACCGAACGGGCGGCGCTGCTGGGCGCCGCCCACCGCATCGACGTAACCGACGCGGCCTGCAGGGTCTCAGCCGCCTCCGAGGGCCGGAGCGGGAGAACCACGGCGGTACCCCAGAGCGCCCAGCACGTCCTCTTCACCTCGGGCTCCACCGGCGTCCCCAAGACCGTCGCGGTCTCCGCTACAGCGCTGTTCGGGGCCTTGGAGGACTACCTCGAAGCCTATCGCCCGTCTTCCGAGGACCGCTTCGCCCTGGTGAGCGGCATCGGTCACGACCCTGTGCTGCGTGACGGCCTCGTTCCCCTCCTGTGCGGGGCCCGCGTGGCCGTGCCGCCGCCTGAGGCGATGGCCGAACCCCGCGCTCTGTACCGGTTCCTGCGAGACGCACGCGTCACCGTGTTGCACGCTGCCCCCGGCCTGCTGGAGCTGATCGTCGCCGGCAGCGCAGGGGACGGGTTGCCTGATCTCCGACTGGTCATCAGCGGGGGCGACGCGCTGCGTGCGGGCACGGTGAGGGCGCTGCAGGGGCTCGGAGGCGCCGAGGTGTACAACGCGTACGGGTGCACCGAGTACGCCCAGATCGCCTCGGCCTGCCGAGTGGACGACACGGTGCTCGACGGTCTCTCGGACACCGACCGGGTGCCGATCGGCGACCGGTTCGGCAGGACCCGGGTCCGTGTACTGGCCCGGGACGGCCGCCCTGCACCGGTCGGGGAGCTGGGCGAACTCGTCATCGACGGCCCGCACCTGGGGCTGGGGCAAGGGTCCCCCGGAACGGGCCCTGTGCACACCGGTGACATGGGGCGACGAGTCGAGCGGGGTCTGATCCATCTCACCGGGCGCAGTGACCGCCGAGTCTCGGTCGATGGTCACCGCGTCGCGCCCGAGGAGATCGAGAACGCGGCTCTGGAGCACGAGGACTGCCGTGCGGTGTGGGCCGGCCCGTGGTCGTACGGTGACGAACCCGAGGCACTCACTTTGGCGGTGTGCCCCGATCACGACCTTCGTTCCGATGCCTTCGGAACACTGGAGAGCAGCCTCCGAAACTGGCTGCGTGCACGCCTTCCCTCGCATGTCGTCCCGGCCCGGATCCTGCTGGTCGAGAACTTCCGGATGAGCGTGAACCACAAGGTCGTCGGGCCCGGACGCCTTCTCGGGCGGGACGCCGGCGCCGACGCCCGACCGGAGGCCGATCCGGTCGAGCAGGTGATCCTCGACATGATCCGTCAGCAGACTGGGCTCTCTCTCCCGCCGGGCCGGAACTTCTTCGACGGCGGGCTCACCTCGCTCCAGCTGGTGCGGCTGCACGCCTCGCTCCAGACGGCGTTGCGCCGCCGTTTTCCCGTCATCGACCTGTTCGCCCATCCCAACACCGCAGAGCTGACCAAGTCGCTGACCTCCGGCCACCGGTCCACGGAAGCTCCCAGGCGCCTGGGGACGGACCGCCACGCCAAGGCATCGTCCACAAGCCGCCGTGAGCGTCTATACGAAGAGCTGGAGAAGAATAGCCGTGGCTGATTCCGATCTGATCGCTGTCATCGGGCTGTCCGGAAGATTTCCCGGCGCCTGCGATATCGACGAGTTCTGGCACAACATTTCCTCCGGCACGGTTTCGATCGAGCGGATGACCGACGATCAGCTCCGAGCGGCCGGGGCGGCGGGGGAACGCGTCGACGATCCGGCCTACATACCGGTCGTGGCGACCGCCGGCGACCTGGACATGTTCGATCCCGGTTTCTTCGACATGACCCAACGCGAAGCCGAGACCTGCGACCCGCAGTTCCGGCTCTTCCTGGAGTGCTGCCACGACGCCCTGCTCAACGCGGGTCTGCGCCCTGGCGGCTCCTGGGACGTGGGGGTCTTCGGGTCGGCGGGCACCGACCATTACGCGGACCTGCTCCGGCGCAGCTCGGACTTCCATTGGCGCAGTACCCGCGGGATGGCCGTCGGGACGGGGAACAACCTCGACTACCTGGCCACACTGGTGTCCTACAAATTGGGTCTGCGCGGCCCCGCGGTCACCGTGCAAACCGCCTGTTCGAGCTCCCTCGTCGCCGTTCACCAAGCCGCCCAAGCCTTGCTGTCCGGTGAGTGCGAGGTGGCCCTCGCCGGAGGCGCGGACATCGAACTTCCGCTCGGGTCCGGCTACATGTGGGACGAGGGTGGGCCTCTGAGCCGCGACGGAATGTGCCGTCCCTTCGATGCCGATGCCACCGGCACGGTCTTCGGCTCCGGGGGTGGGGTGGTCGTTCTCAAGCGCCTCGACGACGCGCTCGCCCACCGCGACCCGGTCCGGGCCGTCATCCGGGGTTCCGCCGTCAACAACGACGGAGACTCCAAGGTCGGGTTCACCGCTCCCAGTGTGCTCGGCCAGGCCGCCGTGATCAGCGAGGCCATGCTCCGCGCCGACGTCGCGCCAGCCGACATACGCATGGTGGAAGCCCACGCCACCGGAACGTACCTGGGCGACCCCATTGAGGTCGCGAGCCTCGTCAAGGCCTTCACCACGCTCGGCTCGACGGGCGGGGCGAGCTGCGCCCTCGGGTCGGTGAAAGGCAACATCGGGCACCTCGGGCACGCCTCGGGTGTCACCTCCCTGATCAAGACCGTGCTCTGCCTTGAGAACGGCATCATCGCGGCAAGCGGCTCCTTTCACAGCGTCAATCCGAAGCTGGGCTTGGAAGACTCCCCCTTTTACGTGGCCGGGGAGCGGGAGGACACGGGATCGCTGTCAGTCGCGGGCGTCAGTTCGTTCGGCATGGGCGGCACCAACGCCCATGCCATCGTGGAACGAGCCCCCGTCTCGGTACGTGCAGGGGAAACCACGCGACCGGTCGTCCTGCTCTGGTCCGCCGCCGACGCATCTGCTCGTGAGGCGTACCAACGGCGGCTGAGGAACTGGACCATCCGGCACGACGACGCGCCGACGCACGTGGCCGCGTCACTGCGATCAGTCCACGATCAGCCGTACGACTTCCGTGGCGCGGTGCTGGTCAACCCTGCCGAAGTGCCCCTCGACGTGGCCCTCGCCGACGGCTCACCCGCTGTGCAGCACGGCGACACGGGACATCGCGTGGGCTTGGTCTCCCTCTTCCCCGCCACCGGCGGCCGGGGCGAGGACCGGTGGCAGGGCCTGACCGACGTCCACCCGGCGTTCGACGCCGCCTTCGACTCTTGCTGCCGCCACTTCGACCGGCACGGTATCGACCTGGCGGGCTTGCTGAGGCAGGCCGAGCAGGGGTCGTTGCCGCACCCTGCGCTCGACCTGCCACTGACGTTCGCGATCGCGTACGCCACCGCCGCCCTCTGGCAGACCTGCGGCGTGGAATCCGACGCCGTACTCGGTCACGGCGTGGGTGAGGTCACCGCCGCCGTGGTCTGTGGCATCCTCACTCTCGACGCCGGCATCGCCGTGGTCGCCGCCCAGACACACGTCCTCGCCGACTGCGCCGCGCTGGAGTCCTTGCTGGTCGCCGCCGCGCCCGACGAAATCGGTTCCCTGCTGACGGACGGCGTCGGCATCACCGCAGTGCACAGCAGGCAGCAGCTGTCCGTCGCGGGCGCCGCGGAGCGCATCGCCGCGCTGGCCGAGGAATTGCGCCGCCGGGGGGTGCGCTCGCGGTCGGAAGGCACGGTTTCCACCTGGGGCACGCCTGCGGCGCACGCCGTTCCGGACGCGGTGTTCGCAGCGCTGCGGGGGCATTCGCTTACCACCCGGCCCGGCGTCACCTTCTACGCGAGCTCGCTCGGCGCGGCAGCTCCCATGAGCGCGCTCGGGCAGGCCGACCACTGGGCTCGTCTCGCGGTGCGCGCACCCGACTTCGGCAAGGCCGCCGAGGCGGCCCTCGCCGGCGCCTGCCTGCTCTTGGAGACAGGCGCGGGGCGAACGCTCACGGCCGCGGTCCGCCAGCATCCGCTCGGCAAGGAGCGTGCTGTCGCCTCGCTCCCCGGTGAGGGCGGCCAGCGGCCCTCCGTCCGCACCGCGCTGCTCCGAGCAGCGACGGTGTTGTGGGCGAAAGGGCACACCGTCGGCTGGGACATCCTCGACCCACTGGGCGACGTCGTCCGGGCTCCGCTGCCGGGCTACGCCTACCAGCGCAGGCTCTGCTGGCCGAAGCCCACGGCCACACAGGAACGGCCGGCTGCCGCGGCGCCCGCGGGCCCAGCGCAGCCAACCGGCCCTTGGCTGCTGCCGCACTGGAAGGTCGCGGCCACGAGCCCGCACTCCCCCGCCGCGGCGTTGCCGGACGGTGTGACCGCGGTACTCGTCGCGGACACTCCCGAGGCGGCGCCGCTGGCGGATGCGCTGGCCGGGGACGGCGATGTCGTAATCCGCGTCTCGGACCGGCACCAGGTGCTCGCGAACGGCGTCCGTGTCGTACGGAGAGACCACCTGACCGCCGATCTGGGGCAGTTGCACACCGATCTTCACGCGGAGGGGCGAGGTATCCACCGTCTTGTCCACGCCCTGACCTTCACCAGCTCCGAGGGCAGTCTCGACGAGGAGCTGACGAACAGCTACCGCAGCATCGTGGCCGCGGTCCGGTCGTTCTTCGTCCACAAAGCGGCCCGAGCCCCTGAGTTGGTGGTCCTCACTTCCGGCGCAGCCGATGTGAGCGGCCAGGAGACCGTGACCGCGGGGCGAGCCGCGCTGGCACCGCTCGTACGGACCCTGCTCGCCGAAGGCGCCGTCAGCGGCGCCTGCCTGATCGACGCACCCGTCACCGCCCCTGGCGCCCGCATCCTGCGCCACGTCAGGGTCGTGAACGGTGAGGTGACCGTACTCGCCCTGCGTGGTGACCTGGTGTGGACGCCGGCAGAGCTCCCCCTTGACGAGCCCGAATGTTCGGCGAACACCTGGCGCGCCGGTGGCACCTACCTCCTCACCGGCGGCTACGGGGCGCTGGCCGGCGTGGTGGCGCAGCAGATCTCCCTGCTTGACCCGCAGGCGACCCTCGTCCTGCTCGGGCGGACCGCGCGCCCGCTCACCGACGCCCATCTGGCCGCACGCGAGCAGGGTGCCCGGCTGATCGGCCTTGCCTGCGACATCACGGACCGTGAGGCGGTGCGGGCCACCGTCGCTGAAGTGCGCGGCGACTTCGGCGAGATCCGCGCCGTCGTCCATCTCGCGGGTTCGGCGGGTTCCGGAATCGCGGTCCTGACCGACGCGGACCGTACGGCGGCGGCCCTCGGACCGAAAGTGGCAGGTACCGTCAACCTCCTCGAAGCTCTCAAGGAAGTGCCGGCTCCGAAGGCATTCATCGCCTTCTCCAGCCGCAGCGCGCTGGGCGGCCAGCCCGGCGGCGGAGACTACGCCGTCGCCAATGCCGTGATGGACGCGCTGGTGCGCAGGGGCACCCCGGCCGAACGCTCGGTAAGCGTCAACTGGCCCGCGTGGCGCGATATCGGGATGGCAGCCAATCTGCTGCGCACGGAGCAAGGCCGACAGGAGCGCGACGTCGTCGTCCACACCACCGACGTGCGTCTCGAGACGCTCCCGGGGTCGATCCTGGACGAGCACCGCATCCACGGAGTCCCCGTCATGCCGGCGACCGGGACACTCGACCTGGTCATGCGCACCGTGATGCAGTACAGGGACGACGACGGCCCGTTCGAGCTGCGGGACGTGGTGTTCAACGCCCCGCTGGCCGTTCCCGAGCCGTGCACGGTGACCGTCGAGCTGCGCAGTGACACGGCCGGTGGCCTGGCGTTCCGGGTGACGCCTGCCGACGACTCCACTGTCACATACGCCTGCGGCCTCGTACCGGAATATCCTGGGCCCCGCCCGCAGCCGCTGGACGTCGCCGGGCTGCGCAGCCGTATCACCACTGCGATTCCCGAGGGCGTCGGGGACGAGGGCAGCGGCATGGTCACCTTCGGCCCGCACTGGCGGGCCGCCACCGCACTGTGGGCCGACGGCGAGCACGGCAGCGAAAAACTGTTAAACCTGCAGGTGCCCGAGGAGTACGTCGAGCAGGCGGCAGGCTTCACCCTGCACCCGGTGCTCCTCGACTGTGCCACCGCATCGGTCCACGATCCTCGCACGGACGCCTCCCACCTGCCGTTCCGCTACCGCACGATCACCCGCTACGCACCGATACCGGAACGGGCGTACGCGTGGATCCGGAGGACCGGGGCGACCGGCAGCACACTCGTCGCCGATGTCGACATTGCCGATGCAGAGGGCCGCGTAGCGGTACGGGTACGCGGCTTCACCATGCTCCGCGTGGCCGAAGCCGACCTCCGGGTGGAGAACAGGCCGCCTTCCTCGGTCCCCTCCCCGATGCCGCCCGTGCGCGGCATCCCCGTCGAGCTGGCAGCGGCGCTAGTGCGCACCGTGCTCACCTCCGGGCTCCAGGGGCAGGTCTCCCTGCACCAGTACGTTGACGGCCACCCCGCCGCGGCGAAGGTCGTGGCCGACGTGCTCCCGTCGGTGCCGGAGGCCGCCGGGGCCGCCGGGGCCGCGTCGCCCCAGGATCGTCCGGCGGGTCTCAGCACCTTCGAGCGCTTGAAGGCGCTTTGGCAGGAGTTGCTCGGTGAGAGTTCGTTCCCCGCCGGCGCGGACTTCTTCGACCTGGGCGGCAACTCGCTCACCGCGGTGGAGTTGATGGACCGCATCCAGGATGAATTCGGGTTCGACCTCGACCTGGACGTGGTGTTCGACAGCCCCACGCTCGCCGGGCTCGCCGAGGTCGTCGACGCCGGGAAGAAGGGCTGACCGTGGTGCGCGATATTCCCCTGGCCAACGGCTGGAGCGCCTGGTCGGACGTGGCCCTGCGCAGTGCGGGCTTCCCCGCGGAACTGACCGACCGTCTGGGTTCACCCGAATTGGCCGCCGCGGCCGATGCCGCCATCGGCTCGACAGACCCGGAAGCGCGTCGGGCGTATCTGGATACGTTCGCGTCGGCAGCGGCCCGTATGACGGGGGCGCTGCAGCAAATCGCCGCCGACCGAAACTTCCGAGAGGCCGTGGCCTGGCAGAATCCACGCCTGCTGACGGAGTGTCTGGACAAAACGGCGCGCGGTGAGCGGCGCAACGTGAAGGGCCGCAACCACGAGGCCACAGTCGCCGCCTACCTCCAGCGTTACTGCCTCAAGAACGACACCATCGGCTACTTCGGTCCGGTGAGCTGGGCCCACTGGCGGGAAGACCTCGACGAGGCGATCGGCGTCGACGTGCACCAGCGGGAGCTGGACCACCGCACGCTGTACCACGAGAGCTGGGCCGTCGATGCGATTGCCGCCGCCCTCGGGGATTCGCCCGAGCTCCGGGCGTGGACGGTGCCCCGTCCCAACCCTGCCCACCATCGGCTGGGCGGCCAGGTCCGACGGTCCGGTCGTCCGGTTCTGCTGCTCACACCGGAACAGGAAGCGCTTCTCGATCTCGTGGACGGTGTCCGCACCGTCGGCGACATCGCTGAGGAGCTGGCGTGGTCGGAGTATCCGGATCTCGGCGACCGGGAGACGGCATGGTCCGCGCTGTCGGCACTCGCCGAGGACGGCGTATTGCACCTGGACTGGACGGGACCGGTCGAAACCCGCCCCGAGGAGTCACTCGCCGCCCGCATCGGCGCTGTCAAGGACCCTTCGGTTCGGGAGAAGCCGGCCCGCGTCCTGGAGCGGTATCTGGAGGCGGCGGGCCGGGTGCAGCGTAGTGCCGGGGACCCGGAGGCCCTGTACGAGGCGCTACGGGATCTCGGTGCCCTCTTCACCGAGATCACCGGCGAGCGTGAACAACGCAGGGAGGGGCAGACGTACGCCGGCCGCACTCTCGTGTACGAGGACACCGTGGGGTCGACGCGGGTGTGGCTCGGCGAAGAGTTCCGGCGGGCCGTCGGTGAGCCGCTAAGCCTGCTGCTGCAGTCCGCGGCCTGGCTCGTGCACCGGATCGCCGGGGAGTACGAACAGCTTTTCACTGCGCTGTACGAGCGCCGCAGCGCGCAGGCCGAGCAGTCCGAGGTGCCGCTCACGGCCCTGCTCAGCCTGGCCACGCCCTACTTCTTCCACTCCCTGCGCGCACTGCCCGATCCCGTGCGGCGGGCGATCTCCGAATTCCAGCGACGCTGGAGCGAGATCCTCGGGGTGCAGGACGGTGGTGACGACGTCGTCCTGTCCGTGGACGCCGTCAAGGACGCGGCTTTGCGTGCGTTCGCGACCGACGGGGCAGCGCCGTGGGCCACGGGGCGCTATCACTCCCCTGACCTGCTGATCGCCGCCGAGAGCGTCGAGGCCGTCAACCGTGGTGATTTCGTCGCGGTGATGGGCGAGATCCACGTGGCGCTCAACTCCCTTGAGGGCAGGGTGTTCGTCGAGCAGCACGACGACCCGCAGGCGTTGCGCAAAGCAGCGGCCGACGAACTGGGCGACGAGCGGATCTATGCGATTCCCGCGAAGGAATGGCATGCCGTGAGCTCCCGGCTCGCTCCTCCCTCGGCATTGCTCTCTCCGGAATTCCGGTACTGGACAATGCATCGGCCGTCGATCGATGCCCCTGGACCGGTGTGGCCGGCCGCCGACCTGTACGTGCGGCCCGGCACCGACGGGCGATTGCTCGTCCACGACGGGGCCGGGCGTACATTCGGCCCGCTCACTCAGGTGTTGGGCGAATTCCTCTCGGCCTCCTCCGTGAACGCGTTCGCCATGATACCTGCCATGGCGCGACGCCCCAGGGTGCAGATCGGCACGCTCGTCGTCGCCCGCCGCGCCTGGCGGTTCACCGCCCGAGATCTGGCCTGGTCCCGGGTCCGCGACGAACGAGAACGCTTCCTCGCCGCGCGTGCCTGGCGCCGTGACACAGGTCTGCCGGAACGAGCCTTCTACGTGGTCCCGATCGACGACAAGCCGGTCCACGTCGACTTCACCAGCATCGTCTACGTCAACGCGCTGGCGAAGGCCGTCCGGCAGACCGGCGATGTGAACGGCGAGATCTCCCTGAGCGAAATGCTGCCCGACCCCTCCCAGCTATGGCTGCGGGACGGTGAGGGCCGGGCGCGCACGTGCGAGCTGAGGATGCTCGCGGTGCCACGAAAGGATGCTGACGCATGAGCCGGGCCCGTGACCTCACATCAGGTGAAGAGCAGTTCTGGACCTTCGAACAGCTCCACCCGGAGGAACCGTTGGTGAACGTCGCCGTGTGCTACGAGATCGACCAGCCCGTCGCCCCCGGAGCGCTGCTCCGCGCGGCAGAGGACGTCGTCGCACGCCACGAGGTGCTCCGTACCAGCTACCACGCTGTTGGCGGCCGGCCGGCCGCGCGGGTCCACGACCACGCGGAAGCAGAGCTGCTGACCGCCCACGCCGACTGCCGGGCCTCGGCCATGGAGCTCGTCGAGTCCCTGGCGCTCAAACCGTTCGACCTCACCCGCGCACCGCAGTTGCGCGTCGCCCTCGTGTCATGGCGTGAGGACGCGCACCTCCTGCTTCTCGGCGCGCATCACGTGACACTGGACGGCCCGAGCCTCGGCGTCGTCTCCGACGAGCTCAGCGACGCCATCGCCGCGTACACATCGGGCCGCGCATGGGAACCCCAGCCGCTGCCGGTCACCTACAGCCAGGTCGCAGCCGCCGAACGCGCGGCGGCCAGTGACGGCTCCTGGGATGCCGCGATCGCCTTCTGGCGGGAGACCCTCGCGGCTGGGGGCGCCCGCTATCCGTTGCGCACGTCGTCGGGCGCCGGAGGATTCGCCACACACAGTCGAACCGTCCGCCTCGACCCGGACCGGTCCGGACACGTCCGGGCTTTCGCCCAGGCGCAGCACATGAGCACCAACATCGTGCTGATGACCTGCTGGGCCATGCTGCTGCAACGCGTGGGCGGCGTGCGTGAGCTGGTGCTCGGCGTGCCGGTATCGAGCCGAGAGACCCATGACAAGGAAACGCTGGTGGGTCTGGTGATGAACACCGTGCCGGTGCATGTACCAGCGCTGGACGGCGACCCGGCCGAGGCCCTGCGCACGGTGCGACGACGCTTTCTGTTCTGTCTTCGCCACCGTCACGTCCCGCTGCTACGGCTCGCGCGGGAGGTACGGCCTGGGCGGTCCCTGGAGACCGATCCGCTGTACCAGGTGATGTTCACCCACAACCACGAAGCCGTTCTGTCCTGGGCCGGACGGCCCGCACCGAGGGCCGCCCTGACAGCCGGCAACTCCGAGACTCCGCTGGGTCTCGCGATGGTCGAGGAAGCCGGCGGCTCGATCCGCCTGGAGTTCGACGTGTCGTCCCAGGATTTCGACGCCTCCTTTGCCGACCGGCTCACCACGGAGTACGTGGACCTGCTGCTCGGCATGGCGGGCTCCCCCACGGTGGACGTTCGGAGGGCCGGATGACCACAGCGAAGCACTACGACATTGTGGTGGTGGGCGCACGCTGTGCCGGCGCCTCCGTCTCCTTCCTGCTGGCCCAGTCCGGTCTTTCGGTGCTGATGCTCGACGCGGCGGCGTTCCCCTCCGGGACCATGTCGACCCTGTTCCTCCAGCCTCAAGGCGTTTCACTGCTGCGGGAGTGGGGGTTCGTCCCGGACGCGCTGGGCACCGGTTGCCCCCCGTTGCGCGACATCGTCTACCGGGCCGGTGACACCGTCCTGCGCGGCGCGCTGGGCGACGCAGACGAGTTCGGGTGCGCTCCCGCCCGTACGGACCTCGACCGGATCCTCGTGGAGGGCGCCCTCTCCTACGGAGTCGAGTTCCATGACCGTGCCCGGGTCCACGAACTGGTCGAGGCGGACGGACGCGTCTGCGGGTTGCGCTACCGTGTGGCGGGTTCGGCAGCCTCCGTCGAGGTCCGTTGCTCCCTGGTGATCGGGGCGGACGGCATGCGGTCGACCGTGGCCCGCCTCGCGGGCACCGCCGATCTGCACCGGGCGGCCCCGGCAAGCTGCGTCTACTACGCACTGCACCCCGCGATCGACCACACGGTCCGGCTGTTCGAGGACGACGGCGTATACGTCTCGCACATCCCGACCGCCGGCGACCAAGCAGTTATCGCCGCCTACTTCCCGCAGTCCCGCTTTCCCGAGGTGCGCAGGGACGCCCGCCGCCACTATGCTGCGGCGCTCGCGGCCTTCCCTGAGGTATGCGCCCACCTGGCGAAGACAGGCGGCGAGGCCGAGGGCTTCACCGGCACCGGCGACCAGCAGAACTTTCTGCGGCGGGCGTCGGGGCCCGGATGGTCGCTGCTGGGGGATGCGGCCCACCACAAGGACAGCATCACCGCTCTGGGAATGAGCGACGCGTTCGCCCAGGCTGCGGCGGTCGGCGAAGTGGTGAGCGACACCCTGCACGACCCCGGGCTTCTCGACAAGGCGCTGGAGCAGTGCTGGGCCGACCAGTGTGACGTCCTCATGGCCCACGGCACGGCCGCTGCCTCCATGGCCTCACTTCAGCTGACCGAGCAGCGACGGGAGTTGCTGCGCCAGGTGGTGGCCTGCGGGTTGGAGAAGGAGTTCTTCACCGTCATGGAAGGCCGTTCCCCGTTGGAGGACCTCATGGACATGATCGATACGCGCCGTGCGGCCGCCGTCGGCACCGGCGGATGTCACCTGTGAACGAGCGACCAATGGCCACCCGGAAGCGATGAATTGATGCGTGAGAACAAGCTCACCGACGACGGCGCAACCTCTCCTGCAGGAAGAGATGTGGTGTTGCTGCACCGGCTCGACGGTGCGACCAGCTACCACCAGGCCCAGCGGATGGGTGCGGCCCTGCTGCACGGCGTTCCCGAAGCGTCGGGGCCGACGTGCGACACGGCCGTCGGCCCGGTGTTCACCTACAGTCCGCGAGCGGACCTGCGCGGCGCCGAACCGGCCGCCGCCTGGTGTCGTGACCGGCTCACCGCCCGACGCGCCGGTCACGGTACCGATGCTCTGATGGTCGAGGAAGCCCTCTGGAGCACCGCCGAGCGCGGATTTGCGCTGGCGCTGATCACCGGCCGTGAGCAGGCACGACGTCTGCTGGAGTGCGATAGCCCCGTCGCTCGGGCCCCCGCGGTGGGCTCGTCGTGGTGGTCGCCTGTGTCACTGGAGGAGGCCGGCAGTGTCGCGGGGCGCAAGGCCGAGCCGGCGGACTGGGACGTGCTGCGACTGCTCACCTCGGCACCGGACGACCGGCACGCGGTCACCGACGAGCACGGCGCTCTGACCTACGGCGAACTGCGCGCGGGAGCCTTCGCCGTCGCCCGGCACCTCAAGGACGACCACGGTGTTCGCCCCGGCGACCGTATCGCCCTGGTGGGCGGCCGTGATGCTGCGACGGCCACCTGCATTCTGGGAGCCTGGCTGGCCGGAGCGGCTTGGTGTGCCGTCGACCGCGAACTGCCGAGGCCCCGTCGTGAGTCGGTTCTCGGCGCCCTGCTGCCCCAGACGGTGCTGGACACCGCCTCGGTGCCCGCCAGCTCCGCGAAGGACGCCCCGGCCCGCACGGTCCTCGCGGCAGACGCGGTGGCATATTTCGTAGCCACCTCGGGCAGCACCGGCACACCCAAACTCTCCGCTCTGCCGGCAGGGGGACTGCGTCCTCTGCTGGACGGCTGGTCCGCCTACTACGGTCTGAACGAGCCGCACCGGGTGCTGCAAATCGGCAGCTGGGAGGGGGACGTCTTCCTGGGCGATCTGCTGAAAGCGCTCGAATCGGGTGGGACGCTCGTCATCTGCCCGCAGCAGCGCCGCTCCGATCCCGAGTTCCTGGCCCGCACGGTCGTGGAGCAGGACATCTCCTTCGCCGAAACCACGCCGACCCTGATGCGCGCCCTGATGCGCGCCCTGGGAAGGCGAAAGTGCGGCCTTCGGGTGGCCGTGGTCGGTTCGGACACCTTCCGCATGGAGGAAGCACGGGAACTGAGCCGGCTCGTCCCTGCCGGGACCCGGCTCGTCAACGGGTACGGCCTGACCGAGTGCATGATCGAGTCGGTGGTCTACGACTGTGCCGCGCTGATGCGCACGCCGGGCCTGGAGGACGGCCTGTGTCCTCTCGGCGCACCACTGCCCGGCACAGCCGTCCGTGTCGTGCACCCGGAGACCGGTCGGGTGCTCCCCCGGGGCGTCGTGGGCGAGTTGGTGATCGACAGCCCCGGAGTGGGCCTCGGCTATGTCGGTGCGGACGGGCCGGTCGCCGAGGGCGGCTTCGCCGGCGAGGGCTTCCGTACGGGCGATCAGGTCTCGCTGGACGCCGATGGCCTGATGCACTTCCACGGCCGGTCCGACTCCCGGGTGAAGGTTCGGGGCCATCGCGTGGAGCTCGGTGACGTCGAGAACGCCCTGCTACGTGTTCCCGGGGTCGCCGAGGCCTACGTCTCCCCTTTCGAGCGGTCCAGCGTGACCGAACTGGCAGCCTTCGTGGCATCCCCCGCGGAAATGACCGAGGCATTCGTACGTTCGGAGCTGCTCGCGTACATTCCCGCGGCCATTGTCCCAGTGAGGTTCCATCTCAGCCAAGCGCTTCCTCGACTACCCAACGGAAAGCTCGACAGAAGAGCGATGAAGGTGCAGAATCAGCAGAACGAGAATTTTTCGGAGATTCCGGAAGACCTCCCGGGACGCATCCGTTACTGCTGGGAGTCCGTACTCGGGCGACCGGTCGCCACCGGATCCACATTTTTCGACCAGGGCGGCACTTCTCTCCTCGTCATCACGCTGGCCGAACTGCTGCGCGAAACGTTGGGGCCGGAGTACGAGTTCTCTGTCGCGGACCTGTTCCGCTGGCCGACGATCGACACCTTCGCGTCCGCGCTGCACCTACGCGCCGAGCCGCACGGTGGGGGGCAGCGGGCCGGCAGCGCCCCGGAGCGTCGGGAGATGCTGCAGGCGCTGGCCCAGGGAAACGCATCCGTCGAAGAGGTGCTGGAAAGGATTCACACTTCATGAGGAACAAGAGTTCCGGCATGATATTCGACAGTGCAGGAATAACCGTCAACCCGGATGCCCGTGCCCTGACCCTCGTTCTGTTTCATCACGCCGGCGGGTCCGCCCTCTCCTTGGTTCCTCTCGTCATTGATCTGCCGGAGCACATCAGGGCCCGTATCATCGAATTACCTGGCCGAGGAATTCGGAGCACGGAGCGTCCAGCGGAAGATTTCGACAGGGCTCTGCACGACTGCCTGGAGAACACCAGCGAATACACCGCTGGCCCGCACATCCTCTTCGGTCACAGCCTCGGCGGCGCCTTCGCCCATGAGGTGGGGCTGTCGAACGAGTCGGCCGGCCGGGCCCGGCCGCGGCGGGTCGTACTGTCCTCCTGCTCGCTGCGCGCGGGGACGCGGCCACCGGCCTCCGGGGCCCCCACTCGCCGGGACCGGAGCGAACTGACCGAGGAGATGCAGCGGCACGGCGGCACGCCCGCCGAGGTCTTCCGCTCCCCCCATCTGCTGGACGCGGCGCTGGCGACGCTGGGCGACGACATGATCCTCGTCGACAGCTACCGCCCGCGCCCCGTCCTGTCCCGCCGCAACGTGCCCTACAGCCTCTGGTATGGCGACAGCGACGAGACGGTCGTCCGGGACACGGCCGAGGTCTGGGCCGAGCGGACCGGCGCACCGACCGCCGACGTCGCCGTCTTTCCCGGCGGGCACTTCTACCTCGACCAGAGCACACGGCCGGGCCAGTTGCTCAGGGACCTCGCCCGCACCGAAGCCGCCATCCCGTACGAGCATGCGTGAGGACGTCCGATGACCCAACTCGTCAACAAAGTTCTGTCGTTGCTCGGCCAGGGTGCCCTCGACCGGGCCGAGGCTCGCACGCTGGTCGGGGCTTTGCAGCAACGCACCGAACCGTCGGCCGACGCACCGATCGCCGTGATCGGCGTGGCCGCCACGCTCCCGGGCGCGGACTGCTACGAGAACTTCTGGGACGTCCTGATCCACGGTAGGGACCGCGTGGGCGGCCTCCCCGGGCCCCGACAGGAGTTGTGCGCTCCAGTCATCGAACCGGGCACGAACCCCCATTTCCTGACGGGCGGTTGGCTTGACGACATCGACCACTTCGACAACGAGTTCTTCTCCATCACCCCGGCGGACGCCCGCGGAATGGACCCGATGCAGCGGCGTTTCCTCCAAGTGGCCTACCACTGCCTGGAGGACGCGGGCTGGGCGGGCAGGATCCGCGGGTCGCGAACGGGTGCTTTCGGGTCGGTCCCGGACGGCGACTACCAGCACGTCGCCCCGCTCACCTCGCCTGCCGACGTTCCCGGGCGCATCGGCTCCTTCGGGCTGAGCCGGCTCTCGCACTGGCTGGACCTGCGGGGCCCTGCGTTCAACGTCAGCTGCACGTGCTCGTCGTCCCTGGTGGCGCTCCACCTCGCGTGCCAGGCGCTGCGCAGTGGCGACTGCGATATGGCCCTCGTCGGCGGTGCGAACATCCTCAGCTTCCCGGTGATCCGTGACTCCCGCCTCGCCGACGCCTCGGGCATCATGTCGCCCGCGGGCAAATCCCAGCCTTTCGACACCGCGGCAGACGGCGTCGGCCGCGGCGAAGGCGTCATCGCTCTGTTGCTCAAGCCTTTTAAGGCAGCCGTGCGCGACCGCGACCGGATACGCGCCGTCATCACGGCGAGCAGCGTCAACAACGACGGCACGTCCGCGATGCTCACCGCCCCGAACCCCGCAGCGCAGGCGCTGCTGCTGCGGGAGGCCTGGCGCAGGGCGGGCTGGAGCCCCGCGGACATCGATTACATCGAAGCGCACGGCACAGGCACGGCGCTCGGCGATCCTATCGAGATCAAGGCCGTCAACGACGCCGTGGGCGCAGTCAGCTCCGATGTACAGCAGATCGCCTTCGGCACCCTCAAGGGGAACATCGGCCACCTGCTCGACGGCGCCGCAGGGCTCGCAGGCCTGGTCAAGACCATGCTGGTCCTAGAGCACCAAGAAGTGCCCCCGACAGTCAATCTGACCGAGCCCAGCAGGCACATCGATTTCCTCGGCAGCGCGGTGTTCGTACCGACCGAGCCCTGGCCGCTGCGCAAGGAGACCGGCGCACCGCTGCGGGCGGGAGTGAGCTGCTTCGGCTTCAACGGCACCAACGCCCACGTTCTGGTGGAGTCGCCGCCGGCTCAGCCACAACCGACAGCGTCCGCCTCAGGACCGCTTCTCCTTCCACTCTCCGCGCGCACACCGGAGCGCCTCACCGAACTGCTGCGTATCCACGGCGCAAGCCGCACCGTCGGCACCCCTTTGGCCGACCTCGCCTGGTCCCTGGCGATCGGCCGGGAGCACTTCACCCACCGCGTCGCGGTGCTCGCCTCGACGCTGGACGAATTCCGCGCTGTGTGCGGTCAGCTCGCAGATCTCGACCGGGAGAAGTGGGCCGAGATCCCCGGTGTGCTGACCGCCGCGACGCACGCGGAGGCCACCCCGAACCGCCGGCGGCGGATCGGCCTGGACTGGGTGCGGGGCGGGGCCCTGGACACGGCGGCACTTTTCGAGGGCCTCCAGCCGCGGCTCGTGACCGCCCCTGGTTACCCCTTCGCCCCAACCCGCTTCTGGCCGGCCGCCCGGCCCACTCCCCCGAACGCCACCCCGGCCGCCCCGCCACAGTCCGGCGTCGAACGCCTCGGGGACGACGTCACCGTCCTACAGATCTGCATCTCACTCGTTCAAGAGGTCCTCGGCTACGACGATGTGACGGCTGAGGACTCGTTCCTCGCCCTCGGTGGCAGCTCGCTGGCCGCTCTGCAAATCCAGTCGGCGCTGCAGCAGCGCTACGCCGTGGAGCTGTCCATGGCCGACATCCTCGCCGCCGACTGCCTTTCCGACCTCGCCGAACTCATCCAGAAGGATGCGTCATGACCGCTGACGAAAAAGTGCTGCGTCTCGTGGCACAAGGAACCATCGATCCCAACCTGGCGGAGGAACTGCTCGACGCGCTCGGCTCGTCCCGGCAAAGCCTTCCCGAGGTCGCGGTTCTGGGCAGCGCGGTGCGTCTGCCCGGCGCGAAGACGCCCGAGGACATGTGGCGGCTGCTGTGCAACGCCCGGCCTGTCACCTCTGTCTTCCCTTCCCAGCGCCTCGACCTGGTCCTCAACGCCACGCAGCGGCTGCACGACGAATACGGGCACCTACGCGACAGCCTGGAGAGCGACGACCGGGCCCACGGCGGGTGGCTGACCGGTATCGAGGAGTTCGAGCCGGCGGCGTTCGGGATGACCGATTTCGAGGCGGGGCTGCTCGGGCCCGTGGAACGCATGCTGCTCGAACTCTCCACGGAAGCCGTGCAGGCGTCCTGCATCACCGAGGACGAGCTGCGCGGTTCACGCACCGGTGTCTTCCTCGCACATCAGCCCGACAGCGCCTTCCCCTACGCCAACCTCTTCGACGACCCCGATGACCGCACGTTCCTCTCCGGAATTCCCGCCAATGTCGCCTACCGCATCGCGTACACGTACGACCTGAGCGGTCCGGTCATGAATGTCGACACCACCTGCTCATCCTCGTTGGTCGCCGTGCACCTGGCACGCCGCGCCCTACAACTGGGCGAATGCGACATGGCCATCGTGGCTGGGCTCAGCCTCAACATGCTGCCGTTCCGGTTCGCGAACTCGACGAGTTTCCCCCTGAGCCCGCGTCACCTGTGCAACGCCTACGACGGCGCCGCAGACGGCACGGTCTGGGGTGAGGGCGGCCTCGCCATCATCCTCAAGCGACGCGACGACGCCGAGCGCGACGGCAACCCCATCGCGGCCGGCATCGTCGGCTCGGCCGTCGCCAGCGACGGCACCACCAACGGCATGGCCGCCCCCAGCCCCGCCGCGCACTCCGCCGTGGTACGCCAGGCACTCGCGGAGGCCGGGCTGAGCGCATCCGACATCGGCTACCTGGAGGGCCACGGCGCCGGAACCGTCCTCGGCGACCAGGTCGAACTGGACGCCCTCACGGACTCGTTCCGCCAGGACTCCGGCCTCAGTGGTTTCTGCAGCCTGGGCTCCGTGAAGACGGTCCTCGGCCACCTCAAAGACGCCTCCGGCCTGGCCGGACTCCTGTCGGCCCTGTTGCGCATCCAGCACCGAGCACTGCCCCCACTGGCCTCACTCACGACACCGGCCCCCGACGTCACCTGGGAAACCAGTCCTTTCAGACTCGACACCACCGCCCGCACCTGGGACTCCGACGGCCCACGCCGCGCCGGTGTCTCCTCGCTGGGTATCAGCGGCACCAACGCACATGTGATTCTTGAGGAGTACCAGCCGCGTCACGGGGGAGCCGACTGCCACGACGAGCCGGTGCCCGTCCTGCTCAGCGCGTCGAGCCGCTGGTCCCTGTGGGGCCTGGTGAACCGGCTGGCCAGTGATCTGCCGGCTGGCCTGACGCCCGAGGCGGCCGCCGCCGCCTTCTCGCGTCGCTCCCACGGCCCGGTCCGCCTCGCCGTCCTCGCCACCACGCACGACGAACTCGCGGCCAAACTCCAACGACTCACCGTTGTCCGCGACTTCGAGCAGGTACCGGACACCTTCTACGCCGATGGCATCTTCATCGCGGACCACTCCGACGCCACCGCTCGCAGCATCGACGAGGTCCACCGCCTGCCCGACCGCCTGCGCGGCCTGGTACGCGACTTCCTTGACGGAGCCGACGTCTCCGGCGACTACCGGGCCCTCACCGGCACTGCTCCCGCGGCGCTGCTGCCCACGGCGCCGTTCGCCCCTCGGCGCATCTGGCCGCACGGGGTCGAGTCCGCACACGACGTCAGTGATCTGTTCTTCGAACCGGTCTGGAACCACTGCCCGCTTCCCGAGGACACGGTGACCCACGGCACCGTCTTGGTGATCGGGGACGCCCCAGGGCTCATGGAGGCCTTGTGCATCCGCCTCGCCAAGGCAAGCGACGAGGTGGTCCAGCTACGGCCCGGCCCCCTGTGCGACTGGGAGGCCCCGAACCGGTTCCGCGCCCCCTTGGACGATCCGGCCGGCTACCGCGCCCTGTGGCAGGCGCTCGGCGAAGCCCGTACCGCATCACTCACTGGCATCGTCTTCGCGGCCGACTGTGGTGCCGGCACCACAGCGACGGATCTCGACTCCGTCCGGGAGAGCCAGCGCAGCGGAGTTCTCTCCCTGTACGCGCTGGCCAAGAGCCTCGCCGACCTTGAGTTCGACCACCACATCACGGTCGCCTCACTCACCCGCGAGGCCCATCCGGTGGGCGACCCGGCTGGCCACCGCCCCGAGCGCACTACCCAGTTCGGCCTGCTCCGGGTCGTGTCGCAGGAGATACCGCACATCCGTGAGCTGTGTATCGACCACGACGCGGCCGATCCCGACGAGGTGGCCCGGCACGTCGTCGAGGAACTCACGGTATCTCCCTCGCAAGCCCAGTCGCAGATCGCGTACCGGGCGGGCGAGCGTCTCGCACGGACCGTACAGCGGCAGGAGACCCGCCCCACGGACGCCAAACCGCTGGCATTCCGCCCCGGGGGGCTGTACGTGATCGCAGGCGGCACCGGCAACCTCGGTCCGCAGCTGACCCGCGCGCTCGCCGAGCGTGGCGCGGGAACGGTGGTCCTCCTGTCCCGCACAGGACTGCCCGCACGCCGGCAGTGGCCCATTCTGAAGACCTCGGACAGCGGTCCGTGGCGCGTACGCCTCGAAGCGATCGAGCAGGCCGAGGCCCGGGGCTGCTCGGTGATCGACCTGACGTGCGACATCACCGACCCCGCGGCAGTGGCGAGCACCTTCGAGCACATCACCACGGAATACGGACGCGTCGACGGTGGCTACATGCTGACCAAACAGCTCTTCCACCTGTGGATCCGCGACCTGGACGCCGACGACTTCCGCACCGGCATCGAGAACCGTGTGGTGGGCACCTGGCTGCTCAGCGAGGCGCTGCGCAAGGCCGGCGCCGGCCACCTCGTCCTCTTCTCCTCGATCTCCTCGATGAGCGGCACCAAGGGCGCTGGCGAATGCGCCGCGGTCAACCAGTTCCTGGACAGCGCGGCGCCCTACTTCACCCGGCGCGGGCTGCCAACGTACACCGTCAACTGGCCGCTGATCCTCCACGACCGTTCCGGCTCCGGTGCCCGCACACCGATACCGCCCATCGACCACGCGGACTTCCACGCGGCTCTCACCCGGTTCCTCGACGCTCCGCACGGTCTCGACATCGTCATGCGCTTGGACCTCGCGGAGGCGCACTATCTGCGCCCCGTGCTCCGGATTCCGCTGTCGGACGCCCTGTGGGAAGAGGCGAAGGCCGCGGCCCACCAGAAGAACGGGGCGACGACAGACGTCCACGCCGCCCCCGGGCAGCCGTCCGTCGGGGTGGATCCCGCGGAGGCCGTACGCGAGGCATGGCAGGGTGCGCTCGGCACTCGGCCGTCCGGGAACGACCACTTCTTCGCCGCAGGCGGTTCATCGCTCAGCGTGCTGCGCTTCGTCCACCTCCTCTCCAAGTCCGCGGGCGAGCAACGCATCACCGTCGCGGACGTGTACGCGTACCCCGCCTACGAAGCCCTGGTGACGCTCATGACCGACGGTGCCCCCGCAGTTGCCGAAGCAGAACCCGAGACACAGGCCGACGACGTCGACGCATTGCTCGCCCGGGTCGAACGCGGCGAGGTATCGGCCGACGCCGCTGCCGAACTGCTGACGCGTGGGGGCGGCGCATGAGAACCGCCGTTCTCTTCCCCGGACAGGGGTTCCAGCGCGCGCACCTCGGCAAGGACCTCTACCGCAGCCACCAGGCGTGCAGGGACGTGTACGACGAGGCGGCGGCCGAGCTGGGGTACGACCTGATCGCCGCAGGGGAGCGCCTGGGGGTCTTGTCGGCCAGGCACGACATCGTCCAGCCACTACTGGTGGCCTACGGTCTCGCCGCATGGGCGGCGGCCGCCAAGTGCGGCGTGGAACCGTGCGTAATGGCCGGCCACAGCCTGGGAGAGATCACCGCGCTCGCCGCCGCGGGCGCCCTGAGCACTACCGACGCGGTGCGTCTTGCGCGGCTGCGCGGCACTTGGATGAGCGAGTGCCCGGACGGCGACGCCTGGCTGGTCTTCGGGCCTTCGGGCGATCAGGTGCGCGAGGCCTGCGACAATTCACCAAGCGGCGAGGTCTGGCTGGCCAACCGGAACATGCCCGACCAGTCCGTCGTCAGCGGTACGGCCGCCGGCCTCGAGGCCGTGCGCGAACCACTCCAGGCGATCGGTGCCACCGTCAAAGCCTTGGGCATCGGTACGCCGGTGCACTGCCCGCTGGGGACTTACGCCGCGGACCGAATGGTGCAGGCCGCGGCCGACACACCGGTGACGGCACCGCTCGTGCCCGTACTCTCCACCCTCACCGGTGAACGGCTCGATACGGCAGACCAAGTGCGCGGCAACCTGTCGGCGACACTGACCAGTTGTGTGGACTGGGTGGCGGTCACCTCTGGTGTCCGCGCCGTGCACCCGGACCTGGTCTTGGAGTGCGGCCCGAAGACGGTGCTGCGCGACCTGACCCGGTCCATGTGGCCCGGAGTGCAGGCGTACGCCGTCACCGACCCCGACGGCGTAGCCCTGCTCGCCGGGAAGCCCGGCTGCGCCAGTGTGCGCGACTACACCCTGCGCGCCATGCGCTTGGTCATCGGCACACCTTGCCTCGACCAGTCACCGGAGCAGCGCCGGCGGACCAAGGCCGCCTACACGCAGCTGCGGGACCTCTTGGACTCGCTCGACGACGACCCGTCGGGCACGGGCGCCGGCACAGATCGCGTGGACCGGCTACTGCGCGAAGCCCTTTTGGCCAAGGGCCTCGGTGAAAGCGAAGTCGCACGAGTCACCGGAGGTGCGCTGTGACGCTCCAGCTCGGCGCCATCGGATCTCCCACGCGCCCCGCCGGACGCCGGCCCTTGTCCCTGGCTCAGGAGCAGCTGCTGTTCGTCCGCGAGGTGACCGAGTCCAACAACGGCTACCTCTTCCCCGTCAATGTCCGCTTCCGCGGCCCGCTCGACGTAAGCGCCCTGTGCACCGCCTACACACATCTAGTGATGCGCCATGCTGTGTTGCGCTCCCGAGTGGTGTGCGTGGGCGGTGCATACTTCCAGGAAGTGAATTCGGAGCCGCTGGACCTGCTCGTCGAGGACCTGCGGCAGCTGGGCACCGAGCGCGCCCTGGAGGTGGCCGAGGAGCGGGCGCGCCAAGAGGCGGAGCAACCCTTCGATCTCGAACAGGCGTGGATACGAGGCTGCTTGCTGCGCATCGCCGACGACGACCATGTGCTGCTTCTGAGTATCCACCACATCGCGTTCGACGGCTGGTCCCGAGGTGTTCTGACCCGGGAGCTGAGCACCCTCTACGACTGCGCTGCAGCCGACACCACGCCCCGTCTCGAGCCCCTGACTGCTCAGGTCGGGGACATCGCCGCCCGTGAACGGCAGCAGATCGCGGAACGCGCGTTCGTCAAGGAAGAGGAGTACTGGACTCGCCACCTGACGCCGCACGCGCCTGACTTGCCCCTGCCCACCGACCGGCCGCGCCCCCCGCTGCTGTCCGGGAACGCCGGCCGCGTCTGGGCACCACTCGGCCCCGACCTCACCGCCGCTCTGGAGCAGGCGGCCCGACGACAGCGCTGCACGGTGTACATGGCGCTGCTCGCCGCCTTCGAGGCGACGCTGTGGCGCGCCTCCGGCCAGACCGACTTCTGTGTCGGTGCGGCGACATCCGGCCGACACGATCCGGACGCTCAGGGCCTGATCGGCCTGTTCGTCAATGACATCGCCTACCGGTCGGACTGTGCGCCCGGGCAGACCCTCGGCGAACTGCTGAGCGCCGTGAAGAAGACCGCACTCGACGGCTACCGGCATCAGAAGTTGCCGTTGCAGCGCGTCGTCGAACTGGTGCGCCCGCGCCGGCAGGTCAACCGTCACCCATTGTTCCAGCACGCGCTCGCGCTGCAGCCCCGCACCGCCGAGGACTCCGGCTTCGCCCTGACCGGCGTCCGCACGGAGCCGTTCACCACCCTCGCCGAGGGCAGCGCACTGGACCTCGCAATGAGCATCCACTACGAGGACGACGGCCTGCACTGCACCGCCGACTTCAGCACCGACCTCTGGGACGAGGGATCGGTGGAGCTGCTCGTCGAGAACTTCCGACGCACTCTCACGGCGATGACCACAGACACCGAGGCCAAGGTCGAGGACCTCGACCTGGTCGAGGACTGGGTGCGGACGCCAGCGATACCGGCCGGCTCGGTCTCGGCCGCCGGTGCGGGCGCCCCCGAGCCCGACGCGGATGTGCTCGAACGGCTGCGGGCCGTATGGACCGCACTGCTCGGCCGGCCCATCGCTGACCAGGACAACTTCTTCGAAGTGGGCGGCGACTCCATCCTGGCACTCCACCTGGCCAACCGCGCCCGGGCTGCGGGCGTCGAAGTCAGGGTCCGCGACCTGTTCGCCCACCAGACGCTCCGTGCCCTGGCCGGCAGCGCCTCGGCGCAAACCCCGCCGGCTCCGGAAGCACCGCGGGTACGGCCGCGGCCGACCGGAACGATGCCGCTGTTGCCCATCCAGTCCTGGTTCTTCGCCGGCCAGCGCGACGACGCTCACTACAACTTCACCGTTCTGTGCACCCATCCCGGTGAACTGGACGTCCATGCGATGCGGCGTGCGGTCGCCGTCACGCTCAAGCGCCACGATGCCAGCCGCATCCGGTTTCGCAAGGCCGGCGACGGGACTGTGCAGCAGCACTACCTCGACGGGCCCGGCCACGTACCGCTGGCCGTGCAAGACCTCACCGACCGGCCGAGCGCACAGCAGGCGCGCGACACGCTGGAGGAGATCGCTCTCGATGTCCAGCAGTCCCTGCGCGTTTTCGGCGACGGGCCACTGATCCGCTGCGTTCTGTTCCGCATGCCCGATGGTGGCACCAAGCTCCTCATCGCCGCCAGCCACTTGGTCATGGACGTTGCCGGCATGCAGGTGGTCCTGGAGGACATCGCGGCGGCCTACCGGAGCCTGGTCGAGCGGCGTCGTATCGAGCTGCCCCCTGTCACGGCGACAGTCCAGGAGTGGGCCGAGGCGCTGCGCCACCACGCGCACGACAGCGCCGAACTCGCGGCTGAACTCCCCTACTGGCGCGACGTGGAAAGTGCCTGCCCAACGGACTTTCCTGTCGACCACCCGGACGCGCCGAACACGGTGCGCCACCAGCGCACCGCCGTCTTCCGTCTCCCACCTGACGGCGTGAGGGCGTTGCGCCGGCTGCTCCCCGGCCGCCCCGGGCAGAGTCTGTTCACCGCTCTGCTGGCAGCTGCGGGCTGGGCGCTGGGATCACGTATCGGCTCGCGGGGGCTCGTCATCGACCTGGAAGGCCACGGCCGGGAAGACCTGTTCACCGAAGTGGACCCCTCACGGACCGTCGGCTGGCTCACCTCCATCTACCCCTTCGCCCTGCCCACTGGGGCGGTTGTGGAAGGCATCCAGGGGCTGAACCGCCTGGCGGACCGCTACGCGCAGCTGCCCGGAAACGGCCTGGGCTACGGGCTGTTGGCGGAGGCGAGCCGCGGCCTCGGCTGGCGCGAGCGCGCGGTGGCCTTCAGCTACATGGGTTCCATGAGCTCCGCACGCCACAACGAGTCCGAATTGTTCGCCTACGACGATGTCGCGCCCGAAGGGGCGCGACACCCGGACATGGCCCGGCGGCATGATCTTGAGATCGACGCCCTGGTCGTCGATGACGCCCTGCGGATCTCTCTCACCTACGGAAGCCTGCGCCACGACGAGAGCACGATTACCGGCCTCGGTACCGCGTGCTTGGAGTACCTGCAGAGGCTGAGCCGTTCCTGTCGCTCCCGTCCGTGACCCCGAGGAAAGGCAATTGTGACCACGCTTCCCACCCACCGCACCGTCGTCAACCGACGGCGGGAGAAGGCCGTCTGGCCGACCCATGTTCCCCTTCCTGCTGGCTGGGAGCCCATAGGGGCGCCGGACACCGAAGAAGGCTGCCTAACGGCGCTGCGCGCCCTACCGGCGCCCGAGCAGTGCGCCGAGGTCCTCAGCCGGCATCCGCTGGTGCACAGCGCCTGGGTGCACCCGATGCGCAGGGACACCACTCTGGTCGTCGTACCCGACTTCGCCGAGCAGTCCACCGCGGACCAGGACGGCGTGCTGGAAGCCTGGCAGCTGATCTTCGACGAAATGTACGCTGATGAGCCCGGTGACCGGTTGGCCGGCTGGGTCGACTCGACCACCGGCGAGCCGGTCGGTCCGCAGGACATGAAGAACTGGGTACAAGCCACGGTCGAGCGGATCACGCCCCTGCCACATGGCCGTGTCCTGGAGATCGGCAGTGGCACGGGGCTGATTGCCCGCTCGGTGCTGGCGCTCGAAGACGTCGAACGCTATGTCGCGACGGACGTCTCGGAGTCCGCCGTGCAAAACCTGCGCAACGTCCTCCCGATGTCCGGCGTGGTCGAGTACCGGGTCGGCGACGCACTGGGAATCACGCACGAACTCAACGAGACCTTTGATCTGGTGGTGCTCAACTCCGTATGCCAGTACTTCCCCTCGACCCGCTACCTGACCGAGGTGCTGGCCCACCTCGCCCCGCGTATGGCGCCGGGCGGACACGTGGTGCTGGGAGACCTCCGGCACGCGGGGCTCGAACCGAGGCTCGCCGCGGAGCGTGCACGGCTGCACCGTCCCGACGCGGACCCCGCCGAACTCGACCGGGTCGCACAGGACATCCTGCACAACGTGACCGAGCTCGCACTGCACCCGGGCTGGTGCGAACGGCTCGCGCAGCGCATTCCCGGTGTGACGGCCGTCGACACCAGCCCCCGGCTCGGAACTGCAGCCACCGAGATGACGCGGTTCCGCTTCGATGCCGTGCTGCACTTCGGCTGCCCGACCGTACCCGCGCCGACCGCAACCGCCCGGGATGCGGCCGCCCTCGACGGGCCTGCCTTGGACGAGCGGATCAGGCTCGGCGTCGGTCCGTTCCGGTTTATCGGCGTACCCAACGCCCGGCTCGTGACCGCGCCGCACGCGGTAGACCCGGGCGTCCTGCGCCGGGCCGCTGCCGAGTCCAGAGGAACGCTCGCGGTGCGTTTCGCTGACGACAGCAGCGAAGGCACCTTCGACATCGCCTGGTCCCCCGAATCGTGTTCCCGGCGGTGTGGCTGGACACTGCCCCGGCTACATGCCTGCGACGCGATCACGCCCGCTCTGCCTCCACGGGCCACGCAGCGCCTGACCGCGGTGCTCACGCAGGCGCTGCACGAAGGGCTGGGCGCACTCGATCCGGCCCTGGAGATCCTGGTCACCGACGAGACGCCGGCGGAGTGGCGGTCATGACTGCGGCACCGCCGCGACGGCTCGTCTGCCTTCCGGGCGCCGGCATGGACGCTGACGTGTTCCGCAGCTGGGCCCCGCTTCTGCCGACCGGCATGGAGCTGATCACACCCGAGCTTCCCGGCAAGCGCCGTTCCCTGGACGAGCCGCCGCTGGCTTCGGTCGAGGAACTGGCCGCGGAGGTGCTCGCGCAGTTGCCCACCCGGCCGGCGGCCACCGCGTTCTTCGGCTTCAGCTTGGGAGCCCTCGTGGCCTATGAGGCAGCGGTGCAGCTGCCCGCGGACCAGCCGGCCGTCCACCTCTTCCTCGCCGGGTCCCGCGCCCCGGACCGGCCCACCGCGGAACTCGGCTTTATGAACCTGCCCGACGATGAGCTGCGCGCGGCCGTCTCCCGCCTCACGCCCGAGGCCCGCCGAGTGTTCGCCGATGACGACCTGACGCAGCTCCTTCTTCCCGTCATGCGAGCGGACTTCACAGCAGCCGAGGAGTACGAGGCGGCACCGCAACCCGGCTGCCAGGTGCCCATCACGGTGCTGCACGGCGAACAGGACGCCGTCGCGCCCGCTTCCGAGGTACTGGGCTGGTCCCGCTTCACACACGGCCCCTTCCGGTTCTCGGCACTCCCCGGCGAGCACACCTTCGTCTTCGACCAGCCCGAGCGCGTCGTCGCTCTCGTCAACACCTACTGGAGAACCGTGAACACCGACACCCGGCATACCGTCGTCACCCGCGAAACCGTCCGTCAAGCATGGCAGCAGGTTCTCGGGCACGAGTCCTTCGGCGATGAAGACGACTTCTTCGCGGTCGGCGGAAATTCCCTGCTCGCCGCAAAGGTGACGGCGGAGGTCTCGAAGCGGGCGGGCGGTGTCCGTGTGCCCCTGCGTGCCTTCTTCGCCGCTCCCACCGTCGCCGGAGTGGCGGCCACGGTCTCGGAACGCATCGCCGCCGCGGAGGCAGTGCAGTGAGCCTCTGGCAGCTGGAACTGAACCGGACACAGCGACCGTTCCCCGGCCACCTCACCGTCCTTGACCTCTTCCTGGGCAACGTCGCCGAGCGCCCCGACGCTTCCGCTCTCACGGGGCCGGACGGCCGTACCTGGAGCTACCGGAAACTCGACGAGTGGAGCACCGCGGCGGCCGCCCTCCTGAGGGCGGACGGTGTACGGGCGGGTGACTGCGTCGCCCTGGTGTGCGGCCGGAGCTGCGAGGGCGTGGCACTGATCGTGGCGATTCTCAAGGCCGGCGGCCAGTATGTCCCGCTCGATCCGCGTTGGCCCGCCGCCCGCCTGGTCGAGCTGATGGACCGGATGGATGTGGTCACAGTCGCCTGCGACCGGGAGGCGCTGCCCGTGGTACAGGCGGTCCGCTGGGCCGTGTCCACACATCCGGGCGTCGTCTGCCCCGAGGGCGAGACCCCCGCCGAAGGGCACGAACAGGCCGTGGTGGACCTCTTCGACTCCTTGGCCGAGGAGGACGACCTGCTGGCCGCCAACGGCTTCGTGGTCCGCGGCGACGAGAACTTCGCACACGAAGACCTGCAGTGGTACGTCGGACATGTGACAGACCTGGTCGGGTCGCTCGCCTCCCCGGCCACCCGGCTCGCGGACCTGGGCTGCGGCATCGGCACACTGGTGCAGCGCCTCGCCGGATCGGTGGAGAGCACGCTCTGCGTCGACCCGTCCCCCGCCAGCGTGTCCCGGGCGGTCCGGTCTCTGCGGGCGTCCGGACACCCAGTGACCAGTGAGGTCGCGACCGCCGACCAGGTCGGCACCGGTGTCCTGGGCGACCGGGACCTCGTGCTCCTGGCGAGCGCCGTCCAGTTCTTCCCCGGCATCGAGTACTTCCTCGACACGATCGGCTCGATCGTCGCCGCCATGCACCCCGAGGGCCACATCGTGCTCGCCGACCTCGTCCCGGACGCGGCCGAGGGGCCGGGCGGGCTGCTGGCCATCCCGCCCGCTCTCCTGTCCAGGCTGCCCGAGTTGATCCCCGGGATCCACACCGTGCAGATCCACCGGCGCGCCGCCGGTCCGGCCCCGCTCATCGACCGTTATGACGCGGTGCTTGAGATCGCGCGTGATGACACCGCTCCGCCGGCGCCGCGAGAGCGGACCTTGTGGACGTTCGGCACTGCCGTACCGCCCGCGCGTCTGCTGCCCGGCGGGCCGGACTCGCTCGCCTACGCCATCTACACCTCAGGCTCGACCGGAGCCCCGAAGGCCGTCGAGGTGCGCCACCGCTCCCTGGTGAACCTGGTGACCTGGATGCGCGACCACATCGGCATCGGCGCCGCGGACACCCTGCTGTTCACCACCTCGTTCTGCTTCGACCTCTCGGTGTTCGACACCATAGGCATGCTCGCGCTGGGTGGCCACGTACGGGTGGCCGGAGCCCATGAGCTCGACGAACCGCAGACGCTCATCGACATCCTGCGAGACGAGCCGATCACGGTCTGGGACTCCGCTCCCGCCGCTCTGCAAATGCTGGTTCCCTTCATGGAGCTCGAAGCCGGCCCCGTGAGCGACCGGTTGACGACCGTACTGCTGAGCGGCGACTGGATTCCGGTGCCCCTGCCGGGCCTTCTGCGCGAACCCTTTCCCGGCTGCACCGTCTTTTCCCTGGGCGGTGCCACCGAGTGCACCGTGTGGTCGAACTCGTACCGCGTCGGCACGGTCGGGCGGGACTGGCCGAGCATCCCCTACGGCACCGCCATGGCCAACGCCCGGTACGTCGTGCTCGACGAGGGCCTGCACCTATGTGACGCCGGCGTCGAGGGCGACCTCTACATCGCCGGGGTCTGCCTGGCACGTGGATACGCGGGATCTCCCGATCTGACGGCGTCCAAGTTCCTGCCGGATCCGTTCGGTGAACCCGGGTCCCGGATGTACCGCACCGGCGACCGGGCGCGCTGGCTACCCGAAGGACAGCTGCAGTTCCTCGGTCGGACCGACGACCAGGTCAAGGTCCGCGGTTACCGGATCGAACTGGGGGAGATCCAGGCGGCCGCCCTGCGGGCCGACGGCGTCAAGGACGCGGTCCCCGTCACTTTCCGGGTGGCCGGCGCCCTCGACCTGGCCTTGTGCTACGTACCGGACGCGGAGCCCGACACCGCACGTCTGCACCGGGAGCTGTCGCGGGTCCTGCCCGCGTACATGATCCCGACGAAGATCGTCCCCCTTGAGGTCGTACCGCTGACGTCCAACGGCAAGGTGGACCGGGCCCGGCTGCGGGAGCTGATCCATGGCTGACGACGAGGACACCACTGCATGGCTGGTGCCGGTGGCTAACGCGGAGGCACGAGCCACGCTCTACGTCTTCCCTCCCGGCGGCAGCGGTGCGGCCGCCGTGCGAGGGTTTGCCGATACCGCGCCTCCCGACCTGCGCATCGTCGCGGTCAGGCTGCCGGGGCGGGAGAAGCTGGCCCATCTGGAGCCGCTACGCGACATCGACGTGATCGCGGCAGACCTCTGCCTGCAGATCGAGTCCGACTCGGCCGGCCGGCCGCCGCCCCTGCTCTACGGCCACTGCGCCGGGGCGATCATCGCCTACGAGGTCTGCGGCGTCCTTCCCGTGGAGGCCGTCACCGCCCTGGTTGTCTCCGCGCACGAGGCACCCGACCGGATCCCCGTATCGATGGCATGGACATGGCCCGACGACGCGTTCCTGCGCCGGGTCGCCGACGACGGGTACCTGCCCGCCGAGGTGATGGACGACCCGGAGTTGCGCGAACTCGTCCTGCCGGCCCTGCGTGCCGACTACGAGGCCATCGAAACGCATGTCAGCAGCCTGCCCCGGCTCGACTGCCCGGTCCTCGCCCTCCTGGGCGAACAGGACGAGGCCGTGGCGGCCGAGGACGTGGCGGCGTGGCAGCAGTGCACCACAGCACCGTTCGCGCTGGTCCGCGTGTCAGGGGGACACAACCTGATCGACGACGGGCCCGGCGCCGTCATGCGTGCCGTCTCGCAGGCCCGGACCTGGGCCGGGACCGGGGAGCCGCGCCGAGCACAGTACGGAGAATCAGCATGAAGGAATACGAGTACTGCTCGACCGAAGCCTTCGAGCCGGACTGGACCCGGTTCCCCGGGTGGCGCGATGTGGACACGTCCCAGTGGCGTTCCGCCCGTTGGCAGCGCGCCAACACGGTGTTCAGTGTCAAGCGGCTCCACGAGGTCCTGGGCGGCCTTCTGAGCGACGGCATCTATCGGGAAATCACCGAAGACCAGGAGCTGAATGCGACGATGCCGCTGCGCATCACCCCCCACATGCTGAACACCATGGTTCCGGACCTTGCGCCACACTCACCGGAGTTCCGGGAGCGTTTCCGCACCGATCCCGTGCGGCGCTACATGCTGGTCCTCAGTTCGGACCGGGTGAAGGAGCGGATGTCGCACCCCATGGCTCAGCGCGACTCCCTGCACGAGGCGAAGATGTGGGTGGTGGAGGGCATGACCCACCGCTATCCGACGAAGGTGCTCGCCGAACTGACCAGCACATGTCCGCAGTACTGCGGACACTGCACCCGCATGGACCTGGTAGGTGCCTCGACGCAGCAGGTCGAGAAGCGGCCCTTCGCCGAGCGTTCCGGCCTCAGGCTTACACGGATGCTCCAGGAGCTCCGCAGCAACCCCCGCATCCGCGATGTCGTCGTCTCCGGTGGGGATGTCGCCAACGTGCCCTGGCCGCGTCTGGAACAGTTCGTGGCCGATTGCATCGCCATCGATTCGGTCAAGGACATACGGCTGGCCTCCAAGTCCCTGGTGGGCATGCCGCAGCACTGGCTACAACCGCAGGTGCTGCGCGGAGTGGAGCGCCTGGCGCGCCTGGCCCGGGAGCGGCACGTGTCCTTGGCGCTGCACACCCATGCCAACGCGGCCCAGTCCGTCTCACGCCTGGTCGCCGAGGCATCCCACGCCCTGTTGAACGCGGGCCTGCGCGACGTGCGGAACCAGGCGGTGCTCCTGGCCGGGGTGAACGACTCGCGGGACGCCGTCCTCGATCTGAGTTTCGGTCTGCTGGACCGCGCCGGCATCACGCCGTACTACATGTATCTGTGCGACATGATTCCGGCCGCGGAGCACTGGCGTACGAGCCTGCGGCAGGCGGTCGACCTACAGGATCGAATCATGGGCTACCTGCCCGGCTTCGCCACGCCCCGGATTGTCTGTGACGTACCGCTGCTTGGTAAACGCTGGGTCCACCAGTACCGCCGCTACGACGAGACGACGGGCATCTCGTCCTGGGCCGGCGAGCGCGGCGACGAGTTCCGCTATTACGACCCGCTGCACCTGCTGCCGGAGGAAGGCCGCGCATGGTGGCGGCAGAAGGCGACCGGAGCGGTTCCGGCGCTGGCCGGGACCGCCGGATGAGGTGGGCTCCTCAACAACAGCAATGGAGTGTTATCCGATGAACGGCGACAAGCATGCATCTCCGGTTTCCGCCGGCCCCACGGAGCGCGGCCGCATCGAGAAGTGCCTCAGAGCCCACCCCGGCGTGCGGGACGCCGTTGTCGTCCCGCTCCGGCTCCGGGGAAAGGCCGAAATGATCGCCTGCGTCGTGCCCGACGCCGATCCCCCAGCCGGCGCCCTCCTGCGGCCGGAGGCACTGCTGTGTGCCCTTCGTGCGGAACTTCCCGCCGAGCCGTTGCCCGGGTTCTTCCACTTCCTGGAGCAGGTTCCCCGCAACGCCGACGGGGCAGCCGACCCGCTGGAGCTGATGCGCAAGGTGCCGTTGCACGCCTTGACGCCCGTCGAGGACGTGCCCGCTGACGATCTGGTGCGTTGCTGGGTCGAGGCATTGGGCGCCCCTCCGCCCGGAGCTGACGTCGGCTTCCTGCAGGCCGGTGGGCACAGTCTGGCAGCGATTCGGCTGTCGGGAAGCATCGCGCGCCGCTGGGGAGTACGCATCCCCCTGACCGCCTTCCTCCGTGACGACATTTCCTTGACGGAGTTGCGTCGGCACCTGCCCGCCGGAGCGCCGCACGCGCGCGCCGCGGTGGCGCGCCGCCCCGACCCCTCGCGGGCCGCACTGTCGCCGGATCAGCGCCGTATCTGGATGACCCAGCTGATCTTCCCGGACTCCCCTGCCTACAACGTCATCGGCGCCCTCGACTGCCGGGGAGGGGTCGACCCGACGGCCCTGGAGAAGGCGTGGCACCGGCTCGTCACGCAGTACGAAGTCCTGCGGACGACGGTCGAGGACGACGGCGGTGGCCTGTATCAGTGCGTTCACGACGATATGACACCGTCGCCGGGGACTTTCCGGCATCGCACGGTGCCGCCCGCCGGCAACGGCTGGGACGAGCAGGTCAGCTCCTTCGCAGGTGACCTCGCAGACCTCCCCTTCGACTCCGGCCAGCTCCCGCGCGCGGTACTGGGCCTGCTGACGGAGACCGGCGCCGAACGATTCGCTGTGGTGCTGGTCATGGACCATCTGATCTCCGACATGGCCTCGTTGGATCTGATGTGGGACGCACTGGGCGAGCATTACGCCGTGGAGAGCGGGGCCCGCCAGGCAAGCGGCGAGGTGCTTCAACCGATCCAGTACGGTGACCTCATAGCCGCCATCGAAGACGACCCCGGGCACCGCGCGCGGTCTCTCGCTTTCTGGCGCTCCACCCTGTCGGGTGCGGCTTCGGAATTCCGGCTGCCCTTTCAGGCCGCTCGGCCCGAACGTCCCTCTTTCCGGGGCGCGGCTGTCACCGAAGAGCTTCCGGACGACGTTTCACGGCAGTTGAGACAGCTCGGCAAGGCGAGGAGGGTTAGCCCGGCCATGCCGGTTCTGGCGTCCTACGCGCACGTCCTCGCGCGGTGGGGGCAGCAATCCGATGTCGTGATCGGCGTTCCTGTCTCGGGCCGTGAGAGCGAGGATGCCCAGGAGACCGTCGGATTCTTCATGCGCACGGTACCCCTGCGCCTTCGGGTACCGGCCGGCCCTTTGGACGCGGAACTCGTGGAAACGGTGGCCGACGCGCTACTGTCCGCGGTGGAACACAGCTCCGTCCCCTTCGACGAGATCGTCGCCGCAGTCGGCGCTCCGCGTGATCTGGCCCGTAACCCCCTGTTCCAGGTCTGGTTCAACGATGTGACCCAGGCAGCGTCCCGCACCTCGTTCGGCGCGCACCAGTCCAGGGCCGTCACGCCCCGCGTCCGCTGGTCCCTCTTCGACCTCGGCCTGTACGTACACCGGGCGCCGAGCGGCACCTACCGGCTGGAGCTCGCCTACGCCACCGATCTGTGGCACGAAGCGACCGCGCGTCGGTTCCTGACCCAGTGCGTATCGGACTTGCGGTCACTGGTGACATTCGACAAGCCACCGGCCGGCGGCTGACCCCGCCCCGCGCAGCATCGCTTCTCTACTTCCACCACCGCAATTCCCATACCAGGAGGAGTACCGGCATGGCGGCAGGAACTCACCACACGGTCGTCGTCAACGCTGCAGGTCAGCATGCGCTGTGGCCCGCCGAACGCACCGTCCCGGCCGGCTGGCACGCCGTCGGTGCGCACGGCACGCCGGACGAATGCGTGGCGTTCGTCGACCGCGTCTGGAAGGACATACGTCCGACGGTCGCAGCCAATCCCCCGACGGGGCCACTCTCCGTGCACGATTGCTTCGCCGCCTGGGCGGCTCGGTTCCCCGACGCCGTTGCGGTGGAATTCCGGGGCCGCCGGCTCACCTATGCGGATCTGGATCGCCGCGCCAACCAGCTCGCTCACCGGCTGCTCGGCCTTGGCGTACATCCTGAGTCGCGGGTCGCCGTGCTTCAAGAGCGTTCCGCCGACCTCATCGTCTCACTACTGGCCGTGCTGAAGGCCGGCGCCGCATACGTGCCCCTCCACTCCGGCTATCCCGTCAACCGCATGGCGCTGGTCATGGACGATTCGGCCGCCTCTGTCGTCTTGGTGGACAGGGCTTCCCAAGAGCTCGGCTTCGCACACGAAGCCCAGGTGGTCGTGGTCGACGACCCCGCAAGTGGACTGGCCGCCGAGCCGGAGACGGCACCCGGCGTTCCGAGTGACGGTACGGCACTGGCGTACGTCATCCACACTTCCGGCTCGACCGGCACACCGAAAGGTGTCGCCGTGACGCACCGCTCGGTGGTCGACTTCGCCACGGACAGCTGCTGGGCCGATGGCGCCCACCGGTCCGTCCTGTTCCACGCCCCGTACGCCTTCGACATCTCGACGTACGAGTTGTGGATTCCCCTGCTGAACGGCGGCAGGATCGTCGTAGCTCCGCCCGAGCCCCTCGACGGGCCGCGCCTGTACGAACTTCTGGAGCAGCACTCCGTGACCGCAGTTCACCTGACAGCGGGCTTCTTCGGAGCCGTCGCCGACCAGTTGCCCGAGTGCTTCTCCTCCGTGCGCGAAGTTCTCACCGGAGGCGACGTGGTGGCGCCCAGCGGTGTCCGCCGTGTGCTGGAGAGCTGCCCCGCAACTCGCGTCCGGCATCTGTACGGGCCGACGGAGACCACTTTGTTCGCGACGCACTGCGTGCTGACCGAGGCCCGGCACGCGGACGGTCCGCTGCCGTTGGGGACGCCCCGCGAGGGGGTGCGGATCCACGTCCTGGACGAACGTCTTGAGGCGGTGCCGGACGGGGCATCCGGCGAACTGTTCATCGGCGGCAGCGGCGTGGCCCGCGGATATCTCGGAAAGCCAGGTTTGACGGCTGAACGCTTCCTCCCCGACCCGTACGGTCCTCCCGGCAGTCGTATGTACCGCACCGGCGACATGGTGCGGATCGATCCCGGCGGCCGGCTCGCATTCCTCGGTCGCCAAGACAACCAGGTCAAGATCCGTGGGTACCGGGTGGAACTCGGCGAAGCCGAGTCGGCCTTCGTCCGCCTGCCCGGAGTGAGCCGGGCCGCCGTCGTCGCCACACCGGATCCGCACGGCGGCAAGGACTTGGTCGCCTACATCGTCTTGGATGCGGGCAGTGCCCTGTCCGACGACGACGTGCACCGGATGATCTCCGCGGAACTCCCGGCGTACATGGTCCCCGGCGTCATCGTCCTCCTCGACGAGTTGCCGCTGACTCCGAACGGAAAGACCGACCGCTCGAACTTGTCGCCGCACTAGGCGCCGCGCCGGAAGCATTCTCCGGAGATTCACCTCCCTCACGCCGCAGGCCGAGGGAACCTTTCGACACAGTAAGTGGAGCACTACCTCATGACTTCTTCTTTCGCTGGGCTCACGACCCAGTCGTCGCCGATCGCCGATGCCTCGCTCGATCACGTCGAATTCCACGTCGAGGACATCACCGAAGCCGTCAGCCGTTTCGTCGAGGGCTACGGATTCCACGTCGCCGTGCCCGTCACGCGCAGCAGCGGCGGCGACCATCTCTTCGCGATGCTGCGCCAGGGCCGCATCAGGTTCCGTGTCGTCCAGGCCCTTACGGCGGAGCATCCTGCCCGGGCGTTCACCGAGGTCCATGGAGACGGCGTCGCCTCCGTCGCCCTAGGTGTGACGGATGTCCCCTCGGTGTACTCACACCTCATGATCCGCGGGGCGGTCTCGGCGCAGGAGCCCACCGAGGACGATGGCCGCACCACCGCCGCCGTGGTCGCCTTCGGGAACGTGACCCACCGGCTCGTGGAGCGTGACGAACATGTCGGCAGCGCGCTGCGGGACGTCGGCTTCGCCGGGCTGAAGGAGGTCGACCACTTCGCCGTGTGCCTACCGGAGGGGCAGCTCGCCGACTGCGTCCACTACTACACCGACGTGTTCGGCATGAACGTGGTCTTCGAGGAGAACATCAGCGTCGGCCCGATGGGGATGAACTCCGGCGTGGTACAGAACGTGTCGCACAGCCTCACCCTCACCTTGATCGAGCCGGCGCCGCAGGCCGAAGCCGGGCAGATCGAGGCGTTCCTGATACGCCACGGGGGCGCAGGCGTCCAGCACATCGCCTTCACCTCGGACGACATCGTTCGGTCCGTACGCGACATGAAGGCGGCGGGCACGGCGTTCCTCACGACCCCCACGTCGTACTACGCGCTGCTGGCCGAGCGGCTCACCCCTCGGATCCACTCGGTGGACCAGCTGCGGGAAGGGAACATCCTTGTGGACGAAGACCACGACGGTCAGCTCTTCCAGATCTTCACCGCTTCCGAACACCCGCGTAACACGCTCTTCTTCGAGGTGATCGAACGGCTCGGGGCGCGCACTTTCGGCAGCAACAACATTCGCGCGCTGTATGAAGCGGTCGAACACCAGCGGGCTCTCGAAGCGGCGGCCCGATGACCTCGGCTGCCCAGCACGCCTTGTGCACGCCGTCGGAGGCCCTTTCCGTAGCCGACTTCGAAGGGCGGGCGCGTAACGCTCTGGACGGTGAGGTCTGGGACTGGCTCGCCGGGGGCGCCGAGCGGGAGCGAACGCTGGCAGCCAACCGCGTGGCGCTCGACCAGACCGCCGTCGTCCCTCGCGTGCTCACCGATGTAGCGCTCTGTGACACCGCGGCCTCGCTGCTCGGCAGGCCTTCCGCCCTTCCGGTGGCCGTGGCGCCGGTGGCCTACCAGCGGCTCTTCCACCCAGCGGGCGAAGGCGCGGCCGCGCGCGCGGCCGCGGCGGCCGGCGTGCCGTTCATCGTCAGCACCCTGAGCAGCACATCACTCGACGAACTGAGCGAGACAGGGGCCGAGTTGTGGTTTCAGCTGTACTGGCTCAAGGACCGGGGCAGGGTCCTGCGACTGGTCCGCAGGGCCGAGGAAGCCGGCTGTCACGCACTCGTGGTCACGGTGGATGTGCCCGTCATGGGACGGCGTTTGCGGGACGCCAGGAACGCCTTCGCCCTGCCGCCCTCCGTGCGTGCCGTGCTTCTCGACGAGACGGGGCCTCCCCTGGCCCACCGGCGTACGGCGGGCGCGTCGGCTGTCGCCGTGCACACCTCCGTCACCTTCTCCCAGTCCGTCACCTGGGCGGATCTCGCGTGGCTGCGGCAGCAGACACGCCTTCCCCTGGTGGTCAAAGGCGTCCTGGACCCCGAAGACGCCGCGCTCGCCGCCGAAACGGGGGCGAGCGCGGTGGTGGTGTCCAACCACGGCGGACGCCAGCTCGACGGCGCCGTGCCGACCGCCGTCGCGCTTCCGCGCATCGTGAAGCGGCTCGCCGCCATGAAGGCGGACCACTGTCAGGTTCTCGCCGACAGCGGCGTGCGAAGCGGCTCCGACACGCTCACGCTTCTCGCGCTCGGCGCCCGTGCGGTGCTGCTCGGTCGGCCGATGATCTGGGGCCTGGCCGTGGACGGCGAGCAGGGGTGCCGGGAAGTCCTCGGGCTCTTTGGCACCGAGCTCCGTCACGCCATGCAGCTGGCGGGCTGCCCGACCGCACAGGCCGCACGCCAACTGCGTACGGTGCAGATTCCTCGTTCGTACGGGAGTGATACCTGATGCCGACGCCCCAGACACCCGACCTGCTCCTGGTCGATCTGCACGGTTCGTTGTGCGATCCGGCGATGAATTCGATGAACTTCCTCAATGAGATCGCTGAGCGGTACCCGAAGGCGATTTCCTTCGCGGCAGGACGCCCGACCGAGGCGTTCTTCGACACAGAGGACGTCCATCTCTACCTCGACCGATACACCACCTATCTGCGGGACGACAGGGGCATGAGGCCTGATGAAGTCCGGCGAGCGCTGCTTCAGTACGGCCCGACCAAGGGCATCATCGCCGAACTGGTGTGCGGTCACCTGGCAAAGGATCAGTGCATCGAGGTGCCCATCCAGTCGATTGTCATCACCGCCGGTTGCCAGGAGGCACTGTTCCTGGCCCTACGGGCGCTCAAAGCAACGTCCGAGGACATTGTTCTCGCAGTGTCGCCGACCTATGTTGGCCTTGCTGGTGCCGCTCGTCTCTCGGAAATGCCCGTGTGGCCCGTGCGCAGCGGACCGCTCGGCATCGACCTCGATGATCTGGACCGGCAAGTGGCGACGGCACGCCACGACGGACTTCGTCCCAGGGCTCTGTACGTGATCCCGGACTCGGCAAACCCGACAGGTATCAGCATGGACGCCCGTACCCGCCGCGCCCTGCTCACCAGGGCGTCACAGCATGGGTTGCTGGTACTCGAGGACAGTGCGTACAGCGTCTACGCGGGACCGACTCTGGCTCCCTCGCTGAAGTCGCTGGACACCGGTCGGACCGTCATCCAACTGGGGTCGTTCGCAAAGACGTCGATCGCGGGGGCCCGTGTTGGCTATGTCGTCGCAGACCAGCTGACCTCCTCCGGGCCCGACGGCGCCACGGGCCTGCTTGCCGATCACCTCTCGGTGCTCAAGAGCATGCTCACGGTCAACACGTCACCGATCGCCCAAGCCGTTGTCGGCGGATCCTTGTTGGATCACGGGTTGAGTCTGCGTGCCAGGAATCACCGGGAGATTGCACTCTACGACCGCAATCGCCAGCTGATGCTGGAAGGGCTTTCCCGCCGCTTCGGGGAGGGTAATGAAGTCAGTTGGAACAGCCCTGACGGAGGATTCTTCCTCACCCTCACTGTTCCGTTCGAGGCGACCGACGAAGTCCTGGAACACTCCGCTCGTGAACACGGACTGCTGTGGACGCCGATGGCCTATTTCTACGGTGACGGTGGCGGCCTGAACCAGATACGCCTATCGTACAGCCAGGTGACACCGCAACAGATCGAGAGGGGGCTCGACCGCCTCGGGGCTTTGCTGAACGGCTGCCACCATGGCAGGCCCTTCGGGGTAGCTGGACGGCTCTGACACACCGATCAGTGACAGTGCCCGGTCGGCAGCGGCCCTGTCCTGGTGACTCTCAGGGCCCCGGCGAGTGCCTGGATCACCCCAGGGTGGGGCGATCCAGGCACTCGCCGGGGCCCAGGCCTAACCCCACCCACCCCCC
>NZ_JBIRFL010000040.1:0-39620 GCF_044327445.1 Streptomyces sp. NPDC018045
ACTGGTCCCTGATCTACACGGTGACGGTGCCCGCGTCGAAGAGCGCGGGTCCGGCGGTCACGGAGGGGGACGTGGCACGCTGCTACGCGCACACGCCCACCGGCGCCCTGCTCGCCGTCGCACAGATCACCGCCCGCTACGTCTGGGCGCCGGGCTGGGCGACGGTCACCGAGCGCCAGACCACCGGCGACGGTAAGGCGGCCTACCTCCAGGCACGCAAGAAGGTGGAGGCCAGCACCGGGCCCGCGACGCCGGAGGCAGACCGGCACGGACAGCTGGCGGCCTTCAAGTTCGTGACGTACGGCGCGGACACGGCCGTCATTCAGCTGGTGCACCGTTTCTCGACCGGCCGCCTCGTCATGACGCCGGTCACTGCGGTGTGGCAGGGCGGTGACTGGGTGCTGTCCCTGTCCGCGTCACCGGCACCGCAGGTAACCCTGACCTCCCTTCAGGGCTATGTCCCGTTCGGGGGTGTGTGATGCCGTCGGGCGACCCCTGCGACGTCCTTTCGAACCTGCCGCCCGGTGCGCCTGATATCGGGTGGGTGGCGGGGTGTGATGACCCCCTGACAAACGGGGTCAAGAACGTGGTGAAAGGCACGTTCGACAGCATCGCGGAAAGCTTCGGAGAGGCTGCCGCCAAATTCCTTCAGGTGGTCACCAGTTCCTGGCTGCGACTCGACGGCGCGCAGATAAGCGACGAGAGCGGGCCGATAGCCTTCCTCCTGGACAACACCCGGTGGCTGGTCGCGTGGATGGCCGTGTTGTCCCTGCTGCTCGCATCTATCCGCATGGCCTGGCAGCGCAAGGGCCAGCCCGCCAAAGAAGCGTTTGAGGGCCTGGTACGGCTGGTCGTTGTCACCGGCATGTCCGTGGGCGTCTTCAACGCGCTGGTATTGGCGGGCGACAAGTTCAGCATCTGGATCGTCAACCGCTCCCTCCAGTGCGGGGGCGGGGACGGCTGCGGCAAGGAATTCGGCAAAATGCTGCTGGCGGCGACGGTGGCCAACCCGCAGCTGGGCCCGGCCGTCATCTTCTGCCTGGGCTTCCTGGCCATTCTCGGCTCCGTGATCCAAATTTTCCTGCTGCTCGTCCAGAAAGCGACACTCCCCCTGCTGGCGGGCACGATGCCGCTCGCGGCGGCGGCCTCCTCCACAGCGGCCGGACGCAGCTGGCTGCAGAAATCCATCGGCCTGAGCGTCGCCCTGATCCTGTACAAGCCGGCGGCCGCCATCGTCTACGCGGCCGCCTTCAACCAGATGGTCTCCGGCAAGTCCAGCGGAGGCCAGTCCGCCGACATAATGGGCGCGCTGTCCGGCGTCATGCTGCTGGTGCTGGCGGCGTTCACCCTTCCGGCCATGATGCGCATGGTCATGCCGATGGCCGCCGCGGCGGCCGGCGGCGCGGGCGGGGCCGCCTCCCTCGGCACGGTCGGTTCCTCCGTCGCACAGGGCGCCGTCATGGTCAAGTCCGCCGGGGCCTCCAAGGCGGCCAAGGGAGCCGGAGCGGCCAAGGGAGCAACGCAGGCGTCTGGAGCATCACCCCCCAACAGCGGCAAGGTTCCCGCCCAGGGGGGCCATAGCAGCGGCAAGGACGGGCCCGGCGGAGCCGGGGCGTCCGGCAGCAAGCAGAACGGCCCCGGCGCCCGCGACGGCGGCGCCCCGGCCGCGCAGCAGCCTGCCGGCGGACCGCAGGGCGCCCAGCAAAACGGCGCCCAGCCCGGCACCGGACCACAGGGCGCCCAGCCCGGCACCGCCCAGCCCGGCCCGCAGGGCGGCAACTCCAAGGGCCCGTCCGGCTCCTCGGCGACGCCCGCCGCCGGGTCCGCACCGCACACGGAAGGGGGCGGCCCCCGTGGCAGCCGCTGAACAGACCGAAAATCCCACCTACGGAAACTGGCGCCGTCCCCGGCCTGCGGGACTGTTCAGTCTCGGACTCGCCCCGACCATGCTGCTCTTCGGCGGCCTGGTGCTCGTCGTCCTGCTGACGCTGGTCTCCATCTGGGCGGGCCTGGCCGCCCTGGTGCTGCTCCTGGTCGGGCTGGCACCGCTGGCCGTCCGCGACAAGCACGGACGCACCGGCGGACAGCGCATCCTGGCCAGGGTCGCGTACGCCAGGGCCCGGCGCTCGGGCAGCACGCTGTACCGCTCCGGCCCGCTGGGCCGTACCGGCTACGGCACTCACATGCTGCCGGGCCTGGCCGCACAGTCCACGCTGACCGAAGCACAGGACGCCTACGGGCGGCCGTTCGCCCTGCTGCACTACCCCCGCACCAATCATCACGTCGTGGTGATCTCCACCGACGCGGACGGGTCCGCGCTGGTGGATCAGCAACAGGTAGATACCTGGGTGGCGCACTGGGGCGCCTGGCTGGCCGGCCTCGCCCACGAACCGAGCCTGGTCGGGGCGAGCGTGACCGTGGAGGCAGCACCCGATTCCGGGATCAGGCTGCGCAAAGAGGTCCACGGGAACATTGCCCCGGACGCGCCGGAGCTGGCCCGAAAGGTCCTCGCGGACATCGTGGACAGCTACCCGGCCGGCTCCGCCTCGATCACCACCCGGATCGCACTGACCTACTCCGGAGCCGCCCGCAACGGGCGTCCGCGCCAGAGTCCCGAAGACATGGCCCTGGAGTTGGGCAACCGGCTACCGGGTCTGACTGAGGGGCTGGCCATGACCGGGGCGGGCGCCGCCCGCCCGATGGACGCGGCCGCCCTGGCGGAGGCGGTGCGCATCGCCTATGACCCCACCGTCGCATCACTGATCGATCAGGTCCGCTCCAGCGGCGCGGACACCGAGCTGACGTGGACGGACGCCGGGCCGTCGGCCCATGAGGCGCACGAGGAACGGTACTGGCACGACGGGGCGTGGTCGGTGTCCTGGGCCATGTCCTCGGCGCCGCGCGGGGAGGTGTACTCCAACGTGCTGACCAAATTCCTGCTGCCGCACCCGGACATCGCACGCAAGCGGGTCACGCTGCTGTACCGGCTGCACGACCCGGCCCGGGCCTCGGCCATTGTCGAACAGGACCGGCTCAACGCCCGGTTCCGCGTCAACAATTCCGACGTCGCGCGGGCCCGGGACCACGTCGAAGTACGGGCCGCGGAGAAATCAGCGGAGGAGGAAGCGACCGGCGCCGGCGTGACCCGGTTCGGACTGCTGGCCACGGCCACCGTGCTGGACCGGGACCGGCTGCCGCTGGCGGTGGCCGCGACCGAGAACCTGTCGGGTCCGGCCCGGATCGCCCTGCGGCGCGTCTACGGCTCGCAGGATGCCGCCTTTGCCGCGGCCCTGCCGATCGGGCTGGTGCTGCCGCTGCACGTGGCCGTGCCGCAGGCCGTACGCGACGCGATGTGACCGACTTACCCGCACTGCTGACCGAAGGGGGCCCGTGATGGCTCGTACAGCTGATACACCGACACAACGGCAGCCGCGCCGCCCGGGCCTGCGGGGCTGGTCCGGACGCGGCGGCGGTGCCGCCGCCTACCTGGAGCCTGCGCCGGAGTGGCGCGGCACCACTGTGCAGGTCTGCGGCCTGTGGCCGTACGGCGCCGGGTCCGGCACTCCCGTGGTCGGGGTGCCGATCGGCCGCCACATCTACACCGGCTCCACCGTGTGCTGCGACCCCGTCTCCTGGTTCCAGCGCTCCGGACTGATCAGCAACCCGTCCGCTTTCGTGCTGGGCCGCCCCGGGCTGGGCAAATCCACGCTCATCCGCCGTATGGCGCTCGGCCTGAGCGGTTTCGGTGTCCAGCCGCTGGTTTTCGGGGACCTGCGGCCGGACTACGTGGACCTCATCCGGGCCCTGGGCGGGCAGGTCATCGCCCTGGGCCGCGGGCGCGGATACCTCAACATCCTCGATCCGGGTGAGGCGTCCACAGCGGCGGCCCGGCTGACCGGGGACGCCCGCCGCGCCCTGGAGGCCGACGCGCACGGGCGGCGGCTGAATGCGGTTGCCTCGCTCATCACGGTGCTGCGGACCACCCCGCCGGACGCGCGGGAAGAGACGTTGCTGGCGGTCGCCTTGCAGATCCTCGATGACCGGCACCCCGGCGTGCCGGTGCTCGCGGACCTCCTCCAGGTCTTCAAGGACGCGCCGCCGGACCTGCGGGCGGTGGCCCTGGACCGGGGTGATCTGGACCGCTACCGGGACGTGACGGAGAATCTGGAATCGTCGCTGACCTCGCTGCTGGGGCGCGGCCGGCTGGGCGAGATGTTCGCCCACCCCACCACGGAACCGATGCGCTCGGACCGTCCGGTCTGTTTCGATATTTCCTCGATCGATGACTCCGACACCTCGTTGCAGGCGGCCGCACTGCTGGCCTGCTGGTCCTACGGGTTCGGCTCCATCGCCGTGGCCCAGGCCCTGGCGGATGCCGGACTGGAGCGCCAGCAGCACCGGTTTGTGATCCTCGATGAGCTGTGGCGGGTGTTGCAGGCCGGACAGGGCCTGGTGGACCGCATCAACGCGCTGACCCGCCTCAACCGGCGCAAGGCGGTGGGCCAGGTCATGGTGACCCACAGCATGGAGGACCTGTTGGCCCTGCCTCATCCGGAGGACCGGGCCAAAGCATCCGGTTTCGTGGAGCGATCGGGCCTGGTCATCACGGCCGGGCTGCCCCGTAAGGAAATGGGCTCCCTGTCCCGCGTCGTGGAAATGACCAGTGTGGAAGAACAGCTCCTCGACAGCTGGGCCTCGCCGCCCAGCTGGGACCCCGAGCTGAACCGGGAGGCGGACCCGCCCGGCCGCGGCAATTTCCTGATCAAAGTGGGCAGCAAGCCGGGCATTCCGGTGCACGTCGAACTGACAGAGGCGGAGCGGGCCATCAACGACACGAACCACAGGTGGCGGACAGCATGAGCGCGACATCCAAGCGGCGCGGCCCGGGAGAGGTTCCGCCGTACCTGGTGCCTGGCTTCTTCGGGTTCCTGTTCCTGGCGGTCGGTGCCCTGTGGCTGGCGGCGCTCGTCGGCGCCGGGCGGGCGGGCCTGCCCGCCCCGCCCGCCAACCCCTTCTCCCTGCCGTTCCTGCTCATCGCCGGCACCTACACCTGGCCCGGCCTGTGGGCCAACATCACTCTGGGCCTGGAGACGGCGGCGGTCGCGGCCGCGGCCGCCCTGGTGGTCCGCGCCGTCCGCAAGCGGCGCAAAGGCCGCCTGCCCATCGACGCGGCCGCCCGCCACATGGCCAAGGGCCGGGAGCTGGAGAAGATTTCCGGGCAGGGGGCGCGGGCCACGGCCACCCGGCTGGGCATTCCCGCCGACCGGGTGCCGGGCGTCTTCCTCGGCAACGCCGTCTACGGAGGCACCCCGCTGTACGGGTCGGTGGAGGACACCCACGTACACATCTGGGGCCCCCGGACGGGCAAGACGACGCGCCTGGCGGTCCCCCCGATGCTCGACCACAAGGCGGCGCCCTGCCTGGTGACCTCCAACCGGCGGGACATCGTGGACGCCACCCGCCTGCCGCGCAGCCAGCACGGGCAGGTGTGGGTCTTCGACCTACAAGGGCTGATCGGAGAGGAACCCACCTGGTACTACGACCCGCTGTCCTACGTCACCGACATCACTCGGGCTACGCAGCTGGCCGCGGCCTTCGCCTCCAACAGCCGGTCCGCCGGGGCCCGCACCGATGCCTACTTCGAACCGGCCGGACAGAAATTGCTGGCCAACCTCCTGTTGGCGGCGAAACTCGGGGACAAGCCCATCACGACCGTCTACGAGTGGGTATCGGACAGTAACGAGGACGAACCGGAGCGGATTTTGTCCGGGGCCGGGCCACAGTACCGGCTGGCGGCCAAGGCGGTTCTGTCCGTGCTCAACCTGCATGAGAAACAGCGCGGCGGCATCTACGGCACGGCCGAACAGATGGCGTCGTGCCTCCAGGACCCGGCCCTGGCTCCGTGGATCACCCGGGGGACCGGGCTGGACAAGCGCCCGGCCTTCGATCCGGCCGCGTTCGTACGCGGTACCGACACCCTGTATCTGATCTCCAAGGACCGGCAGGGCTCGACCGGCGCCCTCATCACCGCGCTGACGCTGGCCGTGTGTGAGGCGGCCGAGGAGTACGCCAGCCGCTCCCCGCGCGGCCGGCTGCCGGTGCCGCTGCTGGGCGTCCTCGATGAAGCGGCGAATGTGTGCCGCTGGGAGGATCTGCCCAGCGTCTACAGCCACTACGGCTCACGCGGTATCAACTTGATGACGATCCTTCAGTCCTGGGACCAGGGAGTTGAAGCCTGGGGTGAGCACGGTATGGCCAAACTCTGGTCCTCGGCCAACGTGCGCACCTACGGCGGCGGCGTCTCCGATGACGGGCTGCTGTCGATGCTGAAAAAGCAGATCGGCAGCTACGAACGGCCCGCGTACTCGCACTCCCGCCAGCCGGGCAACGGCGGCGGCCTGTTCGCCTCCAACCGTTCGGTCAGTGTGTCCGAACGGGAGGAGGCGATCGTCGATTATGACGATTTGGCGGCCATGCCGCAGGGCCGGGCGGTCCTCCTGGCCTCCGGCACCCGGCCGGTTCTCATGCAAACCGTAGGCTGGTGGGAACACCCGGACGCGGCACTGGTCAACGCATCCCTGAAGAGGCACGACCCGGGGGCACTGAGCACATCGTGAACCTTGACGACGAATGGGCCGACTTCGGCGACACTGCCGAGCAGCAGGCGCCGCCGCCCGGCCCGCCGAGCAAACCGCCGGACGGCCCGAAGAAGCCAGGCCGCAAGAAGCGGAAGAAGAAAGCCCAGGAGCCGCCGCCCGAGCTGGTGTTTCCGACCGTCGCCGACTTCGTTGCCGACTTCCTTGCGCCGACCGTTCGCCGCAACCTCAGACGGCCCACCGTCACCTGGTGCCCGGCGTGGTGGCGGCACCCGGAGGCGGTCACCCGCCTGACAGCACTGTGGCGGGCCTGGGAGCATCTGCGCCACGACCCGGCCCTGGGCATGTCCGTCTGGTGGCTGCACCATGCCGATCCGCACCTGCGGGTCCTGATGGACAAAGACGCCGGGCCGCTGTCCGCCTGCACTCCGGAAGGGCACCGCGCCTATGCCCACGGTCCTCTGCCGGTGGAGACGCCGGACGCGGCCTTGTGGCTCTCTCCCGCGTTCAGCGCCGCCCCGCCCGCTGCGGACGGTTCCGGCGCCTGAGACGGGCATATAGCAGTGCGGGCGGGCCGGTTACCGGTCCGCCCGCACTGCTGTGTGCCGTGCTCTAGAGCTCTAGTGTCGCCTCACGCTGCCGGTCGGCTCCGGGGCCGGACACGGACCGGGAGGCGCGTGCGGCCGGCGGCTGGGCCACGGCAGCCTCCGGGCCGTCGGGATAGGACATTTCCGCGAGCCGGACCGCGTCGGCCGCCTCCCGGTCCTCCAGGGCCTCGCGGGCCTCGGCCGCCTCCCGACGGCGCTGCTCCTCCTGCTGCGCGCGCTCCCCGACCACATCGTCATCCATGGGGCTCCGGTAGGGCACTTCCGGGTCCGAAGGTTCGAGCTCGTCCGTCAGGTCTAGCACGTTGTCCGGCTCCTGGTACGCCGCTTCCGAACCCGCACGGGCGGGCGTATCCGTCGCCTCCCGGCGCGGCGCCTCGGCGGCCCTCTCCGCCTGGACCGGCACAGCGGCGGGCACCGCCGCCAGGTCGGTGGAACCCTCGGTGGCCAGCACCTTCCATACCCGCTCCTCCGCCGGAGCGGCCGCCAGGTGCTCGATGGTCTCGGCGGCCGCCGGCGGGGCCTCCTGCCCCCAGCGCCGGGCGAACTCGGCGCGCAGCTCCTCGACCGCCGCGCCGCTGTTCTCCGCGTACACCCGGGCCAGGGTTTCCGGGGCCTGGCCCTCCACCCACGTGGCCTGCTCGATGAGCAGACGGCCGCGCACGATACCGGTGTCGGCCTGCTCACGCAGCTGAGCGGCCCGCTGCCGCTCGGCGTCGGCGTGTTCGCTGTCCGGCCGGGACTCCAGGTCCCGGGCGGCCGACAGGTCGTCGTAGGCGGCCTCGAACAGGTCCTGGGCCTCCATCCGCAGCTTCTCCCCGGCCTCGCCCAGGGGGACGGGGCGCCCTGCCTCCTTCAGGCCGCCGATGATGGCGGCGACCGTTTCCGCGGCGGCGTCCTGGGGGATCGCCATGTGGAAACGGCGTTCCACCTCGTCCCGGATGCTGGCCTGGGTCTCCGCGCGGGCGGCTCCCGGCTCCCATTGGGCCACGTGGTCCCACACACCGGCGATTTCCCGGGCGCTGGCCGTACGCCACCACTCCGTATCCAGGCTCTCGGACAGCCGCGCCGCGTCGTAGACGTGCCGGGGGTTTTCGCCGTGCATCTCGGCGGCGACGGCCGCCATCTGCAAGGCGGCATCAACCTGCTGCTGGCGCAGCTTCTCCAGCCCCTCCTGGATGTGCGCGAGGTTGCTGGTCAGCCGCTTGGCGTCGGCCGCCGAAAGGTCAGTGTCCTGGAGCTTGGTGGCGTACTCCTGGTATCGCTGAACGCGCCGGTTCTCGTCGGCCTCCATCTTCTCCAGTACCGCCTGGAGGGCACGCAAGTGTTCCGCGTGGGTCTCCGGCTGCGCGGTGCCGGCGGCCACCTCCTCCAGGCGGCGGCGGTCGGCCTCCAGGACGGCCGGGATGTCGGCGGCGTTGACCGTGGCGGCGGGCACGTGACCGGCGTCGGCCTGCCCGGTGTTCTCCACCACCTCCACCACGAATTCCCCGGCGGCCCGGCCCCGGGTCGTCTCCGCTCCGGCCTGCTGCTGCCAGGTCTCGTACTGCTGGGCCGCAAAGGTCTCCGCGCTGACGCCTGCCTCCGCCGCACCCTCTCCCCGGTACAGGATGCGCCCCTCGTTCTGGGCGTCCCGGATCAGGACGGCGTACGAGGTCTCCGGCGCCTGCTCGGCGGCCTGCCGGGCGGCCTCCAGCCGCTTGCGATACGCGGGGTCCACCAGTGTCACCAGACGGGCCAGGTCGCCGCCGCCGACCGGCCAGTCAGGCACCGTCAGCCCGTAGCGGTCGGCAAGCTGCTCCTTGAGGTGCTGGAGCGTGTGCGCGGCGTACGGGTCGCCGCCCGCCCACTCTGCGGCCGCCTGCCAGGTACGGCCCAGACGCTCCGGGTGCAGCGCCAGGTCTTTCCAGAACCGCTCTTGGTGGGCGGCCCGCAGCAGCGGTTCGGCCGCGGCCCGTTCGGCCCGCAGGCGCTCGGCCTCGGCGCGGGCCTTCGACGCCTCCGCCTCCAGCTCCCGCCGGTACATCTCCTCGCGCTGCCGGGCACGGTCCTCCGCCATGATCGCGGCCAGGGTGACAACGAGTTGTAGGACCTGCACGATTGCGTCACTGGATGCCGCGTATACCTCGCGCATGTCGTCATCGCGGACAGACATTCACAACCCCCTTTTACAGCGGGCCGGCTACCGGCCCCGCTCGTCGTGCCCGCGGCCCTCCGGCTCTTGCTCCGGGTGCTGCTGGCGGTAGCTGCCCGGGCCCGGGAGGGCGCCGGGGCTCTGCATCATCTGCTGACGTGCCTGCTGGAGCTCGGCCAGTCCGCCGCGTGCCTCGGCGGCGATGGCGCGCGCCTGGTCGCGCTCGTCGCGCGCCTGGTGCATGTCGTGCACCGCCCGCAGGACGTTGCGCAACTGCTGGACCATCAGGAACTGGCCCCACACGCCAGTACCGCCGCCCCTCGCGTACCACGTGACCATCGCGGCCCCCTTCAGTGCGCCGGGCCGCTCCGCGAGCGGTGCCCGGCGGTCCTCGTGCGTCCGTTGTGCCGAGCGTGCCAGGACATCGGCCGCCCGCGCGAGAGGGCCGGGCCGGGCCGTCTCCAGGCGGCCGCTCCACGCGGCCAGCACACCGGCCGTCTCCTGGGCGGCCTGGCTCCAGCGCACCGTGTCCTCCGGCGGGATGTCGGCGAGCCGTGCACGGGCGTCCGCGATCTGCTGCGCGGCCACCTCCCACGCGGCCTCGTCCCGCAGGGCCGCATTCACCCGGCGCCGCTCCCCGGCACCGCGCTCGGACCACACCGCGACCGCGGCCGCCGGGTCGCTGTCCGGCCACTGCTCGCGCAGTCGCGTCAGAGACAGGTCGCCAGCGAGTTTCCCGCCGCCGTACCACACCGGCTGCGCGCCCTCCGCGGGCTGAAGCGCCACTGAGTATCCCGTCACCTCGTCCCGGCCGCCGGAGGCGTACCGCGGCCGGGCGATGACACCGGTGCTGCGCAGCTGCCGCACGAAATCGGCCTCGTTGCCGGTGACGGCGGCGGCGGCCCGCACCCGCCGGGCCAGGGTGCGCCGGTCCGGCTCGGGCCGGCCGCGCCGGACGGCGGATTCCTGCTCCCCGCGCTTGATGCCGGGCACGGTCCGCCCGCCGCGGCCCTCGACCACTCGCAGGCCCATTTCGCGTTCCAGCGTGCCGCAGATCTGCTGCACCCGCGGATAGTCCCGCCAGACGCTGGCCTTGGTGCCGTCGTCCCGCACCAGGTTGACCATGAGATGGATGTGGTCGTTGCCGTCCTTGCTTGGCCCGTGGTGCACCGCCAGCCACCGGCACGGCGCCTTCCCCGATGCCTCGGAAAACCCCATGTCGTCCATGACCCGACGGGCCACCTGGGCCCATTGCTCGTCGCTGAGACGGCCGTCCTCGGGCGGCAGGGAGATCGAGCAGTGCCACACGTGCCCGCCCTTGACCTCGGTGCCGAACAGCTGGCGCGGCGCGTCGAACTCCCGCGCCAGGGCTTCCAGCTCGCCGGGGCCCCGGAAGTGCGGCCCGCCCTGGCCCACAATGCCCGCGTGAGAGGCGATCAGTCGCTGGTTGACGTGCTCGTTGAAACGGCCCGGACCGAACAGATACCCCACCAGTCCAGGGGCGTCCTCGCCGCGGGTGACGTTCGGCATCATGCGCGGTACTCCTGGGCCAGTTCCTCCACTCGCGCCGCAGCTGCCTCCGCCCGCGCCAGGACCGCACGGATCTGCACCGCCGGAACCGACACGTCGGAGTTCAGGGCCGCAGCAATCTGATTGACGTTGTTCGTCAGGTTCCCCAGCAGATGTTTCAGGCCGGTGAGTTCCGTGTTCAGTGCAGCGCGCTCGCTCTTCGTCAGCGGCGGCACGCCGATGGCGGCCTCGATCAGTGCCCGCGGCACGCTGATGCCCAACGCAACAGCACGTCCCTGGACCATCTGAAACTCGGCATCGTTCATGAGCACTTTGGTCACATGACGACGTCCGCCGGCCTCCCGCTTGTTCCGACCGCCGGGCGGCGCGGATCGACGCGGCGTCAACTCCTCGGCCACGGTCCGCACCTCCTCCAGCGAAGCGACCCCGTTCCGTCGGGGACCACACGCCCAGTGTGCCAGCACTCGCCGCCGCAAGGCGAGTGCGAAACGCGATCAGGTAACCTGATCGCCTAGCTTGCTCCCGCTGTGTGGCGGAGTGCTGCCCCCGGAAACCCCCGGCCCTTTCTCCGGTTAAAGAGCGGCGGCGTGAGCAAGCCGCTCAACTTCGGCAGACTGCCGTAGCCGCTCCGGCAGCATCGGCGTCGCCGTATCTGCGTGCGGGCTACCGCCACGCACCACTACTCTGCCGCCATGAGCTATGAAGAGGAATTGGCCGCCGTCCAGGCTGAAGCACAGCGACTCCTCAACGGTCGGCTGGAGATCGTCGCGGAACTCAAGGGCGCGGAGAGCGCGGAGCGGGAAGCCGAACTCGCCGTGCAGAGCGCCCGCACCACCAAAGCCACTGTCTGGGCCCGGGCGCTCAAGGCGGGCTGGTCCGAATCGGAGCTGCTGCGGCTGGGCTTCAAAAAGCCGACCGTCAAAGCACCCGGCCGCCCCGCCGGCAGTGGTACCAAGAAGTCCAAGAAGAGCGCCGCCATTCCGGCGCCGTCGGCCGGCGGTGACGCCGCATTGCGAACGGGTCCGCACGCCTCCTCTTCGCAGCCCGCATCCGATACCCCGGGTGTACCAAGCGTCTGACGCTTCGGCGGCCGCGCAGCGGCACCCCTGAGCGGTTTACGTGGCGGCACCGCCCCCGACTGCGGCGCCGCCGCGCGCCCGTCCAAACGGCCGTCTACGGAAGAGGTGGGCCCGTGGTCAGGGCCGTCTGCCGGGCCTGCGGGCACCCCGGGGTTGGGCGCCGTCCCGCGGCCGTCGTTCCTGCGGGCACGCGAACGGATCGGCGCTCCGGCCGGGGCGGGCGGGGGGGGCGGCTGCTGCCGCGCGGTGGTTGCGCCCGCCGTGGGCGCTCCGCTCAGCTCGCCGCCGTCGCAGAAACCATCCACGGACGAGAGGACCACAAGGATGCCGAGAGTGCCCGAAGCGGTCCGCCCGCCGGCCACGCCAGTGCCGCCTTGGGCGGCTCCGCGGGAATGGCGGCGCGTACGCTCCTTCACCGTGGTTACGTCGGCCTGCTGGATATGGACGGGTGCGGTCGCCGATGACGGATACGGGCGGCTGTGGGCCACGCCCAACACCACGGCGGCCGACGGTGCACGGGGCCCGGTGCTGAGTCCGGCGCGCTGGACGTGGCAGGCTCATCACGGGCCCATCCAGGCGGGCCTGGTCGTGCGGCACCAATGTGACCAGTCGCTGTGTGTACGCCCGGCCTGTCTGCTGCTGGGGGCGCCCGCGGACAATGCCCATGACGCGCTGCGACGCGATCGGCTCACGATTCCGGGGCGCACCGGAAAGGCCGATCGGCGCGGCACCCACCGGGCCGCCCTGGCGCTGCGCACGGCCGTCCTGAGGGCAGTCGAAGCCGGGGTTTACGAACCGGCCGCGCTGGCCGCCGTCGCCGCTCGGGTGCAAGCCGCCGGCGACCCGTACGCCAGTCAGCCGGAACTGCCGTCCCTGCCCCCGGGATTCTCGGCGCAGGGGCGGCTATTTTGACGCCCGCGGAAAACCTAACGGGACCCTGGCTGCGGGTCGGCACCCGTTAGGTTTTCCGCGGCGGCGAACCTCAGCGGCTGCGGTCCTCCTGCTTCCGGTCAGGCGGTCGGGGCATAGGCGGTGCGGTGGTGGGGCGTGTCGGTGTGCAACGGCCGGTAGATGGCCGGTTCGGGGGCGGTCAGGGAGAACAGTGCGGGCGGGCTCCTCGGACGGGAGCGGAACGGTGCTCCCGCCGGGGGCGGGCGGGGGCTAGCTGCTGGCGCGGCGCAGATGCTCCAAGAGATTCCGGGAGCCCTGGGCTTCGCTTTCGAGCAGGGTTACCACGTTCTCTTCGTAGTCGTCCAGGCGCATCCGACGGCTGTCCTGGGCGGCGGTTTCGCGGTCGCCGGGGCGGATGTCGTCTCCGGCAAGGGGGAGCAAGCCGGGTACGAGCGCGTCCAGGTGGTTGTAACAGGTGCGGCTGAGCACGGTGTTTCCCAGGCTCTCGTCCAGACAGGTGGGGGTGGTGCACAGACGGGTGACGGGGTCGATGTCGTTGCGGGTGTCGAGCCGGTAGCGCAGAACACTGAAGACGGTGACAATCGCGCCTTCGTCGTCGGCCCATTCGGTGGTCAGGGACAGGGTGCCGATGTCGCTGGGCATGCCTCCTAGACCCATGATGGCCTTGTCGTGGCCGACGGCGGCGTACAGAGCGGCGGCGGTGACGGGGGGCAGGGCCAGGGCGGCGCCGGCGGGGCTGGTGAGGGTGGCGCCGGGGGCGAGCAGTGCGGAGAGGTTCATGGTGGGCTCCGATCTGGGGAGGGGTTTCGCGGGGCGGGGTTATTCGAGGAGGTCAGCAATCCACCGGGCGACTTGGGCGACGTCGAGGACGACCGCGCCGGGGCGGCCGGTGTTGTTGATGCGCTCTTCGTCGTAGCGCTCGGGGGCAGGGCGCTCGCCTCGTCCGGCCATGCGTTTCCAGTCGGTCTCACGGGTGGCAACGGAGACCTGGAAAGCGGCGGCCTCGGGATGGGCGCGCTCCAGGCTGATGGCGGCGGTGGTGGGCAGCAGCTCGGCGACGGACAGCGGCTGGTCGTACGGCTGCGCGTACACGGCCTCCTCCAGCGTGACGCTGACCGGGCGACCGCTGCCGAAATACACGTGGACGCAGGTGGCGCCGCCGCGGGACAGGTGCCAGGCGGTCAGTTCGTGGCTGACGGCGTACCAGCCGCGGGCGTGCATGGCGGCGCGCATCTCGGCCCAGGTGGCGTCCGAGCGGCCGCGGCCGCTGAGGTAGACGACCACGGGCAGGGCGACGGGCGGCACGTCGCCCGCGGTCCGGCCCACGATCGCGGTCAGCAGTTTGCGGCTCTTTTGGCCCAGGTCATTGGCCATGGCGCTGACGGAGCGGCCGGCGGCGTGGGCGTCGCGGATGGTCTGTTCGTAGACGGTGTTGGCGTGGTCCTTGGCGGCGCGGGCGTCGCGGATGCGCTGGCCCCAGTCGGGGCCGGCTCCGTCGGGCCGGGCGGAAGTGGTGTCCATGCGGGTCCGTTCTTGCGGAGCGGCCGGGTGCGGACCGTACGGGCGGTACGGGCCGCACCCGGCCGCAGGGACTGGCGGCGGGTCAGGCGGTGGCGCGGGCGCGGGCGAAAGCGTGGAGGGTTTCCGGGCGCCACTGGGGCACGTCGCACACGTACCGGTCGGGGGCGGGCTGGCGGCGGGTCTGGCGCAGCTCGTCCCACTCCTGGGGGGAGAGGGGGCACCCCAGCTCGGTGCGCAGGTATTCCAGGACGGTGGAGGGCACCAGAGCGCGGTCGGCGGCGCCGGCGTCGGCGGACGGGACGCGCTCAATCTCCATGGCGTCGGAGTGGGGGAAGGGGGCGGCGGCGATGGGGTAGCCGTGCACGGGAATGGTGCGGATGGCGGCCTCCAGCCACTGGATTGGCCCCAGCCAGGTCGCGCCGCGGCGGGCGGGCAACCAGTCGGTCAGCGTCTGGCGCTCGGGGCGGGCGCCGATGGCGTCGGCGTCGGGGTGGGTGCCGTAGCGGTAGGCGAAATCGGAGCGCTCGCGCAGCAGGCGGCCGGTCTCGAAAACGACGGCGATGGGGCGGTGGCCGGTGCAGCGGGTGACGGCCTCGGCGAACGCACGGGCGCGGGGGGTGAGCTGGGTCAGATCGACGTCATAGACGCGGTCGTGCAGCTCGATCGGCACGGTGGTCACGGGGGGCCTCACTTGTGGTCGGCACCGGCGCGGGCCAGTGCGGCGTCGATGTCGGCAATCCGGGCAGCGAGCCGTGCGCGTTCAGCGGTCAGCGCGGCGACGTCGATCGTCTCGTCCACGATCGTGATGCGGGGGTCGTCGGGGACGGCGGCGCGGGGGATGTCGCGGACCTCCAGGACGGTGCCGGGCTCGGCGGCCAGGGAGGGGTAGCGCGTCGAGCCGCCCTGAGAGGCGAATCCGCCGCTGATCAGGACCACGCCCTGTCCCAGCCGGGGCGGCTCGTCCCGGTACCGGCGGATGACGATCTCCCGGCCCGCCAGGATGAGCCGGTCCAGGCGGTGCCCGCCGGCTCCCAGGCCGCCGATGCTGTACCGGACGGTGACGGTGTCGGCCTCGTCGGCGGAGCTGCCGTCGGTGCCGAACACTTCGCGGGCCAGTTCGCGGACACGGTCCTCGTCGCGGGAGTCGAAGTGCCAGCACTTGGCGGCCTGGTCCCATTTGCCGCCGAGATCCTTGCAGCTTTGGACCATGTCCGCGTTGTAGGGGGAGACGAGTGCGATGCGGCCGACGTTCGGGCCGGTGTCGAGCTGGATGACGCGGATGGTGGGGCCGGGCATGGCGGTCCTCCGTTCCGGGGGGGCTCCTTCACCCCCCTTGTACCCAAAGGCTACAGGGGCTGTACCCATTGGGTACAGCCCCTGTGCGGGTTCTTTCTTGAGGAACCCTCAGAAACCAGGCCAGCAGTGCCGCGGCCCGTTAGGTTTGTTGCTGCTGTTCCCGGCTACGGCGCGCGGGCGCCTACGCCGCGTCGGCCTTGTACCGGCGTCCGCCGCTCCGGTGTGCCCGGTCAGCTCGATACCGGATTCCCCCAGGGCGGTGCCTCGCTGTGCCGTCGACGGGTCTCGTAGACCAGTTCCGCGGCGTCGTTGATCCGGGTGAAGTCGGCGCAACAGGGCGGGCAGTCCGCGGCGTGGCGCACGTGGGCGGCGGCGCGGACCTCCTCCCGTCCGTCCATGTCCCGCACCCGTACGAATCCGCCCTCGGCCCAGAGAACTTCTTCGCCGAATCCGTACGGCGGCACGGCGACGACATCGCCGGCCGCGAAGTGCCCGGACTGTTCCCACGGGGGGTGGAAGGCGGGACGTTTGCGCTTCATGCTGTGAGGCTCCTTGGTGGTGTTCGTGCGGGCGTTGCCGCCCATGGCCGTGCGGGTCAGGCGGCGGTCCCGCGTTGCGGAAGAGCGGCCACGGCGGCGTCTTTCGCGGACTCCAGGGAGGCGGTGAAGGCGTTCGCGACGGCTGCGGCCTCTGCGGTCAGTCCGTCCAGCTCGGCGACGGCCAGATCGTCCCGCGCGGTGCGGGCCAACAGGTCCAGCACGTCCCCGCTGCCGTCCGTGAGGGCCTGGACCTGTTCCCATGCGAGTAGGCGCGTGTCGGCCTCGGCGACCTGCCGGGCGTAGCGCTCCATCGCCTCGATGCGCCGCTCCACGCCCGCGCGGCTCTCGTGCAGGGTGCGGGCCCGGGCGTCCAGCAGCCGCGCTACGGTCCCGTCTGCTGGCTCGTCCGGCGCTTCGCCGACGAGCCGGGTGTAGGTGTGCAGGCTCTCCGCAATTTCCCATTCCTGTTGTGGGAACACGAGTTCGTTGCGCTGCCGGTCAAGGAAACCGCGGGCGTGGACGCGCGACCCGGTAACGGTGCGGGCGGCGGTCTGCGCCCGTCGCAACAGGGCCTTAGCCTCCTCGTTCAGGTCCAGCGGCAGTACGCATTGATGCCGCAGGCTGTGAATCCTGCGGGCTTCGGCGTTGCGTGCGGCCGCCCTGGAGGCGTGGAACCCTGCCGCTCCGATGACGACGGCAGCGGCAACGCCTGACCCCGTGAAGCCGACGGCAATAACCCACTGAACCACCTTGTCCAGGGCCTGGGGGTTCCCGTCGGAGCGCGTCATGAGGGAAAGGAAGAGAACCCCGGCGGCCACAGGCAGCACATACACGGCCCCCAGACCGCCGGTGTGCAGGAACTCCGCCGCGGGGCTCTCCCGGTACGGCCCGGTCCGCAGCTGCGAGGGGCGGGCGTGCCGGAGCAGCTGCTGTTCCTCTGGCGTCAGTTCCGGGTTGATCACACGGTCCGGCGCGCGGCCCGGTTCATCGGTCATTTCTTGCTCCTCGTTGGTCCCGCTCGCTCATGCGGCGGGCTCCTGGGGCGGGTCGGTGCGGGCGGTGTCGTCCAGGGCGGCGCGGGCCGCGTCGGCCCATCCGGCCAGGCCGGGGGGCGGGGCGCCGGGGCGGGCGGTGCGGGCGGCGGCGAGCAGGGCGGCCACGCCGTCGCCGGTGAGCCGGTGCACGCGGTTTTCCAGGGTGTTGGAGGGGTTGGCGTAGCGGCCGTTGACGTTCTGGCGGGTCTGGTCCAGGTCGGCGCCGATGGCCTGCCAGGTGACGCCGTGGGCCTGGGCGTGGGCGACGGCCAGGGGCTCGGCCAGGTCGGCCAGGGCGCGCAGCCGGCGGACGGCGGCCAGGGCGGCGCGGGGGCGCTCGGCGGCCAGTTCGCCGAGGACGGCGGCCAGGGCGGCGAGCGGCTGCCGGGTGGTCTGGGGGAGGTCGGTGCGGAACACGGCCTCGGCGTGCCAGGTCCACTCTCGGCGGGCGTCGTCGCCGGCCCAGTCCCAGCGGTCGCCGTACGGGGTGTCGTGGCGGCCGCCGTCCGGGTCGAAGGCGACGCGGACACCGGTCCAGCCGCAGCTACAGGCGGGCTCCAGGGCCCGGGGCAGCGGCAGGGTGGCGGCGTCGGGCCCGTCCCAGGTGCCGCCGGGCGCCTGCGGGTCGTCGGTGAACCGGCGGTCGATGCGGGCGCCGCCGCGCTGGTACTGGGCAATGGTGCCGTCGGCCAGCACGCCACGGCAGTAGCCGGTGTGCCGGGCCGGGGCGGTGTCGGCGGGGTGCGTCCAGGTCACGGCCGGGCCTCCGCCTGCGCGCGGGCGGGCACGGCGCCGGGCATGCCGTCGTCCCAGATGAATTCGCCGTTGTCGTGGCGGCCGCCGTGGCCGGGCTCCCCGGCGCACTGCTGCCACTCGCCCAGCAACTCGGGCTCGAACCCCTGCGACTGCGGATCGTGCGGCAGGTACAGCGCGCCGCAGGTGTCCGGCTCGGGGGCGGGGGCGGGCGGGAAGACACCGGCGGCGCTCAGCGCGTCGGTCACCATCTCCGCGGCGGCGGCGCCGGGCAGCTGGAGGCGGTAGCGGTGGGCGGCGGCGGTGAGCCGGGCGTAGGCGGCCTCGTACTGGGGCCAGGTCAGGACGCGCAGCGGGGGCGGCAGCTGGGGAAGGTCGGTTCGGGCGGGGTCGGTGGGCTGGGTCATGGGCTATGCCTCCGTCTGCGGGCGGGCGGGGACGGCGCCGGGGTCGCCGTCGTCCCATTCGGTGTCACCGGCGGCGTGCTCGTGGCCGGGGTGGCCGGGTTCGTCGGTGCACTGCTGCCACTGGCCCAGCAGCTCCGGGCCGAACTCCTCGGCGTCGTGCGGCAGGTACCGCGCGCCGCACGTGTCCGGGGCTGGGCCGGGCGGCGGGAGGAAGATTCCGGCGGCGGCCAGGGCGTCACAGCTGATCTCGTCGGCGGCCTCGCCGCGGACGCCGCGGCGGCGGGCGGCGGCGCGTACGGCGTCGTGGACGGCGCGCGCCTGGCGGGGGGTGAGGATGCGCAGCGGCGCGGGGAGGTGCGGGGGACTGGGAACCCGTCCGGCGCGGGCCAGGGCGTCGAAGAGGGCGCCGGGGGGCATCTCGGCCCAGTGGGCGCCGACGACCCGCGCCATATCGTCGCGGAACCGTTCGGGGGTGGTGCCGGTCTGGGCGAGCTGCGCGCGGAGGACGTCTTCCGCCGTGCGCGGCCCGTCGGACGCCGCAGGTGTCGGATTACTTGACATGGCGGCAGCCTGTCAGGTGATCTTGCACCGCACAAGGCTTGGCAAGGATTCTTGACAACACACCCCCGCACGGCGAGTTTTCCGATACGTTCGAGGAATCGGTAAACACGCCGTGCGAGGTTCTGGCTACCAATGGTTGTGCATGAAACCGTCCGCGCCGATCGGTACGGACGGCCCCCACTATGCAGCGCACGCGGGTAACCCGCGCGCGCAATGAGCGGTGCCGGGCCCCTCTCGTTTACCTCAAGCCGGGCCGCGGAGCTGCGGGGTACCGTCATCGCCATGTTCAGTAAGGGAGGGAGCCGACGATGATCAACATCGTGGGTAGGTGGGTCGCACGCCGCAGAGCCTGCCGTATCGCCGTGGCGGGGCGCCGACCACGTACGGGGGCCCGGGTCGCCTGCTGGGCGCGGCCATGATGCCAGCTCGTGACCTGCTGTGCCTGCTGCTGCTGACCGGCGGGCTCGTCGGGTTCTTCGCCTGGGTGCAGCGCCGCAACCGGCCGCTGGGGACCGGCTCCGCCACGGTGACCCTGTCCGCTGAGGTCCGCCGGCACACTGTGCGGCTGCGCAAGCCGGGCCGATGGGCTGCGCGCGCCTTCGCCGGGTGCCTGCTGGCCGGCTGGGCGTTTGCCATGCTGCTCGCCGATGACCTGCCTGCGCGGCTGGGCGCCGTCGCTCTTCTCGGTCTGTTCGGACTGTCGGCCGCAGACACCATGCGGCGTATTCGGCAGGCCCGGGAGGACTGGCGCCACCTGGAGTAGGGCATCCTTCGCGGGCACGGCTCGTTGGTCTGATATGGACAGTGCCCAGAAGACGAACGACAGAGCTTGGGACGGCAGGATGCCCCCTGAGGAACTGCGTGAACTGCTCGGCCCGGAGACGGACAGCTGGCTGTCCGCCGGGGGCCTGCACTGCGTCCGCGCCGGGGAACAGGTGCAGGTCTGGCATGGTGGCGAACTGGTCGGGTTCACGGAGCCATCGGAGGAGTTCCCCACCATGCGGACCTATCGCGTTGTGCTCGCACAGCGGCCGATGGGGCACCCGTGGTCGGTCGCCTACCCGGCCGGATTCCTGCCGCCCGATCCGCTGTGGAGCCAGTACACGGAACGGCTGCGGTGGCTCCCTGCCGACCACCCGTCCCGGCCGGAAGAGGGCCTGGACCGCGCCGCGTTCCACGCACTTGTGGAAGCCTGCGGCGGCGTGACCACCAATGGGGACAGGGGAAAGGCGGCGCGCGGCGCCGGCCGCGCGGGAGACTAGCGCGCCGGGGCACGCTGCCACTGACAGGGGGCCGCCCATATCGGTAGGCCGTGTCCTACCGAAAGGCTTTGCTACGAGGATGCCGTTCCCGGTCAGCCTTCACGTGCTGCCGCCATCGCTTCTCATGAGCTGCCCAACGCTCCAACACCTCGATGACGCAATCCGAGCGTTCCGCGTCCTGCTGATCCTGATTTTCCAGCTCCCGGGTTGCTGCTTCCCGTTCCTCCGGTGTCATGGCTGCCCGCTGGGCAACAGCGGCTTCCCACTCGGCCTTTAGCTTCGGATTACGTGCCAGAACTTCGGCGTGGTCAATGCTGGTCTCGTCCGGCTCGTTTCCGAAGTTCGCGGCCTGCTCGTCGGTCATCAGAGCCTTCGCCAGACCCCACCATCGTTCGAAGGTCTGGCCATACGGCTGTGGGTGTTCAGCTGCCAGAAGCTCAGTCAGCGCCTCGGCCTTGAAGCACGACGGCAACGTGTCGATGACAGCAAGGAGTGTGGGCGGGCAGTCCGGGTTCGCTGGTTCCATCCCCGCACTGTGCCACTCCCTCTAACCTCGTAGTCCGGCATTCACGAAACCCGGCCGCCCGTGGCCTGCGGCACCGGCCGCGCGGGAGACCAGCGCGCCGGGGCACGCTGCCACTGACACCGAGCCAAAGGGGGGGCCGACCATGGAAGCGCCCGAGACCGAAACGCCATCCGGGTGGATGGGCGATTATGCCGACGCGGTAGAGAGCGAGTTGACCGCCCGTGGCCTGCTGGCGGAGTCGTTTTCCGGCTGGACCGACCACGGGCCGGACCCGGACCCGGACCGGGCGGAACCGTACGCCGCCTGGGCGTTCGCCCGGGACCCGCGGGACCTGCGGCTGAACAGCCCGGGAAGGGCGGCCGTCCTGGCGCCCGCCTGGACCAGCGCCCTGGTGGTCGTGGCCTTCGACGCCCGGGACCGCTGGCAGTGGCACGGCCGCGGCCCCGCATGGCGGCCCCGCAACTGGGGGCGGCGCTGGGTCGGGGACTGGCGGCCGCTGCTGGATGCGCCCCTGCCGGGCCCGGCCGCCGTCGTGGACGCCGTCGAGTGCCTGCTGGCCCACCGACTCGGCGCGCTGCCGTACCGCGTCCGTGCCTGTTTCTGAACCTTCGGTACGGGCTGGCTCGATCACAGCGGCGCCGAACTGTACGCGGAGGTGCGTCGGTTCGGTCGGGTCCTGACCCGGCTCACCCGGCGTATTCGTCCTCGGCGCGCAACTGCTCCTTCACCTCCTGATACAGAGCGTCCAACCTGAGCGATTCCCCGTCGGCTGCCCACCGGGCGGCCTCCTCGGTCCGCTGCCTGGCGCGGCGGGCGGCCCGCTGTTCGCGGCGTTCCTGGGCCCGGTGGCGGGCCTCGGCCAGCCATGGCGGGGCCTCGGCGGACAGGGCCCGGGCCTCGGCCACGGTGACGGTGTACGCGGCGCCCCGGGCTCGTACCAGGTCCCGGTAGGGGATCTCCAGGGCCGCGGCGGCGAGGTGTGCACCCAGGACACGGTCGGGCCGCCCTTTGCGCAGCTTGCTTGCTCGGCTCATGGAGCCTGCCCTTTCTTCCGCCTGTCGTAGACCGTACTGGCCGGGTGGCACGCTGGCCGGGTGGCACGCTGGCCGGGTGCCCGGCCGGACCGGCGGCGTACCGTACGGCTAGGACGCGTGCGGCAGCGCCCAGGGCTGGGAGGTTGGACAGGTGGCAACGGACACCGTGGCGGCGCCCGGCGCCGTCCAGGACGCCGGAGGCGGCCCGCTGGCGGGGAGGGTACCCACGCCGGGCGGCTTCACCATCAGTCGGCAGGCGGCGGACTGGGCCGCGCGCGGCATCCCCCGCAACACCGGCCGGGCCCGTGAATCACGCGCCGGCCTGTACGAGGCGTGGTGCCGGGAGTACGGGCGCATCGGCACCGACGCGGGCGCCCTGGTCGACTACGCGGCGTACCTGGCGAGCCGTCAGCACCCGTCCGAGACGATCACCACGTACATCACGCCCCTGTACCACCTGCGGGCCATGTCCGGGCATCCGGTGCGTACGGATGAACGGCTGTTGGTCCAACAGATCATCAACGCCCGGTCCGCCGAGGAGGCCACGGCGCCCGACGGGCAGGGGGACGCCCTCCAGGCGACCGAATGCACGCGCGCGGACCTGGTGGCCATGCTCGCCACCCTCGACCGGGCCACGGTACGCGGCCGCCGGGACGCGCTCGCCCTGGTCCTGGCCTGGTACCTGGGCGCGCGGGCAAGTGAGGTGCCGGCCCTGGCGCTGAGGGACGTACGGCGCACCCGGGCGGTGCGGACCGACCCGGCCACCGGGGAGCGCACCGAGCGGGCCGGGCTGCACATCGTCATCCGTCGGTCCAAGACCAATCCGCACGGCAAGCGCCGGCACGTCGTGCGGCTGATGGCCCAGGACGATGTCACCTGCCCGGTCGCGGCGTACGACGCGTGGCGGGAGGTCCTGGCGGCGGCCGGGGTGGCGGAGCGGCCCGGGCCGCTGCTGCGGCGGGTGCGGGCCAACAAGCTGACCACGGCGGGGCGTCCGCCGGCGGACGCCCGCTGGCGGGAGGGGATCGGAGATCGCACCCTGCGCAACCTGATCGCGGAGCGGGCCGCGGCCGCCGAGCTGACCCGCCCCCTGGAGCCAGAGGAACGGCGACTGCTGTCCGTCCTGGACGAGCGGGCGGAGCTGGCGGCGGCCGCGCCGGAGCTGCACGACACGATCCGGGTGCGGCGGCGGCTGTCCCGCCGGGCCCTGCGCCGCGAACTGCCGCGCTACACCGGGCAATCGATGCGCCGCGGCCAGGTCCGTGACCAGCAGCGGCGCGGCGTGCCCCGGTGGGCCACCGAACTGCACTGCCGGTACGCGCCCGGCTCCACGGCGCTGGCCCGGTACCAGGATGACGAGCTGCCGTGGGACGCCAATCCCAGCAACCCGGCGGCCTCCTGGCTGCTGGGCGCCTGGGCGGCAAGCCGCTGACCTGCACAGTTGCGGGAAATCCTCAACGAGCGCGCCGAATTTAACGGTACCGTTTACTATTTCCTCATGGACATTGAGCCTATGACGATCTGGGTCACGGCCTCACAGGGGGCCCGCCTGGCGGCGATGAAAAAGCGTTTCCGTCTCGAAGAATCGGCGTACATCGAGGAACTGAAAGGGGAGGGGAAAACCTCGCGGGAGGCGCGCGCGGAGGCGGCTGCGCAGCGGGCGGAGTGGTGGCCGTCGGTCACGGATCTGGTGGCGGCCGCGGTGCGCCGGCGGCTGGCCGAACCGGACCTGGCCGGACCCTGGGCGCCGCTGTCGCGCGCGGAGCGGGCCCAGCTCGCGCTGGCCGGCGCGTGGCCGGGTCCGCACCCGGGCGGCCTGGTGGAGCGCAAGTACCAGTTCCCCTCGGACCTGGCGATGTCCTTGCGGACGGCGGCCTGGCGGGTGAGCGAACACGCCCTGGCGGAGCTGCGGGCCCGCGGCCTGGTCGGCACCGGGGACCTGGGGCTGAGCGGCGCCCAGGTGCGCACCCGGCATGAGCTGATCGAGAAGCTGCACCCGCCGGGGCGGATCGTGCGGCAGGCTCTGACGCGGCACGGCCCATGGACAGCCGACGAGGCATGAGCATGTCAAAGCGCGCCCTAATTTAACGGTACCGTTTTCTCGTTCACTTAACGCGCGCGCGGCATAAAGGGGCCTCTTTTCACCGCTAGACCGAATTGGCGAATTCTGTTGAATTGCTGCGGGAAGAGGTTATTGCTGCTAGCGTGAATTCCCTCGACATTCTTCGGGAGGCATGAGTGAGCACCACCACGGCGGCGGCCGCGATCCCGGCCGGCCGGACGGAGCCAGACCCGGACCGGGTCGCCAGGGGTAAGCCGTTGGCCCACCTTGACGGCGTTCCGGTCTACGGCTGGAGAGGGGCACCGCCCTACCTGCGGACCAAAACGCAACTGGCGGCGTCCCGGCTCAAGGTGACGGCGGAACAGGAGGCGGCCCCGCTGGCCTACGTCCGGACCCGTGACTACGGGGACGTACCTCTGCACGATCCGGCGGCCGCGGTGAAGATGAGGCCGCTGCCCTCCTCGACCAAGGCGAGGATGGCGGCGCGGCGTACCTGCTCACAGTGCGGCAAGGTGCGCCCCGTCGTCCTGCGCGGGCGGCCGTGTTCGGTGTGCCGGCAGAGAGCAGAAAAGGCAGAACAGCGGCTGCGGGCGCGGACGTGCGCGGGCTGCGGCACGGTCCGGGAGCTGCCCTACCCGAAGCACGGGCGCTGTCACGGCTGCCGCCAGGAACAGCTGGAGGCGAAGCGGGCCCGCATCGACGCGTGGCTGGCGGAGGTGACGGTGTGCGCCGGAGAGGGCTGCACGAAGCGGCGCGGCTCCAAGAAGGCGGCGCGGGCCTGGCTCAAGCAGCATGATTGGCTGCTGTCCCCGGCGAACCCGAACCTTCCGGACTCCTGGAACTCCCCGGGCTGGCCGCGCCGCTGTACGCCGTGCCAGAAGGCGCACGACGCGGAACAGACGCGGCGACAGGCCGAGAATCAGGCGCGGTACGAGCGCGAGGAGCGGGAGCGGCGGGAGCGGGAGCGGAGGGAGGCCGAGGAGCGGGTCCGGTGGGCCGCGGCCGCGCTGGCTGATCCGGGTGTGGTGGTTCTCGACACCGAAACGACCGGCCTGCATGAACAGGCGCGCCTCGTGGAACTGGCCGTGGTCGGCTCCAGCGGTGACGTGCTGCTCGATACGCTGCTGAACCCTGGTGAGCCGGTCGGGGACGCTTCCGACATTCACGGCATCACGGATGACATGGTGACCGGGGCGCCCAGGTTTTCGGACGTGCTCGTTCACCTGACGGCTCTGCTCGACCGCAAACGGGTCCTGATCTACAACAAGTGGTTCGATATCGCCCGGCTGCGGCATGAGCTGGAGCTCCACTACCGCGACCGCGCGGTGCGGGAAGCGGTCGAGGAGGCGGACCCGGCCGAAGTAGCACCGGAGGTCCTGCGGGAACGGGCGGCGGCTGAGGCGCGGCTACAGGCGGCGGCCTGGCTGGATGCCATGACGTTCGAGGACGTCATGATCCCCTATTCGGACTGGGTGGGGGAGTGGTCGGAGTACCACGGCAACAACCGCTGGCAGCCGCTGAACGGGGGGCACCGGGCGGCCGGGGACTGCCATGCGGTCCTGGCCTGCCTGCGGGCCATGGCGGAGGACGTCCCGGCGGCTTCCGGGGCTGACGAGGTGTCCGGCACGACGGTGGGGGAGGGCGGGCCGTGGTCCAGGTGCGCGTAATGAGCAGCGACAAGGAACGCGCCGAACGCGTCCTAGAGCTGTTGCTGGCGCTGATCGACGCCTCCGAGACGCTGACTGCCTCGGAGCCGGAAGAACTCAACTACCGCGGGGGCGGCGGGCTGCGTGTGGTGTTCGACGCACAGCCTGTCGGCGGCCGCGGCGGCCGGGCCGGCGGCCCGGAGGTGTCCGTACGGCTCGACCGGGAGGAGCGGCCCCGGCGGGAGCGGCGGCCGCGGGCCCTCGACGGGCGCCGCGGCGGCGGCCGCCGGGCGCTGGAAGGGCCACCGTAACCGGCCTTTCAGCGACGTCCCTGCGGACCACGGCGGCCGGAAACGCCCCGGATAACGGGCGTCTCCGGCCGCCGATCTACGGGCCCGGCGACCGGAAACGGCGCCTTACCCGTCCTGGCGGCGCTGCTGCCGGTAGGCGCGCAGGGCCGCCCGCAACCGCCGGGCCTCGTCGGTGGCGGGCAGTTTGATGCGGTCAGGGTCCAGGGCGGCCGCATGGTCCAGGGCCTCCTGGCGGCTCGGGTCGTCTCCCCAACGGCCCGCGGCGTGGAGCCGGTGCAGCACCCTGTACACGTGCTGGCTGATCTCGTGGTGGTGGGTCGAGGTCGCAAACGGGTATGAGGCGGTCACCAACTCCGCCTCAACGCCAGCCGCGGTGTTCTCCTCCTCGGCGGACGTGCCCGCGTCCGGTACGGACTCGGCCGGCTCCGGGGGCTGCTGGACGCAGGCGGCCTGGCGCTCGTCGTCGGCGGCCAGCTGGGCCGCGTACATCTCCAGCGCGGTCCGCAGGCGCCCGGCGTCGGCGGTGTCCGGCAGCTGCAACCGGTGCCCGGCCAGCTGGGCCACATAGGCGCGGGCGCCGGGGAGGGTGTCCGTGTCGCGCTCGGCCGCCGCCTGGCGCAGGGACCGCAGCAGTTTCGCGGCGCGCTCCCCCAGCTGCCGGGCGCCGGCCGGGGCGTCCAGGAACGGGGCGGCGGCGTGGATCAGCGCGGTTTCGGCGGCTGACAGGTCCCGGTCGGCGGCCTCGGCCAGGACCTGGCGCGTACGGGCGTGGGCCTGCTGCTCGGCGGCCAGGGCCTCCCGCGCCGCCTCGGCGTCGCCGGTGAGCTGGCGCACCACGCCTCGCAGCCTTTCGGCTTCGGTGGCGGCCTCGATCCGCCGCTCCTCGGCCGCGGCGGTCTCCCGCCGGGCCTCGCGGGTCTCTTCCTCGGCCCGCGACTGGGCCAGGGCGGCGTCCTCGGCCCGGCGGGCGGCGGCGTCCCGCTCCTTCTTCAGCTCGTCGCGGGCCTGTTCGGCGGCCGCCTGGGCGGCCTTGGCGCCGGCGGCCTCCTGGCGGGCCGCGTCGCGCTCGCCGCGCAGCTGCTCGGCCTCGGCCTGGCGCTCCCTCGCCAGTTCCTGGGCCGCCTCGCGGGTGCGGTCGGCGTCACTGCGGGCCCGCTTCTCGGTCTCCAGCTCGCTGCCCAGGTCCTCGATGCGCTGGCCGGCCTCCCGTACCAACCGGTCCAGCTCCCGTACCTCCTCCTGGGCCGCCGCGCGGGCCTGCTCCTCCTCAGAGATCCGTTCGGCCGCTTCGGTGGCGACGCGGTCCGCCTCCCGCTCGGCGGTTTCCTGGGCCTCCTCGGCGGCGTCCGCGGCCTCCCGCGCCGCCTCCAGCTGGAGGGTCAGCGACTGCTGTTCGGCGCGGGCCTCGACGGCGGCGCTCTCGGCGGTGGCGAGCTGGGCCCGTACCGCGGCCGGGTTCGTCTCGGCCCGCTCGCGCCGCAGTCCGGCGGCAACCCGCGACAGACCGGCCGTCAGGTCGATCAGCTGCTCGGTCAGGTCGCCGGGCAGGTCCGTGCCGGGCGCCCCGGCGGGGGCGTCCTCCACGGCCTTGCGCGCCCTGTAGACCAAGTCGCGGCACTGCTTCGAGCAGAACAGACGCGGGCGGCCGCGTCCGGCGCTGGCCTCTATGACGGTGCCGCAGTCCTCGCGGCGGCAGATCTGCACACGCTCCGCGGCGGGCGCGTCCCCGCCGAACTGGCCCCCGGGGGGCTCCTCTTGGGTCATGGCTCCATCCTACCGGAATTTATTTTCTTTCCGTCGCGCGGCGCAAATAAAATAAATAAAAGTATCTGTGACCGTTGAGGCAACGGTCACAGTTCGGATTTCTGTGACCGTTGGGGTAACGGTCACGGTAGGGTCGCGTGACCGTTACCCCAACGGGCGCATTTTCGTTGGGGTGCTGCACCGACACCACGTCAAGAAGGGGGCGCCCCGTGCCGGTTCGTCAGTGTGAGGAGTGCTTCACGGCGCTGCCCAAACAGGCCCGAGCGCACGCGAAGTACTGCGGCCCGACCTGCCGCAAGCGGGCCAGCCGCGGCGGGCCGTCCCGTGTGCGCAACACGGTCGCCTGGAGCTGCTGCGCCCGCTGCGGAGAGGCGTTCCAGTGGGTTCGGGCGCGGGCCGGGCACACCCGGTTGTACTGCTCCAACGCCTGTAGTCAGGCCGCGTACCGCCAACGCGCAAAGGAGGAACAGGAGGGTTTCTCGGACTGGTGGGAGCGGGTCAAGGACTCCTATGCCGGTGCCGGAGGATCCGCCGGCGGCCGCGCTTACGCCGATCCTGTGATGGAGGCGCGGCGGATCGTCTTCGAGATAGCGGACATGACCGACGACGGGACCGCGCCCACACTCAAGGCGGCCTACAAGGTGGCGGCGCGGCGCCACCACCCGGACCTCGGCGGCAGCACGCAGGCGTTCCAGCGCCTGGAGCAGGCGCGGCAGGTCCTCAAGGATGCCGGTCATTTCCGGTAGTCCTCACGCGGCCAACGGCAACTCCAGCTGCTCGGCCCGCACCTGCGGGCGCCCCAGGGCGGCCGGGTCCACCACCCGGCCGTCACGGGCCGACTGGTCGGCCTCGACCGCCAGGGCGGCCGCCCCGATCCGCGCCGCCTCGATCTCCCACGCGCGGGCGAAATCGGCCCGGCCGGGCCTGCCGGTGGCCGGGTTGCGGTGACGGGGGAACTTCCGGTGCTCGTGCGGGTCGTCACACGGCACGCTCTCCGGCTCGGCCCTCATGCCCTGCGCGCGCTTGTCCTTGATCGGCATCCGGCACCACGCGACGTCGGCCCAGAACCACCGGTGCACTTCCTGATCGATGCGGGCGGCCACGGCCAACTCCGCGGGCCGGGACGCGGTGCCCACCTGGGCGGACGCCTCGTACAGTGACCGCCCCGTCAGCTCCACCACCACGCGCCCCGTCCCGGACTCCTGATGGGCCCTCACCAGCCCTACCTCCTCCAGGGCCTCCAGGTGCCTCTGTACGGTCTCCCCCACGTACCCGGTGGCCTCCATGAGGTCAGCTGGCTGTACGCCCGCCTGAAGCGCTTCCAGAGTCCTCAGAGCGTGATGCCCGATGTGGTGCCACAGACCCGCCTGCTGCTGGGCAATCGTCTCCCTCAGCTGCTGCAACCGCCCCCCCCAAACAGTGACCGTTGGAACAACGGTCACACCCCCGCCCCCCTTCGGGGGGCGGGCGGCGTTGCACTTTCTGTCCGACCCGTGCTGACCAGGGAATTCGCTGTCGGTGGAGGGGCTGCCGGGGGCGCACCGGTGGTGCGGGTCGTCGGTGCAGCGGTGCGAGGTGGCCGCCGTGACGCGACGGGAGATTCCCGCCGCCCGCTTGGCCTCGGACACGGTGGTCAGCCAGCCATCATCACTGGCCCGCAGGTAGCCCAGGGCGCCGGTGGACTTGCTGCGGCCCATCAGTGTGCCCAGGGCGCGGATGTTGGCGCTGACGACCGGTGAGCCAGTGATCCACATCCGGTAGGCCACGGCCCGCAGCAGATCCCGTGTGGCGGGGCCGGAGGGGCGGCCCCAGTGGTCGGGGCCGGCCTGCTCGATGCGGGCGAGCAGATCGGCGGCGGCCTGGGCGCCCGGGCTGCACTCCCCGGAGTACTCGGCGCGGTCGGACGGGCGGCGCGGCAGGCGGGCGGCGTCCTCGACCGCCAGGAACCACGCCCGCTCGAAGCGGCGGGCCGCCTCCCGCTCGGAGAGTGCGGTACGCGTACCGGTTGACGGATCGGCGGTGGTGCGCAGCCACTCCAGTACAGGGGAGGCGGCGGCGTCCTCGACCAAAGTACGGGCGTCCTCGATGCGCCAGCCATTCACCGCGCACGCGCACAGCGCGGCGTGAACGGCGGCCTGGTGGGCGCCGGAGTCACTGCGGGGGGCGCGCTGGAGATAGCGGAGCGCGCGGCTGCCCAGTGGCCGCCACGGCACGTCCTCCAGGTACCGGTGTCCGTCCCCGTCGGTGCCGATCGACCGGAGCGGCTTCCCCCGCTTTTGGATCGACGGAGGAACACGGCGTGAGCGCGGTCCGCCGCTGCCCTTGTCCTGCGGAGCGTCCCGCTGGTGGTCGCGGGAGAGCAGTGCGGGCGCGGCCCCACCGGCGCGCACTTCGAGGGTCCTGAGCAGCGCCTCGTAGGCGGCGGGCGGCGTGCCGGGCCGGAGGATGGCTACGGCCTGCTCTACCGTGTGCTCGGTCAACTGCGCGTGTCCCTGCCCGGACCGGTGGGCGGCGCCCGGCGGCCGCAGCAGTCCGCCCGCGCCTTCGTTCAGGTTGCTGTTGTCCACGGTGGAGAACAGGACGGCCAGCAGCTGGCCGATGCGGGCCACCAGGGAAGGGGGCAGGCCAGGGAGACAGTACGTCCACAGGTGAATGCCACCGGACGGGCCGGAGGACACCGGTACGCACGCGATGCCGTGGGCCTCCAGCAGTGTCCGCACTTCGGGAGCCTGGCGGGCTACCTCGGCGCGGCCGCCCAGCGACACGTCGAGATCGACCGGCACGGCGATCGTCAGATCGGGCCGCTTGTCCTTCCAGCCGCGCTTTACGAGGTACATGGCGACCGGACGGACCGTGTCCACCTCGTCCACCGTCAGCTGTTCGCCGTAGCGGTTGGCCCAGGTGCCGTCCCCGTTGGGCATGGCAGCACGGACCGCCTTCCCTGGGGACAGAGCCCGGAGAAAAGTGGTCAAAACGTGCTGATGGGATGAAGTGACAGCGTCGACAAGTCGATCCCGTGACATGCCGGTTGAAGGCATACGGGTGCCGTCACCGTGGCGCCTTGCTACTATGGGAACCGCCTCGGTGCTAAATGAGCGCACAAAACCCCGGCCACGGCCCGGCCTAGGAAACCGGTCCAAACCGCGGCGAAGTGCTTCGTTGGTGGATCGGGAATCTCAGCCGTTAGGGCCTCTCACAACCGTGGGCTGGGATTCCGGGACTGGGGCACAGCGGCCGTCCGGGTAGGAAGTCCCGGACGGGGACGCTTTCCCCTTCAGATCAAACGGCCTCCCGGAGGGCTGCCCGCTCCTTGGCGGCGGCCTCTGCGCGTCGTTGCTTGTGGAGATTCACGATGGCCTGGCGGATCACCTCGGCGCCGCTGACGTTCATCTCGTGGATGAGTTCGCGGTAGGCGGCGTGGGCTTCCTCGTCGGGCTGCAAGACAGCAGATGCACGTACGGGCGCATCCGAACGGAAACGTCCTGTCCTTGTGGGGTGAACCACTCCTCGTACTCCTGCCATAGCCCGTGATCTTAGACCCCCGCGGGCAATGTTGGTACATCGTTTACGGCGAGTCGTCAGTTTCTTTTGTGCAGCCCGGTTTCAGGCGGGGTTTCCGTGGTCAGTGGTTGCGCCGGGCACGCCCCCGGCGCGCGCGTTGCTGCGCGCGCCGGGGGCGACGGCCGTGCGGGCCGCCGCAGTGCTGGTCAGTCCTGCGGCGGGGTCACCAGTCCCTCGCTGTCGATGATGTGTTCAGCGCCCGCGTCCACCGACACAAGGGCGATGGTGTGGCTGGCGCGGCACTGCGGGCACGGCTGGAGGTAGAGCGGGCGGCGGGCGGTGTAGTGGGCGGCGGCCTGCCATTCGGCCCGTGCGCCCAGCTTGGCGCCGTCGAACTTCGTGGTGACGGCAACACCGGCGCACACCTGTTCTTGGACCTCCCACAGGCGGGGGTTGTTGATGTGGTGACGGGCCGCCCTGATGACGTCGGCCGTGTCGATGGTCAGGTCGCCGGTGTCGCAGTACTCCAGTTCACGGGCGCCGGGGGCCGCGTCGTCGCCGTCGGGCGCGAGACGGAGGGTCAGCGCTTCGTGGGCGGCGGGGGCGTAGTTGACGGTGGCTTCCTGTCCGGCGCCTTCGCCGCAGATCCACAGTTCGTCGGGGGTGCCGGGGACGCGGAGGACGATGCAGGAACCGCCGCCGTCGGTGCGGGTGTAGGGCTGGTAGCCCTGGGCGGTGAGGCCGTTCGTGATGCGAGTCCCGGCGGTCATGCCGGCGTGGTCGGTCGTCACGTGGTAACTCCGGTGCTGTAGTGGTGTGTTGGCGCCCGGGTTGCCGCCCGGGCATGTCGGCCCCGAGGGTGGAGATTCCCTCCGGCCAACACCTCTATTTAACCACGTTTTTGACGGAATTGCAAGTTCCGTTTTTATTGTTTCCCCAGTTCAGGGCGGGTTTGGCGGGATGGGTGGCTTAGGCGTCGGCCCAGTCGCCGGGCGGGATGGGGGCGCGGCCCTGGGCGTCGCGTACGGCCTCGTCGGTGCAGCAGGCGCCGCAGATGATGCGGTCACGGGCGAGAGTGATCCGGGACCGGCCGGGGGCGATGCGGGGGCCGCCACAGCGGGGGCATGGGGGCATGGGTCTACTCCTCGGTGGGGTGCTGGCGGGCGGTGGTCAGGATGCTGGTCCAGGCGGCGTTGCTGCAGTGCTCTGGGTGCCGCTGGACCATGTGCTGGATCAGCTCGGTGGTGGTGGCGTCGGGGTGCTCGGCCAGGACCTGGCGGGCGAGAGTCAGACGGGGGTCGCCGGCGTAGGGGTGGGGCTGGGTGCGGGGGCGGCCGGGGTTGCCGCTGCCCTGGCCGCGGCGGCCGCGGCCGCGCTCGGCCCACGTCCTCATGCGCTCGGTCCGCCAGTAGGGGCGCCTGCGGCCGCTGGGGAGGTCCTGCCACGCGTCGGGCTCGGGGAAGCCGGGCGGGGGGTTGCGTACCCAGTCCATGACGGTGTGGGTGGTGCTGTGCCCGCAGATCCGCGCGAATTCCGCGGGTCCGCCCATCCCTGCCGGCGTCGGCGCCGGCTTCGCCTTCGGCGGCGTGGTGGTGTCCTCGGACAGCGTGCCCAGCCACTGGTCGAATTCGCGTGACGGCCAGTGCAGTGTGCGCGCGACGCGCACGGCCGGCGGGTGGCCGTTGGTGTCGCGGGCGGCCCAGTAGCGGCTGAGCGTGTTGGGTGAGAGGGAGTGCCGCGCGGCGAGTTCGGCGCGGGTCTCGTGGCGGCGGCCGTCTATGTAGCGCACGGTCTCAGGCGTCCTTTGTGGTGCGGCGCCGGGCGGGTTCGGCGGGCGGTCATGGGGTGGTCAGGGTCCAGGTGCGGGGCCCGTCGGCGCCGTACCGGGTGACGGTGCGGACGTCGGCGGCCTCGACGTAGGTGGCCCAGTCCCAGTATCCGGGTTCATCCGTGCTGAGGTTCAGCTCCAGCAGTCCGCCCAGCCCCATGTCGATGTCGGCGACGGTGTACGGGCCGGGGCCGGCGGCCAGGGCGCCGGGGTGCAGGCGGACGGTGTCGCCGGGGCGTGGGGCGGGGCTGTCGGGCAGGGGGCGCAATTCGTCTAGCATGGAGGTGGTGCCTCTCGTAGTGGTGAGGCGCCCGGCGCTATGGCCGGTCCCGGAGGGTATGCCGCCCTGCGATGGGGCCGGCCGCCGTTATGTCCGGGCGCGGTGCGCGGTGCTGGCGGTCGTGCGCGGGCCCGGAGCGGGCGGCGGCTCGGCGGCCGCGCCCGTCCCGGGCTGGGTGCGTGTCAGGCGTTGAGGTCGATCCAGACGATGCCGTACGGGGTCCGTACGAAACGGCTGGCGCATCCGTGGAGGACGTCGTTCAGGATGACGGCGGCGTCCTGGTGCTCGTCGCCGGGGTGGGCGCCGGAGGCGACGGCGCGGCGGATGGCGTCGAGGGTGTCTGTGCCGACGGCGACGACCGGCGGGCCGGTGAGGTAGTGGCGGTGGGTCTCGCGCAGCTGCTCGCGCCAGGCGGCGCGGGCCGCGGGGGTGTCGGGGCAGGGCGGGGTGGCGCGGGCCTCGGTGAGTGCGAGGTAGGCGACGGCGCGGGCGTGGTCGGGGAACATGCGGGTGGCTCCTGGTGTAGTGGTGGCACGGTTGCCGCCGTGCTGGGGCTGTGCGGGGTGCCCGGGGACGGGCCGGGGCCGTACGGCGATGTCCGGCCGCCCCTTTGGGGCGGCTTGGTGGACTCGACCCGCACGTACGGGCATGGCGCCCGCCGGGTGACGGACCGGCCGCCTGCGGCCGGGCCGGCGCCCGGTGGTGAACGCGCCATGCAAGGGGCGCCGCGCGGAGCGCGTCCTTTGTGCGCGGCCGCCGGCGCCGCGGGAAAGTGCGATGCCGGCTTTGAGGGTGTGGATAACCGGGGCGGCCGGTGGCCGCCCCGGTGTGGACGGTTACAGCTGACCGCAGATGCGGCACGCGCCCGGGGTCGTCTCGCGGGGCACCTCGTTGCGGGTGCGGCAGGTCTGGCACAGCCAGGCGGCGTACTCCCACAGATGCCGTTCGGCGGCGGCGGTGGCGACGGCGCGGGCGAGCGGGTGGACGTCGGGCCGGGCGGCAGAGAGCGGCTGCGACAGCTCGGCGGCAATGCGGGTGAACGCCTGCATGGGGAGGTTGCCCAGGGTCAGGGAGTGCAGGACCACGGCCTCGGCCGGGCGCAGATCGCGGACGCTGAGGCCGGGGGTGATCCTGCCCATGCCCCAGAACCACACGGGGGCGGCGGTGGCGGCGGCGTCGGGGTAGTGGGCCAGAACGAGACCGGGGCCGACGGGGCGGGTGCTGGCGTGGGCGAACACGTGAGGCTCGGGCCGTACGAGGGTGCCGACGGGCAGGGCCCGCGCGGGGAGTTCCAGCGTGTGGAGCATGGGGTTCTCCTGTGTGTAGTGGTGTGGTTGGCCGGGTTGCCGCCCGGCCGGGGCTGGGGGAGCGGCGCCGGGGCGTTGCTCCCTCCAACCTCTATATCTAACCACGTTTTGCGTGATTTGGCAATCCTCAGTTCGCGGTGCCGTCCAGCTTCCAGGTCACGCGGGCCAGGTAGGTCTGGGCGGTGCCCTGGTAGTCCTCGTGGGCGGTGACGGTGCCGCGCATGGTGATCCGGGCGCCGCGCGCCGGGAGGCGCTTGGTGCGGCTGGTGGTGGGCCAGACGAAGACGTTGTGGCTGTCGTCGCGCATCTTGACCAGGTACTTCGTGATCTCGTGGTACCCGTAGGTGCGGGTGCCCAGGGTGATCACTGCGGCGACGGTGACGGCGCGGGCGACGCGCTCGCCCTTGGCGCCCTGGGGGGTGGAGTGGGCGGCGTCGGCGGCGCGGTCGGCGGCGGCGTTGCGGCGCTGCTGGGCGCGGCGCCATGCGTGGGCGGCGGAGCACACGAGGGGGAGGTCCTGGGAGCGGACGCGTCCGGTGCGGACGGCGGCGGCGAGGTTGCGCCGGTAGTCGTCGGCGTCGTCGGCTCCGGCGCGGGCCCACGTGATGATGTCGGCGGCCTCGGCCGGGTCGTAGGCGGCCAGATCGAGGCGGGCCATCATGCGGGGCTCTCCGGTGTAGGAGTAGCCACAGAGGTAGGCGGCCACCTCGAATGCGGTGGGCACCATCTCCTCCCACTGGCGGGACGTGGGCTGGTAGTAGCCGCGCACGGTCATGACGGCCAGGGTGGCGTCCATGACGGCGGTCACGTCGTAGGTGGTGGGCTCGGTGCTGGTGTGCTGCATGACGGTGTGTCACTCCTGCTGTCTGTAGTGGTGTGGCGGCCCGGCGGGGGTGCCGGGCCGGTGGCCGGGGCGGGTTGCCGCCCGCCCCGGCCGCGACGGGGCTAGAGGTCGCCCCGGTCCCGGAGGAAGGCGGCGAACAGGGTGCCCGCCAGGGAGTCGCGGGTGCTGGGGGTGCGGCGGGCGTCCAGGGCCCCGATGCGCTCGGAGCGGTACAGGATGGGGAAGACGCGGCCGACCGGCGGGATCAGGAGGGCGTACAGCCCGTGGGGGGCGGATACGCGGACGGCGGCGGCCTGGTGGGTGTCGTCCCAGCCGACGGCGCGGCGGTCGGACGGGACGCCGAGATCGGCAAGGTGGTGGCTGATGGCGCGGGCCTGCATCACGTCGGCGGCGACGGCCGGGGACGGGGCCTGGGTGAGGGGGATGCAGCCGCACGGCCCGGCGGTGGTGTCGGCGGGTGCCTCGATGGCGTGGGCCGGGGCGGGTCCGGCGTAGACCGGGGCGGGGTGGGCCTGCTGGCCGGTGAGGATGACGGGCGGGCCGACGGCGGGGGTGACGGTGAGGGTGCCGTCCGGGTGGGCGTGCACAGCGCGGAGCGGGCCGGTGATGATGACGGGCTGTGTGATCACGGGGTGGTTCTCCTGGGGTAGTGGTGTGGGGCCGGTGGCCCGGGGCGGGTTGCCGCCCGCCCCGGGCCGGGCGGTGTCAGGAGGTGGCGCCGGGCTCCGGTTCGTCCTCGTCGCCGGTGTCCTCGGCCTGCTCGTCGGCGCTGGTCGGCTCGGCGGGCGGGGCGTCCTGGTGGCCGTCGCCGGGCTCGTCGTCGGGCTGGTCGGCCTCGTCCGGCGCGGGGGTGTCCTCGGCCTCGCCGGGCCCGCCGGTGAGGGGGGTTGCGGGCTGGTCGCCGGTGGCGTCCTGGGCGGCGGCTGCGGCGTCGTACGGCTGGTCGTCGCGGACGGCGGCCTCGATGGCCTCCGGCTCGTAGCCCAGCAGCGTCGTCAGCCAGTCCAGCCACAAAGCGGCCCCCTCGCGGATTTCGTTGTTGCGCTGGCCGTCGGTGCGCCACGCCTCGCGCCGGGCTTTGTCCTCGAACCCCCCGGCGAGGATGGCGAACTGGAGGACGGGGAGGCGCTGGGGGCTGGACTGCTGCACCAGCTTCACCAGGTCTGTTCCGGTCTTGACGCCCAGAATCTCGGCCGTGATCTCGTCGGCCCCGATGGCTCGTAGACGGTCGGCGGCCAGTCCCGGACGGGCCATCGTCATGGTGACGATGCGGGTCATTGCGTCGGTCCGCTTGCGGCTGACCTTGCCTGTGCAGATCTTCGCCAGGAACTGGCGGCGGACGGCGGCTGCCGCGTCCCAGTCAAGATTCCCCTGCTTGACGGCGGCCAAATGGGCCTTGCGGCGGGCCTTCTCCTGGGGCGTCTCCGCGCCCGTGGAAGCGGCGGCCGCGCCCTTGGCGTCGCCCGTGGCGGCGGCCTTGGCGGCGCGGTCGGCGGCGGCCTTGGCCTCGAACGCCTTGGTGTGCCCGTACACAGTGATGTTCTTGCACCACGGCTCGTAGCGGTCGGCGGCCTCGTCCAGTGCCCACACGTGGCCCTGGCACGCCTCGTGCCGCTTGGCGCTGATGCCGGGGATGTCGGCGACGCGGCGGGCCTTGGCTCCCAGGTCGTCACCCGTCACGATCGTGGCTCCGGCCCGGGTCAGGGTCTCCCGCTGCTCCTTGAGCCTCGCCGTGCGCTTGGCGACGAGCGTTTCCCGCTGGATCAGGTAGTCGATGTTGCGCTGGCCGTCGCTGAGCGCCTTCTCGACGGCCTTGGCGGCGTCGGCGCTGAGGTCGGAGAGGTCGGCGAGCGCGGCCATCTGGTCCAGGGTCAGGTCGTAGCGGGCGGCGGCGCGGACGGCGGCCTTGCTGCCTCCGGCGCGGATCGCCTTCTTCGCCTCCTTCTGGGTCCTGAGCCCTCCGGCGGCGGCGATGCGGCCCAGGTCCGCGCCCAGCTCGGCGGCGCCGAAGAGGGCGGCCGCCTCCTCAGCCAGGGACAGCCCTTCGCGGTGGCGGGCGGTGGTGACCATGTCGAGCCGCTGGCTGGCCTCGTCGCGCTCGTCCACCTCGTAGGCGACGTGGGTGCGTCCGGCCTGGCGGGCGGCGTCCACGCGGACGTGTCCGTCGGTGATCCGCCAGCCATCCCCGTCGCGCACCACCTTGACGGGGATGAGCACGCCTTCGGCGGCGACGCTGTTGACCATGTCGCGCGGCGCCTTGGCGCTCCGCCGGGCGTTGGCGGGGTGGGCGGTGAGCGCGTCCACGCGGATCACGGGGCGGGGGGTGTAGGGAACGTCGGTGAGTCCGGCGGCCCGTGCGGCGGCGGCGCGGCGGCGGCCTTCCCGGATCTGCGGCTCTCCGGTGAGCGCACCGGTGATCCACAGGGGCTCGGTGATGCCGTCGGCGCAGACGGACTCCGCCAGCTCCGGGTCCGGGTCGGGGAGGTCGCCCAGGTCGGCGACGGCGATGGTGGGCCACTGCTGAGCGAGTGCCTTGATGGCCATGCGGTTCTCCTGATGTGTAGTGGTGTGGGTGGCCGGGTTGCCGCCCGGCCGGTGTTGGAGGGGGCCTCCCCCCTCCAACACCTCTATCTAACCACGTTTTGTGCCAAGATTCAATTCCTGGACTGCACGTTTCCGCAGGTCAGGGCCTTTTTTGGGGGCTTTCCGGGTGGGTTTTGGGGGCCTGGCCGGGGCGGTGGCGCGGGTAGCGGAGCGGGCTACGGCGCCCGGCCACAGGGCGGCAGCAGGTGGCTCCCCCTCGGCCACGGGCGGGCGGGTGGTCTCCTCGCGCTGGCGCGTGCGGGACGGCGGGAGTACGGCGCCCGGCCCCGGCGGCGGGTGCGCCCGGCGGACGGTGCGGCCCCCGGCCCCCCACCCCTCCCGTAGCTGGCCTGTCGCGACGCGCACAACGGCGATATGGCCAGTCGGCGTGCGGCCCGCCATGTAAACCGCTCGTCGTAGCCGTGTTCTGTGCGTGGCTGTTGCCGCACGGGACACTGAGGTGATCGCCGTTTGGAGGGGAGTCGGGAATGGGGTATTTCCACAGCGGAGCGGAGGTCTACGCCGAGACACGGCGGGCTCTGGTGCGGCTCACGCGTCGGCTGCGGGGATGGTGCACCCTGCGGCGGTCAGTGCCTCGGTGATGCCGGAGCGGAAGTCACGGGCGGCGGGGCGGTGGGGCGGCGAGTATGCCGCGTTCCCGGTAGCGGGCGAGATCGGCGCGCATCCGGTCGGCGGCAGGGAGGGTGGTGGTTACGTCGGCTTGGGCGGCGCGTATCCGCTCGGCGGGTGCGGTGGCGGGGGTGTCGGGTGCGTCGGCGGGCCGGGGTTGGGGGCCGTGGCCGAGGGGCCGGCGTGTGGTGCTCATGGCGGGAGCGTACGGGGCGGGTCCGGTCGGCGGGGCGCGGGTGTGCTGATCAGGGCGACCGGGAATCAGGGGGTTGCCGGTCGGCCTGGTCCGCGGGAGTGCGGGCTGGTGACCGGGTTGGGGGTGGTTGTGGTGGCGGGTGGTCGGGTGCGGTGCGGGGCGCCGGGGTGCGGGAGGCTGCTGCCGGCGTCGTCGGCCGCCGGGCGGCCGCGAGAGTTCTGCGACGAACGGTGCCGGTCGCGTTGGCGGCGGTTCCGGGCGCGGGTGGCGCGTCGGGAGGCGGTGCGGGAGGCGCGCGGGGAGGCGTTGGAGGAGCCGCGGTACCTGCTGCGTACGGCGGCATATCGGGCATCGGCTGCGGCGCGGGCGGTGGCGGCGCTGGTGGATGCGGAGGGGCAGCGGCCGCCGTGGGAGACAGAGATGGGGTGGCGGGAGGGGTGCCCGGAGCGGGCGGCGCGGTGGACGCGGGCGGCGGTGGCGCTGGAGGATGCGGCCGCCGCGGTGATGGCGGCCGCGGTGGCAGCGGACCGGGCGGCGGGGGATTCCTGGGCGGTGGTGGGGGAGGCGCTGGGCGTGAGCGCGGATACGGCTGCCCGGCGGTACCGGCCGCTGGAGTGAGGCTGTGGCGTGTCCTGCGGCGCTTCGACGGGCCGTCTGCCTATGGTGGGAGGGCCCCGCACGACCGGGGATGAACCGACAGGTATTGAGTGATCGGTGGCCGACCCCGCGTGTCCGGGGATGAACCGGCGAAGAGGTTATTTGCGCAGGTACCCCGCGTGTCCGGGGATGGCTGACGGTGGTTCGGGCAGCGGGATCACGTCGTACCAGTCACCGCCGATGTCCCGGCCGATCCGGGCGGCACGGTAGCGAACGGCGATC
>NZ_JBIRFL010000041.1:0-36083 GCF_044327445.1 Streptomyces sp. NPDC018045
CGCCTCACCGGCGAGAACACCATCTCCTGGCGCCACCCGACATCACCGGATCAAACACGCATGACGGGATGAAACAACGGGAGAAAACGACCTCTCAGAAGAGAACGTCTCCTGCAGGTACATCAGGTAGTCGATGGACTTCTTGACGTGTTTCTTGATCTCGCCGAGCGCGCCGTATCCGAACTGGGTCAGCGTGCCGGACGTGCCGGGCCAGACGAGCTCGCGGTCGAGGATGCGCTTCTCGAACCGCAGCAGCGCGTACTGCTTGGGACTGTTCACCGCTTCGAGGGCCTGGTGGTAGACCCAGGTGTTGCGGGCGAACATGACGCCATCGTGCAGCTTGTTGCGCCGTCCCCTCGCTCCCGCATGAGCGTCTTCGATGGGCCCGTTGCGCCAGACGAACTCGGTGATACCGACCGCGGCGGCGTTGGCGAGGTTTCCGCTCTCTGCGGTCACGCCCAGTGCGCTCAAGCGCTCCCGTGCATACGTCATCGCGGCTGCGTAGTCGTAGTCCCCCACCAGCTCTCCCATCCGCTCCGGCAGGCTCCGCCCACCGCCCTACTCCATCTTCTCGGAGGAACGGGCTCCCAGTGCCGCCTTTCAGCGGTCTGCACACCGCGTTAGTGCCGGTCCGAGAGGGGTTCTCGGCTCAATGAGGCAAGGAGAAGGTGGATGGGGCCTGTTGCAGTCCTCATGGTGGTGCCAGCGGCCGAGGCGGACGGCGACGTGACGCGCTGATGCGGTATGACCGGCATCACGGTGAGAAGGCGCGATACACAGGCCGGGCTCACGGCTGGGTGCGGCTTTTGCGCGGCGGATGGCATGCTGGGCAGCGTTTACCGGTCCCGCCACGGCGGGACCGCTGATCAGGCGTGGCTTTCCACCGTCCCGGACAGCCAGGCTTCGAGCAGGCCCACCGGCACAGTTTGGTGGAGCTCGGTCTGAGCTCCTTCGCGGTCAGGTTCGGCTCGTCGATCACTTCGACAAGCTCGTCGGCGAGGGCAGGGTGCACGTCCTGCAGGGATTTGCCGGGCTTGGGGCGGACCCTGGCTGCGATGGTGCGTCGGCGGGCGCATCGGGGCATCCGCTCGACTGACCTGTGCGGCGGTTTGGAGGGGCGGGGTACTCGAAGCGGCAGTGTGGTTCGGGGCACCGCCACTGGCATGTCTTGTTCGACGTGGGGAGCAGGTCGAACGCGGTCCAGCCGGGGTGGCCGACGATCTCGATGAGTTCTTCGGCCATCGTCGGGTTGACCTCGGCGAGTGATTCACCAGGGCCGGGCCTGCTGTTGGCCGCGCCGACCCGTGCGTGACCGCACCGGCTGCAGCCGCGGCCAGCAAGTGCCCGGCTGTGCAGTACGGCCTTCCATTCGTAGCCGCACTCCGGCTTCCCGCACCGCCACAGGCACACGTCGTTGCAGCCGGGCGGCATCCGATCAGGCGCCTTGCCCGGGTTGGTGAGGTTCGCGATGAACTCCTCCTCAAGGTGGGGCGCCACGTCCACCGCCGACACCTCTGGGCCGGCCACGGCCTTCTGCCACAGCTGCGCACCCCTCGTGAGCGCCGCGGTGACCTCGGCCGGTGTGAGCTGCCGCCAGGAAAGGTCGCGGCCCCGCAGTACGGCACCCACCGCCTCCGCCCAGCCCTCGGGGTTCACCCCCGGCCCGGCCTCATGGTGGACCAGGCCGGGCACCGGGACGGGCGGCAAACCGCGGCTTCGGATGCGTTCCACGTCGAGTCCAGCGGCGATCGCTGCCGCGGTCTTGGCGGTGTCACGCTCCAGGCTTCCTGGCCTGTTGTGGGTCCATTCCGGGTCCAGGTCGATGAGCAGGGCCGGCTCGGGTAGGTACAGGTCGAAGCGGTCCTGACGGCGCCCGGGCAGGCGGAGCCGGTGGTCCAGCTCCACGTCAAGCCCGCAGGCGGCCTGGACGAGCATGGCGACGTTGCATTCGAACGGGGAGCGGCCATGCCCGGTGCAGTCCGAACAGCCACGCCCATTGGTGCGATTGGCGAGCCTCGCCGGCCAGAAATGCCCCTGAGCGCACTCCCACACGCACAGGTCATGGGACTGCGGGCGCAGGGTGTCCGGCCCACGGTTGGGGCGGCTGAGATTGCGGCGGAACTGCCGTGCCAGCGCAGGATTCAGATCGGCCAGCGATTCTCCCGGGCCAGGAGCCCGGTTGCGGCGCTTCCAGCACTCAGGGCACCCCGAGGGTTTGACGGTTCGGGTGCGAAACTGCAACCGGGCGGGCCATTGGTGACCGCATCCTTCCGCCGAGCAGCGCCACTGGCACCGGTCCGTAGAAGACAGCGGTATGGCCTCCAGCGCCATATCCGGGCTGGACAGGTTGGACACGAACTCGGCCTTCAGCCGAGCCCGAACTGCAGCCACCTCGGTAGCACTTCGCCGTTTACCCATGACGGCAGATCCTGACAGCCGCCACTGACAACGGCCCTTCATGGGTCCAGGCTTCCCAGACCAGCTCCCCCGTCATCACCGACGCCGTGCCCGGTGACACCACAGCGGCGCACCCCATACGGGCGCCCGGGCTCCCGGCGGTTACTCAGAGTATGGTGCGAGTCGGGACACCCCGGCAACGACGAGGGCATCAACTACCCGTTGCCAATCGTCAGCCAGGCCCGCGTCGGCGACGGCTCGGCGCAGTTCGATCAGCCATGGTGTCAGGTGATAGGTGCGGTTCGCGATATGGCTGGGATCGGCGAGGACAAGGCTCGCCACCCACGGAAGGCCGACGCGTGCCTGTTCCTCGGCCGGCAGGGGCTTGATGAAGGCGATGAGCTGATCCACGCATGCGACGTGGCCCTGAGCATGGGGCAGCCAGTGGGCGACTGTGTCCTGCCAGGCCAGCGGATCCCACCAGATGATGGGCTTCCCCTGAACTTCCCGGTAGAGGTAGGCGGTTTCGGGGACAGGGTTGGGCAGGAGCGAAGCCAGAGCAGAGTGGTAGTCGCTCCGTCCGGCGAAGGGCGTGTGCCCGGAAGTCTGCAGGGCGATGACGTGGGCGACCACCGTCGGCCACATCCGCCGTGCCGTGGCTGCTCTGTCCGCTGACTCCTCGGCAGCCGAGGACAGCGCGCACAAGAAGCTTTCCAGGCGCGTCGCGTCGTCGGCGTAGGCGTCGAGGTGCTGGAAGACGGGCGCGTCGTCGCCCATGCCTGCCACCATAAGCAATGCCCGCGCCGCGATCAGGGCGTGGGTGCCGCGACTGTCCATGTCTTGTTCGGCAGCGAGCAGCGCGCGGCGGTGCGCGGCGAGGAGTACCGCGAGGAGTTCGCGGGCCGGGGTCGAAACGCAGATCGACGCCGTCGCTGCCGCGCCGAGGGCCCTGATCGCTGCGTCGAGGCGGTCTACGTAGATGGAGTCGTCGGTGGCTTCGTCGAGTGAGTGCGCGACGGGATCGTCGAGCGCGACGACCCTCCGCCGACTGGTCTGCGGATCCCAGTTACCGAGGATGCAGTCGCGCATCGTCTCAACTGTCAGCTGGAAGGCCGTTTCGTGATGGCAGGCGATGTTTCCGGCTGGGCACGCCGCATGCCAGACAGGGTCGAGGCCGCGGGCCAAGTGCACACGAACCTCGTTGGGGAGGGAACGCGCCAGCTTGCCTGCCGCGGCAGCGGCCTGGCGGTACGTCGTGGAGCCGTCCGTGCCGTCGATCTGGGCGCGGAGCTTCGCGGCGGCGGGCAGAAGAAGGAGCGGCAGTGCCTCTGCGGCAATGCGGTCAGCCCCCTGTTCGAAGTAGGAGTCCTCGGCTTCGAATCGGCGTGGCGATGCCGCGCCCTCCCCGATGCGCAGGAGTGTGTCGACGGCGAAGCGCAATGCGTCGGCGGGCAGTTCAACGCCGTCCACGATCTCCGCGGTGAGTGCCGTCGCGGCCACGACGGCAGGTACGTCCCACTGGCTGGCGGGATCAGGGTCTGGCGGGTTCGCAAGGAGTTCTCGGGCCGAAGCCAGGTCGGAGACCAAGTCGTCCGCGCTGATGTGTTTGTCTGTGCCGTTTCGGGGATCGATGTAGTAGCGGACGCTCAGCCGGATGGCTTCCTGGGCGCGTGCCATTTCCACGTTCCTGACCTGCAACGCTTCGACGACGTCGCTGGGAGGCGAGCTCTTGATTTCCAGGCCGCCTTCCACTTGCTGTGCTTGGTAGGTGTTGCGGTCGAGGCTGCTAGCCCAGGCACGCACAGCCGCGAGTTGTTCTTGGACGGCCGGCTCATCGAGTTCGCCAGGTTCTTCCTCAGCCAGTCGCCTGGCCGTTGCGACAAGTTGTTGCCCGATCAGTCGCAACTCGTCACTGCGCTGGTCGTCAGCGCGTAGCACCATCATCATGGCTGCCTCCCGCAGCGACCAGCGGCGGCGCTCGGGAGCCGCCAGTCCGTCGGCGGATGCCCTCAAGCCGCTCGCTTCTTGGACGACACGCGCGAACTCCAGATGCCAGATCACCGGCTCGGCGAGATAGCGGTCCAGCAGGCGGTCGGCGTGCTCCAGATGGCGAACGAGCAGGCCGACGACCAGGCCGACCATCGCCAGGTTCTCGCAGTCCTCAAGCAAGGTGGCGACCAGTCTGTCCAACGGGACGCCTGCCTCGACCAGTTGGTCACACACCCGTTCCAGAGCTTGCAAGGCGCTCATACAAGGATATGGACCGACGCCGGTTCCGCGGTACCAGAGCCAGACGTGCTCGTCTCCGACGTAGGTCCGGCGAGCCCCTGCGACGTCAAGTTCTGTCCGGTAGGCGTCGAGGTCGTGGTCCTCGATCCGGACGCCGTAGGGACGGTGATGGCCTGTGAGGGTGCGTGCGCGCGCCAGTGCGGCGTGGTTGAGCATACGGTTCAGCACCGAGACGCCGTTGCGGAAGTCCGATTGGAACAGCGGCATGAACGGGCCCCGGTACCAGGCCGCAAGGGGAGTCACGCCGAGCCCGCGAGCACCATGGCGCCGGATGCCCTCCTCGTGGAATCCTGACCCGTCTTCGTCCTCGTTGAGGTAGTAGGCCTCGGTCAGCTCGGCAAGGAAACCACGCCGATACATGGCCAGAGCCCGGCCGGTCAGCACTTCCTCGACGGCGGGACCAGCCCATGCTGGCGCGTCGCGCGCAACGCGGCGCAGAATAGCCTCGCCGTCCTCACCGAGATCCGGGCCGAGCAGTGCCAGCAGTTCGACCATGAGCTCATCGGTGATCTCACGGGGGAGCTCAAGACGCCTGCGACGGCGCTCGCGCCTACGGCTGTTTCCCATGAAGACCAGCCGCTGCCTCTCCAGGAACTGGCGCTCGGATTCGGCTTCCTCAGCTGGCTGGGCTGCCTTGGCCGCAGCCGCGGCTGCCTGCTCGTCGTTGAACCGGCGCTCGGCAGAGGCGCAGGCGGCAAGCAGGCGGTCGTGCAGCCTGACCCGGAGCGGATACCCAGCGGGGGTTTCCGTGATGATGACGGCGTGGAGCCAGTCCCGCAGCATGTCCTGCACGTGCTTGCCCTGTTGCCAGGGTTCGTCTTCATCGAGGAGCAGGGCGATGAGGGGCTCGGCTGCGGCGATCCGCACCAGGCCCGCTTCGTTGTGTAGCCGCTGGTGCACGAGACGGATCAGTCGCCGCAGGCCGGTGCCAGGCTCAGCGCGCAGCATGGGCCAGGCCTCGCGCAGGACCGGGTCGGGCGCTCCGAGCGTCAGGAGCGCTTCGCCGGGCACGTCGGCCCAGCGGTCCCCGTGGCCTGCCGTGACCAGGTCGTCGAAGGCCTGCTGCAGGCGGGCGAACCTGCCGCGCAGAGGGGCTTTCGGGGTGTCGGGAGCGGCAAGCAGTGCCTGGCAGGCAAGACGTGCGGCACCGAGCGCCCAGCGCGGCACGCCGGCCTCGACCAATTTCGCCGTGAGGTGGCCGGCTGAGAGGAAGAGCCGGGCGATCGCATACCGGCGCACTTCGTCGTGGGCGAACTGCGGGCCGATGGCGAACGGGTCGTCCATGTCCGTGCGCAGCACCCCGTCCTGGCGCAGTCCCGCAAGCGCCGTGGGATCGATTGCTCCGACGACCTCCAGGGGGTCTCCTTGGCCGAGTTCCAGGGCGGCCAGGCGGAGAAGGGCAATGTTTCGGGCGTCCGGGGTCCCGCGTTCAGGACGCCGGCGGAGCACCAGTCCCGACCACACCTGCTGCATGGCATCGGCGTCGCTGAGAGGGGTGCTCTTCACGCCTCCTCGGACGAGCAGGTCCACCACCACAGGTCGGCGCAGCAGCTCACGTGAGCGCGGGTCTGCCGCGAGAGCCGACAACTCGTTAAAGACTGCGACGATTTCGGCTACCTGGACATCGGTCAACGGTGGTACCTCGAAGCTGGCGACCTCCCCGACGCAGCGATCGTTGATCGTGTCACGGACCACTTGCTGGGCGTCGTTCGCTGTGACGGCGACAACTTTGACGTCGACCTGGCCAGCCGCGTCCATCAGATAGAGGAAGGGGTCCAGCATGCCCTCGGCGAGCGCATCCGCGCCGTCGATGACAAGGAGGCGCCGGGGGGCGCTCAGCTCGCCGAGTAGCGCGGTGAGCGAGGTGCCGAGTACGGACTCCAATTCTACTGTGGTCGGGGGAAGGTGCCGCAGGTTGATGCAGGCCACCTGCGTGGAATCGGGGTCCTGTGCGGCTTCGGTGAGCGTGCGGACGACGAGGGCGCTCTTGCCCACGCCGGAGTCACCGTGCGCGACGACCGCCGCCGCTGGGGACTCCACGAGCTGGAGCAGCTGACTGGCCGTATCGCTCCGGTCAAGATGCACCGTGCGACTGTCCTCGGTGGCGATCTCGTTGCGCACCGAGGCAAGCGCCCGTTCGTGAAGGTGGCTGAGGGCCTTCCATCCCTGCCGGTGGCGGCGTGTGGTCGAGTCGAGGACCTGGTGCGCGTCGCGCCGCAGAAGACTCAGGTCGACGGTGGCTGCCTTCGGCGGGTACTCGTCAGCCAGGGCAACGAGCCGTTCCAGCAACCGTGTTGCCCCGTAGAGGTCAGTGCCGCGGGCCACAGGGATCAAGGAGTTCGTTACTCGGGCCCAGTCCGATTCGTCCGGTGTCTCGAGTCGAGGCATGAGTACGGTCAGCCGTGACATCAGTTCCCAGGTGCGCTGTTCGACGAGCTGCGGGCTGGGATCGGCGGTCCCGAGCGTGGCCAGGGCGAGTTTGACGAGTTCTTCGATGTGCGTGAGCCGTGTTCGAACGCCGGCCAGGAACTTTTGGTGCGTCCGAATGAGGCCGAAGAAGCTGGGCGCATCCTTTTGCGCGACGGCCTCGGCGGCGAGTGCTGCCAGCTGCTCCGCGTGCTCTTGCGGACCGGCGACAACCAGAGCGGCTCGGTATTCAGGCCCCTCGGCGGGTGCGTTGACGACCTCCTGCACGAACGTGCAGATGAGCTTGGCGCTCGACTCGTTGCTCTTGACGAGATTGGGTGCGCGGCGCATGGCGAGGGCGAGCACCAGGGACGGCTCCGGCTCGTCGGCACGGGCCGCGCGGATGACGAGGTCGTCAACCGAGTGTTCCGGTGCTTGCTGAAAAGCCACGCTGACGACCGACCGACTGTCGCCCAGCTCGGCCGCACCCTCTCCGAGGAGCAGATGGGCAAGGTATTGGACGGCGACTTTGCGCTCGAAGGTGACGCCGCCGCCACCGGTCGCGTACGGGCTCATCCCGGTGGGAGCCGGAGCGTCCGCGGCGCTCACCCGGGTCTCCTCCAGCCACGTGCGCAGCACGCCCTTGTCGGTGTTGAGGCGCCACTGCTTGGCACGCCCGACCTGGCTTGAGGTGGCGAACCCGGCCTCTCTGAGCTTGCCCAGCGCCGCTGTCGCCGTGGTCGGAGACACGTCCAGAGCCCTCGCGACCATCCGGCCGGACATGGGCGTGGCCGTGCTGGCCAATGCCTCCAAGGCCCTGTACGCGCTCTCGCCCAGCATGCCGCGGAGCAGGTCGGCGGTTGAAATCACACCACCACCATAAGCCTTGATGTCCAGAGCAGTTGGACATCAAGAGGGTTTGCGCGGTTGTGAAATCCGGCGAGCGGGCGAGACCCCGCATGGTCTCAGCCCTGGCCGCAAGCCGTGAAGATCTCAGCGGCCAGGCGCACGACCGCCAGTTCCCGCTTGACGCCAAGTCGTATGCCGGTGCCCTGTTCGCCGGTTCGATGCGACACCGCTGCGCGGGACAGCAGACCGCCGGATACCTGCCGCTCGACTGCAGCGACACCTGCGGCATCAACCACACTGGCCTCTACCTCTCCCGACCCGGCATCCCGATCGCGTGGCCCGTCCTGAGTTTCTCAACGCCCTCGGCGCTGACACACCGCTCCCCCAACGATGCACCATCGCCGTCGGGCGAAGCACTCGCCGCAGTCGCCGACGGTGTGGGGGACGCTGAGAGCCAGGGATCCAGGAAGGCGGCATCACAAGGGCCAGGGCGGATGGGACAGCCATCACGGCAAGGTGCAGCTCGCGCGGTTGGAGCGGCGCCCATCGCCCACCAGTTGTGCTCAAGCCACGTACCGAACAGGCAGCCTCACGGGCTGGTCAGAGGAGAGAGCTTCGGTGACGCTCCAAGACCCGTCAGCAGACTGATCCTGGGCACGGCCTTTCCGGCGCGCAGACGTCCCCGGCGTTCTTCGGTGAGCGCTTCAATGGTCGTGTCTGCCCACTGCGTTTTGGCGGTGGCCATGATGAGACCGGACGCGCCGACAGCTGCGCACCCCTCCATGAGCTTGCTGGCCTCGTTTCGCCGCTGGCCAGGGCTCCTGCCGAGAGAGTCGTTGCTCTTGGCCTCCCCCAGCCACAGTTCCTCCGTGGTGGCAAGAGCGAAGTCCATCTCGACGAATCGCTTGTCGTCCTTGAGGAGTTCGAACTCCTCACATACCAAACCTCCTCGCGCCCAGTACTGGTTACGCAGATACTGCGTGGCCAGCAGTGGCACGTCTCCATCGTTCGTGACGAGCTCCAGCACGGCCGGGTGCAGGTCGTAGAACCAGCGGGGCTCGTCTGCGGCTGGCTTCCAACGGTTCTTGGCGAGCTGGTTGTCCCCTCCGCAGCGCCTGCAGCGGTAGCTCTGACTGATCTCGGCGAGGGGATAGAACTCCAGAATGGGGCAGTGATCGCAGCCAAGGATCAGCCCGCGCCGCAGCACACCTTGTGACGTCCACTGGTCGATCTGCTCTCTGCGAGCGGCCAGTTCCCAGCTGCTGTCGTCATGCGCTTCGATGGCCTCCCAGGACAGCACGACCGCAGACTTCAGCTTCCACCAACTGCCTTCCGGGCAGCCGGTGTTCGGGGCGTCGGAGGTGAAGCGGTGCAGGAGCGGCCAACCGGGGCTGGCGGCCAGTGCCTCCAAAGCGGCACGGGACCCAAGGAGCCGCTCGGTGATGGCAGCACGTCTGCCGGCAGGGCTGGGCAGAATGGTGATGTCGTTCGCTGCGGCGGCGACCTGCAGGATGCGTTTGATGCCGGGCCAGGCCAGTTTGGGAGACGCCAGCGAGCCAGCCAGCGAAGCCCCGCTCGGTACGGAGTCGTAGCGGTGCGACCAGTAGGTGATGCCTCCGTCGGCTGCGCGGACGAAAGTCTCCCATGGGCTTTGGCCTGTTGCCGTGACGGTGGACGAGTCCAAAACGACGAGAGGCGGGACCGGGTGGTTGGCGGCGGTGAGAGTGACCTGCCAGCGGTGCTCATTCGGGTTGAGGCCGCGTGGGACCTCCGCAGCGAGAGACAGCGATGTCTGGAGTGAGCCGTCCGATTCCACGGTCGCGGGAAGAGAACGCGGTTGGTCCCAGGCGTTCTTCAAGACCACCATGAACGGATGGGCCAGGTCGATGTTGCCGGGCTCAACCACGTCGAATGAGCGCTTCTCCTCGTCAGGATCAACGGACCTGACAGGCCGCCTGTCCCACCGCGTGTTGATGCGTTGCTGCGTCTCCTCCAAGCTCAACGACGCGCTCGTCACCAGCAGCCGCTCCGATGCGCTGCCGGGAAACAACCACATGTCGCTGAGGCCTGCTTCTGTCCAGGGGATCCAGGTCACCGCGCCTCGGATCTGCCGGAGGGTCTCGGCCAGTGCGAAGTCTTCGGGCCGGTTTCCCAGGACGGCAATGCGCTCCCGGTGCTGGAAGGCTCTCGTGATCGGGACGCACAGCGCTGCCTCGTGTGACCGGGCCGCGTGGGCTCCATCGGCTTCATCTGGGTGCAGTTGCGACAACAGTGCCGACTCGGCGCCGCGGAGAGCTGCCTCCCGCCACTGCTCAGCTGGAATATCTCCGCTGGCGTCGGATGCCTCGATGCCGACATGCATCGCGTAGGCCAGAGCCTCCGGGGTGGTCACGAGAGTCGCCGGAACACCCATGACAGGGGTCGTGGCCACCGCAGCCAGCGGCGTCAGTTCACGTGCGTTGTCGTAGTCAAACAGATGGCTGCACTGGACGTGGTCATCCCGTCGGTTCGCGCCCAGGCGTGAACGAAGGCTGTCGGCAGCCGCCTCAGCCTCGTGCACGACTGTTCCGTTCCACGGTTCCTTGCGCAGCATCTCCTTGAACTGTGCTGCGATGGAATTGTCAGAGATGTTCTTCTCGGCCAGCAGCCGGTCGATAGTGCCGGGGTACAGGGCGTCGAACGTGGTCCACGACGGACCGTAGGCAACCACGTGATCGGGGTGCAGGCGTGCCAAGCACCGGTCTACTGCGGGATGTCCGACCGCGCTGGACGGCACCACCACACTTCCACTGCAGCCCCACACCCTCGACAGCCGGGCAAGGCCCGCCGCCGTCCACCGAACCCAGCGCTCATCGTCGTGTGGCACCACCACAACGATCCGAGGCGGCCTGGCCGCATAGGACAGCGGAAGGAAGACGAAGGGCTGTTCAGGCACCCGCCCAGTTTGACATCTCGCAGGCATGGGCTGACATCCGACGGGCCTGATCAAAGCTGTACGCATGGCCGGAGGGCGTCATCAGCGGGCGCAGATAGCGGCACATTCGTGGGGCACGGATGACGGCCGTCGCGGCGTACGCACGGTAAGTGATCTTGGGATGGATCACCCGTACACGCTCACCGACCGGACCCGTCAAGTGCCGGTAGCCGCACCGCATGTGGGTCCGGCCCCACCCCCGGACCCTCCCCCACCACCGCCCTCTCATAGAGGTTCTCAGTCTAGATGCAGCAGTCTTATCCAACCTGCAAGACCGCAGGTCAAACAGCCCGTCGTGTCTCTAGAACCCGTCGCGATGTATGTGCGGTACCGCAGGTCAACGACAGACGGTCACAGCAACATCAATGAGACCTCACATAGTCAAACAGATGGCTGCACTGGACGTGGTCATCCCGTCGGTTCGCGCCCAGGCGTGAACGAAGGCTGTCGGCAGCCGCCTCAGCCTCGTGCACGACTGTTCCGTTCCACGGTTCCTTGCGCAGCATCTCCTTGAACTGTGCTGCGATGGAATTGTCAGAGATGTTCTTCTCGGCCAGCAGCCGGTCGATAGTGCCGGGGTACAGGGCGTCGAACGTGGTCCACGACGGACCGTAGGCAACCACGTGATCGGGGTGCAGGCGTGCCAAGCACCGGTCTACTGCGGGATGTCCGACCGCGCTGGACGGCACCACCACACTTCCACTGCAGCCCCACACCCTCGACAGCCGGGCAAGGCCCGCCGCCGTCCACCGAACCCAGCGCTCATCGTCGTGTGGCACCACCACAACGATCCGAGGCGGCCTGGCCGCATAGGACAGCGGAAGGAAGACGAAGGGCTGTTCAGGCACCCGCCCAGTTTGACATCTCGCAGGCATGGGCTGACATCCGACGGGCCTGATCAAAGCTGTACGCATGGCCGGAGGGCGTCATCAGCGGGCGCAGATAGCGGCACATTCGTGGGGCACGGATGACGGCCGTCGCGGCGTACGCACGGTAAGTGATCTTGGGATGGATCACCCGTACACGCTCACCGACCGGACCCGTCAAGTGCCGGTAGCCGCACCGCATGTGGGTCCGGCCCCCCCCCCGGACCCTCCCCCACCACCGCCCTCTCATAGAGGTTCTCAGTCTAGATGCAGCAGTCTTATCCAACCTGCAAGACCGCAGGTCAAACAGCCCGTCGTGTCTCTAGAACCCGTCGCGATGTATGTGCGGTACCGCAGGTCAACGACAGACGGTCACAGCAACATCAATGAGACCTCACAGTCGAGAGCGCTGGTGAAGCGGATGTCGGGCTTGCCCAAGGTGGCGAAGATGAGGTTGCGTGGTCGGCGGGCGGTGCCGTATCCCGGCCGAACGAGCTGGAACAGGGGGTAGCCGTCCTCTTCCCCCTCCTGGCGCAGCTGTGCCCCCAGCGGTTGCAGGTGGCGGTTGGCCAGTTCGACGAAGTGCCGTTGAGCTTCCTCGTCAGGAAGGACGGCTGGGGAGGCCAGGCCCTCAAGGAAATATCCGAAGCGTGGGTGCGTGGCTTCGAACGCCTTCAGCTTGTCGAAGAGCTCCTCGGTCGACCAGTCACGGAACCTGATCACATGGCGCTCGATCTGGCCGCACAGGCTGCGGGCGGGGTTCCCCCACCCGCCGAGGTCGCCGTCCAGGTCCCACAGACGTTGCAGGAGGGCGAGAAAGCGGTCCGGGTAGCCGAGGTGGTCGGCCAGGTCAAAGTCCTTGGCCAGCTCACGCCGCGTACGCCCGGGTATCTCCACGTAGGGGCGGCCGAGCCACAGCACGTCCTGCAGCTCATTGCGCTCCCGTGCGCGCAGCGGCTCTGTGCCGAGAACCGCTTCGGCGACATCCTCCAGGCGGTCCCCCGGACAAGCTTGCAGACTGGCTGTCAGGCGCTGGTGCTTCGTGTGCCCGTCTTCGGGAGGGGGCGGCGGGAGGCACAGGCGATCGCACAGCTCCGGCAGGTCCTGGTGACCGTACAGCTGGTACAGGTTCGCCAGCACGCCCTCGATCAGATTCCGCAACCGCGGCAGGTCCGTCCGCTCAGCCATCTCACGATGATGAGGCAGGCCATGCGGCGATTCCAGTGATGCAACCCGGCAGGCATGGCCGACCTTCCTCGCAGCCCCAGAGCGGCGCCCCGGTCGTCCGACGCCGCAGCCGCCTATGGCATTCGCAGCGGCTGGTCGAACGGCTCGTCCTCCCAGTAGGTACGCACGTTGCGGCACCCGGGCCGGGTACACATCCAAAACCCGTCCGGCACCCGCCCTGTCACCTCCCGCAACCACCGCCGCTGCTCCCGGCTGTCCAACGCGATGTGCTGCTCGCGCGACCGACAGGTCGCGCAGTACAACTCCCTCAAGTCCTTCGCCATACCCCCACCGTCCCCGGCACGCCTGGTTCCGGGAAGATGCGCACGCGCCACCCTGCCCGGCACGGAGCCCCCGTCGCCGTACCACTGGCCCACCGGCAACGCGGTCGGTTACCCAGGTGACCTTGGTGCCGCGCCACCGGTTCAGAGTGTGCCCAGTGGGCCGGGCACGCGAGAGTCAGCCGCCGGCCTTCTGCTCCAGCAGGGCCGGCGCCTCCTGTCCCTGGCGCTCGTCCTCGGCCTGCTGGCGGACCGCGGTGACAGGGAGGGGAGTTCTCCGGCCTCTGTCCACAGGCCAGCCAACCGAGCATGCGGGAATGACGCCGTGAGTGGCACGGCGGCCATCGTGAGGAGAGCGTGATGCCGTACCTAATCCCGTCCCGTACACCGCTGACGCCCCAGCAGGTGGAGCGGGGCTTCGACTACCTCCTGGCGCTGCAGGCCGGTGGCGGCGCCGCGGTCGCCGGGCGGGCGGAAGCGGACCGGAGCTGGCGTTCGTCCTGCTGCGGCTAGCCGAGGACATCATCTGGCCCGTTACGGCCGTGGACGGGGGGGACCGACGCGTGCGCGGACTCCTTCGCGATGGACGAGACCGGATGCGTACTGCTGTCCGCGCTGCGGGACTGGGCACGGGACTCCCCCACTACGGCGGCGCCGGGCATCGCCCGCAGCATCCTCCCGTTCACGGTGACCGTCATCCCCGACCCCGACCACCCGGACACCGCCGGCGCCCTGGAGGCGATGCGCGACGAGCGCCTGGTGCTGGCTCACGCCGTGCACTCCGCACCCGGTGCGCACCGGTAACCGCACCCCCGTGAGGCCTGGTGCGCATCCGCTGGGCAGCACCGGGTGCGCACCGGCACTTTTCCTGGCACCTCGCGACCGACAATCATGACGGTGGGGGCCGCAGGGAGGGGAGCAGGCATGGTTTCGCGGCGGGATTTGATCCGGCGTCGGCGGCGTGACGGGTTTGTGGGCCGACGCAGCGAGTTGTCGGTCTTCCGGGAGAGTCTGGAGTGCTCGCCGGAGGATGAGGCGGCGGACTTCTTCTTTCATGTGCGCGGGCCGGGGGGTGTGGGCAAGACGACGCTGGTGCGGCGGTGGGAGGCGATCGCCAGCGAGCACGGTGCGGCCACGGCGTACGTGGGCGATGCGGTCGCCGACGCCGTGGAGGTGATGGAGGCCATCACCGGTCAGTTGGCGCGGCAGGGGCACGGGACGAAGGAGTTCGGCAAGGCGCTGAGTGCCTACCGGCAACGGTGCCATGAGGCCGAAGCCGCAACCGCGGTCCCGCAGGGCGACGGTGCGCCGCAGGGGGCCATCAGCGGTGAGCCGCCGGAACCTGGGCCGTCGCCGGGGAGCATGGTGGTCTCGCAGGTCGGGCTGGCGGGACTGGGCATGATGCCGGGCGCGGGGCCGTTCGTCGGGGCGGTGGACCCCGCTCAGGTGGCGCTCGGCGCCGACCGGGTCCGGGCGGCGTTCGCGGCCCGCTTCCGTAACCGCGACGACGCCCAGATGGTGCTCTCTCCGCTTCAGGTGCTGACGCCGCTGTTCGTGCGGGCCGTCGAAGAGGCGGCTCAGCGGGCAGGGCGGGTGGTGCTGTTCTTCGACACCTACGAGTACACCGGCGCGTTCCTGGACGTGTGGCTGCGGGATGTCCTCATCGAGGCGCGGTACGGGGAACTGCCTGTCGGCGTGATGGTCGTCGCGGCCGGGCAAAGCCGCCTGTCCTCCACCATCTGGAGCGACCACCTGGACCTGGTGCACGAACTGGAACTTGAGATCTTCACCGAGGCCGAAGCACGCCAGCTCCTGGCCGCCCGGGAGATTCGTGATAATCAGGTCATCGAGGTGATCCTGCGGCTGTCCGGGCGGCTGCCGGTGCTGGTGCACCTGCTGGCCGAGGCCCGCCCGGCCACCGCCGAAGATGTCGGAGACCCCAGCGGCACAGCCGTCGAACGGTTCCTGCGCTGGGAGAACGACCCGGCCCGCCGTGCCGCGGCCTTGGCGTGCGCGCTGCCGCTGGAACTGGACGAAGACATCTGCCGACTGCTCACGGGTGAGGAAGACGGGGCAGATATTTTCGGCTGGCTGCGCGGCCGGCCGTTCGTCACCGACCTGTCCGGCCGCTGCCGCTACCACGACGTCGTACGCGACACCATGCTCCGCCTGCAACGCACGCAGTCCCCCCGGCAATGGCAGCAGCAGCACACCCTCCTGGCCGGCGCCTACGCCCAGCGACGCCAGCACGAGGAAGAGGGGGACGACCGTGTGCCGGAGCAGTGGTGGGACAGCCAGCAATGGCGTGAATACCGGCTGCGCGAGATCTATCACCGGTTGTGCGCACATCCGCACCGGGCCTTGCCCGCTGCCCTCGCCGAAACCCTGCACGCTTACGCCCACAGCACCGCGACGCTGCGCCGCTGGGCCCAGATCCTGCAGCAAGCCGGCCACGACACTGACGCTCCCGCCCTGGGCCGGTGGGGCCGGGACTTCGTGGCCGCCCTGGAAGCTGAACCCAACAGCATCGTCAGCATGCTCACCCGCATACTCATCAGTGCCGGGCTCAGCCCGGACGGTCGTGCCTTGGCCTATGCCCTGCGCGGCCGCGAACGACGTGCTGCTGGGGACATGGAGGCTGCGCTGGCCGACTACACAGCCGCGCTAGACCTCGCCCCGCGCCTGGGCAGTGCCTATGAAGGCCGGGGCAACACGTATTTCCTTACACGACGCCATGACGAAGCCCTCGCCGACTACACCCGCGCCATCGAACTCAACCCCGACAACCCCTGGCCCCACATCCAACGCGGCGACACGTATGAAGCGATGGACCGCTACGACGACGCCCTCACCGACTACACCCGCGCCATCGAACTCAACCCCGACAACCCCTGGGCCCACACCCAGCGCGGCTTTACTTATGAGTTGATGGACCGCTACGACGACGCCCTCACCGACTACACCCGCGCCATCGAACTCAACCCCGACAACCCCTGGGCCCACACCCAGCGCGGCACCGCCTACCGGTTGATGAGCCGCTGCGACGACGCCCTCACCGACTACACCCGCGCCATCGAACTCAACCCCGACGACGCCTGGATCCGCATCCAGCGCGGCATCACCTACTGGTCGATGGGCCGCTGCGACGACGCCCTCACCGACTACACCCGCGCCATCGAACTCGACCCCGACACCCCCTGGGCCCACACCCAGCGCGGCGACATCTACCGGTTGATGGACCGCTACGACGACGCCCTCACCGACTACACCCGCGCCATCGAACTCAAGCCCAGCTATGCCCGGGCTCACGCCCAGCGCGGCCGCACCTTTCAGATGACGGGCCGCTGCGACGACGCCCTCACCGACCTCACCCGCGCCATCGAACTCGACCCCGGCACCCCCTGGGCCCATATCCACCGCGGCGACACGTATGAAGCGATGGGCCGCTACGACGACGCCCTCACCGACTACACCCGCGCCATCGAACTCGACCCCGACGACGCCTGGGCCTACACCCGGCGCGGCGGCACATATGAAGCGATGGGCCGCTACGACGACGCCCTCACCGACCTCACCCGCGCCATCGAACTCGCCCCCGACACCCCCTGGGCCCACATCCACCGCGGCAGGCTCTACCGGCTCATGGGCCGTTACGAGGCCGCCCTCAGCGAGCTGGCGGCGGGCATGGAACTGGACCCCTGCGATGCTTGGGGCCCTTTCGAGTTGGCGATGGTGCGGCGCCTGCTGGCGCAGCCTGGCTGGGAGTCCGAGTTGGGCCGCGCCGAGGAACTGCAAAGCGTTGCCGCAACCGGCGGCTCCCTCAACCGTAGGGATGAACTGGGCGGTCTGTTCCTCATCCAGTGCACCCGCCAGAACTGGGCGAAAGCCCAGCAGACGTTGGCCAGCTTTCTTCGCGCCGGTCCGCCCGATGCCCATCTGCGGGAGATATCGAAGGATCTGGAAGAGATCGCGAACGTCTTCGCTCTCCCAGCCGACGCCATGCGCTCCCTGCACGACACCATCCATCGAGCCCTGCCGGAGTAGCGGTACGCAGCCCTGCGATGTCACCGCCAGTACTGGCTGGTCAAGGAGATCGGCCGGGTCAGCGGCTGCAAGATGGTGCGCGAGTCCTGCTTGCTCGACAGCCCGCTTGTCGTGCGGAACGGTGGCCGTCGAGGGGGCACTCTGCCACCGGAGTTCGAGAGAGCCTGCCCACGACGGTCTGCTTCTCCGGCTCAGGGCGTATCAGCGTCCGCGGGAGGAGGCAGCTTACGCAGCACCGCCTCCGGGCGGCAGATCACACATGTGGTGGCCACCTCCGGGCCCTGGGCCAGGAGCCGGAGGGCGTCGGCGTCGGTGGCCAGGCGGCCGCCTTCGGACCCCGCGGCGCAGTCTAGGCGGTGCACCAGGCGCCGTCCGTCCCGCGTCAGGTCGACGCGCCAGCGGGTGCGCTTCTCCGGCGGCGGAGGATCAAGGATGGTGTAGTTCTGGCCCTCGATGGGCTGCACGATGCCGTACGGAGCGATGAAAGTCACGACGTGTGGCTGCTGGATGGGACCGCGCGGAGCGTCCACACGGCCGGGCAGTGTGAGCTCGCACTCGTACCACCAGGTGCCGGACCGGTCGCGCCATCGTCGGGTGACCACGGCCCGGACCGCCTGCCCGTCCGGCAACGCCACCTCCACCAAGGGCCCGTCGCCCCAGTGCGCCGCCGACTCGCCGTACTCCTCCACAACCCGACCCTAGGACGACCACCCAGCCCACCCCGCACGGACACCCACGCAGGTCGACTCGGTCATTAGGGCAGGATCAGCGCGCTTCGTTCCCCGGCAAGACGAACGAGCACGGCGGGCCCGGGCCGGCGGCGGCCAGATGCCGGTGCCGACGCCAGCCCGGCCCGCCTACGCCTCCGGACCGCTCGCTTCGTCGTCCTCGTCATAGTCCGGCATCGGCAAGGGCTCAGCCTCCCGCATCAGCTCCGCCGTCCAGAACCGCTCCACCGCAGCGGGATCCTGCGCGGCCGGAGAGGTCACGGTGGGCTCGTCGACCGCAGCATCCTCCGCCGGCTCGGCAGAGGCGCGGAAGCCGTCCGGCCAGCTGCGGGCGAAGCGCTGCAGGGCGCGCCGCTGTTCCTCTTCCCGCGCGATCTGGCGGGCCAGGGCCGTGCGGTCGACGTGCGGGGCGACGGCGGCGAGGACCAGGCGCTGCAGTTCGTCCGGGTCCAGGGCTTCGACCTCCCACTGCACCGAGCGGGGCGGCATCGAGGCCGTGGCGGCGGGCGAAGGCCGGCCAGGCGGATCGCCGCGTTTGCCCTCCGCCGGGGACAGGTCGTAGGCGAGAACCTGCCCGTAGGTGAGGGCGACGCGTTCGACCGTGGACCAGCAGCCGGTACGGGCGACGAAGTCGCGCTCGATGTCCTCCCCCGACGCATCACAGTCCCCGAAGTACCGCCTGCACCGCGCGCACCAAGGTGTCGAGGGTTTTGCCGTGCTGCAGGGCCGACGGTCGCCTGCTCCGCCATCAGTTCCTGGGCAGTGGCGTGCGGCTCTCCGCCCTTTCGCACGGCGGCCCCCTCGCAGCACTGCGCGACGGGCTCATCCCGTGACGACGTCGTTGTCCGCCGGCTGGGTCTGCGGGTCCTCTTCCGCCGTCCGGTGGTCTGGGGCGAGCACGGTGCGCAGCGAGGCGTCCCCGAAGACCTCGTCACCATCGGCGGGCGGCATCGGCAAGGCGTCGGATTCCCGCGGTAGCGGATGGCCGCCCACACGGAGTTCGACCTCAAGGCGTTGTGAACGCTCGTCAACGATGCGGTCGACCGTGCTCTTGGACCAGTAGACGAGGCCGCCGATCTTCCGGTCGTGCGGAGGGAACCGCCCTGAGCTGACCGCACTGTGCAAAGAATCCCTGGTCAGGGTCATGAGCCGGGCGACCTGATCGCTGTTCAGCAGGAGGCCGAACTCCGGGTCGTGCACGGCGGTGTTCAGCCGTGCAGGATCGGTGCCCCGCCTACGGGGCGAACCCATCTGACGCCTGATCGCTCCCGTCACCGCCGTGCCTCCCCCGGCCGGGGCGTGGCGCGCCGGACGCGGCAGTCCTGCAGCACAGGAAGCAGCCCTACAGCAGCGGGAAGGACCTCCTGGACGGGCACGACGTGGTTGAGGGCGGTCAGCAGCAGGACCACAACGATGACGATGACGCAGGGGTGCCGACGCCACGACGTTGCCCCGCAGGTGCCGCGGACAGCAGACGGATCAGCGAGCATGGATGCTTCCCGGAACGAGTAGCGCGGCGGTCGCGCTGACCGGCAGTCAACCGGGCTCCCGTCAAGGGGAAAAGACAGGAGTAACTAGCTTGGTCATGACCGGTTTTCCGACATAAATTGGCATACCAGGAGATTCGGACGGTTCTTCATTCCCGTCGTCGCCTCCCCTCAGCCCCCCAAGGCCATCCGCCGACGATCAACGGCCCACCGGACGACGCCGAACCGGAATAGGCGTACGGGCCGCACGGGAAGAACGGAACCCCGTCCCGGACATGACCGGCCGGGACAGGGCATCGCATGAGGGACGGGAAGGGACCCGTGGAGACCGTCCAGGAGGCCGTACGGACGCTCCATGAGGGCACTGGACTGGAGTGGACGCCCGGGCAGGAGACGCAGATCCGGGCCTTCGTGGGGCAGATCCACAAGGTACGGGCCCAGAACCGGCCGGGCGGCGGCTGGTGGCGCCGACGGCGCCAGTGGTGGGCCCAGCAACGGTTGGCCGACCTGAGATGGCCTGGCCAGCGAACCGGAGCTGCTGAACGAGGCCGAGCTGCGGCACTGCCAAGAGCCACGCGGCGGTGGAGCTGTTGCTGGAGTTCGCCGGCAGCGCGATGAAGCAGGCCGCCACCGCGAAGGCGCTCACCCGGGTGGAAACGCTGCACGCCGCGAGGATGCGTGAACGGGTACGGCTGCTACAGGTCGAACTCGAGGTGCTCAATGTCCGTGAACCGGGCCTCCTCCAGAGAGCCGGCGCAGCGGCCGCCGTCCTGGAAGTACACCTCCTTGAGCGCTTCGGCCGCGATCTCCTGGAGCCGGACGTCGCTGGCACCCTGGGGCACGGTCTTCCAGCTTGACCGCCACGATCTCCTCGACCTGCTCACGGTAGTGATCACGCAGATCCTCCTCATCCAGCGGCCCGTAACTGTCCATCAGCGCCTCGGCGGCCTGGTGCCGGGCATGCGGGCGTCGAGGGTGTGCTGGGCAGCGCCCAGGTGGTAGGCGAGGACGGCCGGATCGAGTCCGGTCAGGTCCGCGGCGTGGTGCGGGGGCAGGTGTTGCAGGTGCAGGAGGAGGGCGTCGGCCTGGCGGGCGGGCAGCAGGGTGTACAGGGTGCGGGCTGCGGTGGGTGGGGCGTTGGTCTGGCGGCGGGCCTGGATGTCGATGCTCGCTGCGAGGGTCTGCCAGGCGTGGCGGGCCGGGTGCCGGCTGCTGAGGACGCGGCGCCAGTTGGTGGCCAGGGTGCCCAGGGCGTCTTCGACGGCGCGCTCGGCTGCACTCTGCTCGCCCAGGCGCAGTAGGGCATGGCGGTGGTAGGCGGTGTGGCGCAGTTGGCAGAAGGCGAGGAAGTCCAGCGGCAGGCGGATGCTGACGGGCACGTTGGTGGGCGGTTGGGTGGCGAGTGGGTTGGCGGGCATGTCGTCTCCCCGGGGACGAGCGAGTGCGGCCGGTGGCCTGGGTGGTTATCCGAAGGCGCTGGCGGGCAGGCCGACGAGGCGGCGGTTGCGGGCGGGTGCGAGTGAAGGGGGTGTGGGGTTGGCTGCGTTCCACAGGGGGCGCAGGGTGTCGGGCCGGCCGTCGAGGGCCAGGACGAGGCGGCCGAGCGCGGGCCAGTCGGGCAGGTACTGGCCGTGGAAGACATCGGTGATCTGACCTTCGGTCAGGGAGCCCTGGCACTGGGTGTGCAGGAGGTAGGGGTCGGGTCGGCCGGCGGACAGGTGCAGGCCGCGCAGGGCGGCGTGCAGGGCGCCGACTGCGTCTTCGGAGGTGATCTTGGCGGACGGCGTCACGCCGCGTGCGGCGCGCCACAGGGTGCGCAGGGCTGCGGGGTCGCCGTCGCAGGCCAGGGTGATACGGCGGGCCACGGACCATGAGGGAACGCGTTCTCCGGACAGCACGCGGGAGACGTAGGAGGCCGAGATCCTGGCGTTCTGAGCGATGTCGCGGACCGGTTTGGTGCTGCCGCGCTGCAGGTGGGACAGGGCGTTGGCGAACTGCTGGACGCTGCTGAGCCCTCCGGCCCCGCCGCTCTCCTCGTCACCGGGCGGCTGGCGGCCGGGGGGCGCGCCGTCAGCCCCCCGCTGACGCGGCACCGCGGCCGGGCCGGCCGGCTCCGGCGGGTCGGCCGCGGCGAGGGCCTTGAACCGCTGGAGCTTGCTCTCGACGGAGGCGCGGCTCCACTTGCGGCTGGCCGTGGAACCGCTGATGCCCGCGGCCTGGCCGATGGTCTCCCAGCTGACGCCCTCGGCGCGCATCTGCAGGACCGCGAGCGCGTCGTAGATCTCCAGATGCTTGCGGGCCCGCGCGGAGCGGGGCAGGTTCTGCCCCGGATCGGGTGCGGCGGTGTACTCGGCGTCCAGCAGCGTGCCGGTGATGCGGTGCACCGTCTGAAGCACTTCGTAGCGCTCCTGCCCGGTCTGGATGTCCTTGCCCGGGGTGCGCTTGCGGCGCTGGCAGGCGCGCGAGCAGTACAGCCGGCGCCGGCCGCGGCCCGCGTAGGTGAGGCCCTTGCCGCACTGGCGGCAGGTGTCAGCAGCGGTCATCAGGTGCCCCTTCCGGGGGATGCGGCAGGGGATTTACCGCCGCCCGCCGTGCGGATCGGCCGCGCACGGGGCGCATTTTCGTCCCCTGACAGACAGGGATTCGCCGTCGCTCCGGAATGAAGAGACGACCGGTGCCCCGCCGGGCCCGAAGCTGGGGCCCGGCGCGGCGATGCGGGCCGCAGGTGCCCGCGGGCGGCTTAGGACAGGCGAACCCGCAGGTAGTTCACGTGAAGGTCGCGGCCGGCGGCAAGCCACGGCCGCGGACGCCGTGACCGCAGCCGCGGCGGGCGGAGCCTGCTGGATGAGGATCAGGGGCAGACTCAGCAGCGACAGGAACGCGGCGGCGGTGCCGGTGACTGCAAAAACACTCGCCGCCTTCGTTTCTAAGCCGCCCGGCTGCGGCATGCTAGCTTCGGCATTATGGAAGCGGCCCGCAGAAGGCGGCTTCGGACAAGGGTCAGGACGCATGGCTGTAGCGCTCCTTGATCTGCACAGGATGATGGAGCCCCCGGGGCTGGTTGGCCGCCGCCCGGGGGTTTCGTTCTGCGGCGACGCTACGCCGACTCCAGGGCGGCACGTCACCGCTACCGTGTGTTATCTCCAGGGTGTGCCCAGCCACGGCGGAAAACACCGCACACGGCCCACCAGTACGATCAAATACCGCCAGAACCAGGCGCCGAACACGCCCAGGCGGTCGCCGCCGAACCTGGGGTTCCGCGGCCCGACCCCGCCTGCACCTGGTCTTCACGGCCCTGTCGTGCCAGCTTCAACGACTTTCACAGGCAGTGGTCACGGCTTCACTTAAATGCCCTGCGGCACCGCGCGCGTCCGGCGAAGCGCCCTGCGCCGAGCCGCGCTACCTACCTGAAACCAGCCCGCAGCAGCCCCGCCCACTCAGCGTCCCAGGCTGACAGCACCTTCGCGCCCCCGGATCCGCCACCGCACCGTACGGTCCAGGTCGGCTCTCAGCAGCGCTGGCCTCGCAACCACTCTGATCATCACGTCCGCCACCGCAAGCCTGCCCGGGCTTTCGCCAGCGTTGCCGCGTTGACGCCGTGGCAGAGTCCTCCTCATGAGATCCCGAGCCCGTTACCTTGCTGCGGGCGCCCTCTTGGGCGCCGTCCTGCCCCTGACCGCCTGCGGCCAGCAGCACGTCGGTCCGACGACCACCGGGCCCTCCCCCGCCCCGAGCCCCTCGACCGCTCCTTCCCTCACCGGGCCCGCACGAGGCAACGTGGAACCCGACTCCCACGACGGCGCCCCGCACTACCGCGAGAACAACGGCTTCAAAGCTTCCCGTGAGATGTCTCCCGCCAGTGAAGAAGCCGCACGGAAGGAAGCCGCCCGCATCGAGCCCGTCCTCCGACATCTGTGGAAGGACCACATGTGGGGCCCGGACAGCGTGCGCGCGGCGCTGCTGCGCCTCGGCTACCGAACCGGCGACGGCCTGCAGCCCGGGACACTCGTCGTGAGCGGCATGGGTGAACGGCACATCCTCACCCAGACCGCCCCGGTCACCCCGGAGGGCGCAGCGCCCTCTTCGCCCTCCGGGTGCGCAAGGATGCCTGCGTGCATGGCGCCGTGAAGCCCTCCGGCAGCCAGCTGGAGGTCAGCGGCCCGTTCCTGGAGACCGGCTGCTTCGAACCACGCGGCGGCCACTGACAGGCACACAGCTGCGAGCGCCGGGGCAGCAGGCGGCGGCCAGCAGGCACGCGGCCGCCGCGGGAGCTGGGGGTGCTGATCGAGCGCGCACACTTCGACGACGGCCGACCGGTGGAGACCGCAGACATCCTGACCACGGCCGAGCGCTGGGACATCACCTACGGCTTCTCGCTGGAGCCGGTGGTGCGTCCCTGACCGGCGGAATGCGGCACCGAGTGTTCTCCGGCGGCGGGTCACTACAGCCCGGTGTCCCCACGGCGGAAACAGGGCCCGCCGGCCCGAGCGGTGTGACGACATTCAACTCCAGCTGCGCCAAGCTATACAGGCCAGCAGAGGAAGTCCGGTCACTACGAGATGGGTGATGCTCGTCTTCCAGAGTCGGAACAGTGCGGCGAGCGCGCAGCCCCCTCCGGTGATCAGTGTGGTGATGACGAGAATGTTGTGCTGGTAGGTTTCGCGCTGGTGCGTGTCATGGGCGCTCGGAGCGCCGATGCTCAGCCCGGACATCACATACGCAGAGGCCAGCAGCGCCACGATCACCACGTCGACTACGGCCACGACGACAGCTACCGGTACGTCGCTTTGGCGGGGTTCTTTCATTCTTCCCATCATCCTGTACGAAAAGGCCGGGGCCTGGGTAGGTGAGCATCTACCCAGGTCCCGGCTGGTTATCGGCTGTCAGCCCGTGCCTTGGAGCGTGTGCTCCAGGCTGTCGGCATACAGCCGGGCACCCGCGGGCTTGGGGTGGAACGACTGCATCGACGGTGCAATACCGTCATTGTCCGCCTTGGATTTCCCGCTGACTACGATGCCGTGCACGGTCTCCGGGTCTCCGCAGATCGTCTTGCCGTCAAATTCGTCACGCGGGTCGGAGAACACTGCCCACGAACCGGCGTCCTGTGTTGCGCCCTTCATCTCCGCCGCAAGGTTGTCGGCCATGACGTTGAGCCACTCGCCCTCCGACTTCTCCATGTTAAGGACGCATGTTCCCGGGTATGGCGCCCCCTTCGTCGCGGACAGCAGGCGCGGGTAGCCCATGAGGACGACCTTTGCCTTCGGTGCCCTGGTGTGGATCGCGTTGAGAGTTTTCACGATCTGAGGGCGTACGGAGTTGTGCAACCACTTCGGCGCCCAGTCCTTCAGCGGCCCGGTGTCCCCTCCGGTGTCTTTGCCGTTGGTCGGGTCGATGTTGCCCATGGAGTTGCCGTCGCAGTTCGTCAGCGCGGGAAGAACGCACTTCTGGACGATGTCCGAGAACCGGGCGTCGTTCCCGCCGATGCTCATCGTGACCAGCGTGGTGTTGTTGTCGAGGTAACCGGAGTCGATTTGCGACGCCTCGCCGGACTGCTCCTGGAACATGTCGTAGGTGCGGGCGCCGGAGCAGGCCACGAAATGGTAGTCCATCTCTGGATCGAAGCTGTCGGCCATCTCACCGATGGACTTCGAGTAGCCGGGCAGAGAAGCCTGCCGCGACCAGGCCAGCTTCGAGCGATGGCACTTGTCCGTGGTCGTATCGCTCAGCTTGCTGAAGTAGTCGGTTTCCGGGAAGTAGTCCTTGCCGCCCGGTGCTGTGGCGCCCTCACCGGAGGAGTAGGAGTCGCCCATGGCGACGACAGAGTTCTTCGGCTTGCCGGACAGGGGCTGGAAGGCGATCGAGCCCCAGGCAATGTCCTCGTCCGCGGTCCCGTCCTTCGTCACGTTCGACAACTCGACCTGCGGAGTTCCCGTGAAGTGGAACGCGCCGAGGCTGACCCAGCCGCCGGCGCGCTGGAGCACGTGGCGCTTTTCGCTGGTGGTGTCGGAGTTGCGGACGACGTAGGCGGCCTGCCGGGTCTGCGCGCCGGTGTCGGGCAGGTGCACCAGCACCCGCGCCCAGTCCAGCTTGTGCCCGAGCGTCCACTGCCCCTTGATCGTCATACGGTTGCCTTCGCCGCCGAGGTTGTCCTCGTTACGGGTGTGCGTGTACCAGAAGTGGCCGCCATGGCCACCGCCGACCGAATGCAGATCGGCTTTTGCCTCATAGTGACCGTCCCAGTCGGGGTAGAAGGTGAACTGGAACGAACCCTTGGAAGACGCCTTCCCGCAGCTGGACCACGTCTCGGTGCCGGCGGGGATGGAGGTGACGACCTCAGTGCCCTTCGGGGCATCGCACACCGGCTCACCGTTCTTCAGCCGGCGGCCGTTGCCGGGCTCGGCGCGCAGAGTTTTGTACTTGATGTTCTCGAATCCACACGTTTTGTCGCAATTATCCTTCCAGGTGGCGTTCTCCTGGTTCCACCAGAACTGCCGGTAGCAGGCCTCGTCCGGGCAGTTGACCGGAGCGCTCGGGTTACAGCTGTTCTTCTCGTTGCAGAAGGTGTCGATCTGCGGGCTGACGCGGGAGCGGTAGGCCTTATCCGTCCACCAGGCGGGCTGGAAGCCGGCGGAGAGGAACCCGGGCTCGCCCTCCCAGTCCTGACGACCGTCGGTGCCGTAGGAGAAGCCCGTGTCGATGGACCAGGCGGCCCAGCCCATCACCTTTTCCTCGTACGGCCAGTCCTGCGGGTGCGCCGCATCACGGATGTTGTTGATGTTGAGGCTGACATCCATGAACGGGTGATCCCAAGCACCCTTTTTGTACATGGGGTTAGCGGGGTTGTTGAACCAGCCCAAGCCCCAGTGGCCGCCGTTCTTCGCGGAGGCCGACTTGGGGTTGAAGCCGAGGTTGTAATTCCAGGCGGCGGTGAACCAGTTCTCCACGCGGGAGGGGTCGTCGTTGTTGACCGTAATCTTCTGACCGTCCTCGTGGACCTCGTTCCACTTGTCGGCGAGGATCTGCATGGAGGCGGCGATGTTGGAGGCGTAGTCGATCGCGATCAGCTTCTGCACCTTCGGGTCGGTGCTGCTCTTCTCCTCCTCCTTCTCATGCCCCGCCAGGCGCATGCCGTCGGTGACCTGGCCCACGCCGTAACCGCAGTCGGACTTCTTCCAGTTAATGCGCCAGTAGCCCAACAGGGTGTCCTTGACGTTGTGGCCGTAGTAACCGTCCACGGCGGCCAGCGGGTTGCCCATCTGGCCGGGGATCGCGCCGGACTCGGCCTGCCACAGGTTGGACTCCTGCGCCAGGATGCCGAGCAGGACGTTGGCGGGAATCCGGCCGCCGCCCTTCAGCTTCGGCAGCGGGAACATCTTCTGCGGGTCGATCGTGCCGAGGCCGGCCTGGCTGCGGTAGCCGCCCTGGCGGAGCCACTGGCTGTGCAGCTCGCCCCGTACGGCCATGTCCACCGCCCATTCGACCTGGTTCGGCGTCGGCTGCAGCGCCTGCGCGCTCATGTCGTTGCGGGAGATGGAGCACCAGCGGTCGGTGTCCCGGGGATCGTGGGAGACGGACGCGGCCGCGCTCGTCATCACCCGCGGCCGGGCGGCGCCGGTCAGGGCCGGCGAGAGACCGTTTCGGGTATGCGGCTGCGCCGCGGCGACTTGCTGCTCGACCTTCTTCCCGGTCGTCGTGGCGGTCGAGGTGACCGTGAGCGGGGTGTCCTGGTCCGCTGTCCCGGGGGCCTTGCCGGAGCGGGCACGCACGCCCGCCTCGGGCTCGCCGGCCTTGTCGAAGCCCTTCCCGGCTGCCTGGATCCGGGTCAGTCCGGCGCGGATGCCGGGGGTGAGGACGGGGTTGACGGCGAGGCGGCCGTGGGAGGAGACGTCGGTGTCGGCCGGCGCATCGATTTTGGTGACGCCACTCCCCTCCGTCTTCGCATCCTTGGTGTCACCGGTCAGAAAGGCGCGGCCCTGCTCGCCGGGTACGAGGTCCAGGTCGCCGAGGCGTCCGGTGGCGATTGTGCGCGGCTTGCCGTGGCCGTCGTACACCTTCGCCTGGGCCGTCTTGGTGTCCTTGCGGTCCACGAAGCCGACGCGGTCACCCGTCATGGGGCGGATGTCGAAGGGGATGCTGTCGCCTGTGGCGAGCCGGCGGGTCTTGCCCTTGCCGTCGATATGGACGAGATCGCGGCCGAGGCCGGCGACCACGCCGTCCTTGACCGGGGCCGCCGAGGAGACCTGCCCTTGCAGCTCACCCGTCGTGGCAGCCGTTTTGCCAGCCGTGTCCACGGTGATCACCTGCGTCTTCACCTTCGACGCGTCGTTCATGTCGCGGTACTGGGTGAAGGCGGCGGTGTGCGCGGCGGTGTTACAGGTGGGGTCGAAGTAGGCGAGGGTGGCGGTGAACGGCAGCTTGGTCACATCGCCTGTCTTCGTGTTCACGATCGCCGTGAACGCACCGCCCTGCATCAGGTCGGGTTTGTTGGTGAACGCGCGGGGCGCGTACACGGCCGCGACGTGATCGCGGTCCATGACGCACTGGTTGCCGATCCAGGAATCGGCGGGCATGCCGGGCTCCGAGAGGGCTGCGACCGTCTTCCACTCGTACGCCCTCGCCTCATCGGCGACGAGAATCCGGTAAGCCTTCGCGTCGGCCGCACCGGTCACGGCCCGGTCGGCGCTCTTCTTCCAGTCCTTGCCGAGATTGGTGTCCGGGTTCGCCACCCGGCCGGAGCGGGCCCCGTCCGACGGCTTCGGATCAGCGGCCACAGTGCGGGCGGGTTGGGACTCGGTGGCGAATGCCTGCGACATCAAAGGGCCGCTCGCGACCATCATGGCCGTAGTGAGGAGCAGCGGTGTCCGCAGGCGCTTCGACACACTATGACGGTGTATCAAAAGGGGCCTAACGTCGTTGTTGGATGAAACAACACCGGCCGTGTGCCCTGGGGAACACGGCACGGCGCAGCCCGCCCGTCCCAACAGCAGGAGCTGGTGGGGCGGGCGGGAGCTTGGTGGGCAGTCAGTCGACCGGCGACAAGAAGGGCGCTGAGGGGGCGGTGGCAGCCAAGTCGGATCAGCGCCGAAGTGCCTCAGCTGGCGGGATGCGGGCAGCGCGCCAGGCGGGGTAGAGGCCGGCGAGTAGGCCCGTGGCTAGCCCCAGCGCGGGGGCGGTGGCCACGGCCAGCGGGGCGATGACCGGTGTCCATTCGCGCAGGGCGGAGACCGTGACGACGGTGACCGTGCCCAGGGAGGTACCGGCCAGGCCGCCGAGGAGTCCGAGTGTGGCCGACTCGGCGAGGAACTGGGCGGTGATGTGGGTGCCCCGGGCCCCCAGCGCCCGGCGCAGGCCGATTTCGGAGGTGCGCTCCATGACGGCGACCAGCGTGGTGTTGGCGATGCCGACCGCGCCGATGACCAGGCAAACCGTGGCAAGCAAGAGGAACAGCTGGTTCAGGTCGCCGGTGACTGCCGAGCGCAGGGCCCGCGGGTCAGGCGGCGGAACGGCCTTGAAGTACTCGGGGTGCTCTGGGCGCAGGGCAGTGGGCGCCTCGCCGGCGACCTGTGCGGCGGCACCGAGGCGAGTGGAGACGAGCATGTGGGCACGTTGGTCACCGGGCGGCCCCCACACCTTTTCAGCGGTGGAGCGAGGGACGAGCACCGACATCAGCAGGTCCGGTTCACGGTCGGCCTCGCCGATGATGCCGACCACGGTGAAGGCGGTGTTACCGATGAACACGGCCGGCCGTGTGCGCAGCGTTGTGATGCCGAGCCGGGCGGCGGTTGTCGCCCCGACCACGGCGACGCGCTGCCGGTTGGTGTCATGGTAGGTGTCGAAGAGGCGGCCCTGGGCGACTCTGGCCTCAGCGGCGCGCAGGAAGCCGGGAGATGCGGCCAGCACACTGGTACGGGTGTCCGCGCTGGTGGCACCGGCCAGTGGCGAGGAGCGAACGGTCTGCTCGACACCGAGCCGTACCTGCCAGCAGACCCCTGCCGCCTCCACGCCGTTGAGCCGTTCGATGCGCCGGTCGGCATCCTGCGGGAAGGCCAGAGGAACCGTGTCGGCATCCCGGCCGCCGGTGTCGTTCACCGCTACTTCGGTAGCCGTCAGCTTGTTGAAGCGGGCATCGATCTGGGAGGCCGCGGTACCGGTCAGGCCGAGGACAGCGATGAACGTTCCGACACCGAGGACGGTGCCCAGTGCGGTCAGGGTCGAGCGGGCCGGGCGCTGCAACACCCCGGCGAGCGCTTCGGCGACCAGGTCGCGAGGCGCCAGCCGGGACCGGCGGACTCTTTCACGTCGGTGGGAGCGGCGGGTCATGCTTGCCCCACAGTCTGTCGGTCGGCCAGGACTCCGTCGTGCAGGACGAGCGTGCGCTCGCCGCGGGCCGCAACCTGGGCATCGTGGGTGATGACGACGAGGGTCATACCGGCTTGGTGGAGTTCGTCCAGGAGGCCCAGGACGGAGGCAGCGGTACCGGAGTCGAGGTTGCCGGTGGGTTCATCGCACAGCAGTAGGGAGGGGCGGGTCACCAGTGCTCTGGCAATGGCCACACGCTGCCGTTCGCCTCCCGACAGGCGGGTGGGCAGAGCGTCGACGCGGTGGCCGAGGCCGACCTGGCGCAAGGCGTGGCGCGCGCGTTCGCGTCGGTCGCGGCGCGGAGCGCGCTGGTAGACCAGGGCCAGTTCCACGTTTTCGGTCGCGCTGCGATGGGCCAGCAGGTGGAAGGACTGAAAGACGAACCCGATGCGGGTGCCGCGCAGCGCGGCGCGTTCCGCATCGGAGACCGCACCGGTGTCGATGCCGTCGAGGCGATAGCAGCCGCTGCTGGGCACATCGAGGAGGCCGGCGATGTTGAGGAAGGTGGATTTGCCCGATCCTGACGGCCCCACCACGGTGACGTATTCGCCCGCCTCGATGCGCACGTCGCAGGGGCGCAGCGCCTGTACCGGCGGCGGGCCGGGGTAGCTCAGCTCGACAGACCGGAACTCGATGACCGGCGGTGCAGCAGCATGGGAAGAAGTGTTCATTCCAGTGACTGCTTCCTGGCGCCTCCGTCCGTTCCCACCACGACCCGGTCTCCGGCCGCCAAGTGCGCTGACGCCTGGGGGATGACCTGTACGAAACCGTCACCGGACATGCCGGTGCGCACCTCGACCCGGTGTTGTGCCCGATCCGGTCCTTGCACCGTGACGGAGGTGCGTCCGTCCGCGCCAGCCGAAATGGCGGCGGACGGCACAGCCAGGACCTTGCCCTTGGACGTCGCTGCTTCGATCGTCAGCCGCACATCCTGCCCGGAGAATGCCTCGGGCAGCGCCCGGTCGGGTTTGACGGTGACGGCATAGCCTCCCTGGTCCGGGGCCCCGTCCTTCTTGGCCTCCGCGGGGGCGTCTGCCACCGATACCACCGAACCGGTGGCCTGTTCTCCGGAGACCTCCGAGAAGATCTCCACCTTCTGTCCTGCGTGGACGAGCCCCTTCTCGTGCGCGGCGACGAAACCGCGCACGCCCAGCCGTCCTGCCGACAGTGTCAGCAGCTTGTCGCCGGCTTCCTTGCCGACCACTGCGTTGACCGCATCGGTGCGCAGCGGCCCGGAGCTGAGGAAGACCACTTCTGCCGACGGGACCACCGGCCCTGATGCGGCCGTACGGGGTGTGGGCGGTGTTTTCTCCCCCGTCTCCGTCCCGGACGGCTGGGCCCGCACCGATGCGGAAAGCGGGGCGTAGCCGCGCGACTGGTACAAGGCTGTCACGGCCTGTTCGGTACCGGCGCCGAAGGTGCCCCTGCGGTCGGCCCCGATGCCGTGTCCCAGCTCCGTCAGTGCCTTCTGGAGTTGTGCCACGTCGTCACCTTGAGATCCTCGCTGCAAGTCCCGGTACGAGGGCAGGTCGCCCCGGAGGGCGATGAGCGGCCGGCCCGAGACCTCAAGGAGAACCTGTCCGAAGGACAGGGACGCGCCCTTCTTCGTGCGCACCTTGGTCACGACCGACCGGGCGATGCTCTTGTCCGATGGGCCACCGGGCGAAACGGTGACAGTCTGAGCGGCTGTCACCGACCCGCGGGTGACCAAGGTGTCGGACAGGACCCGGTGCTCGACAGGCGCGGTCAGTACATCCTGCGGCGGGGCGGCTTTCTCGGCGGCTGCCTGGGCCGGAGACTTGATGAACACGGTGGCGCCCAGGCCTCCGGCCGCCAGTCCGATCGTGCCGACCAGCAGGCCCCCCAGCACGCGACGGCGCCGGGCCATACCGTGATGGGTGCCCGGCGCCGGGCGTCCCTTGTGTCGCCTGGGTTCACCGTCCGGTGAGGCCAAGGTTTACTCCATCGCGCATATCCTGAGCTGCCTGGGCGATCACGGCTGCATGCTTCCGGCAGCCTTCTTGATCCCCAAGCTTCGTGGGCCGGCTGGTGCAGTTCAGCTCGGCGTACTGGGCCGCGGCCTCACGTGTCGACATCGCGACCTTGCGCAGAGTGCCGAACCCCTGCTTGCCCTTGACTTCGCTAAGCGCCGTCTCGGCGAGAGCCGAAGCGTCCTTGGCCATGGCCGCACACGCGGGCGTGAACAGGGTCGCCTGCGCCGGGCTGCACGGCGACTTGCTGCCCTCTCCATGGGCGGAGGCCAGCTTGTCGAGAGCAGGGGTCAGGGCCTGCTGAACGCGCTCTGCCTCAACTCCTGCCGAAGCGGTGGAGGGGGCGGGAGAACTCGCCGAGGAGGCTCGTGGCGATGACGAGCCGGGGGAGGCTGTCGAAGTAGGAGGCGACGAGGTGTCGCAAGCAACGAGGCACGCCGCCAGGGCGGCCACGGTCCAGACGTAGCGTTTCAACGGGAATTCTCCAATACCTTGGCGGCGGCACCCAAGGAGGCGCTCATATGCTTTTTCTCTGCGACGAGTGCTTCCTCGTGCTCAGCGATCATTTTTTCCTGGATCCTGGATTCCACGTCGTGCCAGGCGTCCAGAAGATCGACATCCTTCTTGCACTCCACATCGGCGACCGCCAGAGCGATTTCTTTTCGGTCGGCTTTTTCCCCTGATGCTGAATCCGCGGCGTCCGGGGGCGACGCATAGCGGTACCCCTTCTTCTTCATGCACGAAGCCCACGAGTCGAAGAGACGCTTCACGTCCGGGTCCGCAAGGGACTTGACGTAGCTTTTAGTATTGATCTCATTGGCTAGCGCATGCTCTGTGTCAGTTCCCAGTTCGCGCCTGGCCTCGCCTGAGCAGCCGCCTGCGGGAATGGGCGTGCCGTTGACCTTGTCGCCTTTGTGTACGCCGCTTGCGGGATCGGCATCGCCGATAAAGACACGGTCCTCGGCCTCGCTCATTTCCTGCGCAGGGGCAGCGGGCCCCTTCGAGGTTCCAGCCGGCGCCGGCAAGTGATAGCCGTTGCTCTTGGCGGTCTGCAGATCAGCTACTCCGTAACGGCGCTCCCTGTTGGCAGCACTGCTGTGCTGCGTTCCCGTGGCCGCGAAGTCGGGCCCGGTGTAGTCGAACCCGAAGCGCTTCATGCATTGCGCGATCAGTACCTTGCTCGCCTGCAGCAGCTGCTTCTCTTGAGAGGTGTCGACCAGGTACTTCTCAATGGGCAAAGAGCGCACAGGAAGCGCTTTGTCTCCTCCGCTCGGCGCAGCGGCACCGCCTTCCTGATTGCCGCAGCCAGTGATGATGCTCAATGCAACCACTGTGGCCAGTGCGGCGCCCGCCGGTCGGCGGGCTGGATTCAGCCTGCCGACCGGGCGTCCGCCGGCCTGTCGATTCAGAACCGGAGGCATTTTCAGTGACGCGCCTGCGAAGCGTTGTTGTTGTAGGTGTTGTTCAGGTTGCCGAACCACTGCCGGGAGCCGGAGTAGCCGTAAGGGGGCCATGCGTCGAACGGCCCTGCATAGCCGCTGTTGACGTAAACGTAGTACCCCATGTAGGTGTCGTAATTGTAGACAGAGGCAACAGCGTTCTTGACGTGCTTTCCGCCGCCGGCGCCATTGTTGTTGAACTTGATGCCGGGATCCGCGAGCGGAGCCATAGCGCTTCCGTAGTTGTATACATCCCCCTGGACGCCCACATGAGCGCCCTTGTTGTTGGAGTTGTAGTAAAGGCACAGCGGCCCTGCCGCGCCCCTACTGCAGTTTTGAAGATTGGCCATGGCGTGGGCCGAACCACCAGTAGCAACCACGGCGGCGAAAGCCGTGAAAGCAGCCGCCGCCACGGCAGAAGACTTGAAGCGCATAGCGCCCCCCCTGAGTGCGTGAGTAACAATCAAAAGCATTTCCGTCATCTGACGTAAAGCTCGCACCACCCTACGAGGTGAAGCTCGACATAAGAGGAGCATAAAGGAGCCCAAAACGGACATAGGTGCTGTCGTCTTTTGTGTTGGATGGATCACGGTTGTGCTCACACAGGCATAAAGCGACTACTTCGCCAGGTTCGTCGTGAGCTGTGCTGCTGGACGCCAACGGCAGGGAGATTGCGGTGATGCCGCTCCGAGTCATCGAGGACGCGTACGTCGCGAGCTGCGCCGCCACCAGCAGGTCCTCCGACTCGAACTCGGGCCTCTTCGGGTGCCGCAGGAAGACCGCGGCGCCGATCACCCGACGGCGGCCGCGCAGCGGCGCGAGCGCGCCGCGATGACCGTGCAGCAGCCTGCCCAGTCAGGCAGGGGGGCGCCGCCTGGTGCCGCCGCCGCTGCCGTTCAGCGGGATCAGGGACTCCAGATGAGCGCCCTTGGTCCAGGAACCCAGCAGGTCTCGGTGCAGGGCCACAACGTCCTGACGCACCGCCAGGCCCAGGGCGGCCTTCGTGAACGAGCGGCAGGTGGTGACGAACAAGGCGACATCAGCGCCGTGTTCGGGACGGGCGGTGCCGACGAACTTCTGCATGTCCTGCGAGGACACGCTGCGGTGCGGCGCGTACTTCTTGCACTGGACGACCAGCTTGCGGCCGTCGGCCAGGTAGCCGACGACATCCGCGCCCAGGTCGCCGCTTTTGCCGCTGACGACGACCTTCGTGCAGCCGTCCCGCCGGCACAGATCGGCGACGTACGCCTCGAACTCCTGCCACGACAACGCGTCTACCTCGGCCATCGACAACTCCCGCGACCGGGCCTCCTCCCGCTCCCGCCACGCACGGTCTTGGCCGACCGCGAGACGGTGCGCCCGCCACAGCATCCATCCGGCCCCGCCCACCAGGCCGCGGCGAGCACGGCCACCAGGACGGGCCACACCACCGACCAGTGCCTGGCCGCCCACACCGTGGCGGCCGCTGCCGCCACCGCACCCCAGCCTTGCATCTGCCTACGCGTCCGCTTCTTCAAACGCCGACGCCGTCGACGTGCCGCCATCACTCCCCCGCTCCCCAGCCTCGTGCCCCGCAGTACGCATCCCCGGGAGCCGTCCGGCCCGTACGGGTACGGGGGTTCATCGGCCGGCCTGGGTGATGCCGCTGGCGAGCTGCCCCAGGGCGTTCAGGATGCCCTGGCCTATCGGGGTGGGCGCGATCAGCACGCCCAGCGCCAGGACGATGACCACGGTCACCTTCTCGTCGAAGCGGCTGCGCGACTGCGTACGCCGCCGCAGCCGCACGATGACGATGATCGCGAGCAGCACCGCCAAATTGATGGTCAGCAACCGTCCAGCCCTCCCCCTCTACCGGGCATCAGGTGGGGACGGCCGCACACTGTCCCCACCTTTCCTGTGTAGCCGGACCGCGGAGCGTCGGAAGGAAGATCGTCAGGGAATGGGCACAAAGCCGTCGGATGTGGCCGGATACCGAGCTGCTGGGCGGTCAGACGGCGTGCCCGTGCTCTGCGGCGGGGAGGCGGAGGGTGCCTTGGACGGTGATGGCGGCAGGTCCGGTCAGGGCCAGCGTGCCGTCGTTCGAGGCGGATATGGCGAGGTGTCCGCCGGGGAGGTCGACGCGGTATTCGGCGGCGCCGGTCTGGCCGGTGCGGCGGCGATGGGCGGCGACGGCGGCGCATGCGCCGGTGCCGCAGGCGCGGGTCTCGCTGACGCCCCGTTCGTACACGCGCAGCGCGAGGTGCCTGGGCCCGAGGGCGGTGACGAACTCGACGGTCACGCCGTGGGGGTAGGCGTCAGCTGGGTCGACGGCGGGTGCGGTGCGCAGGTCGCCGGCGTCGGCGAGGTTTTCGGTGAAGACGACGGCGTAGGGGTTGCCCATGTCGACGTGGGTGGCGCGCCAGCTTCGTCCGGCGGTGGTGACGATGATGCGGCTCGGGCCGGGGAAGCGCGGGGTGCCCATGGCCACGGTGACCGGGCCCTCGAGGTCGTGGCGCCGCTCGGGTACATGGACGTGGCGGAGGCCCACGCGGGTGGCGATGGGCAGGGCGCCCGGGTCGCACAGGCCGGTGTCGACGAGGTAGCGGGCCAGGACGCGGATGCCGTTGCCGCACATCTGGCCGAGGCTGCCGTCGGCGTTGCGGTAGTCCATAACGAGTTGGTGCGTGATAGCGGGTGGGACGTGCCGGGCCGCGCGGTCGCTGGTATCAGAGGGGGACGCTGCGGTCGGATACGAGGCCGGCGATGG
>NZ_JBIRFL010000042.1:0-29332 GCF_044327445.1 Streptomyces sp. NPDC018045
CGGCACCCGGGGGCGTCCCTCCACCTGCTTTGGCACCGGCTCGGGCAACAACGGCTCGATGAGTGACCACAGTTCATCCGACACGATCCACGGCCGCGACTGACGTTTCCCCACGGCCAGGCCAACGAGTGCCCGAACCGAAAGTCACATGACCAACAGCTTCTGTTAGGACCTCTAAGATCGTGTCCTACGTGGTGAGGCGGACAAGGCGTTTGTAGCAGCACAGGGCGGCGGCGAGGCCGAGGAAGGCCAGGTGGTTGCAGGGGTTGCGCTCGTAGCAGGGGCTGAGGCAGCGGTAGCCGGACAACCAGGACAGGGTGCGCCCGCTGACCTACCGGCGGCGCCCCAATCGTTCGCTGGACCCGATTCCCTTCCGGGCGATGCGCACGCCGATGTGCTTTCCCCACAGCCACCTCCGCAGGTGGGGCAAGTCGTACGCCTTGTCCGCATGCAGTCGCTGAGCCTCGAAGTACCGGCCGCGACAGGGGTCGTGTTGCGTTTGGTGGCCCTCGAGCATGGGCTTCGGCCCCTCGCTGTCGTGGACGTTGGCGGCCGGGATACCGACGACGAGGGGCAGTCCGTTCGCGTCCGACAAGATGTGCATCCTGGAACCCGGGTTGCTCCGGTCCACGGGGCTCGGCCCTGTGTGTTCGCCCCCTTTTTTTGCCCGGACGTGAGCGGTGTCGGGGACGACGCGGGTGACATCGACGAGGTTGGCGTCGTCGAGCCGGTGCAGCACGGCCTGGTGCAGCCGGCCCCGGACACCGGCTCTGGACCAGAACAGGAACCGGCGGTGCGCGGTGGACTTCGATATGCCGAAGCACGGCGGCAAGGACCGCCAGGCACAGCCACTGACCAGGACATGGATGATCGCCGCAAACAACGTCTCATCAGGCGTGCCCGGCGTCCCGCCACCCTGCTGTCGCACCCTCGGCGGCGGGATCAGTGGCTCCGCGATCTCCCACAGCCCATCCGGAACAATCCAACTCCAAGTTCCCCGCCGCATACCGAATTTTACGTCCGCCTCACCACGTAGGACACGGTCTTAGTAACGCGGCGCGCTCGACGCGTCCCGGCTCCACGCGCTCGTGTGCGCCGCCGCCCGCCGCACCGCGGCGCTGCGCATCGCCACCCGCAGCCCCCGCGACGGCGTCCTCGAGATGCTCGGGATCCTTCCCGCACCGCCCTGGGTCGTACCAAGCCGGGTTGGCAGCTTGCCGGCGCCCTGCAGGCCGCCCGCCCTCGCCGAGGAGAGTGTCCTGGACGAGGCCGGCGGCTGCACCTGGTGCCTGGAGGCGACCCCGCCGCCGACCGGTCAGCCTTCACACATGGGCTTGCCGAGGTTGGCTGCCGTTTCAGCGGCGTCCGTATGTGTCATGACGGTGACGGTTGCCGACAGGGCGATCATCAGGCTGGCGACGACGACACACATGGTGGAAAGGCTGCCATGCCAGGGTGCGGTCGGCCCCGATCCGCGGCGTCGTGCGCTGCGCAGGAGCACGATGTGCACGGTCACTGCCAGTACGGCGGCGGCCAGAGCACCGTACGACAAGGCGAAATGGGTCCACGGAACGGCGATGTAGCGGCAGGCGGCGGACTGGTGGTGGACATGTTGTGTTGACACGACCAGCGTCGCGACGAAACAGGTGACGGCTGCCGCGGTCAGCAGCGGAACGGACAGAATCGCAGTACGCCGACGCCTCGGCAGATACTGTGGCCGCTCTTGGGCATCGGAAGTGGTCTCGGCCACGGGATCAGTACCAATCCGGGTGTGGGCGGACGATGCGGACCTTCTGCTGGCCTTCGGCCTTTTCCGTGTTGGGGAGGCGGCCGTCGAGGCTGACGTTGCGGTACGGGTCGCTGTGCTGGGTGTACTTGATCTCACCATCCGGCATGACGCCGGTGACGATGGCGGCGTGGTGCGTGTTGCCCTTCTCGATCTGGTCGTTGTCGCCGGCCTGCTCGTAGTAGATGATGTCGCCGGGACGGACCTGGTCGCGTGGCACTTCCTCACCCCCGTGATCGAGCATGAAGTTCTGCTGGTTCTCGGCTCCGCCCCAGGACTTCGAGTAGTACATCGTCTTGTCCCACCAGTCGTTGCCGATACCGCTTTCATGACCCCAGGTATCGTCGCCACGCGCCCCCGACCAGAAGTCGAGCTTCTTCTGCATGCCTGCGTGATCGAGAGCTTGGGAGACGAAGTTGGTGCAGTTGTTTCCGAAGTCGATCGGATCGTCCTGGTCCCAGTTCTGCAGCGCGTACTCGACCATCTTGACGCGGTCGAACTTCCCGTCCGTGCCGCGCATCTCCCGTTTGGCGCTCTCCGGCAGCCCCTCCAGCTTCGACAGGGCGACCGGGTCGGCCAGCATCAGCTCGTGCCGCTGCTTGTCGCTCAGGCCGTTCCACCACATGCGCTGGGTCATCGGCCCGGCATCCTTGGGTATCTCGGCGCCGAGGATCTCCATCTCCGCCTGCGAGGCCTTGTTCTGCACCTTGAGCGCTTCGTCGGGGTCAGCGAGGTTCACCTGCTTCGTCAGCATGGAGAACTTCGCGGCGGCCGTGTTGTCGGCCTCGCCGACCTGCTGCAGCACATGATCGCGCAGCGCGACGATGTGCTCGCGCGCATGCAGCTTGTCCGGGTCCTCACCGGGCATCGGCGCGCCCTCGGGCAGGCCGTCCGGTCCGATGCGCAGATTGTGGCGCTGGGCGAGTTCGTTGATCTCGCGCGCCGAGCTCAGCGCGGTCTCCATGCTGTCGGCGACGGCCTCGCAGAGCATCTTGCCGCCGAGCAGGATGTCGTAGGCCGACTCCAGCTGGTCGGCCAGCTTTTCGAATTCCTTTGCGGCCTTCTGGCCCACCTCGTCGGTCCAGTTGTCGGCCAGCGGCTTGGTGCCGTTGTCCCGGATGTCCTGGGCCGCGCGCAAAGCGTGCTTGGCCAGCGTCACCCACTCTTCGGCGGCCTTGTGCCACTTCTCGGGCCGGGCATTGATCACGGCCTCGTAGTTCACCACCGGCCGCTCACGCCTTTCCCAGGTCGTTCAAGCCGTGCCGCAGCCGTGAAGCCGCTTCCTCGTCCGGTGCGTCGTAGCTGCCGGCGCTTTCCTGCAGCCGCTCGCCCAGCTCCCCCATCTTCTTCGCCAGACCCACCATGTGCTCCTCCCACGTCTGCGCGCAGGAGTAGAGGTGCTCGGCACACTCCCAGCCCCAGACAGAGTCCGCCAAACCCGTCGTCTGGCTCTCCTCCAGGGAATCGTTCAGCTTGCGGACCGTCTCCCGGGACAGCGCGCTCATGTCGCTGCCCGTCGTCCGCACAGCATGGCTGTTGATGCTGATGTTGCCCATGCGTGGATACCCACCCCGTCGACCACTTTTCGGATCATCGTACGGGAGTGCCTGGAGGTGGTTGGCCAACCCGACACCGTGAGAAAGAGCCTGTGCCAGCCTGTTGTCGAGGACGTCAGGGCGAGATGATGTCGGGCGCCATCATCTGCAGGGCTTCACCGGCGCAGGTAGGCGTGGGAGTGTTCGGACAAATCTGGCGAACCGTCCAACAGTGTGGGCCAGTCGGGCACGGCGGCCGGGTCGTCTCCGAGCGCCGTGTCGGGGACGACGACCTGCCCGGCGGCCCACTGGATGGCCAGAGCCTCCGGGGACTGGCCGGTGACCGCTGCTAACTGGCGCAGGTAGTCCGCGGTGGCGCCCGTGGCCGTGACGTGCGCGGTGATGCCGGTCCCGTCCTCGGGCGGCAGCTCCGGCGGTGGCTGGTCGCGCATCACGGCACCTCCTGACATCGTCACCCGCTCCCCCAGTGTGCCGGGTCGGCGGACCATCGGCGCAGCAGATCGCGAAACCGTGTCATGCGGTGCGTTCCGAGCCGCGGCACGGAAGCCGCAGCACGCTTCCTCTCCTTCTCCTTCCGGGTGGCGCGTTCGGCTCGGGCCCTGCGCGGGGCGGCGGCTTCGGTGGCGGCAGCCTGGTGGCGGCGCTGGGCACGGGCTGCCTCGAGTGGGGCCGGTACATCGTCCGAGGCGGGCTCGGGGAAGGCGCGGGCGCTGAGCGTGCGCATGGCGGCGGTCTGCCGCTGCACCGCCTGCGCGATGGCCGGGCCCACCCGGCGGTGCAGCGGGGCCGCCTCCTGGTGTGCGGAGAGTGCCTGGTGGAAGCCGGGCGATCCCGTCTCGCGTGTCTTCACCGGAGCCTGCTGAGCGCCCGGCGTGGTGGCCGGGGTTTCCGGCGTGGTCCGGGGCGCGGGCGCGGCACCCGGGGCAGGATCCGCACAGTGCGTACCGCGGCGGTGCCAGCCTGCTGTTCACCGTGGCGATGATCTGTGCGGTGATCAGGCGCATCTGAGTGGCGTAGTCCGAGGAGTCCGGGCGCAGTTCCAATTGTCCGGTCTCCGGGTGGAACGCGACGGCTGTGACGTGGTGGGGCAGTTGTGCGGGGCGACGGTGGCGGCGATGTCCGGCCAGCGGTCCAGGACGCTGCCGCCGGCGGCCGGGAGCTCCCAGGCCCGGTCGGCCATCAGCCCGGCCAGTACAGCGGCGAGCCCGGAGGGTTCCCGCCCGTCGCGCTTCTTCGGGCGGCCGTCGGCAAGCTTGTGCAGCGTCGCCGACTCGTCGGCGTCGGTCCGTGGCCTGTGTGTCTCCTGTGGCCAGGGGGTCGGCGCCGAGGTCGCCGCGCGCGACGATGCGGGTGCGCTGTCGTTCGGTTGTCTCGCCGAGGCCGGCCGGCCCCTCGACCGCGTGTTGTTCCAGCAACAACGCATACCTGTCGTCGCCAGCACGTAGTAGCGTCGTCAGATCATTGCGCCCCCGTCTCCAACGAACTCTTCAGGTGGAAATGCCGGAATCCTCGGAAGTCAGTAAAATCCCGCACCCCACCGGGTGAAACCGCTGGTCGCGCCCGTGCTCCCCGCGCAAGCGGAGGTGCGCCGGTGCACCAGGGCCGCATTCGCGGAAGCACCGCCACCGAGCCGGAGTCTGTCGCCAGCGCCCGGTACATTGCACCCGTGCGCCACCGATCCTCGCATCACGAAACGGCAAAGCTCCTCTAGCGCCGCAGGTCGCGAAGGGTGCTCTCTGCGCAGGCGGAGGTGAGCCGCCAGGGGTGGGCCGGTCGACAAGTGCAATCTTGTGCTCTCCGCGCAGGCGGAGGTCAGCCGATCGAGGTGCCTTGAATCCCGAGCACGCCGATGTGCCACTGGAGAGCCCACTGGGCAAGAGACTTGCTTCTGACGGAAAGACCCACTGAGCAAGGGACTGAATCGAGCTCTGACCAGGAGGTCTCCCGTGGGACCGTGCAAGGTGGTCGCCTCCTGCGGCGCATCCCCGCCGAGCAGCACGACACGGCGGACGTCAATACGCGACACCACAACAGGTGAGCCCACCGGTCCAAGGGCTGTAGGTAGGCGCTCTCGACCTGAAGCAGGCGAGCAGAGGAAACTTTCCGACATGGGCCGCGACCAGGCGAGCCGGAACGGCTCGGTGACCCGCGCCGAGGCCGAAGAGCTGAGCCAGTTTTCGACCGTGGAGCCGGACGGCACCGGCGACGAGGACGAGGAGGACGACGACGTTGGCATCTGACTGGCCTCCCGAGCTGGCCGAGCGGTTCGGGCGTCGCATCCTCGCCCGCACGTACCAGCCGGGGCGGCTGCGGGCGGTGACACTGGGCCAGGACACCCCGCGGGCCGCGCACGTCGCCTGCACCGGCCGCGGGCCGTGATGCGCTGGAGCGGTGACGGATGGAAGCTCCTCGCGGTGGTCGGCGACCTCGCCGCCGCGCAGGCCCTGATGCGCTCACGCCGGGACGAGGGGCAGGACAGCGAGCTGGAGCCCTGGTGAGCGCCGGGCGGTTACCGGTACCAGTCGTCGCCGTCCGCCGCGAGGGAGCGCTGCAGATAGGCGTGCAGGTCCCGGGCGGTCCAGCGCCGGCTGTCCTCCTCGTGCTCCCACACGAAGATGTCGGGCCGCCGGGATGCGCGGACGAAAGCGAACTGGTCGCCGCCGTTGTCACCGAAGAACAGCAGGGCGTCGAAGGGCATGTACAGCTCGGCGAACGCCGTGTCCAACCGCACGTGCAGGTTCTGGTCGACGATCTGCTGCAGGGGCCATACGACGTCGACCCCGTACGGTCCCCTGACGCCGTCGCTCTGACGGAGCAGGCTGGTCAGCTCGGCGGGCCGGCTATCGTCAAGGCGGTGCTCCACGTCGGCCAGGGCGCTCACGGGGGCGCCGGCGTTGAACTCGGTGCCGGGCCACGCGCTGCGGGCTAGGTCCTTCCACACGCCCGCAGCCTAAGACGACAAGCTCGTCGTACAGGTCGGGGGCCCGTCCTCCCTGGCGGGGCCGGTCGAGGTCTGCCCGATCTGCTCGGCGGCGGCGTTGCGTCGCTGGAAGTCGGTGCTGCACGGCCTGCACAGGCCGCCGGCGCCATGGCGGACGCGAGCCGCGACGCGTACCTGCTCCTGTCCGCCGACGTCTGTCACGCCAACGAACCCGCCCTGGGCCCAGACGACTTCCTCACCGAACCCGTACGGCGGGATCTGAACGATGTCGCCGGGCCAGGAGTGCCCCGGCTTTGCCCACACCGGTCGCGGGACGAGGCGGCTGAGCAGGGCGAAAGGCCGGTCACAACGGGAAGTCCTTTCGGAAGATGTCGCCGGGATGTCCGAGGGCACCTCGTCGGCCCTGCGTGCCGCACTTCTGGAGGACCGGCGATCGCCCGCGGAGGCAGCGCAGGACGCAGCATCGGCGCTACACCATCCTGCCCCAGAAGGTGATCGCCGTCCCGCCTAAGAGGCCGTCTCGATGCCGAGCGCAGCTCAGGCACTCCATGCCGCTTGACATCACACGGCATGGGGTGCCTGACCTGGTTCAGTGGGGTCATTGGGCAGTTGTATGGCTTCGATCTCCCTGTCGTGCAGCAGCGCGTCGATGAGGGGGCGGGGTCCTGAGACCTTGGTGGCCCACAGGTCGTAGTCGGTGCACAGCACCCAGGAGCGGTCGGCGGCCCACAGGTTGGACGGGCTGTACTCGGTCTCGGGGTTGTCGTAGAGCAGCTTGGCGTCGCCGAGGCGGCCGGTGCGCACGTGCAGGTTCTCGAAGTCGCAGCCCGGGGCCATCAGCGGGTTGTAGTAGGCGAAGCAGGCGGTGTCCGCGCCGTCCGGGCTGTGCTCGATGAGCAGGGTGATCAGCCGGTTCCAGGTCTCGCGGTCCGTGCTGCCCTCGGTCGGCGGGGTGATGCTCAGTGGCCAGCTGCCGTCCTTCGTGGCGGAGGGGAAGCAGTGGTAGCAGGGAAGCAGGCCTTCGGGGATGACCGGGTCGCCGACGCGGTGTGCGAGGTCGGCCCAGCGCAGGCGCTGCCAGCCGGGGCCCGGGTGCTCGGCGCGGCCGACATCACCGCCGGTGGCGACCCCTGTGACGTCGAGGTCGATGCCCGCCACGACGTGTGGTTCGACGCTTCCCTCTGCCATCTGAGCCTGGTGGTGCTCGTGGTGCGAGATTGCCGCCGGGCCCTGTTCATGCTCGTACATGGCGTTGAGGACCCAGGCGGCGTCGGGCATCGCCGGCGGCATGAACCCGGTGACGCCGTCCCCGCACAGCTCATGGAGCCAGTCGGTTGCGGCGGACGGGGCCAGCGGCCATCGCGCAGTCACACAAGTGGATATCTCGGGCATACGCCCATGGTCCCATCCGGTGCGCGGGCACCTCGACCGCCCGCACCGCCGCGGCATGCGACCTCGGGGAACGTCGGTACAAGCGGGTAACGCTCAGCCTGTGATCACTGGGAGGTAGGCCCCCATGCCGCCGGGGCCGCCTTCGTTCAGGTGCCCGTCGCCAGCGCGGCGGCGGCCGCGCGAGCCACCTCCGGATCCGCCCCGATTGCCGCGGCCACCTCCTCGGCGCTCGCTCAAAAGCCCTGGGCGGGCACGGTGCGACACACACGCTCCTCCAGCTCGGTCAGGAAGCTCTGGGCAGAGGCGTAGTCCTTGGCCACCTCCGCGTCGTCCTCGGCGAATTCGGCGCACACCGCGTCCAACACGGCGCGCAAACTGGACAGGGCCACCTTCATCTGCTTGGGGCACCGGGCCACCGCCGGACCGGGGTGCTTCTTGGTCGGAGCGTATGCCTGGCGCAGGGTGGCGGCGGCCTCGCCGAGGTAGGTCACCGCGTCGTGAAGCGGCGCAGTGGAGCTGGCCAGTATCAGCAGGGGGCTGCAGTCGTGTCCCTCGGCGTCCTTGGAGAACTACTGGTTGATGCCAAGGGCTCGCATTCCGTGCTCGGTGGCCAGCACCCCGATGGTGAGGGACACAGTGCGGGCGGTTTGGGCAGTGCTCTCGCCCATGCGGACCACGGTTGTCCGTTGACGGTCATCGTTGCATCCGCGCGCGGCGTTGATCTGTGGGATGAAGGAACGCGAAGCCCGGCGTGGGCTCGGTTCGTGTCGTTGGATCCTGCATTTCCTGTGGCGGTAGACGCGTGCCGGTACGCGAAGCGCTGTGACCGGCCTTCCCGTTAGGTCATGAGGCGGTGGGCGAAGGCCAGGCAGTGGGTGAAGATCTCCTCAACCTGGGCGTCGGGCAGCCGGTGCCAGCCGTGGTCGGCGCCCGCCACCGTCCACAGTTCGACCGGCGTCCCGGCTGTTTCCAGTGCGGCGGCGAGGGATTGACTGTGTGAGCAGCTCACCAGGGTGTCCTCGGTTCCGTGGACGAGGAGGAACGGTGGTGCGCCGCAGTGGGCTTGGGCGAGGGGGCTGGCTGCGCGGGCGCGCTCGGGGACGGTGGCCGGGGCCGCGCCGAGCAGGAGCGCTTCAGGGGTGGTGGGGTCGTCGGGGGTGAAGCAGCCGCGTGCGGTGGTCAGGTCGCTGGGGGCGTACCAGATCACGGCGCCGGCCAGGGACGGGGTGGTGTGGGCCAGGGCGAGGAGCGCGGCGAGGTGTCCGCCGGCGGATTCTCCCCATACCACCGTCCGCCGGGTGTCGATGCCGAGTTCCGCGGAGCGCAGGGTGAGCCAGCGCAGTGCGGCGTTCAGGTCGTCGAGCGGTGCGGGGAAGGTGGCCTCGCCGCTGAGCCGGTAGTCGACGCAGGCGACGGCGCAGCCCGTGGCCGCGATGCGCGCAAACGGTTCCGGGGTCCAGGTGCGGGTGCGCAGGCCCATGTCATCGCGCCGCCCCCGGCGCCAGGCGCCGCCGTGGACGAACAGCACCAGCGGAACGGGCTTTGCCTGGTCGTCTTTCGGCAACCACAGGTCCAGTTCCAGCGGGCGGCTGCCTTCCACCACGTGGTAGGGCACGCCGCGCAGATGACGGACGCCGGGCACCCTTTCATCGGCGGGTGGCAGGGCAGCGCGGTCGGGGTGCGGCGCGGCGATCAGTTCCCGAACCGGGGGCCCGGCCGCCGTCACCGGGTCCGCCACTGGTGGTCGGGCAGGAAGCGCACGTCGTACTGCTCAGGAACACTGGCGAACTTGTGAGGTTCCGGGATGACCGGCTCGGCGGGCAGGCCGAGTTGCTCGGCGGGCGCGCCGAAGTTCTCGAAGAACCGCTCGAAGGTGCCGCCGGGGCCGGCGGCGACGCCGACGACCTGGCTGTGGTGACGCTCCATGCGGTAGGCGTGCCGGCAGTTCTTGGGCACGAAGCCGAAGTCGCCCGGGGTGAGCAGCTTCTCCTGCTGGTTGCCCTCGGTGTCCTCGACGAACAGCCGGACGGCGCCGGCGGTGATGTAGAAGACCTCGTGGGTGTCGGTGTGCAGGTGGGCCGGGATGATGTCGCCCTCGGGGCCTTCGACGGTGAAGAAGTTGAAGGTGTTCTCTGTCTGCTCGCCGCCGGCGTAGATGGTGATCAGGTCGCCGAACAGGTGGGCGCGGTCCCCTTCGCCCTTCTCGATGAAGTAGGGCTTGCCCGGCTCCGCGGGTATGCGTGAAGCCTGGCGGAAGCGGGTGGCGTACTCGATGGTCAAGGCTCTCTCCTTGCTGAAGCCACGGAAAGTCTCATGTCAGGTTACCTGACATAGAGGGTGGTGGACTCGTCTTTGATGCCGTGAGATGGCTAACGCGCGTCGCGCAGCGGCGGTACGGCGGGCACCTCCGGGGCATCGCGGATGTCCTCGGCGGTCAGCTTGAAACCGTCGGGGTAGGCGGCGCGGGACGTGCGGCGTGCCGGTTCGCTGGTGCGCCAGCAGTACAGGCACTGCTCGCACTGGAGGACGTCCCACACCCCGGGAACGGGGGAGGTGAACAGCCGCGTGATCGCGGGGTGGGCGCAGCGGGGGCAAACGGTGTTCCCGGGCGTCTTGTCGGGCGTCTTGTCGGACATGAGGCTCCTTGTGCGGTCGGGGCCGGAGCGGCCGGCGGTCCCGGGTCAGCGGTGGGCGGTGAGTCGCTGGAGGCGGTCCAGCCAGGCGGCGGCCTCGGGCAGGTCGCGGACCTGGTTGCCGTAGTTGCCGCGGTGGTCGGGGGCGACGGGGGTGGTGGCGTCGATGACGAGCTTGTCGGTGATGCCGGGGTGTTGTGCCTGCGGTGCGAGTTCGAGGACCGAGAGGTTGGGGATGCGGATCAGGTCCCCGGAAGGATTCATCTTGGTCGACAGCGCCCACATGACCTGGGGCAGGTTGAAGGGGTCGACGTCCTCGTCGACGACGATGACGGTGGTGGCGTAGCCGAGGCCGTGGGGCGTGGTCAGGACGCGGAGGCCGACGGCCTTGGCGAAGCCGCCGTAGCGTTTGGCGGTGGAGACGATGACGACGAGGCCGTGGGTGTACATGGCGTTGACCGCCCGCACCTCGGGGAACTCCTCCTTGAGCTGCTGGTACAGCGGTACGCAGGTGTTGGCGCCGATCAGGTAGTCGACCTCGGTCCAGGGCATGCCGAGGTAGAGGTGTTCGAAAACGGGCCGGGTGCGGTAGGAGATCTTGTCGAGGCGGATGACGGTCATGTTGCGGCCGCCGGAGTAGTGGCCGGTGAACTCCCCGAAGGGTCCCTCGATCTCGCGCTTGCGGCCCTCGATGACGCCCTCGATCACCACTTCGGCGCCCCACGGGACGGGCAGCCCCGTCAGGGGGGCCGGTGCGACGGGGGCGGGGGCACCGCGCAGGGCGCCGGCGAGCTCGTACTCGTTCTCGTCGTACTTCATCGGGGTGGACGCCACGATGGAGATCACCGGGTCGTTGCCCAGGGTGATGGCGACGGGCAGATCCTCCCCGGCCTGCTCGGCCTTGTGCAGGTGCTGGGCGATGTCGTGCATGGGCACGGGCTGGAGGGCCAGCTTGCGGCTGCCCTTGACCTCGATGCGGTAGATGCCGACGTTCTGCTTGCCGCTGTGCTCCGGGTCCTCGGGATCCTTGGAGACGACCGCGGCCTTGTCGATGTAGAAGCCGCCGTCACCGTCGTTGAGGCGGAACAGGGGCAGCACCCGGAAGATGTCGACTTCGTCGCCGTCCATGGTGTTCTCGGCCCACAGCGGGTCCTCGCGCCACTCGGGGGCCACGGGGAAGTCGTTCCAGCGGCTGATGAACTCCTCCACCTGCCGCTTGACGGGGGTGTCCTTGGGCAGGCCCAGGGCCAGGGCGTGGTTGGCCCAGGAACCGTGGACGTTCAGGGCGATGCGGGCGTCGGTGAAGCCGGTGACGTTGTCGAAGTACAGCGCCGGGGCCGCGTCGCCCAGACGGGAGGCCGCGTTGGCGGCCGCGGCCAGGTCGGGCTCGGGCATCACCTCGTCGGTGACGCGCAGCAACTGGCCTTCCCGCTCCAGGGCGTCGAGGAAACTGCGCAGATCGTCATAGGCCATGAAAGGGCTCCTTCGGGTTGCTGTCGAACGCGCGGGGGTCCTAGGCGGCGGGCCGTTCCCGGCGGGCCTCGCGCATGCCCTGCCAGCGCCGGGCGGCGGGCGCGGGGAGGCCGAACTGGTCCAGGACCCGGGCGGTGATGTGGTCGACGATGTCGTCGACGCTCTCGGGATGGTTGTAGAAGGCGGGCATGGGCGGCACGATCTGGACGCCCACCCGGGCCAGCGCCAGCATGTTCTCCAGGTGGATCTCGCTCAGCGGCGTCTCCCGCGGCACCAGCACCAGTCGGCGCCGCTCCTTGAGCACCACGTCGGCTGCCCGGGCCACCAGGCCGTCGGCGTAACCGGTACGGATCCCGGCCAGCGTCTTCATCGAGCACGGCACGATGACCATGCCGTCGACGCGGAACGACCCCGAGGCGATCGGCGCGCCCTGGTCCTCAGGCGCGTGGACGTGGTCGGCCAGGGCGGCGACCTCCCGCGCCGAGCGTCCCGTCTCCAGCTCGATGGTCGACCGGGCCCAGCGGGAGCAGACCAGATGCGTCTCGACCTCCGGCAGTTGCCGGAGGTTCTCCAGCAGCCGGACGCCGAACACCGCGCCGGTCGCTCCCGTCATCCCGATGATCAGCCGCACGGCAGCCCTCCTTCACACGGACCGGACCACCGGCCCTCACTGATGCTTTTCGGTCGCCGAGCAGCAACGGATCCGGGAGCGCCGCTTCTCCGGCAGCTCGCTGATCCGGCCTCTCATCGCCACCTGCTCGCACCCCAACGCTAAGGCGGCGGCAGAAGGGCCATCCCCTACACTTGGGACACGCCATGAAGAGAAACGGACACGCAGGGGGCAGCGGAGCGGCCGACGGCATCACGGCCGTTCCCTACCGCCCCACTCCCGGCTCACCGCCCGGCGTGGAGGTGCTCGACTTCCCCCGCCTCGCCGCACGGGCGCGTGGCCACGGCTTCGACCCCTACCGGCCCCGTCGCCCGGCCTTCCACGAGCTGCTGACCGTCACCACCGGAGCCCTGCGCTGCTCCGTCGACTTCAGCACCGTCGACGTCACCCCCGGCAGCTGGCTGTGGGTACGGCCCGGACAGGTCCTGCAGTTCCTCACGCCCCTGTCCCAGGCCGAGGGCACCGCGATCCTCTTCCCGTCCGGCTTCCTCAGCCCCGCCACGGTCTCCGTCACCGGCGCGGACGACTACACCCGTCGCTGCCTGCTGCGGCCCCCCGCCCGTCGGGCACCCGCCCTCGGCCACGTCCGCAGGGCGCTCGAAGAGGGCTACGGCGATGTGGCCATGCTGCCGCTGGAGGCCCACATCGAAGCCATGCGCAGCCTCCTGTCCGCCCTGCTGCTCCACCTCGCCCACCCGGACGGCTCCCCACCACCCGACAGCCGCGGCGACGAGCCATTCCGCCGCTTCCGGCAGGCCGTCGAGGAGAACTTCCCCCACACCCACCGCGCCGAGGACTACGCCGCCCGGCTCGGCTACAGCGTGCGCACCCTCACCCGCGCCACCCGGGCGGCCGTCGGCTGCGGAGCCAAGCGCTTCATCGACGACCGCGTCCTGCTGGAGGCCAAACGTCTCCTCGCCCACACCGCCCTGTCCCCCGCCGTCATCGGAGAACGCGTCGGCTTCCACCACGCCACCGCATTCAGCGCCTTCTTCCGCCGCCGTACCGGCACCACGCCCACCGCCTTCCGCGCCCGGGCCGCCGGCACCGCACCCGCCTCCCGCCACTGCGCCGGCGACCGGCCGACAGCCGACGACACCAGCGAGGACATCTCATGACCCCCGACCGCAACCTTCCCCAGCTCCTCGCCGACGGCAAGCACTGGTTCGACACCGCGCTCGCCGCCGCCATGGCGGACGCCGGCGAACGACCCATCACCCTGGGCCAGCAGAACGTCTTCGCCCACATGCCACCCGACGGCACCACCGTCTCGAACCTCGCCCGCCGTATGAACGTCGCCCGGCAAAGCGCCCATCAGGCCGTCCACGCCCTCATCGGCATGGGCCTGCTGGAACAGATCCCGGACCCCGCCTCCGCCCGCCGCCGCACCATCGTCATGACCGCCGACGGCCGGCGCGTGCACCGCCTCGCCCGCACCCTCATCGCCCGCCTGGAGGACGAACTCGGCCGACGCCTGGGCCCGTCCACCCTCACCACCCTGCGCCGGATCCTCGAACACCCCTGGGGCCCGGCCGCTCCCGACACCGACGCGGCGACGCCGCTGCCGTGAGGGACGGCATCCCGGCCTCCACGCGGTGAGCCCGGCCGCGTGTGCGCGTACGCGCGGGGCTCCGGCCCGCATCGTCACGCGTGAACGCGAGCCCCAGCAAGTGGCAGTTCTTCGGCGGCGCGTAGCCGTCCCGTAGGGCGCGCAGGCCGTCTTCTTCCTTCAGGGTTCAGCCCGGTGACCTCGGCCGCGGCCACACGCGCCCTGCTCGCCTGCTCGACGTTGACCGATGGCGTCGAGCAGGCGCTGCGAAGATTCCCGACCACGCAACCCGCCAGCAGCCGCATCCCATGCGCTGGCCCATGAGCGATCTCAACGGCACTTTCTGTACCACACCTACTCACATCCGCAGAGCCCCGTGAGTTCAGAGGCCGTTCTGACGCCGCTGGGCGCGCCCGGTCGTTGCATCGTCCCCTTCGGCTGCGTCAAGCGCTGATGTGCGGGGCTGGGCTGACCACCGTGTCCGGCGTGTGCAGCCACAGGTGGGCCCGGCCGTCCTCGGTGACCGTCATGCCGAAGTCCTCCCCCCCCGCGTGGGACGGCCGGCCGCGGCGTACTCCTGCCAGACGGCCAGCAGTTCGGTCCACAGGTCCCGGCCGGTGCCGTAGACCGCGGCCCAGCCGTCTTCGGCCCAGACACCCGCTCCGGCACCGTCCCACAGATGGACCTGGGCGTCCTCGCCGGGCCCGCGGCGGGTCATGTGTACGCCGGGCAGCCGTTCACCGGCGTACAGGGCGAAGCCCGGCACGGTGATGTCCTCCAGTAGGCCCGGGAAGGCCGCCAGGTCGTGGAAGTGCCGCGGAGTGGTCCCGTCGACCGTGGCCGAGGCCGTGGAGCGGTGGGAGCGCATCGGCATGTAGGAGGCGCTGCCGTGGAAGGTGCCGGTGGCGGTGCCGGTCGTGGCGTCCTTGGTGAACCGGGCCAGGAGCCCGGGGGCGAAATCACGCACCAGCGGGGCGACCAGGAGGCCGCCCGGTCGCAGATGGCGCAGCAGCGCGGGCGCCACGGTGGGCAGCGCGCAGGTCGCCAGGATCCGGTCGTACGGCGCGCCCGGCGCCCACCCGGCCTCGCCATCGGTGATGCGGACCGCCGGTGCCAGGCCGACCCGCGCGAGGTTGTCCCGTGCCTGCAGGGCCAGGCTTTCATCGATCTCCACGGAGGTGACGTTCTGGTCGCCGACCCGCAAGCTCAGCTTGGAGGCGGTGTCCCCGGTCGCGGTGCCGATCTCCAGCACGGTCATGCCGTCGTACGGGTCCAGCGGGCCGAGCATCGTGGCGGCCATGGACGGCATCGAGTTGGACGAGGTGGCCACGCCCGGCCCGCCGGGCCGGCCGTCGTCCACCTGGGTCACCACGGGTGAGTCGCTGTAGATGAGCCGGTAGCGCGCATCGGCGTCGGCCACCGGCTCGCACCGGTCCGCGCGTTGCACCCAGACCTGCTCCGGCAGCCAGTGCTCGCGGGGAATGTGGTGCCGGATCTCCTGCCACGGCGGCGTGATCAGGCCGCGCCCGGCCAGCTTGGCGACCAGCGCGGCCTGTCCTGGATGAACCTGCGGATGGACGGTCACAGGGCCAGGTCTTCGCCCATGAGCAGCCTGCCGTTGCCGTCCGGGGACGGTGGATCAGGCGGCGGGGTCCAGGGCTTGACGCTCGGCGGCCCAGCGTGCCGGCCGTCGTCGGCCATGGCCACTTCAGCCCGGAATGTCCTCACAGGCGGAGTCCCTCTTCTCTTCCTCGGTCCTGCCGAACGACGGTAGAGGAGCTCTGCGCCTGTGAGGAAAGATCCCCTGCCGCACCAGCAGGGGCACACCGAAGCACAGCGGGAGCGCTGGACCCACGTGTCGTACTGGTCGTTGGGCACGTCATGGTGAGGTGCGGCAAGAACGGCACACTGCGCAAGGCCTCCTTGCTGCTGACCGAGCAGCCAGCGGTGGATCTGGTCGCCTACCTCTTCCAGCAGCTCGGCGACCGGGCCCGCATGGAGCGGTGGCTGCGCGGCTTCGGCGACGAGGTGTGCCAGGCTCAGCAGCACAACCGTCCTGCCGGTCCCACAGCGATCGAGATCCTGTCGGTCGTCGCCGAGGACCTGACTGCCCCTCCCCGGAGCTGCCGGGGCGGAGCGCCTCGCCCGGATTGGTGTGCCGTGCCTGCCCTACCTCCGCGACGGCCACGACGGTGGGAGCGGGGCGCGCCGACCGCCGTACGGGGGCGGTCACGGCTCGCGGTCCACAGGTTTTCGAGCGTGGTCACCGCCTGCTGATACGCCTCCGTGGGGCGGGCGTCGTGGTCGGCCTCGCCACGGTCATCCGTCGTCGGCGGCGTCCTCGTCGCGCAATGATGTCGTCACCGTCGTTCACGACGACCCCCGAGAGCGGGGCGCACCAACAGGGCCAGAGCGATGGTCGCGGCGCACCAGGCGCCCCACAGCAGGAGCCCGAGGCCGAACACGGCCAGGGCGACGGCGCCGAGCCGGGCGAGTGCTACTGCCGCCGGGCCGCTGCCCGGCGGCCCGGCGAGCACCTGCAGGCTCCAGGCGCCGCCCAGCCGCAGCAGGGCGTACCCCGCGACGGCGGCGCAGCCCCACAGCAGCACCACGCCCCCTCCGCGAAGCGCGCCGGCAGCCCGGAGCCGGAGCCGGAGTCCGTGTTCATGTCCGTGGTGTCCCCTCCCCTTGTACGGCGGTGCATCGCCGCCGCCAGTGTGCCGTGCGGCGGTCGCCGTTGAGTACCCGCCCTGCCGCCCACCGCCGCCGCGGCGGTCAGGCCGTTGCGGCCCCGCGCCGCCGAACCGGAGCAGCAGTCGGGCCGCCGGATGGGCGGAACACCCCAGCAGCCACGCCACCATGGCCGCCGGGCACCCCGGCCACCGGCCACCGTGCCCGGACACAGCCGCAGTCGCCCCGACGGGGCCGATGTGCTGCCGGTGCGGCGCGCTGCGGTGACGACTTGCGGGGCTAACCTCCTGCTCCGCCACTCTCCGGGCAGCCCGGTCAGGCCACCACCCCGAGACGCAAAGGATGAGCCCTGCCCATGCTCCACGCCCGCACGCCAGACCGCGCGTGCTCGACCAACGAGGAGACACCGTCATGTCCACGCTCACCCTGCTCGTCATCCTGCTGCTGGCCCTGGTGGACACCCTGACCTTCGGCGATCTCGCCTACCTGGGGCACCGCCTCCCGGCCCTGCACGAACCTCTGCTCGTCGGCCTGGCTAGGAGCTGTTCGAGGTTCGGATTTGGGTGAGGTCCGGTGCGGTGTTCACCGGGGCTGGTAGAACTCGGCTGTGGCGCGTTTCGATGTGACGGATGCCGAGTGGGCTCTGATCGAGCCGCATCTGCCGGTGGCGGCCACCGGGCCGTTGCCGCGGCGGGTGCGGGACCAGTTCAACGGGGTGCTGTGGCGGTTTCGCACCGGCAGCGGCTGGCGCGATGTCCCGGAACGGTACGGGGCCTGGTCCACGGTCTACTCCCGGTTCAACGGCTGGGCCAGGGCCGGGGTGCTGCAGGGCCTGGTGGACGCGCTGATCGCCGAGGCCGCCGCTCGGGGGCAGGCCGGCCTGGAACTGGTCAGTGTGGACTCCACGGTCGTTCGGGCTCACCATGAGTCGGCCGGGCTGGCGGTGGCCGGAGAGACGCTGGACGCCCTGGAGCAGGCACTGACCGAGGAAAAGGGGGCTCCGCTTGCGGTGCAGCCACCAGTGTGGCGGGTGATCCGGCGACGGCCTGTGCGGGCCCGGACCGTGCAAACGCGCCGCCGGACCAGGATCAGGCGGCCTTGCGCCGGCGCCGCGGGGCCAGGGCGGGTGCCGCTCGGCTCGGCCGGTCCCGAGGCGGACTGAGCAGCAAGATCCACGTCGCGGTCGACGCCGCCGGCCTGCCGCTGTCGTTCGTGCTCACCGCCGGTCAGGCTGCGGACTGTCCTCAATTCCGGACTGTGCTGGGCGGGGTGCGCGTGCCCGGGCCTGTCGGCCGCCCCCGCGCCCGTCCACGCGCCGTGGCCGCGGACAAGGCTTACTCCTCCCGGGCCAACCGCGTCTACCTGCGCCGGCGCGGCATCAGCGCGGTCATCCCGGAGAAGACCGACCAGCAGACCAACCGGAAGAAGAAGGGCTCGGCCGGAGGGCGGCCCGTCACCTTCGATCCCGAACGCTACACACAGCGCAACACCGTCGAACGCTGCTTCCAGAAGATCAGAACCTGGCGCGGCCTGGCCACCCGCCATGACAAAGCACCGCAGAGCTACGAGGCCGGGCTCCACCTCCGCGGGTCAATCATGTGGCTGAAGCGCATCACCTCACACCACGTGATCCGAACCTCGAACAGCTCCTAGTGCGGGGGGGGCCTGGACACCCTCGTGTCGGCGATCGTCACCCACTGACGCCGTGACGCTCGGTGCCGGCGCCGCACGGGGGCTCGTCCGCCGACGGGCTCGCACCCGCCCCGGCGCCCCGGCACGCTCAGGGTTCGGCCGGGGGCGGCGGCAGCGTCCACGGGCACAGTCGACGGGCGAGGGACCGACGTGGTAGCTCCCCTTGAGGGCTCGGATGTGCGAGCCGTCCACGCCCAGCAAGTCCGCGCGGCACAGTTCGCCCAACAGGGCGGCATGCAGGCGCGGCCAGACACCGGCCTCGGTCCAGTCACGCAACCGGCGCCAGGCCGTCACACCGGAGCAACCCACGACGGTGCTCGGTACATCACGCCAAGCCACACCCTTGCGCAGCACGTAGATGATGCCGGCCAGTGCGACCCGGTCCGACACGGGGAGCCGCCCGGGGTGGCGATGTCGGCGCGCGGGTCGGGCTAGCAGCAGCGGGGTTATCCGGTCCCACAGTTCGTCGGGAACAAGGTTCTTGGTCACGATGCGGAAGCCTGCAAGAGGATCCGGTTGAGCCCTCCGGGCCAGCTCGACATACTTCCCGCATGACCAGCAATGGGACCGAAGCCGCTGAGCAGGGGTGGGCCGCTCCCTGGTATCGCGTTCGAACAGAACGGTTCCAGGCATCATTCCTGCCCAGCGCGAACGAGCCCCTGGACGCCGTCTGCAACGTCGACGTCGAGGTCCGGCTGACAGCGGATGAGTCACGCTGGAGCGCGACCGTGCTCACTCTTGCCGAGGTCGAACGCCTCATGGGCAAAGACTCCCGACCCGGCGAGTCCCTAAGCGGCCGCTACTTCTGGTGCTCCGACGGCCTCATCGTCCGAGACCCAGGCATCGACAACATCACGCACGTGCTGACCGGTCTGCTCGATTGTGGTGACTTCACGCAGGTCCTTCAGCGGCTCGACGGCGACTGACCGTCCACCCCATCCTGAAAGGATCAGTTAAGTGAGACCATCACCTGGACCGGCTGGGTCGCGACGGCCGCGACCCTGATTCCGGCCCCGGGCGTCGCGCAGGGCGTCAGCGCTGGCGCGGGAGGCATACCTCTTCTCAGGAGTCGGCAGCAGCATCTTCACCGGTGTCGCCTACGGATTCGGCGGCGATGAATTCTGAGGGTCCGCGCTCGGTACCACCGTCGGCTTCGTCGGCGGCAAGTTCAAGAGCGCCGTCTCGAAGGGGGCCGGTCTAGTAAAGTCGAGAGGCACGAAGGCCCAGGAAGTGTTCAGCGACGTCGCCGGTTCGATTTATTCGGGCGTCACCAGCTTGTTCGTTTGACCGGTCCTTTTGTAGAGCTGAGCTGTGGGGCCCGCGAGCGGGCCCCACAGTGGTAAGGGAGAGAATCTTGCACGCCCCGCACATCCCCGAAAACGTCTGGTGGATCATCGCTGTCGGTACGACGGTCCTTTTCCTCGCAGCCTGGCTGCCCATGATGCCAACGTCCCGGTCCAAGACGCAGGTCGCCATGATCCCCCTCGTCGGTATCGTTTTCCTGACGGTGCTCGGGAAGCTGCGGGGGCACGATCTCACAAAACTCCTCTCCATCTATTCCACAGTGTCCGTCGGCATGCTTCTCGGTGTCATAGGACGGCGCGCGGACATGCGCATAGCAGTGAAGCAGGGTGAGGACCCGCTGGGCACGCCGGCCAGCAAAGCGGCCCCGGCGAACAAGCGGCTGACGGTTCAGATGTCCGCCGGATTCGTCGTGGCGTTCGCCCTGTGGGCATGGCTCAACTGGAGTTGACTCCGGACGGCATCCGTGAGCAGGTCAGTCAGCTCATCGAGCAGCCAGGCGCCTGACGGGCAGAGCCCGTGGCATTTTCGGATGCCTGAAAGAACCCCCGCCCCGACGTTGTGGGAGCGAACAGGAGCGGGGCGGGGCGTGCCAGGAGTTCCGCTGGGTGTGTCATGCCGTCATAAGCACACCGCCGGACCGGCCAGGACGAAAGAGGCGGCGTGGCACGGGCTGAGCAAGCCTGCGGGATCACTCTACGGTGGGGCGGGTTGCCGCGTTGGGGCAGGTACAACACGAAGGGGCCCAGCTCGACGAGATGAAGGCCGACAGCATCACGACCGTGGTGATCAGGTAGGCCATGAATACGGGGCGGAGCGCGAATGTCGGCACAACCCCACAGCTACGCTGATCGAGGCAGTCCACAGTGAGCAAGACCCGGGGGAAACCGTGAACCAACCGCTGCTGTTCCTTGATATGGACGGGCCGCTCAACCCTTACGCGGCCCAGCCGGAGAGGCGTCCCGACGGCTACACCACACTCAGAGTTCCCCGGAACGACAGCCATGAGTACGACGGGGGCCTATCGTCCCGACGACGCCCCCTGCGTGTCTGGCTCAACCCAGAGCACGGAGAGAATCTGCTCCAGCTCGGCTTCGAGCTGTGCTGGGCCACCACATGGATGGACGACGCCAACCGGTGGATCGCACCGGTCCTCGGCCTTCCGGAACTTCCCTTCGTCGACTTCGGTGACGCCCTACTCCAAGAACGCCCTGATGGAGTCCACTGGAAGACCGGGCCGCTGGTGGACTACGCAGGCGGCCGTCCTTTCGCCTGGGTGGACGACGAGCAGAGTGAGCTGGATCAAACGTACGTGACCGACCACCATCAAGGGCCCGGGCTCCTGCACCACGTCAACCCGCGGATCGGCCTACGGAAGAACGACTTCGCCACGCTCGCCGACTTCGCCGGTTCCCTGGACACCTCACGAACCACCGGCTGAGCACCCCGCCGATTTCAGTTGCTCCGTACTCGGAGCGAAGATCTTTGCGGGACAGTTCTCAGCCGAGCCAGTGGCTGATGCCGCCGTGGCCGTCCTGGCCGTTCCAGATCACACTCAGCAGCCAGAACGTGGCCCAGAACGCCTCGTCGGAGAACGGACGGCGATCGCCCAGGCACGAAACACGAGGGCCAGGGGCAGGCAGCAGCACCACGTGGTGTTCCCGCTACTGGTGGGCTGAGGCGTTGGGTCTCCAGGCACTTGGCAAAGGTAGACGTACGGCGGGCTCGCACATGAGTACCCGTACCTACCGACCCTGCGCGGCCCGCCAGACCGGCGTGCCGACTCACACGAAAGCGTCCTGCGGTTCGCAGCCCGTGTCCCGGGCATCTCGTACTCGCTGCCCCGCACGGCCCGACAAAGGCGCACGCCAGAGGCCCTGACGCCAGAACCCCGAGATGAGAGGCCCATGGACGCGGAGTCGTGAGTCGGCAGCGTCTCGGCTTCCTTCTGCTCCCGCCGTTGCCAGTCCTCGCCGACCGCGCGCCGGTGCGCGCGCAGGAGAAACCAGCCGGCCGGCCCCGCCCACAACGGAGACGACGAGCACCGTCACCATGACGGGCCACACCGCCGCCCAGTTCCCGGCCATCCACGCCACGGCGATGACCGCCGCCGCAGTACCCCGCCCTGCAACTGCCTGCGCGTGCGCTCCCTCATACGCCGGCGCCGCCGTCGTGCTCGGGCGGGCCCGCCGGCGGTCGGCCCATGGAGGGCGCCGGGGAGTGGGCCGGCCAACTCCGCCTGTCGAGCAACAACGGACGCCTCCCGGCGAGCTGCTCGGGCGCTCACTCCGCAACTCGGGCCTTGCCTCGCCCAGGAGGCCGCCACGACCGTCGTCTGCCACGGCGGCCTGTGCCTGCCCAACATCGTGCTCACCCCCGACTCCTGACCGTGGCGGGCTTCATCGGCCTCAGCCGCTCAGGCAGGCCGACCCGTACACCGACCTCGCCCTGCTGTTCGTGACCGCCCGGAAGAGCTGGGACGACGGCGCGCGGGCGGCCGCGGCGGAGGACGCGCTCACCGCCCGGTACGGGATCGACCGCGAGCGGGAGCGCACCTGGGCCCCCTCACCTGGGGATGCTAGTGCGGTGCGCCAGGAATCCTGAGGGTTACTGACTTTGTCTGCGCAGTGTCGTCAGGGCTGACAGGTGGTGATCGCTGCGGTACGCCGGAGACATGAGGTATCCGCAAGGCGGTGGCCTGACTGCCGAAAGGCAGGCGTTTCGCGAACACATTCGCATGAAAGCGGCCGGGATGTTCGCTGCCGGACAGAGCAACCATGTGGTCGCGAAGAGGCGGCGGATCAGCGTCCGGTCGGTGCAACGGTGGCGCCGGACTGGGAAGCAGCAGGCCAGCGCGGCCTGTGCTCGAAAGGGCCGGCGTCCAGGTTGGGGCTCAGCGAGACCTTGTTCGCAGTGCTGGAACAAGAGCTGGCCAAGGGACCAGTGGCACATGGCTGGCCGGACCAGACCTGGACCCTGGCCAGAATCAAGACGCTCATCGGGCGCCGGTTCCACAAGAGTTTCACCCTCTCCGCCATCGCGAAGATGCTGCGGCGGCACGGCTTCAGCCATCAGATGCCCGCCCGGCGGGCACTGGAGCGCGACGAGGAGAAGGTGACCGGCTGGCTGAAGGAGACCTGGCCACGGGCAAAAGCACCGCGGCGGCGTGCGGGGCCTGGCTCTGCTTCGAGGACGAGGCCGGATTCTCGATGACGCCGCCGACCCGCCGCACCTGGGCCAGGCGCGGGCACACCCCGCTGGTCCACGTGCGCGGACGCACCCAACGCCGCTTCTCCATCGCTGCTCTGACCTGCTACAAGCACGGCGAACGCTCACGTCTGATCTTCCGTCCCAAGCGGCACGGCGCCCACAAGGAGGCCAAGCGCCGAAGCTTCACCTGGACCGATTACCGCGGCCTGCTCATCGCGGCCCACCACCAGCTCGGCGCCCCGATCGTCCTCATCCGGGACAACCTCAATGTGCACAAGGACGCCCGGCTGCGTGCCTTCGTCGACAGCCACGGCTGGATCACCACCCACTACCTGCCGCCCCACGCGCCCGACCTCAACCCCGTCGAAGGCATCTGGTCACTCCTGCGCAGGCGCTGCCAGGCCAACACCGCCTTCACCGACCCCGACCACCTCCTCGCAGCCCTCCGCCGACGGCCCCGCCAGATTCAATACCACAGCGACATCATCGACAGCTGCCTCACCGCGACCGGACTTTCCCTGACGGCATCGCGCAGACAAAGTCAGTAGTCACTACCCTGTTGTCATGTCACATCCGGGCCCTTCTGCTGTGGCGATCACGCTGTCCGAGGCCGAGCGCGCCGAGTTGGTGCGCCGGACGAAAATGCCGCACCGGCGCTCGGCCGAGATGTCCCGCATTGTCCTGGGGAGTTCTGACGGTGTGTCAAACGCAGGTGTCGCGCGGATCGTTGGCGTCCAGGCCAAGACGGTCGGCAAGTGGCGTCGGACTTTCGCCGCACAGCGGATGGCTGGGCTTGAGGACGCTGGTTGGATTGGCCGGCCGAAGGCGCCGCCCTGGTCCTGGAAGAGGCTGAGCGCAGGCATCTGACGCAATGGGCACGGCAGGCCAAAACCGTCCAGTTCCTCGCGTTGCGAGCCAAGCTCATGCTGCGCTGTGCGGAGGGCGGGACGAACCAGCAGGCCGCAGCCGACCTCGGTATCGACAGGTCGACCGTGGACCGCTGGCGGGCCCGGTTCATCGCGAAACGCCTCGACGGACTGCAGGACGAGCCCCGCTCGGGTCGGCCGCCCTCGATCCTCCTCGACCAGGTCGAGGAGGTCCTCGTGGCCACCCTGGAGTCAACCCCGGGCAAGGAGACCCACTGGTCACGGGCCTCGATGGCCCATCGTACCGGCCTGTCGAAGTCAACCATCGGCCGGATCTGGAGGAAGTTCGACCTCAAGCCCCGCCTGCAGGGCTCCTTCAAACTCTCCGCCAATCCGCAGTTCGTCGCCAAGGTCGTCGACGTCGTCGGGCTGTACCACCACCCGCCGAAGAAGGCGGTCGTGCTCTGCGTGGACCAAAAGTCACAGATCCAGGCGCTGGACCGGTGCCAGCCGGTGCTTCCGATGATGCCGGGTATGCCCGAGCGGCGTACCCACGACTACTACCGGCACGGCATGACCAGCCTGTTCGCCGCCTTCAACATCGCCGACGGCACAGTCATATCGGCACTGCACCGCCGCCACCGGGCGATCGAGTTCAAGAAGTTCCTGGTCCGGATCGACAAAGCAGTGCCCGCCGGGCTCGATTGAACCTGGTGTGCGACAACTACGCCCCCCGACACCGCCGAGATCAGGACGTGGCTGAGCAGACACCCCCGCTTCCACGTCCACTTCACCCCTGCCGGCACCTCCTGGATGAACCAGGTCGAGCGGTGGTTCGGCCTGCTGACCGACAAACTCATCCGCCGCGGCGTCCACACCTCCGTGAAGGCGCTGGAGGACGACATCAGGGCGTGGATCGACACCCGGAACGAGAACCCGCGGCCCTTCACCTGGACCAAGACCGCCGACGAGATCCTCAACTCCCTCGCCGACTACTTCACCAAGGTCGGAACCACCGGCCGGAACACAGAGCAGAACCAACCCTCAGGATGTCTGGCGCATCACACTGGACGGGTTGTCCGGCCCCCGGGTGAGAATCGGCGGATGGACATCCGGCAACTGGAGTACTTCCTCGCGATCGTCGACCATGACGGGTTCAACCGGGCCGCGTCGGCCCTGTACGTCTCCCAGCCGTCGCTGTCCCAGGCGGTGCGGGCACTGGAGCGCGACCTGGGCAGCGAGCTCTTCCACCGGATCGGACGGCGGGCGGTGCTCACCGAGGCGGGCCGGGCGCTGATCGAGCCGGCTCGCGCCGCGGTACGCAGCCTGGCGACCGCGCGGGCCGGCGTCGCCGCCGTGCACGAACTGCGTACGGGCCGGGTGGACGTGGCGGCGATGCCGTCGCAGGCGGTGGAGCCGCTGACCACGATGATCCGTGCTTTCAGCGGCCGCTACCCGGGGGTCTCGGTGGCCATCAAGGCGGCCTTCACCTCCCGTGACGTGGTCGACATGGTCCGCACGGGCACCGTCGAACTCGGGCTGCTGGCCACGGCGGGCCCGCTGCCGGACCGGGAGGTGGCTTCCCACCCCGCCGGGGAGCAGCGCTTCGTGCTCGTGACGCCCGCTGACGGTCCGTTCGCCGGCCGGACGAGCGTGGCGTGCGAGGAGCTGGCGGGGCAGCGGCTGATCGTCGGGCAGCGCGGTACGGGGATGCGCGCGTACGTCGACGGACTGCGCGAGCGCGGCATCGCGTGCGCCATCGCGGCCGAGACCGAGCACCGGGTGGCCATTCTTCCCCTGGTGCTGGCCGGGGTGGGACTGGCGGTGGTGACGGAGTCCTGGCGTGCGGTGGCGGAGCGCGCCGGCGCCCGTGCACTGGACATCGAGCCGAAGACCACGCTGAACATCGGACTGGTGAGCCGCCGCACCGGGCTGTCCCCTGCCGCGCGGGCCTTCCTGGCAGCGGCCTTGCCCGAGGGCGGGACCGTACGAAGATAGGCACTGCTTATCAGGCAGATCGCGACTGCGTCTTGGACGGGCCCGCGGGCCCGTTGCTGCAATCAATCGCATGACGAACCACCGCATCGCCCTGATCCCCGGTGACGGCATCGGCGCCGAAGTGCTGCCCCCGGCGCGGCAGGTCCTCGACGCCGTCGGCCGCCGCCACGGCTTCGCCTTCTCGTACACCTCGTACAACGACTGGTCCTGCGAGCGCTATCTGCGCGAGGGCGCGATGATGCCCCCGGACGGCCTGGAGCGGCTGCGCGACAAGGACGCCATCCTGCTCGGCGCGGTCGGCTTCCCCGGCGTGCCGGACCACGTGTCGCTGTGGGGGCTGCTGATACCGATCCGCCGCCGCTTCCGCCAGTACGTCAACCTGCGCCCGATCCGCGTCTTCGACGGGCTCGACAGCCCGGTGCGGGGCGCGGTGGCAGGGGAGGTCGACTTCGTCGTCGTACGGGAGAACGCCGAGGGCGAGTACAGCGAGATCGGTGGGCGCCTGCACCGCGGCTTTCCGGAGGAGGCGGCCGTGCAGGAGTCGGTGTTCACCCGGGCGGGGGTCACGCGGGTGCTGGACTACGCCTTCGGGCTGGCCGCGGCCCGCGGCGGCAGGCTCACCTCGGCCACCAAGTCGAACGGCATCGTGCACACCATGCCGTTCTGGGACGAGTTGGTCGCCGAACGTGGCTCCGCGCACCCGCGGGTGGTCTGGGACCAGGAGCACATCGACGCGCTGGCGGCGAAGCTCGTGCTGGACCCGGCCCGGTTCGACGTGGTGGTCGCCTCCAACCTCTTCGGGGACATCCTCAGCGACCTGGCCGCGGCCGTGGCCGGTTCGATCGGCATCGCGCCGGCCGCCAATCTCAATCCGGAGCGCGACTTCCCCTCGATGTTCGAACCGGTGCACGGTTCGGCCCCGGACATCGCGGGCCGCGGCGTCGCCAATCCGCTGGGGGCGATCTGGTCCGCCGCCATGCTGCTCGACCACCTCGGCCACCGTGCGGCGGCCAGGGACGTCACCGGTGCCATCGCGGCGGTACTGGCCAAGTCGGACGTCCGCACGCCCGATCTGGGCGGCACCGCCACCACCGCGGAGTTCGCGGGCAAGCTCCTCGAACTCCTCTGAGTGGCCGCCCGCACCACCTCGAACAGCCGTGGAGTCCCTGCCCGGCCGTACCCCTCCCCCCGACGAGGAGAAACGCCATGGCACCACCCGCGCCCGCCGCCCCGGCCCCGCTCCGCGCCAGGCCCTGGTACCGGCAGCTCTACTTCTGGGTGCTGACCGCGATCGTCTCCGGCATCCTCACCGGCTGGCTGTGGCCGGCGGCGGGCGTCGCGCTGGAGCCGGTGGGCACCACGTTCGTGGCCGCCATCAAGATGCTCATCACGCCGATCGTCTTCCTGACCGTCGTGGCCGGCATCGGCAGCGTCGACAGCCTCGGCCGGGTCGGCCGCGTCGGCCTCAAGGCGCTCGCCTATTTCCAGGCGGGCACCCTGCTCGCCCTGCTCCTGGGCCTGCTCACCGTCAACGTCTTCCAGCCCGGCACCGGGGTGCACGCCCACCCCGGCGACCTGCGGCTGGAAGGGGACGCCGCCCAGTACGTCAAGGAGGGGGCGGACCAGAGCTGGTGGCACTTCCTCACCGACCTCGTGCCGACCAGCAGCGTCGGCGCCTTCGCCGAGGGCAACATCCTCCAGGTCATCTTCTTCTCGGTGCTGTTCGGCGTCGCCCTCAAGACCGTGGGGCCCATCGGCGAGCCGATCGTCGACGGCGTGACCCGACTGAGCGCCGTGGTCTTCAAGATCCTGCACTACGTCATGCTGGCCGCGCCCGTCGGCGCTTTCGGGGCGATGGCGTACACCATCGGCAAATACGGCGTCGCCACCCTCGCCAGCCTCGGACGGCTCGTCGGTCTCTTCTACGGCACATCCCTGTTCTTCGTCGTCGTGATCCTCGGCGGCATCACCGCGCTCCTCGGCGTCAACATCTTCCGACTGCTGCGCCACCTGCGCGAGGAGTTCCTGCTCGTCCTGGGCACGTCGTCCTCCGAAAGCGCCCTGCCCCGGCTCATGGGCAAGCTCGAAGGACTCGGCGTCCGCCGCGACATCGTCGGCCTGACCGTACCGACGGGCTACTCCTTCAACCTCGACGGCAGCTCGATCTACCTCTCACTGGCCGCCGTCTACATCGCCCAGGCCACCGACACCCCCCTCGGCATCGGCGGGCAACTCGGGCTGCTCGCCGTCATGCTCCTCACCTCGAAGGGATCCGGCGGCATCACCGGCGCGGGCTTCATCGCACTGGCCGCCACCCTGTCCACGGTCGGCACCGTCCCCGCCGCCGGGATCATGCTCATCTTCGGTATCGACAAGTTCATGTCCGAGTGCCGCGCGCTGACCAACCTCGCCGGCAACACCGTCGCCACCCTCGTCGTCGCCCGCTGGGAAGGCGTCCTGGACACGGCTCGCGTCAACCGCGTTCTGCGCACGGAACGCCCCGAGCCGGACGTACCGGAAGGTCCCGAGGCCCCGCGGAAGAACGCCCCCGCGGACAGGCGCACCGACAGGCTGGCGCGCTAGGTTGTGTCATCAAATGTCACGCTCACATCAGCAGGGCTGCGAGGGTGACGGCTGTTTGATAGGACTCGGCCCACTCGAAAGCAGGTAGAAGCCGCCATCGAGGAGCTCAGGGTGGATCCGAAGAGGCGTGCGGACATGCTGAGGGTCACGACAGAAGCCAAGGAGCAGTTCGAGGATAGCGCCAAGGCCATGAGAGAAGGCCGTGATCCTGAATGGATCTTCAAGGAGGACCGGACGCAGGAGCTGCATGACCTGATTGAAGCCCTGGAAAAGTTGGAGAAGAAGTAGATGTCAGACCTCGAATTCTATGCCCGCCTCGCCGTTCGTGGTGATGTGCTGGGCGCAGGTATCGGGTCCCAGCCCGCTGAATGGGAGCAAAGGCTGGGGCCGGACTACTACGACAACGCGTCACCAGGTCTCCTCAGTCGCGACTACGGACTCGTGGAGCTGTCGTTCCAGGAAGACGGGGGTGAGTGGCCGTGTTTCGGGATCAACGTGCGAGTGCGAAGCCTGATTCGAGGCGCGGATGTCGTTCCGCAGAAGATCAAGGAGATGTACGGGAAGTTCACTCATCGGGTCAAAATCGATGAGCTGAGTGGCCTCGTGTCGACCATGGGGTGCTCGGTAGAGTCCGACAATGACGCATCAGTCACGGATGGCTTCCATCGATATCGGGTATCAGGAACGGGCGCGAGAATCTTCGTAGTCGCTGACGCCGATCCGTATGGACGCGGAGACATCGATCCGGATGATCCCATGGAGAAGCAGGTGGGTGATGTTATATCCATCAACCTTTCTCCGGCTTGGTGGTCTCCACGCGCTCGGGAACTACGAGGCGGTCGGCGTGGTGCGCTGGACGTGTAACGAGTCCTTGCAGAATGATCTTCATGTGGCGCGGTGGAGGGGACGGTGATGCCGTTCCTCGGGGGTGAGGATGGCCCGGCGCAAGCCGTGGGAGGTCAGTGACGAACTGTGGGCGGTGATCGAACC
>NZ_JBIRFL010000043.1:0-26395 GCF_044327445.1 Streptomyces sp. NPDC018045
GAGATGCCCATGAACACCGGATGCGCCAGGACCGCCCGATCGACCATGCCCCTCACGACCAGAGCATGCCCACCCGCTATCACGCACCAACTCGTAAGCCCGGCCCCGACGGGCTCAACCCCGCAGACATCGCCGAAGTGATGAAGAAGTACGCCACCGAAACCTGGCAGCCCTAAGCCCTGACCGACCCGGCCCGCATGGACCACGCCCGCCGCTCTCACCACCGGCCGACCCACCACTCCCACGTCCCCAGGCTCCAGCCCTACCGCGCAGCGAGCCTGCGCCACCTCCACCGCCTCGACGCATGCCTGCTCACCCTCGCCGGCAACCTCGGCGTGCCCGCCGCCCCTAAATACCCGTCCCGGACCGCCGACGGACAGAAGTGATGAAGTCCCGACTTCCGGCCCGGTTCCGCAGATCCCCCGGCCTCCACGCCAGTCGGCTCGTAAGGGCACGACAAGAGCCTGGAGTGGTTCAGCCGCAACGGCAGACGGAAAATGCAAGATCGAACTGTGACCGGGCCGACGCTGACCACCACATCCCTTCACCGCCCAGGTAATTTTCGCGCCCGCATGCAGAGATGAGGAACAACGGACACTCGTTGTCCTGTGACTGCGGAGGTTGCGGATTGAAGCCGTATGTTGCGGGGGATCTTGCGGGTTGAAGAGTTACCTTGCGGCGATGGTTGGGGTTAGGCAGTCGTCGTCCGAGCGTTAGAGGTCCTGCCTGGCGGTATTGCGGGGTCGCTGGCGACTGGGGTCGAGGTGGCGTAGTCGCTCCGGACGGGTCGGAGTTACGGCGCCCGCTGGTGGAGGCGTGGGCGGTGCCGTTCGAGCACGCCTTTCCCGTACGCGCCTTTGCGTCGTACCGCCGACAGCGCGAACCTGCCGGGCCTGTGGTGGTCGGCGACGATGGGCGGGCACGTCGGGTACGAGTCCTGCCGTACGGGCGAGCGCTCAGCCGCCTCCGCCCCCTGATAAGATCCACCGACGCGTGTACCCCGCGATCACATCTGCGACAAGGGAGGTTGATGAATATGGCCCGCCAGACGCTTCATCAGCATGCCCTTGGCCGGGCCGCGCGAGGATAATCAGCGGCCCGGTCGTCTGAAACGACCAGGAGTGTCGCGTGTTTTCTTCCTCATCAGCCGGTACAGATCTGACCACTGACCGCCTCGTGCTGCGTCCATGGTCCACCGGCGAACTGGCCGCCGTCCTCAGTGATGCTCGGCTGACGCACTGGGCCGAGGACTTCCCCGCCGAAGGCGACCGCGTCATCGCGGGGTTCCTCACCGAACACCCCGATGGCCTGACCGACTACGGCCACCGCCAGATCATTGAGCGGGCCAGCGACCTGGTGGTCGGTTCCATCGGTCTGTTCTGGCCGCCAGCCGACGGCTCCATCGAGGTCGGCTACGGCATCGTCGCCTCCCGCCGAGGCCGCGGCTACGCCTCCGAAGCCACCCGCGCCATCGTCGAGTTCGCCCTGACCGCACCCGGCGTGCACACCGTGTGCGCGGGCGTGGAGCTGTCGAACCCAGCCTCCGTCCGCGTACTGGAGAAGGCCGGCCTGCATCGCTGCGGCGAGGACGCCACCACCGCCCGGTTCTCTACCACGGCACCGGCCCCGTCCCAGCGGTAGTCCCCGCCCGAGGGGCGGCAGCGGAACACACCACCGCTGCCGCCCCTCAGCCGTTTGACCTCTTCGGACCAAAGGAATCCCAGAAGTGGATCTGCCACGTAGTTTCACCATCCGCGAGAGCAGCCATCGCGTGCTCAACCCGTTCACCAGCGAGAAGCTGGCCGGGCTGGGGCGGGCTCTCCGTCCGGCGCCGGGTACGCGCGTGCTCGACCTGGCGTGCGGCAAGGGTGAGCTGTTGTGCACCTGGGCACGTGATCACGATGTGACCGGCACCGGCGTGGACGTCAGCACCGTCTTCGTCGGCGACGCCCGCGCGCGGGCCGTCGAGCTGGGCGTCGCCGACCGCGTCGGCTTCGTCCACGGCGACGCATCGGGATACGTCGCCGACGACCCGGTCGGCATCGCCGCCTGCGTCGGGGCCACCTGGATCGGCTCCGGTGTGCCGGGCACCGTCGGACTGCTCCGGCGCAGCCTGGCTCCCGGCGGCATGATGCTGATCGGCGAGCCGTACTGGCGGCGCGCACCCGAGGACGAGGCGACCGTCAAGGGCTGCGGTTTCGCCCGCGAGGACGACCTGCTCTCCCTGCCGGAACTGCTGGCGCACTTCGGCGACCTGGGCTGTGACGTCGTGGAGATGACGTTGGCCGACCAGGACAGCTGGGACCGGTACGTCGCCGCGCAGTGGCTCAACATCCGCCGCTGGCTCGACAGCAACCCCGACGACGAGCTGGCCGAAGAGATGCGCGCGGAACTCGCCACGTCCCCCGTCCAGCACGCCCGGTACCAGCGCGAATATCTGGGATGGGGAGTGTTCGCACTGATGGACCGCTGACCTGCCACTCCAGGTGAGCCCCGGCGCAACCTGCCGGGGCTCACTCCCGGGGCACCGGACGTCGAACGCCTCGGAACCCGTGGAATGAACGCGCTCCACGCCATCCATAGGGCTTGGCCGCTACTCGACCCCGCTCCGGGTGCCGGGAGACCGAGTCCGCCTTCCCAGGGGCGGCGAACGCTGCTTGTCGGCAACAAACTTGGGGCCTGCTGCGTTAGGTGGCCCGCCTCGTGCTCGCATCTCGTCGAGGCGGGCCCGCCCGTACGGTACGCCAGCCGGCCCGGGCCCGGAGGCGGAATCGGCAAGGCCCGCCCGAAGACCGCACGGACTACGGGCGGCGACAACACGAGGCGCATGGGACATGTGGTCTGCCATGGCCAGTGGTCTCGGCGCTGGCGCGGACTGCGCTGCCGTCTCCGCGGACTTCTACGTGCCCTGCTCTTTCCGGCGTGTCTACATTTCGGACGGACGACATGTGCGGCAAGAGGGGCCGGTACTGGCCCGTCGAGCATCCAAGCACACGTCCTGCTGTTGTCCGTGCGGGGACATCAGGGACGGTTCTTGGGTGCTCGACGGGCCGTCGAGGGGCACGGTGTGCCTGGTGGCGGCGGGACGGAGCCGCCTGGGCTGATGTCAGTGGACGGTCGTGAGGTGGTGGGCGTCTTCGCCGGTTGCCGGTGCCGGTGCGGCGGGGAGAGGGCGGTGGTTGAGAAGGAGGGCTGCGAGAGCGGCGGCGAGGGTGAGGAAGCCGGCCGCCCACCATATGGCGGTGGCGTAGCCGTGGACCGTGGCCTGCAGGTACAGGTGTCCGGTCGCTGCGGGGTCCGTGGCAGCGTGCTGGTGTGTGTAACTGGCGGTGGCGCTGGCGGCGATGGTGTTGAGCAGGGCGGTGCCGATGGCACCGCCGATCTGCTGGGAGGTGTTGACCATGGCTGAGGCGACGCCGGAGTCCTGGGACACCACGCCGTGGGTGGCCAGGCTCATGGCGGGCATCATGGCGGTGCCCATGCCGAGTCCCATGACGACCATGCCGGGAAGGACGACGGTGGCGTAGGAGCTGTCGGGGGTGATCTGGGCGAGGATGACCAGGCCGGCGGCGGCGACGAGGTAGCCGGGGACCATCAGCGCGCGGGCGGGCAGACGGGGGGCCAGGCGGGAGCCGATCTGGGTGGCGCCGATCATCATGCCGGCCGTCATCGGCAGGAACGCCAGTCCGCACTTGAGAGGGCTGAAACCCTGGACGGCCTGGAGATAGAAGGTCAGGAACAGCAGCAGGCCGAACATGCCGATGACGGCGGTGGCCAGGCAGGCGAAAGCGCCGCCGCGGTTGCGGTCGAGGATTACGCGCAGGGGCAGCAGCGGGGCCCGCACACCGGCCTCCAGGATGACGAAGCCGATCAGTAGGACCGCACCGGCGCCGGTGAGGCCGAGGGTGGTGGCTGCGCTCCAGCCGTCGCTCTCGGCCCGGGTGAAGCCGTAGACCAGGCAGGCCAGGCCGCCGGAGGCCAGGGCGACGCCGGGCAGATCCAGGCGGCGGCCGTGAGGATGGCCGGTGCGAGCGTCGTGGACGTAGACGAGGGCTCCGAGGGCTGCTGCGGCGGCGAAGAAGATGTTGACCAGCAGGGTCCAGCGCCAGGTGAGGTACTCGGTCAGCACGCCGCCCAGAATCAGGCCGAGGGCGGCACCACCGCCGGCGATGGCCCCGTAGACGCCGAAGGCTTTGGCGCGTTCCTTGGCCTCGGTGAAGGTGACCGTCAGCAGGGACAGGGCGGCGGGGGCGAGCAGGGCGCCGAAGACGCCCTGCAGGGCGCGGGCACCCATGAGCATGCCGGTGTTGGCGGCGACGCCGCCCAGGGCGGAGGCGGCGGCGAAGCCGATCACGCCGGTGACGAAGGCGCGCTTGCGGCCCCACAGGTCGGCGATGCGGCCGCCGAACAGCAGCAGGCTGCCGAAGGCCAGCGCGTAGGCGGTGACCACCCACTGCCGGTTGGCGTCGGAAAAGCCCAGGTCGTGCTGGGCGGAGGGCAGGGCGATGTTCACGATCGTGCCGTCGAGCACGACCATCAGCTGGGCCAGGCAGATGAAGACCAGGGCTTTCCAGCGTCCCGGATCCCGGGGCAGGGGTGTGGATATGGACATGAAACGTGCTGCCTCTTGTCTGGAGGGGATGGCGGCGGCGGCCGTTGCGGAGGCAGCGGCCGCCGTGGTGCCTCGGCAGTGGACTGCCAGGCCGCCGACAATGTACTTCCATTTTCGAATGATTCCAAAATGGAACGTTAGGATGGTGCGAGGATGGCGGAGCAGAGTGCGGCCATCGCGGTCGGATGAAGGGATCAGGCAGTGACAGACCGGAGCGAGCAGGGCCTGGGGGCCCAGCACGAGAGGCTGCTGGAGAGCCTGGGGGCCTACGCGGCCGATTACGCGGAGTTCGGGCGGCGTTTCGCTGGCTGGCTGGGCCTGCACACCACCGACGGCACTGCTCTGGTCGAGATCATCAACAATGAACACCGCGGCGCGCCCCTTACGCCCGCCCGGCTGAGTCAGCGCATCCAGCTCTCCCCGGCCGCCACGACGGCTCTGCTCAACCGTCTGGAGAAGGCCGGCCACATCGTGCGCAGCCGCGAACACAGCGACCGGCGCGTGGTCACCCTGCGCACCGGCGGACAGGCCCAGGCCCTCGCCGATGAGTACTTCACCCCCGTCGGCGTCCGCCTGGGCGTCATGATGGCCGACTACCCTCCCGAACTGCTCCAGCAGTTCGAAAGCTTTCTCGGACACCTGCACGACACCTTGCGCACCCACCTCGTCGAGGAGGCCCACAGCCGGGGCGGTCGCACGAACGGCGGCGCACGCAGCCCTCACGGATGAAGCGGAGGGCAGTCCGGGCCGGTGAAGGCGGTGTCGGACTGGCCGATGCCGGTGAGCTGCAGCGGACCGGCGAGCACCTCCCGCCTGCCGCCGCCCCCGCCCACTGGGCGTCTCGACCATGAACAGGCGCCTGAGTACATCCGGCGTGGGTGGGACAACGGCTGGAGCGTGCGCGCCACTGCCGTCGGTGCTACGCGCAGCTCAAGTTACGTCAGCCGCGTCTCCAAGCGGCTCGCCGCGCTCTCGGAAGGCGACAATCCGGCTGTCAGCCCCCCTAGCCGCGGGCAGGAATCACGCGCACCTCGGGCAGACCGTGACCGCCTTCCGCCCCTTGCCCGGAGGGCCCCGTGGTGAGCGCCTCACCCTGCACTACGGCCCCGGCCGTGCTGCTGATCGATGTGGAGAACGTGATCGGCGCGAACGCCCAGCCGGCAACCGCGACCCTCCGGATGAACGCCCTGCTGCGGCACACCGGCCCTTTGGACCAGACGATCGCCGCAAGCGCCCGGGACCGCATCCGTTCCGTCGTCGCGAGCGGTCTGCAACACCCGGTGTACACCTGCTGCTGGTCGATGCCGGCAAGAACGCTGCCGACCGCCTGCTGCTCGATCAGGCGCATGCCGCTGCGGCCGCCGGCACCCGGCGCTTAGTCATCGCCTCCGCCGACGCCGCCTTCGCTGCCCTGGCCCCACTCGGACACGTGGAGATTCTGGTCTGGGAAGGGCAGCCCGTCGCCAAGACCTTGTCCAAAGCCGGAACCGTACGACGCCTGCCGCGCATCCGGCACCTCTGCGTGCCTGGCCCTGCGGCACCCACTGAAACCGGGCCCGGCACACAGAAGTTCGCCGACGGGACGCTGGAAGGAGTCCGTGGACCTGGCCGAGGAAGGATCGCGTCCGGCCCGATGTACCGCGCTGTGCCCTGCCGGGCGGGCCTATCGCCGCTGCCGTTTCCCCGACGGCAGCGACCGCTCACCGCGGCCTGCCTGCCGGCTGCGGTGAGCATTCCCCGACCTGGCGAAACCGATCAAGGTCATGGCCGAGTGCCCCCTTCCCCCGGCCGTGTACCCGCCGCCCTACGCCAGTCGCCCAACCGCACCCGATGCGTAGGCGATTTCATGCAGGCGATCTGGGATGCTGCTCTGGTGCAGGGGTATGCCAGGGGCACGGTGAGCGCGTCGGGCACCGTGGAGCCGCGACGCTCCCGGGTTCGATGCGCCCGGCCCTGCGCGCGGAAAGGTCTCGTACCTCTCGTCCCGACTCGCTCAGTACCACCTGCTGTCGCTGCCGGACGGATCGTGGAAGACGGTGAGCTGCCTGGCATCGGTCATCCGGTGCCGCGCCACCACCCCCACCGTGATCGTCGATGTGTCGGCGGTGGAGCGGCTGACCATCGACGCCCTGTCGGTCCTGGTCCGCAAAGCCATGCGTCTGCGTTCGGCCGCTGGTGAACTGCTGCTCGCCGACCCCGGCCCGGCCCTGCGCAAGGTCATCGAACGCACGGGAACCGGACCTCTGCTGTCCGCCTTCCCCGACAGCGCGGCCGCGCTCCGCGCTCTGGCCGGCGACGGCCGCACCTGGCAGCGGGTGGGCCTGGCCCCGGGCAGAGTGCCCTGTTCACTGAGCCCCCGCCGCCGTGACGCCACCGACCGTGACCATCGGGCGAAGGAACTGCAACAGTACGTGACCGGCTGGGGGGCGGTTCGTTGCTCCGCCCAGAAGACCGAGCGGGCCACGAAGGGACAGCCGGTGAAGCACGACGCGCCGTCGGGGAACGGAGGCGAGGCGCACCATCGGGCAACGGGGCGAGACACGCCCCCGCGTGCCGGTCCGGTGCCGGCCGGCCCCTGCACCCGAGGAGGAAAGCTTGCTTGGCGGCCCTGGGCCGGGAACGGCCAGGCGCGGCTTCTCACGCCGTACCGAAGACACCCTCGTCAGGCGCGAAGGCTCCGCCGCCGGCGCACGAGCGCCACGCCGCCGAGCAGCAGCACACCGCTCGCGGCAGCCGCGGCACCAAGATGCTCGCTGCCGGTGTGGGCCAGTGCCGGAACAGGGGCGGCCTGCCCGACCACCCGGCCCTTGCCGCCGGCCGGAGACGCGGCCGGCGGGGCACGGGAGCCCACCTCTCCGGCGACATCCGGCGGCGGACGATGCCCCGGTCCCGGGGAACCGGTGGCCTCATGCCCAGGCGGACGGTGACCAGGAGGCTTCTGGCCGGGAGGCTGGTGGCTCCCAGGCGGCTTGTGCCCCGGAGACTGGTGGCCGGGTGGGTGGTTCCCGGGTGGCTTGTGACCGGGAGGCTGGTGGCCGGGTGGGTGGTGGTGACCGCCGGGATCGGCGCAGTGGTTGCCGAAGACGGGGTTGAGCAGGCCGATGACGTTGACGGTGTTGCCGCACAGATTCACCGGCAGATGGACGGGGGCCTGAAGCAGGTTGCCCGCGAGGACGCCGGGGACGGCCGCGGTGCGTCCCGCGGCACCTGAGTCGGCGTGCGCGCCCGCCGCCGCGCCAGCCAGTATCCCGGTCGCGTCGCGGCGACCAGCACGCTCTGTTTCACGAGATGTTGCACGTGTGGTCCTTCATCTTTTCGAAGATGACGAACCGGGCACCTGGCGTTGACCAGGCGCCCGTATCCCATACGGGATATCGCCCAGCTCCCCAGGCCGGGAATCACCGCCCATGCGGCGAACTCCCTTCGTGCCCGCTATGGTTGATCAGCCATGACAGAAGCGGGCCGGGGTACTGGGCGCGTCGTATCGGACCAAACGATCGTCCCGCCAGGAGGAAACGCGCGGCGTTTCGGGAACCCCGCTGCCTGAACGGTTCTTCACCCGCCAACGGCATTCTCGCGGGCTACTCTCGGCATGGACATGCGTTCCCAACAACCTGCGCCCTGCGCGCACCCCCGTACGCAGCACCACCCTCACAAGCCTCTGCCCCGGAAAAGTCGCACCTCAGCGCCGTGTTCGGTGTGCTGTGCCGGGGGCGCGTGACCGATGGCTTGGCGCGGGGGCGTGCACGGCGGATCGAGAAGAGTCGTGCAAATTTCCGTGTTCTGTAATGGACCGTCGCATCTTCAACCACGGCCTGGCCGGCGGACGCACAGTGAGGGCGCCCGGCAGTCGTCCGGGCATCTCGTCCTACTGGTCCCGCCGCTGGCGGGGCCGTCCGCAGGAGGTTGTTCATGTCCCGTTCCGCCCGTCTCGCGGCCGTCGCCCTCAGCCCGGCCGCGGTGGTCACCGCCGCCCTGCCCGCCTCCGCCACCGGCGCCCACACCCTGCCGGCCCACCACCGCTCCCCCGTGGTCATCGGCGCGGTCCAGGCCGACTCCCCCGGGTGCGACGACGGCTCCAACCGCTCGCTGAACGCCGAATGGGTCACCGTCAAGAACACCGGCCACCGCCCGGTCAACCTCAAGGGCTGGACACTGACCAGTCGCAGCACCCAAAAGACCTACCGCTTCAACCACCTGCGCCTGGGCGGCCGCCAGGAAGTGCGCGTGCGCACCGGCAACGGGCGTGACACCTGGCGCGACGTGTACCGACCGCACCGCCGTGACCGCCGCGGTGCAGCGGGCCTCCGAGGTCTTCGGCCGCCTCGACGTGGTCGTCAACAACGCGGGTTACGGCCTGTTCGACATGGTCGAGGAAACCACCGAGGAAGAGGCCCGCGCACAGCTCGACACCAACCTGTTCGGCCCGCTGTGGGTGACGCAGGCGGCCCTGCCGTACCTGCGGGCCCAAGGCAGCGGCCATCCTGCAGGTTTCCAGCCTCGGTGGCCTCGCCGCCTTCCCCACGCTCGGGCTGTACCACGCCTCCACGTGGGCCCTGGAGGGGATGAGCGAGGCCTTGGCCCAGGAGGTCGCTCCATTCGGGATCAACGTGACCCTCGTCGAACCCGGCCCCTACGGCACCGACTGGTCGGGCGCCTCCGCGGTGCACACCGAGCCGCTCCCCGCCTACGAACCCGTCCGCGCCGCGCGTCGGGCCGGTGCGTCCGCCCGCACGCCCCAGGACGCGCGGGGCACCGCCGCCGTTGTCCTCGAACTCGTCGGCACCGATGAACCGCCCCTGCGGCTCTTCCTCGGCACCTACCCCTATCCGATTGTCGAAGCGGCCTATCGCAAGCGGCTCGACATGTGGAACGAATGGCGGCACCTCGCCTCCCGCGCGTGACCGGTACGGAGACCCCGCGGCGTCCAGGATTTCCGCGCGTCACCTGCTGCACGCTGTCACCGGCATCGAGTACGGGACGCCTCGACGGCAACCGGTGCATCCGCCCGCGCCGACGTGACAGGAACAGGGCGCCGGGCAGCTCGGTGACAACAAGCCCGCCTATGTGACAGCTATCCTGCTTCGGCTCAGATGGCGGGTGGCCACGGCGGCCGACGGCGCCGGGTTCCGCGGTTTCCGGGCCGGGGCAGGCGGCCGGTGCCGGGTTCGCTGTGCCCTGTATGCGGGCCGGCCGCGCCCCCTGACTTTGTCAGCGGGGCACACGGCCGGCGTGTGTGGTGTGGCGGTCTGCTGTGAGGTCAGTTGCCGGAGGCGTACAGGGAGATGAAGGGGGCGATGCGGGGCGCGATTGACTGGTTGTCGCCGACACCGCGGCTGACGTCGGTCCAGTTGCGGTAGGTCCGGTGGTCGACGGTCACCGGACGGGTGGTTTCGCCTCGCAGGCTCTCGTGGACGGCTCTGGACAGAGACGACCACGCGTTCTCCAGGCCTACGCCGAAGTTGCCGAGGTTCTGCACGGTGCCGTCCGACTGGGGGTCCCGTCCGTTGAGGATGACGGTGTCGATGCGTCGCTGGATCCAGCCGAAGCGGGCTGCTTCCGAGGTGGCGCCGATGACCGCGGCGATGTCTCCACGGTAGCGTCGCGTGTCCCCGTCGCGCACATGCCGCAGGCTCTGCATGGCGTTGGCGAAGCGTTCTGAGGTGTAGCGGAAGTTGCCGCGGTCCTCGCCGGGGTCCAGGTCGCGGTAGCGCCCGGTGTAGCCGAGGTTGTTGAAGAGCGGGAGCGGCCCTCCGTAGTGGGCCTGCAGTTCTCGCGCTAGGGACGAGGGGGTGTCGCTGAACTGCCAGTGGACCCCGTCGACGGCGAACCCGAGCAGGTAGAGGTTGCTCGCGCTGAAGTACAGCGCGATGTCCGAACGGAAGTTGTCCCAGATCCGCATCTCGATGATGTTGCTGTTCAGCTCTCGCGGAGACTGGGCCATTCCCGCATCCGCGTAAGTGAGCGGGTGGCTTGCGAGCTCCCGGAGCTGATCCACCATGTACCGGTAGCGGCGGGCGTTGGCGCTCGTCTCTGGAGTGACCTGGCCGGGGGACTGGTACCGGAGGTAGTTCGACATGTTGAAGTCCATGACGGTCCAGCGCTGGGTGGTCTCGGCGTATGCGGGCTTCGCATTGCCGGTCAGCAGGCTGCACGCGGCGAACAGGGCAAGGCAGAGAATGCCGAGCCGCCGGCCGAAACGCCATGGTGCGGATATCGGATGCATCGAAGGTTCTCCTGAAACGTTCTGGTCGAGGTGGCTGGCCGGCGAGGGTGCGGCCGCAGTTCCGGGGCCCGGCGAGCGCAAGACATCAGGCGGCCCGAGGCCGCCGAAGACCAGGACGGACGAGCCACGGCCCACGGCGGATGTCCCTCACTCTGCCGCGCCGACCTAACGGTTATCTAACGTCGGCCCCCCGCCCTGCCCCATCGACAACCGCCCACCCCGCACCAGCGTTGCACCAACCTGCCAACCGCCAGAGACAGTCAATGATCAGCGGATATGACACAGGTTCGAACAGGGCAGCCATGCTTTCGCCGCGTACCGCCAACGCGAGGGCACCTCTGAGGAGCCCTCCGGTCGTACGTGCAGACCAATCAGCAGCGCAGCCGAGCCGACGGCCCCGGGCCCGAGGAACGGGCAGAGCCGGCGGGCCTGCTGGGAGATCCCGCCCCTGAAAACGACGATCCTGAGCTGGGCCTCGGGTACGCGTGGGCCCAGGCGCGCGCCGAGGCTGCCTTCACAACCGGCCACAACCAACGAGGCCCCGCAGAGACTTTTCACCGCAGCGTGCCTGCACGGGCTACGCGCCGGACTCAGCGACGACATCGACTCTCTTGACCGCCACCTCCCGCCCCACATCGTGGCGATGGCCCGCAAGGTCGCCGAAAGCTCTGGAGGAAACACCGGCGCCCCTGGCATAACGCGGGAGCGGTGCTGCCTCACAGGCAGGCCACCCACCACCGGGTGCGAAGGGAACCGTACGCAGGGCTGTCAGAACGCGTCGTCCGGCGGCGGAGGCAGCGTCCGCAGGACCGCCTCCGGGCGGCAGATCGCGCACGTGGTGGCCACCTCCGGCCCTCGCGCCAGGAGCCCCAGGGCGCCCGCGTCGGTGGCCAGACCGTCGCCTTCGGACCCGGCTGCGCAGTCCAGGCGGTGTACCAGGCGGCGCCCGTCCCGCGTCACGTCGACGCGCCAGCGGGTGCGCTTCTCCGGCGGCGGAGGGGCGAGGACGGTGTAGTCCTCGCCCTCGACGGGCTGCACGATCGGGTGCGGAGCGCTGAGCTCGACAACGCTCGGGCATCGCTGCTTGCTGATGCGCGGCGAGGTCGTACGCCCGGTCCCGCACAGCGGTGGTGCGCAGCTTCTCCCGCTCCCCCGGCCCCGGACCCGGTAGTCGGCACGAAGCGTGCGCACCGGGGCCGGCCGGCGACTGCGGGTCCTGGTCGGACACGACGGTGGGTGGGCACCGGGCGGGGTCGAGGTCGGACAGGCCCCACCGGGCGGTGTGGAGCCGGTAGCCGGGCTCTTCGCCACGCGGCGTCTTCGGCTCGCTGATGTCCAGACAGTGGGTGCCGATCGCGGCGCTCACGATCTGGTCGTCCAGGCCGGGGTCGCGGCGGCGGCCACGGAGTACGTGAAGTGAACGAAGCCAGCCGTCGGGCTGGGTGGGGGCAGCAGACGGCCGTGCGCGTCGTAGGTGTAGTCGTAACGCTGCCGTTGGTGTCGATCCAGGCGGTCATGCGGTGCGCGTCATCGTACTCGAAGACCGTCGCGGTGCCGCTGGTGCCGGTCACCGAGGTGAGGTTGCCGTCCTGGGGCACGGCCCGCCTGCACAGCCTGGCCCGATGGGGCCTTGCCCGAGGACGGCCGCTCGGACGGTCAGTGGAGCGCGGTGCACCCGACCCGTTGGAGCACCGTGTGGCCGCTCTGGACGACCGGGACGTCGTTGAGGACCTCGCCGTACAGTTCGGTCCATGAGTGGAAGGCGAACCGGGCTCCGATCGACGACCGTTGCCGGGCAATGATGGTCTCGGCCGGCAGACCGAGCACTGACAGGTGGACAGCCAGCGCGAATGACCTGGCCAGACACAGTGCGTTGGGCTCGGTCAGCCGGACCACGAGCTGACAGCGGGCCAGTTCCCGGCGGGCGAGGCGGACGGCCGTGGCCACCGGCAGGCCGCGGTGGGCGCCCGTGGCCGGCCGCAGATCGCGTAGACGGGTCTGCGCCACGCCCCAGCCGTGCCGCCTCAGGCCCCGTAGAGCCCGCGCGGTGTGCACGGCGGCGGCCAGGTGCGCCGATGGGGGCGTGCGAGGCACGGGCCCGGCCGCATCCTCGCCCCACAGCAGGAAGGCCCAGTCCGCGGTCGCCCGGTCAGCAGCCGTCCGGTTCGTGGTCGTCCGGATCCCGCTCGCCCAGCCCGTCACGGCGACACACCACTCGGCACGATGAGGCGGCTCTCGGCGAGCTGGGCGGCAAGCGAGGTGATGCCCTCGCGCAGTTCGCTGTCGCCGGCGTCGATGCGTGTCGCGAGGTCGCGGACGGCTTCGTCGTAGGTCTCGCAGCGTATGGCCGCTTCCAGGATGAGGGTCGCGGTGGGGTTCAGCTCGAAATAGACGCCTTCGGTGGTGTCCAGGAGGACGCCCGTACCGTCGGCAGGGTCGAATACGGTCTGTTCGGCGAGGCGGATCAGCGGCATCGTAGATCTCCTGTCGCAGGGGCCGGAACCATGGCGGTCGTTGCGTGGACATGGGCTCCGAGGCGTGCGTCCGGTGTTCATGTCCCGGGCACCGGAGCGGTCTTGTGCGCCAGGTCATGCAAGAAGAGTTCGACCATGGCCGTACACAGCAGGTTCTCGGCGTTGCGGCGCAGGGCGCGCGGGTCGGCAAGGACGGTGGCCAGGCGGTGCGGGTCGACGATGCCCAGGGCGGTCAGCCGGGTGTCGGTCCCGCCCAGGATGTCCGCGATGACGTCCGGGTGGCGCAGGCACCACGTCTCGTCCGGTGAGCCGAGCCAGTCCCGCCCGTAGTGCCGCCACACGCAGGAGGGCACCCCGCGGCGCGCGGCGGCGAGACGCAGTACGGGTTTGTCGATGGTGCGCCCGCCGTACGGGATGACCCGGTAGGCGTTGGGCAGCCGGGCCGACAGCCGGCGCAGGTCGCGCCCGCCCCAGGGCTTGGTGCAGTGGATGCCGTACGGCCGCCAGACCGTGAGGTTCAGTGTGTGCTCCTGCGCGGCCGAGTCCGGCTCGTACCGCTCGGGGCCGGCGTCGGGGGCGGGGACCAGGAAGTCGCTGGCACGCTCGGTTTCAGCGGTTGCTTCGGGGTCTTCGTAGAGCGAGCGTCCGGGGCGGAGGCTGCGGATGATCCGGCTCAGTTCCCATCGGGAGCTGAGCAGGCCGTTGGCCATGGCGAACCGCTCGCGCCACAGCACGTCGGCGACGGCGACGTCGTACAGGCCGTAGCGCAGCGGGCCGAAGACGATGTCTCCGTCCAGGCCGGTGAGCAGCGTACGAACCCCGTCCTGGGCAATCCGGCGGGCCGTCAGGTCCAGGCGGCGGAACCAGACGTGGTTGAAGGGCAGCGGGAAGTCGTGACGGTCGGGGAAGTAGGGCTCGTCCTCACCGGGCGGGTCCACCGTCACCAAAGGAACCGACAGCGCGCGGCACACCTCGCGCGCCCGCGGCGATTCGTCGGCGAGCGGGTCGGTGCTGCGCATGTGGTACGCGGTGACATCGGCCCCGTGGTCGGCGAGCGCGGCGAGCACGGTCGCGGAATCGACGCCGCCCGAGAGCAGGACCCCGGTACGGCCGGCGGACGCGTACCGGCGGGTTTCCTCCCGAAGCAGTTCGTAGCCGACTTCGGCGTAGGTGCGCAGTGATGTGCGGCGCGGGATCGGCAGTTCCGTTATCTCGTCGTACGTCTCGGTATGTGTGGACCAGCCGTCCGCCACGACGAGCCGGCCGGGAGACAGCCGCTCCAGGCCGGGGAAGACGAAGACGTCCTCGCCCCGGCACGCGCGCCAGAGGGATTCGTGGTCGAAGCGCGGCGGGCCGTCGAGCAGGTCGCGCGGGTCACTCGACCAGCGTGTCCAGCCGTCGGACGCGCGGAAGAAGAGCTGATCGGCGCTGCACACCCCTCGGAAGAGGACAATGCGCCGAGGCGTGACGATTGCGCCGGCGACATCCGGCCCCAGTTGGCGTAGGGCCGCGTACGCGCCGCGGTCCACGTCACGGATCAGGCTCTGCACCCGTTCCGGTGGTAGTTCGCGCGGGGGCGGTCCGGCGAGGGAAAGGGAGGAATGGGAGAACGGCTGGAGGGTGCCGCTTGCGGGAGTGGCCGTTCCCTCCGAGAGCCACTGACGCACGTAGCTGCCGGGCGGACGGTGGCTGCGGCGGGCACCGAACGGTACGTACGCGTGGTCCACGACGGTCTCACCGGCGGCCACTCGTCCGGAACAGCCGGGAAACTCCGTCAGGTACTGGACGGCCATCGCTCTCCCCGCTCCCCGGGTTGGTCCCCGGCACGGGGCGGAACCGTCCGGCTCCGCCCGTACTGAGAGTCGGTCAGAACAGGTTGCCGTGGCCAACCACGTCGGGGGTTCCCCGCCGCAGCTGCCCGGTCAGCTTCTCGACTCGCCCGATGCGGACGACCTTCGGAGGCGTGTAGCGCAGGCGCATCATCGTCACCTTCCTTCTGCTGTCAGGTCGGCGCCGCGCAGAACTTACGCGACATATAGGGTATTTTTCCCTCTATTTCCAGCGTGAGGGGTGCAGCGTGCCACGTCAAAAGGAAGCGGACAGATGAGCCGGACGGCGAGCCGGGTGGGCTGGTCAGCGGGGCCGCGCGGCCGGGCGCCGCACGTCGGTCGTGCACCGGGAGCGGGACGGTGACCGGCGCCGGAGACGATGCCGGTCACACCGATCGCAATGATCACACCGACGACGGTGATCACGCGGGCCGCACCGGCGAAGTCGGCCATGCCGACCACACCGCCCGGTACGCGATCTGCGTCCACGGCCTGACCAAGCACTATCCCGGCACGGAGGCGGTCCGCGGAGTCGACCTTCATGTGCACCCCGGGGAGACGTTCGCCTTTCTCGGTCCCAACGGCGCCGGCAAGACCACCACCATCGCGATGCTCTGCGCCCTGGCCCGCCCCACCTCGGGGCAGGCCCGGGTGGCCGGGGCCGATGTCCGTACCCAGCCGCAGCAGGTACGGCGCGGTGTCGGCCTGCTGTTCCAGCACAGCGCCGTCGACTCCGACCTCAGCGTCGAACGCAACCTCCTCCTCCACGCGCGCCTGTACGGCCTCTCCCGCAGCCGCTCCCGCGCGCGCAGTGCCACACTCCTGGAACTGACCGGACTGACCGAGCGGCGCCGGGACCGTGTACGCACCCTCTCCGGCGGGCTACGCCGCCGCTTGGAGATCGCCCGCGCCCTGCTCCACGAGCCCGGCGTGCTCTTCCTCGACGAGCCCACCGTCGGCCTCGACCCGCGCGCCCGCGTCCAGGTCTGGGACCACCTGGCGCGGCTCCGCGCCGAGCACCGCACCACCCTGTTCGTCACCACCCACTACCTGGACGAGGCCGAGCACTGCGACCGCATCGCCATCCTCGACCACGGCCGCGTCGTCGCCCACGGCACCCCGGCGGCCCTGAAGGCCGCGATCGGCGACGACCAGGTACGCGTGCGCACCGGCGACGATGCCGCGGCGGCCACCGCCCTGCGTCACGACCTCTCCCTGCGCCCGGCCACCGGACCGGACGGCCTGACGGTCGCCGTGGCGGCGGGAGCACAGCAGGTGCCCCGGGTGTGCGCCGCCCTGGCCGCGCGCGGCATCTCCGTGCATGCCATCACCCTCTCGGAACCCACCCTGGACGACGTCTTCTTCCACCACACGGGCCGCCGCATCACCCACCCCGGCCCGCCACCAGGCCACGTCGACACGGCTCCCGGTCACGGTGGCGCCTCGCCTGATCACGAGGAGGGGAGACAGCGGTGACGGCCCCCGCAGATCGCCCCGCACCACCGCGGCAGCCGGCCCCGGCGCCACCCGCCACCGACACTCCGGGCCCTCTCGTACGGGAACTGCGCGCCGTCCACGCGCTCGTCCTGCGCGACCTGCTGCGCATGTTCGCCCAGCCCGCGCAGACCACCCTGATGCTGGTCCAGCCGCTGCTGTTCCTGCTGCTCCTCGGCGGCGGCCTGGCCGCCCTGGTGCCCGCTACGGCCGTCGGCAGCGACTACCGCGCCTACCTCTTCCCCGGCGTACTGGTGATGACCGTGCAGACTCCCGCGGTGACCGTCGGCATGCGCATGATCACCGACCGCGAGAGCGGCTACCTGCGCGAGACACTGATGGCGCCCGTACGCCGCTCCACCCTGCTGTACGGCAGCTGCCTCGGCGGTACCACGGAGGCCACCGTCCAGGGCGCGGTCCTGCTCGCCACCGCAGGCATCGTCGGGCTGCCCTACGAACCCGTGCTGCTCCTGTCGCTGCTGGCCACGATGGCGTTGACCTCGTTCGTCCTCACGATCCTGGCGGCGGCGCTGGCCATCGGCATCCGTACGGTCGAGTCCTTCCACATCCTGCTCAGCCTCGCCCTGATGCCGCTGCTCTTCCTGTCCGGAGCCTTCTTCCCGCTGACCGCTCTGCCCGGCTGGCTCGCCCAGCTGGCCGCCGCCAACCCTTTGGCCTACGCCGTCGACGTCCTGCGCCGCAGCATCGCACACCACGTCCCCGGTTCCACTGCCGCCACCGGGGTGCTCTGGGACGACTGGCAGCCCCCGGCCGCACTTGAAATCGTGGTCCTGGTCCTGCTGGGCGCGGGCGTGCTGCTGTGGGCCGCCCGCCGTTTCGGCCGACTGGAATGAGGCGTGGGAGAACTTTCCCGAAGAGCAGGACCCCCACCCCGAACCCCCTGGAAGAACCTTCTTTCTCATACGAGTTCCAAGTCGGGGCCGCTTTCGTATGGCACCGCACTCGCCAGCACGGCGAATCCAGTGAGGGCAAACGCGGGCAGGGGCAGTCACACCCCCGTCCACACGTCTTCCACGCCGTACCTCGTTCAGGCGGCCGCAGGTCTCGCGCGACCGAGGCGTGAACCAGGCTGGTCATCGAGCCTGGGGCATCGGCGTGGTCGTTGGCGCGAGCGTACGAGTGTGCGGCCAACGGTCGGTGGCGCCCGCCCCCGCGGTGTGGCGGGACCGGCGAATTTCCGCGCAGCCGCCCCGAAGCCTCGCCGGCATCTTCGCCAACCGCCCTGAGCTGGCCGCCGCCGAACAGCTCATCCGCTCCTTCGCTGACATCCTCACCAGCCGCTCCGGCCAGCATCGCAAGGACCGGGTCATCGCCACCCACATCCGACTCCGCCTCGCCCGGCCGCTGGCCGCGGACCTCCGCCGCCCCTGGGGGAAGCCAGCCGGGCCCGGCCGGCTTCCCCGAGAGCGCTGTCCCGACACCGGTGGCTGACACATCCCAGGGGTGGGTGCTCAACGACGCGACGAGGGTGGATTCGGCCGGCTCCCAGTGGCGTACCGGGCCTGCGGCACCCTCGATGTGAAGCTGAAAGAGCCACCCGCCGCTGGACCGGTGCCACCGGCTCGGCAAGAACCTGTTGTCCAGTGTCCAGTAGCTGGTGACATACAAACGGATGCTGAACAATGCGGGACTCGGGGAGGTGGGGCGATGCCTCGCGCAGAGCGACCCCTTGATTCTGGGGACAGCCCGCTGCTGCGGTTCGCCGCGGATCTGCGGCGGCTGCGGGCTCAGGCCGGTGGTCCTACGTACCGGGTGCTGGCGGAGCGTGCGCACTACTCGGCCGCGGCCCTCTCCGGAGCCGCTGCGGGGCGGCAACTGCCCAGCCTGGCGGTGGCGGTGGCGTATGTGCGCGCCTGCGGAGGTGACGTCCAGCAGTGGGAGCGGCGCTGGCGGGAGGTGGCGGCCGAGCTCGCCGCCGAGGCCGCAGTGCGGGAGACAGCCGGCGCGAAGGACGCAGAGCGTGCGCCGTACGCGGGGCTGGCAGCCTTCCGGGCGCAGGACGCCGACTGGTTCTTCGGCCGCGAGCGGCTGGTCGAAGAGCTGGCCACACGCCTGCAAGGACAACGCTTCGTGGCCCTTTTCGGTGCCTCGGGATCGGGCAAATCCTCACTGCTACGGGCCGGCCTCGTGCCTTGCCTGCGTGCCCGGAACGCGCAATTGCTCCCCCTGCTCTTCACGCCCGGGAGCCACCCGCTGGAGGAGTGCGCGATTCACCTGGCGCCGCACGTCGGCCGCTCCCCCGGCTGGCTCCGCAGCGACCTCTCGGCCGACCACGCGGAGCTGAACCGGGTGCTGCGCCAGATTGCCGTCCTGGCTTCGGACGAGGCAGAGGTCGTCGTGGTGGTGGACCAGTTCGAGGAAGTCTTCACCGTATGCGGCAGTGAGCGGGAGCGTGCTGCCTTCATCGCCGCGCTGGTCACCGCGGCGCACGCCCCGAACAGCCGCTGCCGGGTGGTGCTGGGCGTGCGCGCCGACTTCTACCCGCACTGCACCCAGCACGCACAGCTGGTGGAGGCATTGTGCGACGCGCAGGTCACGCTGGGCCCGATGACCAGTTGCGAGCTGCACCGGGCCATCGTCCAGCCGGCCGCCCGCGCCGGATGCCGGGTGGAGGGGGCGCTGCTGGCGGCGCTGACCGCGCAGGTCCACGGGCAGGTGGGTATGCTGCCGCTGCTCTCTCACGCTCTGCTGGAGACCTGGCGGCGCAGGCAGGGCACCACGCTGACGCTGGCCGGCTTCCAGGCGGCCGGTGGGCTCGACGGCGCGCTGGCCCAGAGCGCGGAAGCCCTCTACACCGCCCTCACCGGCCGCCAACAGCGCCTGGCCCGGCCTCTGTTCTTGCGGCTGACCGCCCTGGGTGAGGGCACCGAGGACACCAAACGCCGCATCCCGCGCAGTGAACTCGACGAAACCGCGGACCTCACGACCGTCTTGGACCATGCGGCCTGCGCCCGGCTGCTCACCTTGGACCGTGGCCATGTGGAGATCACCCACGAGGCGCTGATCCGCAGCTGGCCGCGGTTGCGCCGATGGCTGGCCGAAGACCGCGACCGGCTGCGCCTGCACCGCCAGCTCACCGAGGCCGCCCAGGAATGGGAGGCGCTCGGCCGCGATTCCGGCGCCCTGTATCGGGGCACCCGCCTCGCCCTGGCCAAGAGCCTCCTCAAACACGACGAGACCGCCCTGACCGTGCGTGAGCGGGCGTTCTTGGACGCCGGCCTGGCTGCCGAGACAGCGGAGAGCGCCGCGGCCCGCCGCCGCGCCCGCCGACTGCGCCGACTGGTCGCGCTGCTCGCCGTGTTCGTGGTGTTGTCCGCCGCGGGCGCGCTCTACACGGTGGGGGCCGAACGCCGGGCGACCGAAGAACGTAACAGTGCGCTGGCCCGCAAGGCGGTGGCGCAGGCCGCCGCGCTTCAGGTGAGGGATCCGGCCTTGGCGGCGCAGCTACGGCTCGCCGCCCACCGGCTGGCCCCGCAGGACGAGACGCGCGACAGTGTGCTCGGCACGTCCTCCCAGCCGTACACGACGCGGCTGACCGGGCACCACCGCGGCACCACCCACGCAGCCTTCAGCCCCGACGGCACCGTGGTCGCGACCACCAGCATGGACCGGACCATCAAGCTGTGGGACGTCAAGAACCGGCACCGGCCCCGGCAACTGTCGACCCTGAAGGGGCATACCGCCACCGTCCAGGCTGCCGCCTTCCGCGCGGACGGCCGCGTACTGGCCACCGTTGGCTGGGATCGGACGATTCGTCTGTGGGATGTCACCGACCCGCGACAGCCCCGTCGTCTGTCCGTGGTCACGGGTCACTCAGCGGACATCAGCGCTCTGGCCTTCCACCCCACGGGCTCGTTGCTGGCCACAGGAGGCCAGGATGGTACGGCCCGGCTCTGGGACGTGGCCGATCCCCGCAGGCCCCGCGCGCTGGCCGTCTTGAGAAAGCATCGCGACAACGTCAGCTCCGTGGCCTTCAGCCCCGACGGCACGACGCTGGCGACCGCCGACTACGACGCCACGACCCACCTGTGGGACGTCACCCACCCCGCTCGTCACCGCCACCTCACCACGTTGACCTCGGCGGGCTATGCGACGGCCTTCAGCCCCGACGGCACGACGCTGGCCACCGCCGGGACCGGCCGGACCATCCAACTGTGGGATGTCACCACCGCCTCCAGGCCCCGTTCGCGTACCGCATCGCTCGCCGGCCACACCGACGTCATCAACGCTCTCGCATTCAGCCCCGACGGCGATATGGTGGCCAGTGCCGGTACCGACGACACCGTACGGATCTGGCTCACTGCCGGACCGGGCGGCCCCCCGACGCTGCTGACCGTCCTCGCCGGTCACACCGACATGGTCTCCTCGGCCGCGTTCAGCCCGGACGGCACCACGCTGGCCACCGCCAGTGACGACTACAGCGTCCGCCTGGAAGACCTGCGCGCCCTGACTGCACGCCACACCGGCATCGTCTACAGCGTGGCCTTCAGCCCCGACGGGCGGATACTGGCCACCGGGAGTGCCGACCGCACGGTCCGGCTCTGGAACGTCACCGACCCCGCCGCGCCCACCCGCCTGGCCACCCTGACCGGCCAGGGCGAGGCCGTCCATGCGGTGGCCTTCAGCCCCGACGGCCGAATGTTCGCCACAGGCGGCGCGGCGCACACCATCCAACTGTGGGACGTCAGCAACCCTCACCGCCCCGAGCGCATCACTACTCTCCCCGGTCCCACCGGTACTCCTGGCGGCCCCGGATCCGGTGTCATGTCGGTCGCCTTCCACCCCCGCGGCCGCCTCCTGGCCGGTGCCGGCACGGACCAGACCATCCGCCTGTGGGACCTCAGCCGTCCGGCACGACCCCGCCGCCTGGCCGCCATTCCCAGCCGTACCGGTTCCCTCGTGTCCGTGAGCTTCCACCCCAGCGGCACGGTCCTGGCCGCCAGCGGTGTCGATCCCACCATCCGGCTGTGGAACATCGCCGACCCCCGGAACCCTGAAAGGCTGCGCAGCGTCACCGGCCACACCGACATCACCGGTCTGACCTTCGTCTCCCATGGCGACCTCATGGTGAGCTACAGCGCGGACCGCACTGTCAGACTGCGTGCCGTGACACCGGCCGGGTCGGCCCGTGAGCTGTCGGTGCTGCGCGCGCACACCGCCACCCTCCAGGACGCGGCCTTCAGCCCCGACGGCACCCGTCTTGCCAGCGCGGGCAACGACCAGATCGTCCGCTTATGGGATACCGCCGATCCACGGCACCCCGTAGAGACGGCGCGGCTCACCGGGCACACCGCCAAGATCTACTCAGTGGCCTTCCAGCCCCGCGGGACCGCCCTTGCCTCCACGGACGCAGACGGCTCCGTGAAGCTGTGGGACACCGACCTGGACCGCGTCACCGCCCGCATCTGCCGCACCGTCCATCCAGCCATCACCCGTGCCCAATGGGACCAGTACTTCCCCGGGGTCGCCTACACACCACCCTGCACGGAACCATCCACCAGTCACCGGGACCGGGGCTGAGCCACGTCCCCACCTTTCGCCACCCGCCCGGCCCATTGTTCGGTGTGTGTTTGTTCAACGCGCCGCCATGACCCTGAACAACGAGCCTCCGGTATACCCGGCACACATGAAGCGCCCATCGGCGGCCGCGCAGGCAAGAACTGATCGGAGACGCGGCAGCCGACGGTGCGCCATTCCTTCGGCCGGGTGGCCGTACGGCCCGGCTACCGGGAGGAAGCCGGGCCGGCGGGAGCCCGGCCGATGGGGAATGTGTCGTTCTTCCACACGGGAAAGGACTGTCCTTCCATGCGTGCTCTCAGACGCACCGCGGCCGTCGTCGCGGCCGTGATGCTCCCCGGGGTGGCACTGACCGCTACGGCGAACGCCGCCGAGACGGCGCCCGTCTCATCCAGCACGTCCACCGCCCCCACAGCCGTTTCGCCGGCAACACCACCGACGCCACACCCGGGCCCTCGGACGCCGGGCCCCCGGTCCGCGATGCCCCGGCCCAAGATGACCGCCGAGGACTGCCTGACCGTCCTTGACCCGGTCAAGCCAGGACAGCGCTTCTCCCGCGTTGTCTCGCGCACCTGCGGACAGCGCGCCGAGAAGCCGCTGGCCGAGGCCCAGCAGGCCCGGACTCTGCTGCTGAAGGTCTATGAGCACGAGCAACTGCGCGGCAACTGGGAGGTCTACAGCAGCAGTGACGGCTCCTGCGACGCCAGCGGGTACGGCATCAGGGACCTGGGCCACACCGCGAGCACCACAACGACTTCCTTCGTCATGTACAACAACTGCACACAGGTCACGGCCTACCAGGCCACCGACTTCCGCGGCCTGTCCGAGGACTACTACGGCGACCGGGTCGTGAACGTCGGGCTGAAGATGAACGACAGAATCTCCTCTGTCCGGCTGAAGAACGCGCCGCGCAGACTACCGCCAGGCGAGACCGTCGCGGTGGCCATGGGCGACAGCTACATCTCCGGCGAGGGCGGCCGCTGGAACGGCAACTCACCCACCGGGGACCTGACCCGTAACGGATCCGACCGGGCGGCCACCTGCACCATACTGTCCTGCGACTACGACCCGGCCAGGATCTACGGCGGCACCACCGCCGACGGCGGCAACGGATGCCACCGCTCGGACACCGCCGAGATCGAAGGCAGAAGCTCCGGTCTCCCGGTCACCACACGCGTCAACCTGGCGTGTTCGGGCGCCGAGACCACCCACGTGCGCAACACCACCTTCAAAGGGGAACCACCCCAGGTCGACCAGCTCGCCAACATCGCCGCCCAGGCACAGGTGAAGTACATCGTGTTGTCCATCGGCGGCAACGACCTGGATTTCACCGGCATCATCACGGACTGCGTACGGCGCTACGCGATCGGCCTGGGCCCTTGTAACGATCTGCACCAGCCCAACGTCGACCGCAAACTTGGCGACGTACGCGCCGGCATCGCCGCAACCATCGCCGACATTCGCACCGCGATGGGGGCCCAGAGCGGCTACCGCATCATCTTGCAGTCCTACCCCTCACCCCTGCCGCGCGGCAGCGAGTCCCGTTTCCCCGACCGCCCCGACTCGAACCGGCGCGGCTGTCCGTTCTACGGCGCCGACGAGGACTGGGCCCGCGACCGGCTGATCCCGCAGATCTCCGAGAATCTGCGGCAGGTCGCCCGGGAGAACAACGTGGAATTCCTCGACCTGCGCAATGCCCTCGAGCGCCGGGAGGTGTGCGGACGGGACACCCGTCAGGCCGACGAGCAGAACCCTGGCGACACTGTCAGCGAATGGGCCCGCGACATCTCCTTCTTCCAGGGCCACATTCAGGAAGACGCGCACCCCAACGCCTACGGTCAGACCGCGCTCGGCAACTGCCTGCAGAAAATGGCCGTCCTGTCGCCCGGTTTCTACGGATGCGACAACGGCGGTCCGGGTACATCCGCAACCGCGATGACCGTACGGCCGATCCCACCGCAGGCGAGGGCCCGCACGTAAGGCCCCTGGGCACATCGCGCTCCCTGCGCCCGGGCCCGGGCGACGTCCGCCGGTACGCCGCCCGGGCCCACCAGTCCCGCCGTTGATTGCCCCGGACGTCAGTGGGCCCCGGCGGCGCCTGCCGGGGCCCACTGACGCGATCTGCCCTCTGAACCGCAGGCAGCCGCTCAGCACGTTGTCATCCCGCGGAACCTGCTACGTGCCGCTGCCATCGGTGCTTACTTGCAGTAGGTGACCCCGGTGACACTCGTTGGCTCCGGAGGATAGGAACCCGCGGGGAAATACCACCCCTCGGTGTGGCCGGGCGCGATGTACTGGCAAACTCGGACGTAGGTGTAGGTGTTCCCCTTGCCGTTCGAGAAGACCGGGGTTTCGCTCAGGCCGTGGTTGTCCGCCCAGCAGTTGTTCCAGTAGATCCAAGCCGGGGCACCCGTACCTCCCGGCTGGTCGACCGACAGACCGCAAGGCCGTTTCTCCGCTTTCACCTCGGCCGCGGTGAGCGCTCGGGGCTGTGGCGCGGTCTTCTCCGCATCACCACTGGCCTGGCCGGCTGCGGGCACCGCGACGGCAACGACCAATGCGGCAGCTGCCGCGACCCCGGTCTTGACGAATCTCATGAAGCCCTCCCCAACATTGCCGGAGAAGCGGCGCACCGTTTCCCGTTGCACGCCGCCCCGATCGGTTCCCAGCCGCATCGCCGCAACGAGGCGGCCTGTTGGTGTCCGGTATAGCTGCGACTCGTTGTTCAGTGTCAGGACACCGCACTGAACAAACACACGCCGAACAATCGGCTGAGTCTCCATTCAGTCCTGGGCAAGCTGGGAAACACCACATATCGGCTGTCGTCGCTGCCCGGGACGTGCCGACCGCGTCTGATCAAGAACAACACCCTGCTCCATGCCGATCAGCCGATTGCTTGTGCCCGTCGAAGCGTCGAAACGCCAGCGTGCCCGGTGTCGTAGGTGACGAGCCTGACCGGGCCGGCCGCGATGTGCTGGGCGGCCGCGGCCCGTTGGACGATCTCGTCGTCGACGACTTGACGAGCACCTGGCGGTCAACGTAGGGATCGACGGCGGCGAGGACCAAGCGTCGCGGCTCCTGCGGTTCGGGGGCTTCGACTTCCCACTGCGTCGGGCGTGCGGGATCGAGGCCGTAGCGGCGGGCGTAGGCCGGTCACCGCGGATCGCCGCGTTCACTCTCGGTGGCTCTATCGACGTCACGCGACAGCAGTTGTCGACGACCTCGGGAGGCGCTCACCACGCCCGGATCTCGATGTCGACGAGAACGGGAGGCACCCGCTGGCACTCGGCAACGGCGGGACGACGGCCACCGCCTACGCCCGTAGCCAGCGCTTTTGTCCTGGGCACCGGACGAGCGGCACACGGCGTCTCACCGGTCGGCATCGAGCTGCTGTCCGAAGCCATCGATATTCGACGCGGGCAGCGCCTCCCGAACTGCCCGAGAAACGCTGCTCCTCGTCATCGACAGAGCCACTGGTAGGTAGGCGCCGTATACGGCAGCACGCCCGCTGAGGCCAGGCGGTACATCACCTGCCGCAGCGTCACCTTTAACGGCGCGTACTCGTGCACGATTTCCCGTGCCCGGTCTACGAGGGCCGACCACCGCGCCCGCCGCCCCGCCACAGCTCATGCCTGCCTGCGGCGGTGCATACGCCTCGGGGCGGATATGGCGGCCATGCAGTTACACCATGCGGCTGATCGTGTTCATGCTGCGGCTGGACGTCAGGCGGCGAGGCCGGCGAAAGCATCAAGGGCATCGCACGACATCGCCGACCGAGGAGCCTGCCACATGCCCACCGCTGCCCCCTTCTCCGACAAAGCCCCAGCCGAAGAAGAGCACTTGTCCGGCAGCGCATCGCATCGGACGGTCTCAGGCGTCCCGGCCTGGGCGCGACGTGCGGCGGCCGCGGTTGTCTGGGGGTCGGTGCCGTCGACGCTGTGGCGTCTCGGAGTGGTGCTGGTGTCCCGCTCGGACCCGCGCCGTCCGAGTACGATGCGATGCTCCTGCCCGGCTGGGGCCTGCTGGTACTGCCGCTGCTGTCACTGGCCCAAGAAGGACTGGCCTGGCTGACACTCGGGCTGGTGCGACCGTGGGGAGAAGTGTGGCCGCGTTGGCTGCCGTATCTCAGAGGGCGTCTGGTTCGCGTAGTTCGTGAGTGATTGCGTTTTATGTGTATCGCCAGGTGGGGGTGGTTTCGTCGGTTGCTCGTTTGGCGAGGTTG
>NZ_JBIRFL010000044.1:0-25673 GCF_044327445.1 Streptomyces sp. NPDC018045
CGCCCCAGCGGCGACAGCACCCGGCCCGCCATCGCGTACCCGAAGGCGAACGCCACGACGGTCAGCCCCAGCAACGCCAGCAAGGAACGGTTGAGGAAGGTCTGGAGCACCAGGGCACGCTGGTGGCGGAGGCAGGTGCTGATGGCCGCGTTGATGTCGTCGGTCGTGGCGACCGACTGAAGGTCCCGGCAGTTGACGCCGCCCAGGCTGATGTCCGTGCCGAAGACCTGGAATTCCGGGGTGCCCTCCTCGAGGGTGTTGACCGCGAACATGTAGATGATCGCGAGCAGCACGACCCCGGCCATCAGGAACATGCCGCCGTACAGCAGCGTGAGCCGTATCCGGATGGTCGGCCGGAACCATCGCACCGGGTGGATCGCGGGCCCAGGGCCGACGGCGGGCTTCGCAGGCAGGGTCACCGGCGGGCGCGGCTCTGTGGGAGCGGTCACGGCGGTCAGCCCCGGCGGCCCCGCCGGGCGGACAGGGCAATCAGTACGGGGACGGGGACGGGGTCGGGGACGGGGAACAGGCCCACTGCTTGATCCTTCCTCAGGTGCCGCGCACTGCGCGACGGGTGCAAAGCCCACCCATCCTGCACGGAAGTGCGGTAAATCGGCTGTAAGGGCGGGCCGGGTCACCGGACCGCCGATCTGCCGGGTGACCGGGCTACCGGTTCACCAGCAGATCGGCGCTGACGGGCGGGCCGTCGGCATGCGGGGCGGTCAGGACCGCCAGTTCGTAGTCGTGGTGACGGCCGGGCTGCCATTGCCCTCCGGCGAGCGGGACGGTGGCGACGTTCGGTACCGGCCCCGCCGTCCAGTCCAGCGGCCCCGCGACGGTGTCCAGACGCGTACGGCCGACCGCTTCGGCGACCGCCGCCGGATCGGTGGGGTCGTCGGCGGTCCGCAGGGCGTGGACGGCGACCTCGAACAGGGCGTGGGCCAGGCCGAGGGGCTGGAGCCACTGCCGGCCGGTGGCCTGTTCGTACGCCTCGGCGAGCTGGGCGGCGGTCGTGCCGTCCAGGGAGGAGCGGTGCGGGAGGGTGGGCGTCCAGTAGACCAGGGTCGCCACGTTCGCCTGCGCGGGCCGTCCGCCGGTGCCGGTGGTCGAGGGCGGATAGGCGAGCCAGCGCGAGCAGGTGATGAGCCGGGGCGTGGCACCGTGCTCGGCCGCGGTGGCACGGAAGAGAGCCAGGTCGCGGCCGGTGGCCGCGCTGGTGACGAGGTCGGCGCCGGCGGCGGCGAACGCCTCCACGTGACCGGAGAGTTCGGTGGCGGGTTCGGTGTAGGCGGGCGGGTCCACCAGGTGGTGGCCACGGGCCCGTGCGGTGGGGGCGAAGCCCCGCTTCTCGTCGCGGGACCACGTCCCCTGCGGCCCGTCGTTCCACAGGCATCCCACCGTACGTCCCGGGCCTGCGGCCAGTTCCCACAGGTCCGCGAACGTGTCGGCGATGGCGTCGAGTCCCCAGCAGAAGTGGTACGTGTAGCGGAACGGTGTGGTGTCGCTCGCCCCGCGCCCGTAGTAGTAGACCTGCCACGGGAACGTGCTCGACACGCACGGCACGCGTGCCTCCTCGCAGGCGTCGGCCACAGCCGGCAGCACCTGGGTGCCGGCCAGCGTCACGACGATCCGCGCGCCCTCGTCCGCCACCAGTTCCCGCACCGCCTGCCGTCCGCCGTCAGCGGTGGACCGGCTGTCCCTGCTCACCAGGCGCACCGGGTGGGTCCGGCCGCCGTTGACGAGCCGGGCGAGCCGGGGCCGCAGGTAGGACGCCGCGAAGTCGAGCGGGTCGCCCAGGCCCGCCAGCCGCCCGGTGCGTGCGGCGACGACGCCCACGACCAGGGCCCCGTCCGGGCTCTTCCCACGATCCTGTGGCTCCGCCGACTCCATCAGTACCTCCGAGCGTCCGTACGTCCTTCGGACAACCGGCGGTCGGACACATCGGGCACGGGCAGTCACCTGTTCGGCGGACGTTCAGCGGACGCCTTCCGGCGGGCGGGGCACGCTCCGTACCGTTCCGCACCCGCGCGGCAGGCCCCGTGGCAGGAGGACGGGCGTCGGCCCGTCGGGCGTCGCCGTCACTGGCCGACCTGCTTCTGGAGTACGTCACAGGTGTACTGGAACTCGTCCATCAGCCGGGTGGCCTCCACCACGAGCACGCCGTAGGGGTACCTCGGATCGGTCAGCGGCAGGCCGTCCTGCTCGGCCTGCTCGGTCACCCGGCGGCAGCACTCCCGCGCCTGGTCCGCGAGTCCGCACAGTTCGCCGACCTGGTCGGCCAGCGATTCCTCGGTCAGCCGCCCCAGGACCTGGGTGATCCACGAGATGGACTCCAGGAAGTCGGCGTAGCCGCTCAGGAAGCGACGGTCCTGTGCGTCGCCGTCCTGGCGCCACTGGTCGAGGCTGCGGGTGAGCGAGGCGAGCTGGTACATGGTGCGTTCCAGCGCCCTGAGCACCGCGCCGTACTCCTCGAAGCCGGTGACGTCCCGGTGGCGGCCCAGCCGTTTGCGCGGGTTGTAGTAGAGGCTCTCGCGCGCCGTCCGCAGTCCGTTCTCGGCCTGGGTGATCAGCCCGCCGGTCTGCTCGGCGCGGCCGCGCCAGTGGCTGATGCGCTCCTCTTCCAACTCGCCCTCCCGCATCGCCGGGTACATGTCGCTGACCAGGTCGCACAGGGCGCGGGCGAGGGTGTGGATCCCGTGTTCGGCGCTGCGGTAGCGCAGTGGGGGCACCAGGGCGATGTTGACGATGACGCCGACGCCGCACCCGATGAGGACCAGCAGGATGATCTGCCCGAGGTGAGTGATCTTGCCGAGGCCGGCCGGCGCCGAAACATAGGTGGAGAAGGCGAAGAAGGCCGCCGTGGCCACCTGGGACCCCTGCGACCCCAGGGCGGGCCACCGGCCGATGGTGAGCGCCACCACCGCCACGAGCGCGAAGGTGAGCAGGTCCGGCCCGGCCAGATAGCCCAGCGCCGCCTGCACGGCGACCCCGGTCGCCACGGCGCCCACGTACCGCAGCGACTGCAGCAGTGACTGATACACCGTCACCTGCATGATCAGGACGGCGGAGAACGGCGCGAACGCCGGCGACTCGGCGTCGAGCAGGTTGTAGGAGAACACCCAGGCGATGGTCGCCGCCAGCGTGCTCTTGCCGATCAGCAGCAGCGTGTGGCGTTCATGGCCCGCCGAGCCCCAGGCCCGGCTCCACCACTGCCGCACCCGCGCCGCGCGCCCTTGTTCCGCGGGCTGCTCGCGGTGCCCTTTCGACGGTCCCCGCTCCCCGGACCGGGCCCCCTGTTCGTCCGCCTGACGATTCCGCTTGCGCGCCGGAAGCTGTCGCTTCCGCGTCTGACCGGCCATGCACGCTCCGTTCCTCTTCCGGTCCGCTTCTGTCGGTGGACCGTACGCTTCACTCGGTACCCCGTCGGCGCGGCCACACCTCATGCCGCGTCCGCCATCGCCTGCCCCGCCTGTCCCGGATCACGGTTCAGGCAGCCTTGCGGTACTTCTCCGCCGGAGCCGGCGTCGCCTCCGTACGGATCCGGTCCAGCGCCCGGTTGAGCAGGCGCGAGACGTGCATCTGCGACACGCCCAGTTCGGCGGCGATGGCGCTCTGCGTCCTGTCCTCGAAGAACCGCAGGTAGAGAATGCGGCGGTCGCGCTCGGGCAACCGGGCGAGCACCGGCTTGACCGTCTCGCGGTCCTCGACGAGCGCGAAGGCGTCTTCGAGAGCGCCGAGGACGTGCATCAGGGTGTGGCCGTCACCGCCCTCGTCGCCATGGTCGAGGGCGGCGTCCAGGGACAGGGACCGGTACGTCTCCAGCGCCCGCAGTCCGAGGGCGACGTCGTTCTCGGACAACCGGGTGTACGCCGCGATCTGCTCGATGCCGGGCGTACGTCCGTCGGCCGTGGTGCTGAGGTCCTTGACCGCAAGACGGACCTTGTTGCGCAGTTCCTGGATGCGGCGTGGCACATGTACATGCCAGGTGTGGTCGCGGAAGTGCCGCTTGAGTTCGCCGGTGATGGTGGGGACGGCGAACTGTTCGAACGCGTCGGCCCGGTCGGGGTCGAAGCGGTCGACGGCCTTGACCAGGCCCAGGGCGGCGACCTGTTTCAGGTCGTCGAGGTGTTCGCCGCGCTCCCGCAGCCGGTGGGCCAGGCGGTGGGCCATCGGCAGCCAGGCGACGATGAGGCGTCGCCGTATCTGCTCCTTGACCGGCCCGTCCTCCAGCGTGGCCAGCAGACGGAACTCGTCGCCGGTGTCGATCTCGTCGGCACCGTGCTCATGGGGGCGCGCGGTCGCGGGGGTGGCCATCGCCGGCTCTCCTTTGCCGCTCGGGGTGGTGGTCCACAGGCAGCCGAGAGGCCGGTCCGGAAAACGGCAGACGGACCCCTCGGCCAAGAAAAGGGAAGGGTGCCTACGGTTCCGAAGCACTGCCGCTCGTGTGTCCCGGCCGGCTGCCCTTACACCCGGCATTCCGGCGTTGTCGCTGTGGTGTGAGTCACGGAGCGGAACGGGGCGGGGCGGGGGCGGAGCGGACCGGTGGGGAAGGGCGAGGAGGAGGAAGGCCGGTGGAGAGCGGCAGGAGGGGCCCGGTCGGTGGGGGCCGGGCGAGGCGGCGAGGACGACCCGCCGCACAGGCGGCCCGCCCCGGTGTCCCGCCCCGAGCGCACCGTCCCAGGCGCCCCGCCGCACACGTGCTCCGTGTGAGCCCCGGGCTACCGGTGCAGCAAGGCCTCCGCCACGGCGATCTGGGACGGGGCCAGGGCCGTCGACCCGTCCTCGATGTCCCACAGGGAGTTCTGCAGCAGCCGGCCCAGCGTCCAGCCGGCCGCCCGTTCGCGGTCCAGTGCGAGCGCATCGGTCAGCAGGTCGAACCGGCGCCGCACCACGCGGTGGGCCTCGCCCGACGCCGCGAGCTCCTCCCACCGGCTGTCCAGGGCGGGCCACAGGTCGAAGCCGGGGTCGCCGGCCAGTGGTTCCGGGTCGATGGCGAGCCACGGTTCGCGCTCCCCGGCCAGCACGTTCCCGTAATGCAGGTCCCAGTGGAGCAACCGGTCCCCCGGCTCGCCGGCCAGGTCGGCCACCACCGCCGCCCAGGTCCGCAGGTGCTGCCGGTCGACGGGGTCCGGCAGCGCCGTCACCGCCGTGGGCACCTGCTCCAGCATGTCGGCGGCGATGTCACCGAGTCCGCGCAGGCCCTCCGGGGCGCGGACGGCGACGAGGCGCCGCAGCAGTCCGGCCAGGACGGTCATCGCGGTGTCGTCGTCCGCGACGGACGCGAGCGTACGGGACCCGTCCAGCCGCTCCAGCAGCATCGCGCCGCTCGTCCGGTCGTGCGCCAGCAGCCGTACGGCGCCGTCGCCGTTCCAGGCGCGCAGCCCGACCGGCGCGGCGTCGGTCTCCTCCTTCGGCATCTGGAGCCGCAGCACGGCGCGCGTCCCGTCCGCGCGTACGACCGGCAGTACGAGCGACGCCATCCCGGACGCGGCTTCGCCGTCCCGCCTCAGCTCCCAGCGTGCGAGGAAGTCCGAGACCTGGGCGGGCAGCGCGGCGAGCCAGGCCCGTCCGGCGTCGCTCCTGCCGTACGACGCGGCCAGCGCGTCCGGAACGTCGACCCTCTCCGACGTGCTCATCAGGTCTTCCTTTGCCAGGCTCGGAACCCGGGGCCGGAGGGCGGATCCGGGGGCGGGATCGCAGCCGGATCCCGGTCGGGACCGGGCCGGAACCCGGTCGGGGACGGCCCCAGGGCCCGGGGCGGCCGGTGCCCGCGCCGCGAACCTACCGGAGTCCCGCGCGGCGCGATCATGCGTGGTGGGCTTTCGGCCACCCGCGCCGCGCACCGCTCCCCGCCCTCCCCACCGAGCGCGCCGCTCGCCGCGAGCGGCGACGAGCGGCACGCGACGCGGCACTCCTCAGGAGCGGCGTGCGGTGACGGTCATGGGGATACGGTCGGCCGCCGCCACCGCCGAGGCGATCTCCTTCGGGGTGTGGCCGGGCACGGGGACCAGCTTCCACCGCGGGAGCCAGGTGGCCAGGGCGATGGTCGCCTCGGTGTAGATGAACTGGTCCCCGATGCACTTGCGGTTGCCGGCGCCGAACGGGATGAACGCCTCGCGCCCCGGGCCGGCCTCCCGCTGCCGCTCGGGCAGCCACCGGTCGGGGTCGAAGCGGTCGGCGTGGGCGTAGACGTTCGGGTCGCGGTGCAGGGCGTAGAGGCTGAAGGCGACCTCGGTGCCGGCGGGCAGCCGCACCCCGCCCAGGACCACCGGCTCGGTGGCCCGGCGCATGAGGAAGGTGACGCCGTGCAGGCGGATCACCTCGTCCAGGACCCGGCGGACGGTCTGCAGGCGGGGCACGTCCTCGATGGTCACCGGGCGGTCGCCGACGACCTCCTCGATCTCCGCCACCACCCGCCGTTCCACCTCGGGGTGCCCGGCCAGTTCGTGGAAGGCCCAGGCGAGGGTGCCCGCCGTGGTCTCGGCGCCGGCGAAGAGGATGGTGCTCAGCTCGTCCCGTACCTCGGTGTCGGACAGGCCGTCGCCCTCCGCGAGCAGCAGCGACAGCAGGTCGTCGTGGCCGGTGTGCCGCCCGGCGCGCGCGGTCCGGATGACCTGGTCGATGACCTGGCGCAGCTCCCCGACCGCGGCGTCGAACTCGCGGTTGGGGCGGATCGGCAGGCGGTCCAGGAACTTCGGGGAGGCCGCGCGCAGCAGCAGGTTCTTCAGGGCGATCGGCAGGTTCTCGCGTATGGCCTCCACCGCAGGCCGGCCGATGTCCGAGGAGAACAGGGTGGCGGCGAGCGTCTCGATGCTGAAGGCGGCCATTTCGTGGGCCACGTCGAGTTCCTGACCGGCCGTCCACCGGTCGCAGACGGCGCGGGCGTTGCGGCGCATCGTGTCGGAGTAGCCCGCGATGCGGTCCTTGGCGAACATCGGCTGGATGAGCCGCCGGTGCTTGCGGTGCAGCTCGCCGTTGGCGTTCGCCAGGCCGTTGCCCGCGAGGGGGCGCAGCCGGTCGAAGAAGCGCCCCTTCTCGAAGGAGCGGGCCTGGCGCACCGTCACCTCGTGCACCAGCCCGGCGGATGTCGCGACGTAGATGGGCATCGTGCCGAGATCGAGGCGTACGAGTTCGCCGTGCGCCCGTAGGGACGTCAGGAACCCGAACGGGTTGCGCCACAAGCTCAGCGCGTGTCCGAGCAGCGGCACCGCCCCGGGCGCGCGCGGGACCGACTCCGTACCGACCGACTGCTCCGCTACTGCCACGACTCATCCTTTGCTCACACGGAGCACCGCACCGGGGGGTGCGGCGCGCACCGGCGGACCGGGCGGGAGACACCACGTCAGAGTCGGCGCGGGTCAGCCGTGTTGGGCCCGGCGCGCTCTCGCCATGACCTCCGCGCATCGCTGGCTCTCCGTTCCGGTTCCGACCGGTATCCATCATGATCAATTGTCCGGCAGGTGCCGTAAAGGGGGCGTCCCGGGACCGTTTCCGTTCCGTAGGGTCCGTTCATCTCCTCCTTCCGTGCCCTTCCCGGCCCGTTCCGTTTGGCCCCATGCCGCCCCGAGCCGCCCCATGCCGCCCCGTGCCGCCCCGGCGGCCCGGGCCCGCGGGCTGCGTGCGGGCGCGTCAGACCCCGGCGATATGCTGCGCGTTGCCCCGCCGTTGCTTCTCGGAGGATCTGTGACCAGCCCCTTTCCCGGCTCCCCCAGCACCCCGCCGCCGTCCCCGCCCGCGCAGTGCCCCGCTCACGCGCTGGGAACCGGCGGTCTGCGGCGGCTCTACGGGCCCGAGGCGGAACGCGCACCGCACGATCTGTACGAGCGGCTCCGCCAGGAGCACGGGCCGGTGGCGCCCGTCCTGCTGCCCGGCGACATCCAGGCGTGGCTGGTCCTGGGCCACCAGGAGAACCTCGACGTCCTGCGCAACCCGCTGCTGTTCTCCGCGGACTCCCGCCGCTGGAACGTCCGCCTGGCGCCCGACTCGCCGTTGCTGCCCATCACCGCGTACCAACCCGTCATCGCCTTCGCCGACGGCGACGAGCACGCGCGGCTGCGCAGCGCGATCACCGACAGCCTGGCGCGCATCAACCGGCACGGCAACCGCCGTTACGTGGTGCGCTACACCGACCGCCTGCTCCACACCTTCGCCGCGGCCGGCCGGGCCGACCTGGTGACCGACTTCGCGGAGAAGCTGCCGATCCTGGTGCTGAGCCGGCAGTTCGGCATCGCCGAGCAGGACGCGCTGCCGCTGGGCGAGGCGGTACGCGACCTGGTCCGGCCCACCGAGACCGCCGTGAAGAGCAACCAGGTCGTCGTCGACACCATGCAGGAGCTGATCCGGCACAAGAAGGCCACGCCCGGCGACGACCTCACCAGTTGGCTGCTGCGCCACGAGGCGGATCTGAACGACGACGAGGTGCTCCAGCATCTGCGCCACGCCCTGGTCGCCGCGAACGAGAACACCGCCAACCTGGTGGCGAACACGCTGCGCATGGTGCTCACCGACCGCCGCTTCCGCGGCCACCTGGCGGGTGGCCAGATGACGCTGCCGGACGCGCTGGACCAGGTGATGTGGGACCAGCCGCCGCTCTCGCTCATCCCGAACCGCTGGGCCACCGGCGACACGGTGCTCGGCGGACAGCGGATCAACGGCGGCGACATGGTGCTGCTCGGCCTGTCCGCCGGCAACCGCGACCCCGCCGTACGCCCGGACCTGTCCACGCCCGTGCACGGCAACCGCTCGCACCTGGCCTTCGGCAAGGGCCCGCACGAGTGCCCCGGCATGGACATCGGCCGGACCATCGCCGACACCGCCATCGACACCCTGCTGGCGCGGCTGCCCGACATGCAACTGGCGGTCCCGGAGACCGAGTTGTCGGTCACCACGTCGATGGTCTCCAGTCGTCTGAACACCCTGCCCGTGCACTTCACCTCGCGGCGGACCAAGCAGGAGGCTCCCGCCGGGGCCCAGCCGCCGCCCCGCGTCGAGCCCCCGGTCACGGCCTGCGCGGCGCCGCCCGTACGCCGTGGCAAAGGTGGATTCTTCCGCGGTCGGCGGTAGCCGGCAGGCGTCAGGCCGTCCGCATCAGGCGGTGGGCGGTGGAGCCGTTGGCCGTACGCCGCGGTGCGGGCGGCTCGGCGGCTCGGCGGCTCGGTGAACGATCGCGGGCCTGGGGCTGTCCAAGACCTCGACCGGTCGTGGACAGCCCCAGAACGCTGCGTCAGTCGCGTGCGCGCCCGGCGTTCAGGCGGACCGGCAGCGCGTCGGCGCCCTGGACGGAGAGGGACGCCAGGCGCCCCGGGGCGGTGGCGGCCTCCAGGTCGGGGTAGCGGGTGAAGAGCGCCTTCAGCGCGATCCTGGCTTCCAGGCGGGCCAGTCGCGCCCCCAGGCAGTAGTGCGCGCCGTGACCGAACGCGAGGTGGTCACGGCGCGTGGGGCGGGCCAGGTCGAAGGTGTCGGGGTCGGTGTGCCGGCCCGGGTCCCGGCCCGCGGCGTACAGGCCGGCGAGGACGGGTTCGCCCCGGGCCACCCGGACACCGGCTATGTCGACGTCCTTGACGGCGTATCTCATCAGGGCGTGCCGCACCGGCGAGGAGTACCGGAGCGTCTCGTCGACGAGCGCCGTCCAGACGTCGTCGTCTCCGGCGCCCGTGTCTGCGGCACCCGTGTCTTCGGCGTCCGCGCGGCCGGTACCCGCGTGCCCGGTGTCCCCGCCCCCGCTCCCGGCGTCGGCGTCCGCTTCGCTGGGGGCGTCGTGGGAGGCGCGGTGAGCGCGCGGGCAGCCGCCGCCCGGGCCCTCCTTCACGGCCGTGGCGCGGACGGTCGCCAGCATGTCGGGGTGCCGCAGCAGCGCGTGCACCGCGTTGGTGATGAGGTTGAGCGTGGTCTCGTGTCCGGCGATGAGGATCAGGAACAGCGTCTCCACCAGCTCCTCCTCGCTGAGCCGGTCGCCGTCGTCGCGCGCCTGGATCAGGGCGCTGGTCAGGTCGTCGCCCGGCTCGGCCCGTTTGGCGGCGATCAGCGCGGTCAGGGAGCGGTGGATCTCCGCCTGGGCGACGCGGATGTCCTCCGCGCCCTCCTCCTGCGGGGTGACCAGACGCTCGAAGGCGCCGCGCAGCCCCGCCACCGCGCTGTCCGGCACGCCCAGCACCTCGCATATGACCCGTACCGGCAGCCGGTAGGCGAACCGTTCGCGCAGGTCGACCGGTTCCCGCGGGTCCGCCGCCGCCAGCTCGTCGAGCAGTTGCCCGGTGATCTCGGTGATACGGCCTTCGAGCGCCGCGATCGGCGCGCGGGTGAACGCGCTGCTCGCCAGCTTGCGCAGCCGCCGGTGATCGTCGCCGCCGGCGTGCAGCATGCCGGCGCCGCGGATGACGGCGATCAGCTCCCAGTGGTCGGGAACGCGGCCGGAGACCAGGTCCGGCCAGTACGCGGCGTCCTTGGTCAGATCCGGGTGACCGAGGACGAGCTGGGCGGTGGTGTGCTCCACGGCCGCCCAGGCCGCCACGTCACCCGGAAGTCTCACCGGCACCAGGCCGCCCTCCCTGTGCAGCCGTCTCGCCTCCTCCGCCGGGTCGGCCTGCGGGATCAACGGGAACAGCGGACGCTGCGTCAGCGACACAACAACTCCAGACACATGACTCACTACGGACACGAACGACGGAACCCACATCACGAGCCCCACCACACAATCTGCCCGCACCACCGCCGGTACGAATCCACACCACCGCGTGCCGCCGCCCACATCTGTCTGCGCTCCCCGGGCCGGCCTCCCGGAGGCGGAGCCTGCCCGGCGCATGGAGGATGAGGGCCGTACAGCGGTCTGCCGAGCGGCTTCGCGGGGAAGACTGGGCTCGTTCTGGCCGGTCACGAGGAGGCAGTGTGGGACATCACCGGGGCGAGCCGTCCGACAAGCCGTGGACGCCGCCGCCCGATCCGCCCAGCCCGGACGGCGACAACCCGGGCAAGAAGAAGTAGTGGCGGTGGTGCGCTGGCGGGACGTGGCGCGTACCGCGCTGGCCGCCAAGGGGGCCTTCCGCGGGCCGTGGCTGGCGGAGGCGTTCGACGCGGTGGACCGGGAGCGGTTCGTCCCCTCCCGGTTCTGGGGTCTGCCCGCCCGGGACGACGGCCTGTACCCGCTGCTGGACCGCGAGGAGGACGAGGAGCAGTGGCGGCGGGCCGTGTGGGACACCCACCGCTCCGCCGTCGTGCAGATGGATGACGGGGCCACCGCGCCCGACGGGCCCGCCCGCGGCGACTTCACGTCGTCGGTGTCCGCGCTGGACATCGCGTACGAGAAGCTGTGCCGTCTGGACCTCGAACCGGGCCACCGTGTCCTGGAGATCGGCACGGCGTCCGGCTACAACACGGCACTGCTGTGCGAGCGGGTGGGCAGCGCGCGGGTGACGACCGTGGAGGTGGACCCGGCACTCGCCGCGTGGGGCGCGGGCAACCTCAAGCGGGCCGGTTACGCCTCGGTGCAGGCCGTCTGCGGCGACGGACTGGCGGGAGGCCAGGCGGCCTGGGCGAAGTCGGGCCCGTACGAACGGGTTCTCAGTACGGCGTCGGTGCGGCGGGTCCCGACGGCGTGGCTGGAGCAGACCACCCACGGCGGGGTGATCCTGACCCCCTTCGGGACGTCGTACGCCAACGCGGGTCTGCTCAAGCTGCGCGTCGCGAACGGCCGCGCCCAGGGAACGTTCGTCGGCAGCGCCCACTACATGTGGGCCCGCGGCCAGCGCCCCCGCCGCGTGATCGACGTAGCGGACGACTCCCGCCGTCACGCTTCGCCCCTGGACCCGGCGGAGGTGCTCCAGGGCAGTTGGCAGCAGGACTTCGCCATCGGCCTTCACGTACCCGACATCGACTACACCCACCGCGGCGAGGGGGCGGACCAGCAGGTCCAGCTCTGGGACGAGAGCGGTACGTCGGTCGCCGTCGTCTCGTACGACGCCTGGTGGCGGCACGGCGCGGTCCGTACCTGGGGGCCGCGCGACCTGTGGCGGGAGGTCGTCGCCGCGTACACCTGGTGGCGCGGCCACGACCGCCCGGACCTGCCGCGGCTCGGCGTCAGCGTGGAGCCGGACGGCACCCATCACATGTGGCTCGACGAGCCCGGCCGGAGGGTGGGGTGAGCGCCGCCGTCGAAGGGGTCTCCGTCCGCCGCCGGCCGTCCGCCGTTGTCCGTCCGCCGCCCGGGCCGCCGGACACGCCTGGTCCGCCTGGCTCCGTCAAGCCCGTACCGGATCCGCCCAGCCCGCCTGTTCCGCCCACAAGATGTCAGGTGCGCCAGATTCGGCGGTCAGGGGCGGGAGTCGATTGGCCGGAGCGCGGCTGTCGCGCGCGTCCTACGGGCCGGCCGGCGCTCCGGTACGGACCGGATCCCGCCAGAAAGCCCGCCCCTCCGGCGTAGCAACCGGCACTGCGGGCCCTCGCCTCCCGCCGGGGACGCTCCCGCCCGGCGGAACGTCGGGCAGTGCCGGAAACCGTCGTGGCCGCATCTCCGGCCTGCGCGCCGAGCGAATCAGTCGGCGTCATTCGCCCTGCGGCACCGCGCCCCCTCGGGGCTAGCTTGTCTGACGCCCGGGGAGCGGCCCCGGGGCCGGACCGAGGGGAACGACATGGCGAACGCGGACTTCCGGGCCAGGACACTGATCCGCCGGAACCAGGCCTGGACATCCGGTGACGGAAACACCCTTCTGCGCCTCCAGGAAGACGGCAACTTCGTCGTCTACCGCCACGGCAAGGCGGCCTGGCAGGCGGACAACGTCTACCCGAACGGTGACACGGCCGCCTTCGAGATGGACGGCGACCTCGTCGTCTACGACTCCGCCGGCCGGCAGATCTGGCACTCCGACACGAGTGGCAACCACGGAGCGATGTTCTCCGTGCAGGACGACGGCAACGTCGTCATCTACAACTCCGACGGCCGCCCGATCTGGCAGACCAACACCGCGGGCTGACTCCGGACGGGCGCGGAGCCGCGCCGGTCCGGCCTCGTACGAGCCCCCGCCGACCTTCCGCGACCCAGCGGCGGCGGGGGCTCGCTCGCGTGGCAGGTTCCCGTTCCGGTCATCACCTGGTGACATCACCTCATGGCGCCGGGCACCCGCTGCGAGCGGGCCGCCCGGCCCGGCGGCCTGCCGCTGCCTTCGCGTACCGGTGGGCCAGTTCCTCGCATGCCGCGGTGAGTTCCGGTGGGCCGATGACCTCGATGTCGCAGCCGAAGGTACCGATCAGCGCCGCCAGCCCCGGCCACGACCACGCGCCGAGGCCGAGCCGGCAGCGGTCCGGACCGACCTCCTCGACCACCGCTCCGCCGGGCGCCCAGCGGGCGACGACCGCGGCGGGGGCGTCGAGGATCACTTCGCCGTGGCAGGCCCACTGGTCAGGGGTGTCGCCACGGTCGAACTGCCCGACGACGAACGCCGTGACGTCGGCACCGGGCAATTCCCGTGGTGTGAAGCGGCGCCCGGTGGGAGTGTGCGGCGTGATCCGGTCGGCCCGGAAGGTACGCCACCGGCAGCGTTCCACCTCCCATGCGACGAGGTACCAGCGGCCCGACCACATCACGAGGTGATGCGGCTCCACGCGCAACCTCCGCCCCGGGTCCGCCGGACGGCCGGCGTAGTCGAAGCTCAGCACCTCACAGTGACGCACGGCAGTGCCCACCGCGAGCAGCACCCGGGAGTCGACCGGGGGCGCCGCGAGGTCCCAGGCGTTGTCGATCGACGTCACCCGTACCGCGTCGACCCGTTGCCGCAGCCGCTCCGGCATGACCTGGCGGATGGTGGCCAGGGCCCGGTCGGCCGCCTCCCCGAGGCCGGCCACCGTGGAGGGGGCGGTCTGTAGCGCGACGGCGACCGCGATGGCCTGTTCGTCGTCGAACAGCAGGGGCGGGATCTTCGCTCCGGCGTCCAGGCGGTACGCGCTTCCCGGCCCCTTGGTGACGCGGACGGGGTAGCCCAGTTCCCGCAACCGGTCGATGTCCCGACGCACCGTGCGCGGGCTCACCTCCAGGCGTTCCGCCAGCACCCGCCCCGGCCATTCGCGCCGGGACTGGAACAGGGAGAGCAGGAGGAGAAGGCGCGCCGCTGTCTCTGCCATGGCCCCACCGTGCCAGGAATGGCGGCCATCAGATGGCCGGTACTCCTGTGACGCTGGCAGGCATGACCACTTCTTCCGACCGGGGCGGCCGCGCGACGGCCACCACCCCGACAGTTCAGACGGCGCCGCAACGCGCCCCGAAGCCCGAGCCGGAGTCACAGCCGGCACCCGTCTCCGGCTCCTCCGCCGTGATCGCCCTCGCCGTGGTGCTCGTCGCGTCGTTCATGGAACTCCTGGACGCGACGATCATCACGGTCGCCGCCCCGGCGATCGCCGAAGGGCTCGGGGCCGGTGAGGCCACACTGCAGTGGACGGTCGCCGGATACACCCTCGCGCTCGGCGCCGGGCTGATCACCGGTGGGCGCGTCGGCGACCAGTTCGGACGGCGCCGCGTCTTCCTGATCGGGCTGGCCGCGTTCGCGGTCACCTCGTCGGCCTGCGCGCTCGCGCCGGATCCGGCGGTCCTCGTCGCCACCCGTGTCGCGCAGGGGCTGGCGGGCGGGCTGATGGTCCCGCAGGTGTTCGGCATCATCCGGTCGTCGTTCGCGCCGGCCGCCCGGGCGAAGGCGTTCGGCGCGTACGGTGCGGTGCTCGGGCTCGCCTCGGTGGCGGGGCCGCTGCTCGGCGGAGTGCTCGTGGACGCGGACGCGTTCGGTCTGGGCTGGCGGACGATCTTCTGGGTGAACGTTCCGGTCGCGGCCGTCGGACTCGTACTCGGCGTACGGTTCCTGCCCGAGTCGCACACGACCGGACGGGCCCGGCTCGACCTGCCCGGCGCGGCGCTCGCCGCGACGGCAGCGGTGTCTGTCCTCCTCCCTCTGGTCCAGGGGCACGAGTGGGGCTGGCCCTGGTGGAGCTTCGCCCTGCTGGCCCTGGCCGTGCCGGTCACCGTCCTGTTCCTCGGTAGGGAACGCCGTTTGGTCACACGGGGCGGCCAACCCGTCCTCGATCCGGGGCTGTTGCGCGTACGGGCCTTCAGCAGCGGCCTGGCCGCCTCAGCGCTGTTCTTCGGCGCCATCGGCTCGTTCTTCCTGCTGCTGTCGCTCTACCTTCAGTACGGCACCGGCCGCTCGGCCCTGTCGGCCGGGGCGGTCATCCTGCCGTACGCGGTCGGTTCGACCCTCACGTCCGGGGTCGGCGTACAACTGGCCCCGCGCATCGGCCGTCTGCTGCTCGTCACCGGTTCGCTCGTCCTCGCCGCCTCGCAACTGCTCTTGCTGCTCGTCGTGCGGGGCGGAGCCGAACCGTCGTACTGGCACCTGGCGTGGCCGCTGTTCATCGGCGGGCTCGGGCTGGGGCTGACCTCGCCCTCGTTGGTCAACGTCGTCCTCGCCGGGGTTCCCGCGCGGGACGCCGGTGCGGCCGGCGGCGTGCTCACCACCGTCGGCCAGATCGGGAACGCGATCGGTGTGGCCGTCCTGGGTGTGGGGTTCTTCAGCACACTGGACGAGACCTCGGCGGCGGGCGCTCCCCCGCTCACGGCGTACGGAGACGCGCTCTCCTCCGTCCTGCCTTGGCAGATCACGTTCTACGTCGTGGCGGCAGCGCTGATGCTGCTCCTTCCCAGGCACACGACTGCCCTGGGAGGTGCCCCGGAGCCGACGGCCGTACCGGAGAAGTGAAGCGCGGCGGGTGAAGCGCGGCGCCGCGGGCAGCACTCCGCGAGTGGAGTAGAGGTGGCCGGGTTCCGGGCGGGAGAGGCGTCCGGGGCCCGGGCGCACGGCGGCTCCTGGGCCGGCCTGCCGGCGGCGGGGTGCGCCGTCGATGTTTTCTGCGCCCCCTGGTGACGCCCCCGTGCTCCGGTACGCGCATCGTGCGCCGGTTCCGCGCGTCCGAGGCCTCAGCGTAACCGTTCCTAGGGGGTTTTGTGATGTTTTTGTAGGCGCACTCTGTGCTTGGGGGAGTCATGGACTTCGGGGGCTGGCGGGAGGGCATCATGTGGGGCAGCCGGTGCGGTGCCCAGGTCATCCAAGGGCCCGACGGCGGACGGTCGTGCAACCGCGGAGCATCCGGATGACAGAAAAGCATGGTGTCCCGACGGAGGACAGCGCCGGCGCGGGCGAACCGCTGCCCGTGTACTTCACCTCCGCCACGTGCCCGGAGTGCCAGAGCGCGAACGACGGCCTCAACGGCCGTTTCGCCTGTGGCGCCTGCGGCACCACGTACGCCTTGGAGCCGCCGACGCTCTGACCCCCCGGAACCGTACCGGAGCCGAAATGAGGGCCGGGGCCGGCTCCCGGGCCGGGCGGCACGTCATCCCTCCGCCCGCTCCTGGGTGATGCTCCAGGCGTACTGGAGCCAGTCCGAGATGGTGACGGCGCTCAGTCCACAGGCGACCAGCCGGGTGGCACGCGGGGCGACGGCGTAACCGCAGACCAGCGCCGTGCCGGCCCAGGCGGCAAGGCAGAACGGGCACGCGAGCAGCTCGCCGGTGGCCAGCCGGAGGCCGTGACCACGGGGTTCGTCCATGACCTCGCTGGCGCTGATGGCCTCCTTGCGCCGGGTGAACGGCGCCCGCACCAGGCCGGTGATCTTGTCCTTCGCCAGCAGCCGCGACGCCTTGTACGTCGCCGCGCCCAGGAGCAGCACGTCCCACGGGGGAACGCGGGAGGGCAGCGTACGTCCGGACTTCCGCAGGCCCAGTGCGAACACAACCGTGGCCGTCGTGTAGGCCCCGGCCAGCACGGCATAGCCCCGCAGCGGCACCTCTTCCCCCTGCGCGTACGTCCCGCCGGCCGGCTTCGCCCCGGCCTCTCCCCCGTCCCCGCGGTCCGCTCCGCCCGGCCGGCGCTCCCCTTCGGTCGCCGGGCCGCCGGTTGCCGAACCGGCGCGGTCAGCCGTACCGCCGGGCTTGCCTTCTTCCGGGAGCGGGTTGAATGCCATGCTGCCTCCTACGACGACACTGAGGCTGGACCGGTACCCCCGGAAGCGCCCGCTGCACGTCGATGAGGCGAGATGCGACCGAACGTGTCGCCCGGGGGGGGCTGGCCCGCCGACGACCGACGGCGGTACGCCCCCCTGCTCCCGCCGTGGAGCCGGCGTAGGCACGCGGCGCGTCAGGCGGTGCGGCCCTTCATCTGGGCCCCGAGGTCCTTGAGCATCTGTATCAGGTCGGCGGTCTCCTGGGCCGGCGGCGCCTTCACCGACGCCTTGGTGCCGTAGTCGGAGTAGTTCGAGCTGATGTTCATCGTGCCCTGCGGCGTCTTCATCCGCAGGTCCATCTTCACCGGGTACGCCTCACCGTTGACCCAGACGTCGTAGTCGTAGCCCTTGATGCCGACCTTGCCCATGTTCGCGAGCAGCTTCTCGCGCTCCTCGGGCGTGAAGAGCTCCATGGTCTTCCGGCCCTTGAGGGCTTCCTGGACCGTCAGCGAACCCCGGTAGTGCTCCGCCTTCTGCCCGTTCACCTCGGCGGACCCCAGGTCCTTGAGGTCCCGCGAGTTGAGCAGCATGGCGAGCTGCTGGGCCGGGTCCTGGTTCATGTCCTGCAGGCCGGCGGTCATCTGCTGGGCGAGCTTGCCGTTGCCGGACTCCGCGGCGGCCGCCTTCAGGTCGATCTTGGCCCACTTCTTGTCGCCGAGACCGTCGACCTGCTGGCCCATGCCCGCCTGCAGGTCCATGTAGATGACGTCGTCGGCCCAGATCATGTGATTCTTCTCGGCGTCCGCGGCCGCCGCGCCGGGCTTGCTCTCGCTCACCGTCACGTCCATGACCAGGGGGTTCCAGCCCATGACGCCGGATATCCGCGTCTCGCCGCCGCCCTTGACCGCCGCGGGCACCGACATGGTCATCGAGACCTTCGCGGACTTCGCCGCCGCGGTCTTCTCGTAAGCCGCCGTCAGCGCCTGCACCGGCGTGTTCTTCCCCGAGCCCTGCTCGGCGTTCTGCTCGGCGCCCTGAGCGGCCTTGGTCTTGTTGTCGCCGCCGTCCTGGCAGCTCGTCAGGCCCGCCACCACGGCCACAGCGGTCAGTGTCACTCCCGCGCGCCGCGCGATGTGCTTCTGCACGTCCCACCCCTGTTGCTCCACCCGCGGCGTTCCCACACACCACGCCATCCGGGTCATTCCTGGATATCTACGCAACGCACAGTAATGCATAGGTCTGACATTCCGGTCCTGCCGGGTCAGGCCCCCGCCCTCGGGCCGCCCCGACGTTCGGGTGCCGCGGACGGCTCGGCTCAAGGCCGCGGGCCTCCTGGCCAGGGAGGAGACCTGTACGTGTCGGTGCTCGCGTCGGCGAGCCATCGCCCCGCTGCCGCCCCGTGAGCACGGACAGCGCCACGTCGAAGTCCCGCTCATCCTCGGCACATGGGCCGGGAGGCAGAACCTGGCCCGGAGAGGCGTGCCCCGGCGCCCGAAGGGAGAGCGGAGAGGCGTCGTGTCCGCCATCTTCGCTTGCCGCCGCGCGCTCCCCATGCCGTCGATACCGCCGGCTCCACGAGCACGCGTGCGACCGCGCGATGGGAACTGATTTTCGCGCACGTCGGAGGGGGCGTAACACGCACGTCGCCGGTGAACCCGGAAAATCGCGCGTCCTGCTTCCCGCACCGCTCCGACGAAAGACGAAAGGTGGCCGACCATGACCACGCCTGCCGCGGGTTCCCGCTATCACTTGCTCGCCCTCACCGGCCACGCGCCCACCGCCGCCACCCACCTGGCCAGGGCTGTCCGGTGCGGGGCGACGACGCCGACGGTCCTGGTGGACGTGACCGCGGCCGGTGATCTGGGCGTCGAGGCACTGGGGGCGCTGGCCCGCCTGTCCATGCTGCTGCGTACGACCGGGGGCGGTGTGGTGCTCGTCGGCGCCAGTGCCGTGGCATGCCAATTGACCGCCCGTACAGGCACCGCCTGGCTGCTCCCCACCCACTGCGACGTCGAGACCGCCCTGGCCTCCCTGCCCGCGTCCGGGCGGCCGTGGACGGTCACCGAACTGGCCCCGGGGCGCGGCAGCGCCTTACCCCAGCCCGCGGAGGGCGGTTGAGTGACGGTGGATGGGGGCGGTACGGGGGCGGGGAGGCGGAGGGCCCGCCGAGGAGACGAAGGGGCCAGGGGACGAAGGAGCGAAGGGGCGAAGGAGCGAGGGGGCGAAGGGGCGAAGGGGCGAAGGGGCGAGGGGGCGAAGATCGAGACAGCTCCGACGCCCCGGAGGTCTCCGGTGCCCGTGCCCTCCACCTGCGGAAGCCCTGACGGCGCGGCTCACGCGAAGCCGAGCCCCGGCCCCACCCCGACCAGCTCACAGCTCGCGTCCCACAGCCGCGCCGCGGCGGCGGTGTCCTTCAGGTGGTCCCAGACCGGCTCGGCCCGGGGTTCTCCGCGCAGTCCGAAGACCCCGGGGCCCCGGAGCCGGCCGCCCGTCGCCTCCGGGTCGAGCACGGCTCGCACCACCGGCCACGCACCGGCGTCCTTGCCCTGTACGAGAAGACCGGCGGGCAGCCCGCGCAGCCGCTCGCCGGTGGTGCGTACGTGCACCGGCGGACGCGCGGGCGTGAGGGAGTCCAGTGCGCCCCCGGGGTGGGCCACCAGACTGCGCACGGGGCTGCCGGCCGCGCGCAGGAGGCGGTCAAGAGTGAGGGCGAAGTACATCTGCGCCAGCTTCGACCGGCCGTAGGTCCGCTTCGGGCGGTGGCCGTCCCCGGCGGACTGCAGATCGGCCGGGTCCAGCCGCTCGGACTCCGCCGCGAAGCTGCCGACGGTCACGACGCGCGCGGCCGGTGCGGCCGTGAGCAGAGGCGCGAGCCACCGGGTCAGGGCGACGTGGCCGAGGTGGTTGGTCCCGAACATCAGCTCATGGCCGTCCCGGGTCACCCGCCGGGGTGGAGCATCGAGCGCCACTCCGGCGTTGTGCACCACCGCGTCGAGGCGCCCGAGAGCGAGTGTGTCCACCGCGGCTTCGAGGGACGACAGGTCGGCCAGGTCCATCCGGATGTGGCGGACGCGTGCGGCGGGGACACGGGAGCGGATGCAGGCCGTGGCGGCCGCTGCCTTCGTGTGGTCGCGGCTGCCGAGGACGACGGTGGCGCCCGTTGTGGCGAGCTGTTCCGCGACGAAGTAGCCGATGCCCGCGTTACCGCCGGTGACCAGGAAGCACTTGCCCTCGGCGGGCGGCAGCCGGTGGACGTCCCATGGCCGCGCAGGGGACCGGCGCGAGGGCCGCCCCGGGCGCCGGGGCCGGTCGCAGGGCTGGGCAGGGGCTGGGCTTCGGACGGCATGGTGACTCCTCGGTCGCGTACGGGGCCGCCGTGGCGGCGGGTGGCCCGGCCGGCCGCTCCGGCACCGGGCCATCCCGTACGCCAAGGTCGCGGCAGCGTCCGACACGACGCCGACACCGTGCCGACACAACTCCCGCACCCAGGCGGGCGCCCCGCCTGGCCGCCCCGTCCGCGCACCCCGTCGACGTCGAGATCGCGACCACCCCCTGGCGCACGGCACCCCCCGAGTCGCATCCCACGAAGCACACCTCCTGGAGCACCCCTCCGTGAAGCACGCCCCATGCGGCAGCCCCAAAGCACTCCCCAAAGCACGCCCCCGGGGCCCCATCTCCGGGACGGCCCGGTACCTGACGCGGGCTCACCGCGTTGTTCAGGGCCGACGGCCCGCCACGGGCCGCTGGACCGGACGGAGCCGCCCATGACCGAGCCCCCGCCGTCGCCGGTGCCGTTGCCGCGGCGCGTGTTCCTGGCCCGTACGGGCGTCCTCGGTGCCGCGGCCGGCGCCGGACTCCTCGGCAGCGCGGCTTCGGCCGGGAGCGCGCCGGGGCCGGCGGTGGAGGAGCTGATCGGCCTGCTGCGGCCGGTGCTCGCACGGCTGGCCCGCGACGCCTTCCGCGGCCTCGCCGCCTTCTCACTGCCCGGCGACGACGTCCACTCCCGCGCGCAGGGCACCCCGCGCGGCCAACCGGGCGGGGTCGCCGCCGAGGCCGGCGACCTCGTCGCCTCCACGCTCGACCGGTACGTACCGTTCACGCAGGAGGTGGCCCGGCCGCTGGCCATGGCGCTCGCGACGGCGACGGCGGACCCGGGCATCGAACTGCCGCGGCACCTGCCGCTGGAGCTGGGGCGGCTGGACGCCGCGCTGCGCCTGCTGCTGCGCGGGGACGAGAAGCTCCCCCTGTCGCTCGCCGTGGCCGTGCTGCTCGGCCTCCTCGCCACGCGGGTCGATCCGGCGGCGCTCGGCGGCCCCTTCCTCTCGCCGTTCTCCCGGCTGTCCTACCGCGACAAGGCCCGGGTCTTCGAGCTGCTGGAACACACCGACTCCGACCTCGTCGCCCTGCTCGACACCCACCTCCCGCAACCGCTGCGCGGCTCCGTGTCCGGGCTGCTGAAGTACCTGGGCAGCGGCCTGCTGGCGATCGCCTCGTTCGGCTGCTTCACCGAGCAGGCCGTATGGGACGCCGGCCGGCGCGACATCACGGCACGGCCCGTCGGCTGGCGGCTGACCGGCTACGACGGCCGGGCCGACGGGCGCGCCGACTTCAAGGGGTACTACCAGGGGCGTGAGGAGGCCGCCGGACGTGCGTGGTGTCATCGTCGTCGGTGCGGGCGGCGGCGGCCCGGTGGTCGCCAAGGAACTCGCGGAGCGGGGACTGGACGTCCTGCTGCTGGAGGCCGGCCCCCGGCACGCCCACCCCCGCGCGGAATGGACGCCTTTCGAGCATGATGCCAACCACCCCCTCACCGGCTTTCTGCGGTTCGGTCCGGCGGACCGGTCGAAGGGCGGGTGGTTCCGGGAAACGCCGCAGAGTTCGTTCGTCTGGCAGTTGTCCGGGGTCGGCGGGACGACCCAGCACTATTTCGCCAATTCACCGCGCGCCTATCCCGGCGCTTTCGCCGGATACACCGGTGCGGACGCGGACGCGTACGACACCGCGCACCGTTTCCCGTTCCCGTACAGCGAATTGGTGCCGTATTACGAATGGGTCGAGGCGACCCTGCCCGTACGGACGGCTCCGATGGGCACCAAGGAGGAGGTCTACTTCCGTGGGTGCGAGACGCTCGGCATTCCCGTCCAGACGGCCCTGACCACCACCGGCGACTCCTACCGCCCGCAGCAGAACGCCATCCTGCAGCCCGGCGGCCACGCCGGACGCACCGAGGACCGCCGGCTGCTGGTCTTCCCGCGGTCGACGGGCTGCACGTTCTGCGGCCACTGCGCCCAGGGCTGTATGCAGCCCATCCGGGCGCCGCGCAATCGGTTCGCCAAGCGTTCGACGGACAACAGCTACGTCCCCATGGCACTGACCGCCGACGCGTGGGCCCCCGCCGGCCGCGCCGCCGAGCTGGTCACCGACGCGTACGTGACCCGGGTCCACACCGAGGCGGGCGCGGCGACCGGTGTCACCTGGCGCACCGGCGCGACCGGCGAGTCGCACCGGGAGGACGCCCGGGCCGTGGTCCTGGCCGGCGGCTGTACGGAGAACCCTCGGCTGTGGCACAACAGCGGTCTGCCCGACCCGAACGGCTGGGTCGGCCGCGGGCTCACCGACCACCACCTCGACTTCGTCGTCGGTGTCTTCGACCACGACGTCGGCAACAGTCGCGGTCCCGGTTCCGCGGCCCGGTGCGAGTTCCCCGGCCGCGGCGCGCTGGAGCAGACCGGGCTCCCGCCCGCGCTCCAGGCCCTGATCATGACCACGTCCGACAGCGGGATCCGCGGCGCGTACACCAACGGCCGTGGCCTGCGCGGTCCCTGGGACGGGCCCACCGGGCGCGTCCACGGGCCGCGGCTCGCCGACCTGATGCGGGACGGCGGCCACGACCGGCTGCTCAACGTCCTGATCCTCACCGACGACGACGTCGAGCCCGGCAACCGTGTGCTGGCGTCCGCCTTCCCGGCCGACGCCCACGGGCCCGTACCGAAGGTCGAGGTGCACCACCGCCGCCGCGGCGCCCGTACGCTCGCCAACCGCGAGTTCCTGGCCCGCAAGGCGACCGCGCTGCTCCGGGGCGCGGGGGCGCGCGCGGTGGTGCGGGTCGACACGTTCCCGGTGCCGCTGCACGTGCACTCCTCCATGCGCACGGGCCTGGAGCCGCGTACCTCCGTGCTCGACGCCGACTGCCGCAGCCGGGCGGTCGGCCGGCTGTACGTCGCCGACAACTCCGCGCTCGCCAACTCCCTGGGCGGCCCGAACCCGACCCTGACCACGCAGGCCCTCGCGACCCGCACCGCCGAGCGCGTCTTCGGGCAGGTCTTCGGCGGGGACCCCTGGGTACGCACCGGCTCGCCCGTCGAGTCGACCGACGTACGTGTCAGCCGCCGCCTCGCCGAACTGGGCCTGTGACCGCCGTGGCCGCGCGGTGACCCCACCGGCGTTCACTCGTTTGAAGGAGGTAACCACCCTGCCGCCCTCAGTCTTTGGAGGCACCCCGCTCCATGGCCATGTCGCAGCGCCGCTCCCCGGGCGGCCGTGAACGGATAACGCTCGACGAAGCCGAGGCCGGTCTCGTCGAGCACTACACCGCTCTGGTCCGGCTCGCCTATCTCGCGCTCCCGCCCTCGCTCAGCAGGCACCGCAGGGTGCTGACCGCCCACGGCCTGGTGCAGCGCGCGCTGCCCGGCTTCCGGCTCCGGACGGCCGCCCCGCGGGTTCCGGCCCAGCGCCCGGGGCCGGAGCGGCTCGGGTCCGAGCGGCTCGGGGCGGCGTGGGTACGGGAGCGGGTGCTCCGCGCGGCGCTGGCGTACGAGCGGCGGCCGCGGATGTGGCCGGGGAACCTGCCGCCGCCGCGTGCGTTGCGGCCCATGCTGCCGGTGGTGTGGGGGCTGCGGCTGTTCCCGCGCGCCGGCGGCCGGGAGGAGATCGCGCTGGGGCAGGCGCTGGCCGGGCTGTCCGCCGACGTCCGCGCGGCGTTCGTGCTCTCCCGGGCCGACGAGCTGCCGGACGCCCAGGTCCGGGCGCTGCTCGGCGCCGCCGGTGTCGGCCACCCGGACCGGGCCCTGCGGGTCGCGCGGCAGCTCGACGCCCCGGCCGTCTCCGCCGCCCAGACGCTCATGCGCTCGGCGGAGTTCAACGCGTGCTCGGTGCAGACCCGCCCCACGGACCTGCTGCGCCGCAGGCAGCGGTTCCGCCTCGCCTGGGCCGTCGCCGCGATGGTGGCGGTCGGTGCCGTGGTCCTGACCGCCACCGGCTCGGCGACCGACCCGCGGCAGCCGCGCCCCGCCGCCGGGCCGGTCACCGCCGCGGCCCTGGTACGGGCGCCCCGCGCAGAGTGGGCCGACACCTCCCGGGTCGACTTCACCGCCTGGCCGCCCCGCGGCGGGCGGACCGAGGACCGGGACCTGCTCGACCGGGCCCTCGCCACCTGGGCACGGCCGCCGCACGGCACCCGCGTCAGCCGCACCCCCGCCACCTTCACCGGCCCTCCCCCACCCGGTACGCAGTTGCTGTACGCGGGCGAAGTGGACGGCACCGCCGTGGTCCTGTTCCACGACGGTCTGCGTACCGTCCGCTACAGCGAGCCCCTCTCCCCCGGCGGTCCCGCCGCCCTCGCCTTCGCCCGTACGGACAGCAGCGACGTGACGACGGCTGCCGCGCTCGTCGTCAGCCGGGCACACGGCGCGGCCCGCTACCTGACCGCCCCGTGGATCGCCGGTGCGCACACCCGTGATCTGCTGCGTCCGGAGGTACCCGCGCGGCCGGTGCGGGTCTCGGCGGAAGGCGTCACCGAGCCGTTGCGCGGCCCCGGCCCCTCGGGTTCCTGCGGGTCCCGGCCCACGCTGCACCTGCGCTCCTCCGCCCGTATCGCCGAGCAGCACGCCTTCCTCGTCGCCGATCTCGGCGGCCTCGTGCCCGCCCACCTCACCTACACTCCGCCGCCGGGCGGCACCGCGCCGGCGCGGCAGCCCCGCGAAGCCACCGGCACGGCGGCGCTGGTGAGCTGGGCCCGCACGGCCTGTCACCTCTCCGGGCTGCCGGACGGCGTACGCGCGGTCACCGTGTGGGACTTCGCCGAGCAGACGCTGCCGGAGGGCGGTGGCCGGGCCGTGTGGTCCTGTGTGCGGGCCGACACCTGGCGCGGCCCGGGCGAGGTGGGCGTACGGTTCGCGGCTCCCGGAACGGCGGCGCGGGCGGTGGCCCGGGAGCGGTCGACCGCGGCGTGCGGCCGCTTCGGCCGGCATGTCCTGGCGAGCACCGGATGGCGGGCGAGGTCCGGGCACACCTACCTGCTGGCCGCGGGCAGCCGGGCGGTCACCGGCATCGAGGTGGCGGGGGCCGTGCGGGCCTCCGAGCGGGGACGGCTCCTGGCGGTACGGGCTCCGGCGAACGCGCGGGCCCAGGTCGTGGCACACCTGGCGGGCGGCGGAAGACTGACCGAGGTGGGGCGGGCGGCGGACGACTGAGGGCCGCCGCCGCGGTTCGCCTGGCGGCCCTTCGGTGTGCGGCCGGTCCACACCACCGTCAGGACCGCTGCGGCACCTTGGGGGTGCGCGGCCGGGGCAGCCGGAAGGGGGGACGGGTCTGCGTACGGCTGAGTGCCTGTTTGCGATCCCGGGTTCTGAGTAGCCTGGAGTCCTAGCCTGGTGGGGTGTCCGAGGGTGCCGGGCAGGCTCGGGAACGCTGCTGTCCGGGCT
>NZ_JBIRFL010000045.1:0-25665 GCF_044327445.1 Streptomyces sp. NPDC018045
ACACCCCAAACCCTTCGTCTGGACGAAGACCGCCGACGAGATCCTCGACAAAGTCGCCGCCTACTGCCACCGAATCTCTGACTCAGGTCACTAGGCAGTTTCGTTTGGATCGGTTGGTCGTTGGTCCAGGTATGCCGTTAACCGGCGTGCAGTGGGCACGGATCGAGCCGTTGCTGCCGGACCGGGCACCGGGGCGGGGTGGTCGCCGGCGCGATCACCGAGTGGTGATCGACGCGATTGCCTTCAAGTTCCAGACCGGCACGCAGTGGGTGCACCTGCCGGAGAAGTACGGCAACTGGAGAGGTGTCTCCAACCGGTTGCGGATGTGGGCCGTGGACGGCACATGGGAGCGGGTGTTTACCGCGCTGATGGCCCAGGCCGACGAGGACCTGACCTGGGCCGTCTCGGTGGACTCCACGATCGTTCGGGCTCATCAGCACGCGGCGGGGGCCCGCAAAAAGGGGCCCCGGCCGGCGAGCCGGCCGACCACGCCATCGGCCGGTCCCGCGGCGGACTGACCACGAAGATCCACCTCGTCGCCGACGGCCGCTGCCGTCGCCTCGCCTTCGTCCTCACCGCCGGGCAGGCCGGGGACGCACCCGCCTTCGGGGCGGTCATGGCCCGCTTGAGCGTTCCCCGGCGGCGTGGCCGCCCGCGTACGAGGCCGGACGTGGTGCTGGCGGACAAGGCGTATTCCTCCCGTGCGATCCGTGACCACCTGCGCAAACGCGGCATCCGGGCGGTGATCCCGGTCCCGGCCGACCAGCGTGGCCACCGGCTGCGGCGGGGCAGCCGAGGCGGCAGGCCACCAGCCTTCAACCGCGAGGCACACAAACAGCGCAACACCGTCGAGCGGTGCCTCAACCGTTTGAAGCAGTGGCGCGGGATCGCCACCCGCTACGAGAAGACCGCCACTAGCTACCTGGCCGGACTGCACATCGCCGACATCTTCCTCTGTTCCGCTCGCTGATCCAAACGAGACCCCCTAGGCCGCCCGTGCCATGGTGGCCGAGCCCCGTCACGTCCCGGGTGAACCCGGGCAAGAGGTCTACCACCTTCGGGTCCGTCTTCAGGTAGACCAGCACCTTGGTCTGCTGGGGCGGTATGACACAGGCGAAGTTCCGCAGCCGCTGATAGGCCGCGTACGACTTGCGCTGGACACGGGTGACACCGTCGAGGCCGAGGAGAACCTCGTCGGCGGCCTCGGCCAGTCCCGTCATGGCCCCGGTATGCCGCTGGGGTATCTGAGGTACGCCCGTGGCGGTCGGGCTCGCGCCCGAGTTCCGGTATCCGATGCCACGGGCTCCAGCCCGTCGAGATTGCTGCCGAAGTACCGGTAGCGGACCAGGTCGGTGCCGCGCTGGTGCTCGCGTACGGCTTGGGTGTCGTAGCAAGGTGAAGTCGCCGGCAATCCAAATCAGCCTGGTCGCGCTCCACAGGACCCGAGCCGGGGAAGAAGCCCCGAGTCGATCGCGGACCAGGGCCGGTCCGCCTCCAGCACAGGGGTTAACCGGGCCTGGTCACCCAGCGGAAAACCAGAGAGCAGGCCAGCCCGAAGACCGTAAGGACGCCGACCGCTTCCAGGGCCCACCGGACCCAGGCGAGCCACTGATCAGTGAGGACGATCAGCAGGAGTCCGCATGTCAGCACCAGCACGGTCATGATGAAGGCGAAGACGGCCCCCGGGCCCTTTGCGACAGGGGCTGGCCCCACCAGGACGGTGGAGGCGCGGGACACATATCGTGACGCTCCCTTCGTACAAGCGACGGCCGGGTAGGCGCTCATGTCACCGAGCGCCTACCCGGCGCTTTGTATCAGCGGTCCCCCGGTTAGCCAAACCGGGAAATCGCCGCGTCATAGGAAGTCCACCGCCACTTCTGCCCCGCCGTCGAAAGGCAGCCGGCATCAGACCTGCCCACGATTCATCCCCGGCCAAGAGGACGCCCTGCAGCGTCTCGCGCTACGCCGCGGCGTAGCTGAGGCGGAACAGGTCCTGGGCCTGTTCCAGGTCCCGCTCCGTGCGCAGCCGGACCTCCAGGTTGCCGGTGCCGTGGTGGCCGAGCCCCGTTACGTCCCGGGTGAAGCCGTGCACCAGGCCGGTCTCCTTGGGGTCGGCCTTGAGGTAGACGAGCAGCTTGGTCTGCTGCGGCGGGCACACGCAGGCGAAGTTCCGCAGCCGCCGGTATGCCCGGTAGAGGCGGTTTTCGGTCGTGGTGATGTCCTGCCCCAGGCCCAGCAGCATCTCGTCGACCGCGGCGGCCAGCTCGGCCATCGCCCCCTGCGTCAGGTGCCCGCGCATCCTCGCGGCCACGCGCCGGCGGCGGGCCGTCCCGGGTGCCGGCGTCTGCCCCGTGACGGAGGCCACCGTCTCCAGGCCGACGAGCTGCTCGCCGTAGAAGCGGTAGCGGACCAGGTCGATGCTGCGCCGGTGCTCGCGCACGGCGTGCACGTCGTAGCGGGTGAAGTCGCCCGCCACGCAGATCAGCCGCGGCGCGCTCCACCGCACCCGCGAGGCGGCTGCCGCCCCAAGGCGCTCGCGGACCAGGTGCCCGAACTCGGCCCGGTGGTCCATCAGCCACGCCAGGTAGAACAGGCCCTGGTTGATCACGCCCGCATCCGTGCCGCGCTTGTACTCGACGACCACCGGCGCGTCGTTCTCGTCCAGACCCAGCGAGTCGATCCGTCCGCCGTGCACCGGGCCGGTGCTGTACTCGCTCGCCAGGAACCGCACGCCCAGCATCGTCTCCATGTGCGCCTCGATGAGGTGCTGCACATCCGCCTCGACCTCAGCCAGACGCGGCGTCACCTCGGTCACGCCGCCATTCGTCGTGTGGAACAGCTTCAGCCCCGACACCTTCCTCTCCTCGGCTCCGGTCCCTGCAACGTCCGCAAGGGCCGAGATTGTTTCCACAAACGCCCGCCAAGCGGCGAAGATGATGTGAGAGCCTGAACGCGGCCACTTGGAACCCCCGTGTCCCCCAGCCACCAAAAGCCTGCCGTTCCCCCATGTGTCCCCCACACCCCAAGGGACAGGGTGAGCGGACCACGTTTTTGCAGGTCAGGCATCCTGCACAGGATGACGGATCGAGTGCCTTCTAAGCACCTGGGGCTTCCCTCCGGCCACGTCCTGCTCACGGGCATGGCGCATGACCCGGCCCGTGGTCAAGTGACGTTGTCCTACAGCACGTGCGCTCCCCTGCGACTGACTGGAGCAGCGGTGCCTTGGCTCGTGGTCGTGCTGGAAAGCCTGCTCGGCCCGGGGTTGGGGAACCATCGTGGGTCCCGTTGCATGCCGTACGGGCTGTAGGCGATGTCCCTCCCGGCGGGGACTTCCACGTTCCCCAGTCGTACGGTGTTCTTCGCGCGGCGGATCTCGATCCAGCCATGGTGCAGACGCAGTACCTCATTGACGATTCGGTTGGTGTATTCCAGTCGTTCCAGGTCTTCGAACTCGGGCGGGCGGCCGTGGAGTACGGCGTCGAGTTCGGCGTGCAGGAGTTCCCAGGTCTGCGGGTGGTGCCCCAGCTCGTGGAAGACCCACGCCAGCATCGTCCCGGTGGTCTCGACGCCGGCGATGGCGAAGGTGACGAGGTGGTCGCGGATTTGGGTGAGGCTCAGGCCGTTGCCGTCGTCGTCGCGTAGGGCCAGCAGCCTGGACATGGCCAGGCCGTACATGGCCCGGTCGATGCGAACGATCTGCCCAGGTCTCCAGGATTCGGACAACGACTGCGCGGTACCCCGCATCACGGTGACGGAGCGGTGGACCTGCTCGGAATTGAACACAGGCTGGAGGAAGAGCCGGTCCCGGCAGTGCACCGGAGCGGGTGAGGTCAGCAGTCCGTGTCCCAGGAACGACCGAATCTTCGCGAACAGGCGTCCGCTCGAAGTTGTGCGCATCGAGCAGCATGCTCCGCACGAGATCCGGACGCGTGATGACGTACGCGGGCACCGGCCCGAGCCGGATTTCGACGATGTCACCGTAGGCGGCCAGGGAAGTGACGAACTTCAAAGGTCCCGTCATCAGGTGCAGCGAATGGCCGATCAGGGGCAGGGCCCCGCGGGCCAGGGCGGGACGCGTCCCCTTGCCGCTCGTCTCGGCACCTTTCCCTCGGGGCGCAGGAATTCCGTCGCACGGTGGCTGCGCCGGCGTGTTGTGCTCCATCGGGGGTGCCCTTCTGCGAGGGAGGGGTAGCTCAGCTGTCCCAGCGGCCGGGCGGGGGGTCCGTTGATGAGGCTTCGAGAGCGCAGTCGAGTCGGTGGTCGTGTGCGAGGTGACTGGTGGTGTCGGTGTAGCGGGGGATGATGGCCTGGCTGTGGTTGGCGCCGCTGAGGTACAGGGTGCAGGTGATTGCCCAGCGTTCGAGTCCTTCCTGGTCTGCCGTGACCAGTCGTGCGGCGGTGGCGAGTTCGGGCAGCGTGGCGCGGAGCGTGATGAATTCGCGGACCATCTGTTCGATCTGTTGCGCGCTGCGGTTCCGGGCCTGCTCGGGGGTGAGTCCTCCGGATTCCCAGGCCAGCAGCACGTTGTCGTCGTTTCCTTCGGCGCGTTCGCGTTCCACGGAGTACAAATCATTGAGGTATACGGTGACGTCGCTGACGATGCGGCGGATCCGCTGGACTTCGTACAGGGCGTTGCAGGCCGGTGGCATCTCCCAGTCGCATGCCAGCTCGAACAGGTCGCCGTAGGCGTGCATGCCGACGGTCAGGCGTCGCACGGCAAGGCGCTGTCGGAACGTCAGGGGTGCGTGCCCGTGGGCCCGGTGTGCGACGGCCTGTACGACGCCGCCCCACCACAAGGTCAGGTGGTAGCGGTGGCGTTGCATCCATACGGGGCTCATTACCTGGGTGAAGGCTGCCAGGAGGTCGGTGACGGCCCGGGAGAAGGGGTGCCGTGGCGGGTGGGGGGCTCCTGACGGATGGGTGGTGGCCGTGATGAGGTCGTTCATCACCCGGCAGGTGGCGTCCAGACGTCGGCCCAGGGGGGTGCTGTCGAACTGGTCGTCGAGCATGATGCCCATGGAGAGCCACTTGTCGACCAGGAGCAGCCGTTCGGGGCGCACATCGGGAAAGCACCAGGCTTCCAATGCGGTCAGGTTCACGTGGTCCCACCAGTGGCGTGCCTGGTCCGTCGGCAGCATGCCCATGGCGATGGCCCATTCCCGCGTCCGGGCGCGTGTGATCTCGACATGCGGGTTCTGCCGGAGCGGGAACGGCATGTCCAGTTCTGGCCACTGGTCGACGGTGGGTGCGGGACGGGACACGGTGACCTCCCGGGGGGGGACGGTGCCGTAGATCGGCTGCGGCTGAGGACTTCGGCGCGAGGCCTCCGCGTCCCCGCTACTGCGTTTGAGGGAAGTGGTGCGGGATTGCCCGGTTCGTGATTTCCTTCGCACCGCCCGGTCGGCCAGTCCCTTGAGCCGGACGTACGCCGGGTGCGAGGGAGCGCCGGCCAGGGCGGCGGTGGTCTGGCCGTAGAGTTCGGCGGTCATCGGTTCGGCCAGGGGCAAGGCGCCAGCGGCGGTGACGGCGCTCCGGGCGGTATTGGCCTGGTCTTCGGTGAGGTCCGGGCCGCTCAGGAGAGAGCGCAGCCGACCTGCCTGGGCCCGGGAAGGGTGCTGCGGGGCGAGGACGGCCAGGAGTTGTATTCCCGCCGCTCCGGGCGCGCTCCTGACTCTTCACGGTGGTGCGGTTTCGCCTTCACGGGAAGGGTTTGAGCCGCTAGGCCGTGGACGGCTGCTTGCGGGGCCGGTGCTGACCGGGATCCGTGCCGGGGAGGCAGCCCGGCGAACGGGCGGGCCGCTGCGTTCGGGGAAAGGGTCACCGCCGGGGGCAACGTATCTCTTGTCGTAGTTGTCGCTCCCCCAGGCCATTGGGAAGGCACGGGTCACACGGTGTTTGCGGGTCAGATCACCACTATCGAGCTGATGAAGATGAAGGTGAACCACTGCTCCCACAGCCGGTATGTCCGCTGGTCGTGTTCCGTATCATCTCGCCGGCGGAGCCGGTAGACGATGGTCCAGCTCATGAGGAGCGAGATGAGAGCCGCCGCTAGGGCCCAACCGCGGTGTGGGCTCGGGTTGTAGAGGGTGAAGTAGGCGCCGATCGGCAGGGCTGTGAACCCGGCCGCCAGGCAGATACGGGCCGGAATGTCGCCGAGGGCGATCGGTATGGTCCGGCGGCCTGCGGCGATGTCGCCGGGTACGTCCCTGAGGTCTTGGAGCGGGCTCAGGATGGCCACTATGGACGCCATGAAGATCACCCATCGCCAGGACGTGCTGGTCAACGGTGTTGCGATCTGCCAGGTGGCGGCTGTCAGGAGGAAGACGCCGATGCCGTTGCACAGGTTTTTGATGACCCAGTTGCGACCGCCGCCGATGGCGTTGTAAACGAAGGTGACGGCCATCCAGGCCAGGGCCCACCACAGAACTCCGAGCAGCCATCCGGTGACGGGGAAGAGCGCCGAGGTGACAAGGAACCTGATCCTCGCTCCTTGCGTGGTCACCGCTCCGGTGACAAGCGGCCGGAACGGCTTGTTGAGCCGGTCCTCCTCTACGCCGGTGAGCTGGTTGTTGAGCGTGAACGTGTAGACGAAGAGCCAGAGGTAGACGATGGCTCCCACTGTCTTGGCAGTGAGCTCGGCTGGTGAGCCGTCCGCGTGTTGGAGCCCGGCGATGAAGAAGAAGGGCATCGGGATCACGGTCGTCCACACATCCATGCGGGTGAACCCGATGATCAGGCGCGCCTCACGCATGGTGGCTGTCATGGGGTTTCTCCCCTGTGGTGGACCCGTTGCGGCCTGGCTTCAGCGGGTGTGACGGACTGGAGCGCCACACGGGTGGCGCGTGCGGCGAGTTCTCCGGTCGCCAGAGCGTTGTTCGTCGTGCTGAGGGAGAGATGGTCCCCTGCGAACTGGATACGCGCCTGGGGATCGAGGTTTTCGATGAACCTCTGCATCTGCCGGTAGCCGCCGGGCGGGCGAGCGAGCAGCGCCAGCCGCTGTCGGTGGACCATGGTCGTGGTTCGGTACCGGTCGATGTGGCGGGCCAGTCCGGGCAGGGCCCGGCGGCAGACCGCGAGGGCCTCGTCGATGATCTCGGATTCGAGACGGCCCCAGTGGCGTTCGTTCCAGGTAGGCCGGAAGTGCAGGGAGACCAGCCCCTTGCCGGCCGGGGCGCGTCCCTGGGCACGGTGGTGGTCGAAGGTCAGGTAATTGAGGTCGCGATCCTCGGTGGAGGGTACGGCGACCACGACGTAGGGCGCGGTGTAGGGCGGGCCGGGAGGCCGGTCGAGGCCCACGTGGACACCGATGTGCGGCTGGTACGTCAGGCCACTGAGATAACGCCGCTGCTCCGGAGCCAGGGCGGGGATCAACTCCGGCACCTGCGGGCCGGGGACCGTCACGACGCATGCATCGGCGTGATCCTCTTGTGCGGTTTTCCCCGGTTGTTGCCACGTCACTTTGACGGTGTCGTCGCGCTGCTGGATGGAGGTGACCGCGGTGTTCAGGTGCACGGTCAGCTGCTCGGCGAGGTGCTGGGCCAAAGTGTCGATGCCGTAGGTAAAGCTGAAACACGGCGCGCCGAAGGCGAGCTTGACCTCGCTGAAAAGGTTCACCACTGACAGGTCGTCCGGCGAGGCCAGGTAGAACGCCCAGCACAACGGATCGATGAGGTAGTCGTGCAGTTCCCGGTTCAGCCGTCGGCTGCTGTAGGCGCGGATGCTCTCGGTGTCGGCGTACACCGCCGCGGACACGTCCTCCCTGCGGGCGAGGGTGGTGGCGTGGCGCGCATCCCACATGAGAGCCATGGCGCGGAGTTTGGACCGCCACCCGATCAGCCCTGTGCGCATCAGGTCGGTGGGGCGGTGCAGCCGCAGCGGATGGATTCTCCCCGCGCGCACGATGCCGATCCAGTCGGTGCTGTGGCGGATCTCGCCTTCAAGGCCGGCGTCCGACAGGAGCTGCAGCATCTCCCGGTAGTTGCGTGTCAGCCAGATAGCGCACAGGTCCATGCGGAAGCCCTCGTGCGCGGCGGTACGCATACGCCCGCCGATGTGCTGATCGCGCTCCAGCACGGTGACCGAGCAGCCTGTCTGCTGCAGGCGGAAGGCCGCGCTCAGGCCCGCTATGCCCGCGCCCACCACGATGACGTGTCTGCCTGTATCGCGCTGGCGGCTCTGCTCTTCTTCCTTGGTTACTGCCACTCTCTTCCTCGCGTTCCTTGTCGTCTGGTCCAGATATCGGCGAACGAGGGTTTGCTGGCGGTTCGGGCGGGCCGGCTGGCGGAGCATCACGCCGCGCGTGCCGACTTTGTTGGGTTGTTGTCGGCTGCGCCGCCGCATTGGGCGGCCGGCGCCCGCCCGCCAGGTAGGTGACGGCTTAGCCCTTGGTCGCGTACTGGGTGCCTTCGACGGTTTTCGTCTCGGGCGGGAGGGCGGCCTTCTTGCGCCGTTCGGTCATGCGGAACAGTGCCTGCGTGGTCGCGACGGTGATGGTGAGGCCCACCAAGGCCAAGCAGGTCATTCCGGGCGTCGACAGGTTCATGCCCACGCCGAGCATTTCGGGCCATCCGGCGAAGACCAGGAACCCCATTCCCAGGCCGGGTATGGCTGGCAGGAAGAGCAGCCGACGGGCACCGGTGGTGTGCGAGAGGAAGCTGTCCAGGGCCAGGCCCACGAACATGACGCTGGCGACGATGGTGAAAGGCCACATGAAGGGGCTGGTCACGCTGCTCAGCCTGAACGGCTGTGCCCCGAAGTAGCCGACCAGTCCGAATCGCAGGATCAGCCACTCCGCGAAGAATTCGACGACCACCAGTGCGCCGTACAGCTTCCAGAGGTTTTTCACGGGGCGGGGTTTCTGCGCAACCACGTATGTGAGGTAGCTCATCGAGCCTCCCCAGGACGCATAGGCGAAGAACATCCACAAAGGGATGGGCCGCCCGAAGGCCGTATGCGTGATCACCGAATCATGGGCAGAGAACCACTGCACGCCGACGAGCAGATCCCAGATCGGCTCGGCGAAACCGGTGGGAATGGATCCCACCACAAGAATCAGCAGGGGAAGGGGGTACCTGCTGGGCTTGTGGCGGAGCGCCCAGAAGACGGTGACCGCCAGCCAGACCGCCATGGCCGTGATCGTGATGTTGTCGACGGTGGTTGACACCCACCCAGTGGGAGGGCTGTCCCACGTGGGGAGAATTTCACTCATCCCAGTCCCCTCTGTTTGTACGCGCTTCCGATATCGATCCAGAATCACCGGTTTTCCTGCTGGTGCTTCATTGACCAGAGCGATGCTGTGGCAGGGCAGGCATCCGCACCCATCGTTCCGGCTCGATATCACCTTTTGCGTGACGGCCGACGGTTGGCTCAGCTTGGCTGACGCCATAGGTCTGGCCGCCCGCGAAGTGCTCGGCGTCTCGGCAGCCGGTCACTACCACATCGGGCTCGTCATCGATGTGCTGTGAGGACGCGGTAGCGATGAGAGCGAGTTCTTGGTTGATGGTTTGCGGGCTGAGTACAGCGGTGTTGGGGCAGTCCAGGTGGACGGAGTAGGTGAAGCCCCCATCGGTGAGCAGGTTCGGGTACGCGTGACTGCTCCGCCGCAATTGCACCGGTCCAGGCGTGCGGCGGGCGTCCCGGGAAGGCGTTCGTTTCCGTGCGGACCGATGCGCTCGTGCGGCGCCGTCCCTCAGCAGGGCATGGCTGCGGCCGGCCGCCGTCCCTCGACGTATCCAAAAGGCAGTTCCAGCAGGCGTCGCCTGCGAAGGGCGCCGTTTCATGGGGTTTCTCGCTGGCGGGCGGGGCGGGGCCGGCGGGACAGTTCGCGGGGCAGGGCGAAGCGTTGGTGTTCTTCGGCGGCCTTGACCGTCTCCACGTCCTCGTATCCGCGCTCGGCGAGCCAGTCCAGTACGCCGTGCACCAGGATCTCGGGAACGGAGGCGCCGGAGGTGAGGCCGACGGTGGTCACGCCCTCCAGCCAGCTCTCGTCGATCTCCTCCGCGCCGTCGACCAGGTGGGCCGCGCCGGCGCCCGCGCCGAGGGCGACCTCGACCAGGCGGACCGAGTTCGAGGAGTTCTTCGAGCCGACGACGATGACGAGGTCGGCCTGGGCGCCCATCTGCTTGACGGCGGTCTGGCGGTTCTGCGTGGCGTAGCAGATGTCGTCGCTGGGCGGGGACAGGAGGTTGGGGAAGCGGCCCTTGAGGGCGTCGACGGTCTCCATCGTCTCGTCCACGGACAGGGTGGTCTGGGAGAGCCAGACGACCTTGTCCGGGTCGCGGACGTCGACGTTGGCCACGTCCTCCGGGCCGTCGACCAGGGTGATGTGGTCGGGGGCCTCGCCGCTGGTGCCGATGACCTCTTCGTGGCCCTCGTGGCCGATCAGGAGGATGTCGAAGTCCTCCTTGGCGTACCGGACGGCCTCCTTGTGGACCTTGGTGACCAGCGGGCAGGTGGCGTCGATGGTGGCCAGCTTGCCGCGCTTGGCCTCCTCGTGGACGACCGGGGCGACGCCGTGCGCGGAGAAGATGACGATGTTGCCCTCGGGCACCTCCGCCGTCTCGTCGACGAAGATCGCGCCCTTCTTCTCCAGGGTCTTGACGACGTACTTGTTGTGCACGATCTCGTGGCGCACGTAGACGGGCGCGCCGTACTGTTCCAGGGCTTTCTCGACAGCGATCACGGCACGGTCCACGCCCGCGCAATAACCACGGGGCGCGGCGAGCAGCACCCGGCGGCGGTGTTGCGGTGCTGGGGGTGTCATGTCGTCCTCGCGGTGGCGGCTTTGGCGAGTTCGCGCAGGGTGGTGGCCGCTTCCGGCAGGAGGGCGGCGTGGGCCAGGGCGCGCTCGGCCTGGCGGGTGCGTTCGTCGATGAGCTGCTCGACGGTCTGGGGGGCGCGGGTTTGGATGAGGATGTGGCGCAGGTGCTGGGCGTCTTTCTCGTCCAGGGCCGGGTTGCCGACCAGGTCGGTGAGGGTGCGGTGCTGTTGGCGTGTGGCGCGTTGTAGTGCCAGGGCGATCAGGGCGGTGTGTTTGCCGTCGCGCAGGTCGTCCAGCACCGGTTTGCCGGTCTGGCTGGCTGTGCCGAAGACGCCGAGCAGATCGTCGCGCATCTGGAACGCCTCGCCCATGGGGAGAGCGAAGTCGCTGAGGACAGCGAGCAGTTCTTCGCCGGCGCCGGCGAGGGTGGCGCCGATGTGCAGGGGGCGCTCCACGGTGTACTTGGCGGTCTTGTAGTGGGCGATGGCCAGGGCTCGCTGGAGGTCGTCGGTGGGGTGTCCGGTGGCGGTCAGGTCGAGATACTGGCCGTACATGACTTCGGTGCGCATGGTGTCGATCAGGGGCAGTACGGCGGTGAGCTGCCGGGTGGTCAGACCGGCGCTGTGCAGCAGCTCGTCCGACCAGCTCAGTGCCAGGTCCCCGATGAGCAGGGCTGCTCCTGTCCCGGTGTGGACCTGTCCGGGGAGCGTATGGGTCTGGGGGTGGCGCGCGGTGAGAGTACGGTGGACGGTGGGCTGGCCGCGGCGGGTGTCGCTGTTGTCCATGATGTCGTCGTGGATGAGGGCGAAGGCGTGGAACATCTCCAGCGAGGCTGCGGTCTGCAGCACGGGCTTGAGGGCGCCGTGGCAGCCGGCGGCGTGCCAGCCGGTGACACACAGCAGCGGCCGCAGGCGCTTGCCGCCGGCCATCAAGAAGCCGCGCAGCACAGCCGTAACCTCTGAGGGCAGGTGACGACCGGCGGCGGTGCGGGCTTTGCGGTCCATGAATTGCTCCAGGACCGCGTCGGTGCTCGCGCGCACTGCGCGCAGGTCACCGGGCTGAGGCAGCACGACCGGGGCGGTCATCACGGCTCTCCGTGGCTGTCGGCACGCTGACCGGCCAGGCGCGAAGCTTCGTCCAGGAGGGTCTCCACGATCTTTGATTCGGGCACCGTGGTGATGACCTGCCCGTCTCGGAAGATCTGGCCTTTTCCGTTGCCGCAGGACACGCCGAGGTCGGCTTCGCGGGATTCGCCGGGGCCGTTGACCACGCAGCCCATGACCGCGATGCGCAGGGGGTGGGGGAAGCCGTCGAAGGCGGCTTCGACCTGGTTGGCAAGGCGGTGGATATCGACCTGGAGGCGGCCGCAGCCGGGGCAGGAGACGATCTCCAGTTTGCGCGGGCGCAGGCCGAGCGAGGCCAGGATGTGGTTGCCGGCCTTGACCTGTTCGACCGGGTCGGCGGACAGGGAGACCCGGATGGTGTCGCCGATGCCCTCGGCCAGCAGCACGCCGAAGGCGACGGCGGACTTCACCGAGCCCTGGAGGGCGGGGCCGGCTTCGGTGACGCCGAGGTGCAGGGGGTAGTCGCAGCGGGCGGCCAGCAGCCGGTTGGCCGCGATCATGGTGAGCGGGTCGTGGTGCTTGACGGCGATTTTGAGGTCGGTAAAGCCGTGCTCTTCGAACAGGGAGCATTCCCACAGGGCCGATTCGACGAGGGCTTCGGGGGTGGCGTGGCCGTGCTTGGCCAGCAGCCGCGGATCGAGCGAGCCGGCGTTGACGCCGATGCGGACGGGGATGCCCGCCGCCGAGGCGGCGGCGGCGATGTCGGCGATACGGTCGTCGAATTTCTTGATGTTGCCGGGGTTGACGCGTACGGCGGCGCAGCCAGCGTCGATGGCGGCGAAGACGTAGCGGGGCTGGAAGTGGATGTCGGCGATGACCGGGATCGGCGACCTGGCCGTGATCTGCGGCAGGGCCTCGGCGTCGTCGGCGGAGGGTACCGCGACGCGGATGATATCGCAGCCGGCGGCGGTGACCTGAGCGATCTGCTGCAAGGTGCCATCCACGTCCGCGGTGTTGGTGGTGGTCATGGTCTGCACGGAGACGGGGGCGCCGCCGCCGACCGGGACCGCGCCAACCTGGATGCGCCGGCTGGCGCGGCGCGCGGGCGGCGAGATCGGCACGCTGGGTAAACCGAGATCGGTCGTGGTCATCGCATGTCCTTCGTCGGTTGCCCGTGCCCGGCATCGGGGCCTGCGCCGAGGGCGAAGCGGGGATGCCTTGGTTCGGGCTTGGCTGCGCACCGCCGGCGGTGTGGCAGTTGGCGCTGTGCGCGGCCTGCACGGCGTGGCAGAGGTCTTCCCGGGCGGCGGGGTGGCCGCCGATGAGGAACATAGGTGCGTCAGTCACCTGGGCACAGAGCGCACGGGAGGACGCGGCGCAGAACACCTGGCCGTGCGCCGGGTGGCCGAACCCTTCGGCTGGCGTGCGGCACCAGCCCACTCCTGTGAGGCCGGACAGCACACTGCTCGGCCCCGGGGTGAGGGAGGCCGGGGGCCGCACCGTGCCGAAGAAGCCTTACGGCCACACATGTCCGGCAGAAAAGAGGCATTGGCCCTGTTCTGCCCAGACCTGCCCCGGTGGCATCAGGATGCGCGCGGGGGCACGCTCCGGCGCTCTGCGCGTTCTGCTGCGCGCGCCTGTGCCCCCGTGCACCGTCCCGGTGGTGTTGTTCTCACGGCGTTTGCGCCGTGGACTCGATAGGCATGCCGGGCCGCCAACGGCCCTGGGGCAGACCTGTTCGGTCACCGCGCTTTCACCGCGGACAGCGAGAGGTTCGTGTGGTTGCTCTTTGAAGAATCGCATGTCCGGTTCGGGTGCGAAAGAGGCACGGGGAGTTTTCCCAGGATGCGGTGGAAGCCGAGCACCTCTGCCGCAGAGCACCACTGCCGGGCCTTTGCGCAGCGTCTGTGATGGAAGTACGCCCGCACTCGTATCGGAGGTGAAAGTGATGCACACAGAGCCTCTGCCGTGGCCGTCGCCGGTTCCGCCCAGCGTCCGTTCCCTGCAGGCGTTGCGCAGCGCCCCCGTACAGGACCTGGCGCCGGCGGCCGAGTGGATCCGCACGCTGCTGATCGATGCGGTCGGCCGCACCGGCGGCCACCTGGGGCCGAACCTGGGCGTGGTGGAGCTTTCCCTGGCCCTGCACCGCGTGTTCACCTCGCCCCGGGACTCGATTGTCTTCGACACCGGCCACCAGGCCTACGTGCACAAACTGCTGACCGGCCGCCTGGCAGGCTTTGGGCAGCTGCGGCAGGCCGGCGGGCTGTCCGGCTACCCGTCCCGTTCGGAGTCCGTGCACGACCTGGTGGAAAACTCCCACGCCTCGACCGCTTTGGCCTACGCCGACGGCCTGGCCAAGGCACGCAAGCTGGCCGGTGCGGGCGAGCGGGCAGTGGTGGCGGTGATCGGTGACGGGGCCCTGACCGGCGGCATGGCCTGGGAAGGGCTGAACAACCTGGGCGCCGCGAGCGACCGGCCGGTCATCATCGTCCTCAACGACAACGGCCGCGCCTACGCGCCGACCTGCGGGGCCCTCGCCGACCACCTGGCCACGCTGCGCAAGAACGGCAATTGCGCAGGGCCGAACCTGTTCACGGTGCTCGGTTTCGCCTATCTCGGACCGCTGGACGGCCACGACACCGCCCAGGTGGAAGCCGCGCTGCACCGGGCGCGGGCGCTGCGCCGCCCTGTGGTGGTCCACGTCGTCACCGTCAAGGGCAAGGGACACCTGCCCGCGGAATTGGACGAGGCGGACTGTCTGCACGCCGTCGGCCCGGCCCCCGCCCCGGGCAGCCCCGCTCCTGCGGCCAAAGCCGCTGCCCCGTCGTGGACCGGCGTGTTCGGCAGTGCGCTGGCCCGGGCCGCGGCCGAACGTCCCGAGGTGGTGGCCATCAGCGCCGCCATGATCCGCCCGACCGGCCTGCACCCCATGGCGCAGCAGCTTCCCGGGCGGGTCTTCGATGTGGGCATCGCCGAGCAGCACGCGGTGTGCTCGGCCGCCGGCCTGGCGATGGCCGGGATGCACCCGGTCGTCGCCGTCTACGCCACCTTTATGTCCCGGGCCCTGGACCAGGTGTTGATGGACGTGGCTCTGCACCGCTTACCGGTGACGTTCGTTTTGGACCGTGCCGGCGTGACCGGCCCGGACGGCTCCTCCCATCACGGCATGTGGGACCCCGCCGTGTTCGGCGTCGTGCCCGGCATGCGCCTGGCCGCCCCCCGCGACGCTCCGACCCTGCGCGCGCTGCTGGACGAGGCCCTGGCGGACAACGACGGCCCGACCATGCTCCGCTTCCCCAAAGGCAACGTGCCCGCGGACCTGCCGGCCGGGCGACGCCTGGGCGACATCGACCTTCTGCACCAGACCTGCCAGCAGCCCAGGGACGTGCTGCTGATAGGACTGGGCCCGCTGGCAGCAGCCTGCCTGGCCGCAGGCCAGGAACTGAGCGCCCACGGCCTGAGCGTCACCGTGGCCAGTCCGCGATGGGCCCTGCCCGTTCCCGGCGAGCTTGTCGACCTGGCCGCCGACCACGCCCTGACCGTCACCGTCGAGGACGGCGTCCGCACCGGCGGTATAGGCAGCGCCCTCGCCCAGGCCTGCACCGATGCCTACGTCTCCACCCCCGTCTGCCAACTGGGCCTGCCCCGGCGCTTTCTGCCGCACGGACCACGCGACGATCTGCTGCGCGCTGCCGGCCTGGACCGCGACGGCATCACCGCCAGTGCACTTCGCGCCTACGACACCCACTGCACACCACCTGCCCGACGCAGCAGGCGAATCTCGTGAACACTAGCCGCGCTCGGACCAGCAGCCGGGCCCCGCCCGCAGAAAACCGCACCACACCGCGCAACGACGAACTGGGCAGCAACGACACCCTTGTCACCGCCCATTCCCGCGGCCGCAACCGCGGCAGAGGGCCGACGCAAGAGGTGCTGGCCGCCCAGGGAGCACAAACGCCGTACAGCATCCGACGCATCCCCAGCGTCACCGCAGTACCGGGCGCGGCCCGGCACCCCGTTTCCCTGCTTGGACGGAGCACACGATATGAGCACCACGCGTACCCGCAGCGGCATTCTCAAGCACCTCGGCAACCTCATGGACGACGCGAAAGAAGCGGTCGACGACCTCATCGATCGGGCTGCGGACGTCGACCACAACGCCCGTAAGACCATCACCAGCGCGGTGGGGACCACCAAGGAGGACGACGCACCGCCAAAGGCCGCTCCCGCGCCGGCAGAGGCCTCGGAGCTGCAGAGCCTGCGCGGTGAACTGCTCGCCCTGCGCCAGGAAGTCGCCCGGCTGAACGCGCGGAGCCCCGGCACCGGAGCCGCCTCGGCCCCTGACGATGCCCCGCCCGCGCAGGCGTGAACCGGTGACCGGCTCCTCCCTTCGCCCCGCTGCCGGGCACGGTGCTCCCGGCGGCGGGGCAGCCGAGGAACGCAGCGTGGTCCGCAACCCGGACGGTACCCTGGTCGATGCCGCCTCCTGCCGCCCCCTGACCGTGGCCGAACTCGGCGACGACCTGCGCCAAGGCCGCCGCTTCACCGTGACCGACCAGAGCACCGGCGCCGACTGCACCTACCGCATCCTTGCCCAGGCACTGCTGGCCGCCCTCGGCCCGGTGCTGCCCGACACACCCCCAACCGCCACAGCAGACGGCCTGGGCAGCATGCTGCACACCTTCCTTACCGCCACCACCAGCCATCCTCCCGCTCAGGAATGAGAGCGCACCGCGCCAGACGGCCGCACAGGCGCCTCGGCCCGCACCGGCAACCCGCGCCCGTGCGGCACGTGCAGTTCCTGACTTCGCACCCCGGATCCTGGAGGCTGTGTGTCCCGCCGCAACCGGTCCCTGACCACCGTCCTGAGACACCTGATCACCGAAGAGATCCGGCACGCCCGCCGCTCCGGCGGCACCCGCCGGCAAAGCCAGGAACAGCAGCGCCGGGCGCAAGCGGTCAGCCAGGCCCTGCAGGAACTGGGCCCCTTCTACATCAAGGTCGGGCAGATGCTCTCCACCCGGCCGGACTTCGTACCCGAGGCGATGCTCGCGGAATTCGGCAAACTGCACGACCAGGTCACCCCGGCCCCCTTCGCCCAGTTCGAGCCGGTCCTCGCCCGCGACCTCGGAATCGCCTGGGCCGGCCGCTTTCGGGACATCGACACCGCGCAGCCGCTCGGTGCCGCCTCCCTGGCCCAGGTCTACCGCGCCACCCTGGCCGACGGCACCCCCACCGCCCTGAAGATCCAGCGTCCCGGTGTCGGTGAGGCCATGGCCCGGGACATGGCCTCCCTGCGCCGCCTCGCCCGTCTGATCGCCCGCCTCGCACCCCGCTTCACCGACGTCATCGACCTGCCGGCCATGCTCGGCGTCCTGTTCGAGGCGATGTCCGCCGAGACCGACTTCCGCCTCGAAGCCCAGCACATGCACCAAGCCCGCCGCCAGTGCGAGGACTACAAACACCTCGCCGTCCCCGACGTCCTGTTCGCCACCGAGCACGTCCTGGCCCAGTCGCTGGCCCCGGGCACCTCCATCCGCGACGCCGACCCCAGCGCCTTCACCACCGCCGAACGCACCGGCATCGGAGCAGACCTGATCAGCCTCATGTACCAGGGGTACTTCCTTGACCGCTTCTTCCACGCCGACCCTCACCCCGGCAACATCTTCGTCGCCCCCGGCCAGCGGGCCCACCTGATCGACTGGGGCATGGTCGGCCGCATGGAAAGCGGCCTGAGCCGCAGCGTCATGCTGGCCCTGCTCAACGTCGCCTCCAACGATGCCAACGGCCTGGCCAAAGCCTGGATCGAAATGGGCCAAGCCACCCCCTGGGCCGACCCCGCCGGCTTCAGCAGCGACCTGGCCGGCCTGGTCCCCAAAATCGCCTCCGCCTCCCTGGAGGACCTGAATTTCGGCGTCACCCTCACCGCCGTCCTCACCCACGCCACACGCCGCGGCATCAAAACCAGTCCCGTCATCTCCCTGCTGGGCAAATCCTTCGCCAACCTCGAAGGCTCCGTACGCCACCTATGCCCCGAGCTGTCCATCACTGACGTCTTCGAAGAAAACCTGCGCACCATCCTCTTCGGCCTCGCCAGCGAAGCAGTCTCCGAAAAGCAAGCCGCCCGCACCGCCCTCGAACTCACCATCCTCGCCCCCGGAGCCCTCGGGCAGACACGGGACGTCCTGCGCAACCTCTCCAACCACGACCTCACCTTCCACGCCAAGGTCGCCACCGAAGCAGGCAAGCGCTCCTTCAAACCCGACCCCTCCCTTATCTGCGCGTCCCTTCTCCTTGCCGCAGCCATCGTGCGCAGCACCCGAAACAAGTAACCCGCCGTAACCGCCACTCTCCGAGACCGATGAAACCTGCATCAACCTTCGTGATGCTTTCTGCTACTCCCGCCCCAAAGAGCCGGCGCCGCAGACGTCAGCGATGCTTCCCCGCCGTTTCGCCTGCTTCACACGATCGCCTGCACGCATGTCGCGAGAAGGAGGCACACTGACGTGATATCCCGGCCCAGGAGCCTGCTGTTCTGGCTCATCCTCATCATCGCCTTGTTCCTCATCGTCAAGGCCCCGGTCGGGACCGCGCACGCCCTGCTCGCCGTTTATCACGCCGTCATCCGGTTCTTCACCGCCCTGGGCGTCTTCTTCACCGTCCTGGTCAACGGCTGACACCCTCCTGCCTCCCATTGCCTGCACAGTCGAGGAGAACCGAGGCGGGAGGAGCAGCGAAGCGCTCGCTTACCGGGCATCCTCATGTTCCTGACCGGCGCCTGGGCCGGGCACGGGGCACCCCGTTGGCGTGGGCTCAGCCCCCGCGGGCGTCGCGGTTGAGCAACCAGGAGAAGGCGACGGGGAAACGGATGGGGTCGAACTCGCGGACACTCCTGAGGGAGTGGGGCAGGGCGGGGTACTGGTGGAGGTGGCCGAGGGAACCGGTGTCATGGACGGCACCGGCGGTGTGGACGCAGAAGGGGACGGCGATGCCGCCGTCCCGGAGGCGGCCGGAGTGGGGGACGAGGCCACGGGCGGGCTGGAGGCGGTGGTCTGCGAGGGCTGCGGCCTCGGGGACACGGCGGCAGCCTGCGGGGGCGGGGAGACCGTCACCGTCTGCGCCGGTACCGGTGAAACCACCGGCACATTGACGAAATTGGCCGGGTAGGAGGCGCAACCAGTGCCGATGAGGAGGAGAAGGAACGCTGCAAAAATGCCACGGTGCACGACGCTGCCCTTCCTGACGGCGCCCGCCAGAATACGGAAGCAAGGCAGGGCGCAAACGGACCCGGCGATCTCGGCAGAGCGAATCAGTTCCCGCCCAGACTGCTCGCAAACCTGCCGAGAGAATCAAAGAAAATCATGATGGCCCGGTAAACAGCGGTGATGGTGCGGGCCACCTGTTCAGGCTCTTTCGCTATGAGGAACAGAAGAATGATGAGGATGAGCCAGAACAGGAGACTCCGTGGACGGGAGATCACGGAACAGGCCCTCCGTTTCCGAGGCAAAAACGCCTTTGTCTTAGCTCAGGGCCGGGCGCGCAGGGAGCCGGCCCGTCTTGCCAGCCACGGAAAGCGCCCTCGGGTCTCGCCGACTTCCCGACATGCACCTGAGGGGTACACGCAAAATCCGCCTGTCGCGTCAGATTTTTCATCTCGACGCTCGCCGCGGTCTCATGACAGCCACAATCGCCGGACTAGACTAAATGACCCTGTCGGCGCTCTTCCCTGTCCCCTCAGATCACAGGTTACCGGCAGACGCCAACCGTAGAGAAGAGGCTGTGTACTGTGACGGAGAAATCAAGACGTTCTTGATTCATAAACGCCCACAGTACTCAGTGACGACTGTGGGGCGCCAGATACAGGTGGGGTCGTGGCGCCGGCGCAGCGGCGGCCAGGACCTTCTCGCCGAAGCCGGTGAGCCGCATGCGGTGCCGCCCCGGCCGCAGATCAGGAGCTGTCCGGAAAGGCCTTTTCCAGGCGCGCCTTCTACTGGGTCAGCATGGGTGGAGGCTCGCCCGGTCAGGCAGAAGTTCGTATCGGTAACCCCTGCCCTCGGGGGCGCAGAGGGCGCGCGGGGCAGGTCAGTGGCCTATGCATTGGGGGGGAATGCGCCGTGTACTTCCGGCGCTTCGTTCGGCTGTGCGCCGGGGGTTTGCGCGGAGGCACCTGAACGGGACCCTCCGTTCAGGACGCTACCCCATCGGAAGGATGGTCATACTGTGGACACGCCCCATAGAACACATGGACACCTCAGATATCGTAACCGGCCGGCCCACTGCTGACGTCAATCGCGCTCTTGCGATCATCCGCTACAAGACCGCCAAGTACACCATCGAGCGCCCCCTACACGGCGGCGCCACCCTCGCCGGCGCTGACGCCGCCTCACTGCGCGCCCTGAGCGCGTATGCCGTCCCCCTCAGCGAAGCCTTCCAACTTCACGACGACCTTCTAGGCGTCTACGGCGCCCCGGAACGGACCGGAAAGCCGTCGCTGGATGACCTCCGCGACGGCAAACACACAGCTCTGATCGCACTCCCCCTGCAGAGCGCTCACCACTCCCAGGCCGACCAATTGAGCCGCTACCTCGGATGCCCCTCCCTCACCGAAGGCCGAGCGCCACATCATCACCGTTAGCGGCGCCCCGGAAGCAATCGAGAAAATGATCACCGACCGCTACCGAACTGACCTCGGATCGCTGGACGGTGCCCCTTTCTACACGGCAGTCACCGAAACTCTGCGCTCCCTCGCCAGATCCACAGTGACGCGACGCGTATGACCAGGGCCGCATCCCCACCCCGTGCCCCGGTCTGTGTCCGAAGAAACTGGCACCTGGAAATACCAGATTGGATGGAATAAAACGGTCTGTACGCAAGCCCTGTGCAACAAGAACGCGTCGTCGCCTTCGCCGCCGGATACTTCTTCGGAGCCTTCCGCCCCGAGGCCGACATCGAAATCGTGATCCCCGACGCCCCGCTGTCCCACGGAATCCACACCGGCAGGAGATTTTGATGCCCCGTACCGTCGACTTCACGATTCCCTTCCCCGTCCGCATCAACCCCCACCTGGAGCAGGTCCGCGCCCGGCACGAGGCATGGGTCCGCGAAAGCGGCCTGGTCCCGCCCGCGTTCGAGGCCCAGTACTACGAGTGGGACTTCTTGAGGCTGGGCTCCTACGCTTTCCCCGACGCCGACCCTGCCGGGCTGTATCTCGCCAGCCGGCTCCTCGGGTTCACCTTCATGTGGGACGACCAGCATGAGGCGCTCAGCCTCCGCGACCCCCTGGCCGCCCGCAAGCATAGTGAGGAAATGATCCGCGCTCTGGACGGAGGGGAGGTGACGACGCTCGGGGCACGAATCATGGCCGATATGTGGAAAGATATGAGTCGAGGCATGAGCAACGCCTGGCTGACACGCGCCCGCTACACCTGGAACTGGTGCGTGGCCACCTATCCCCACCAGGCCCACGACGCCCTTCACAAAACAGTCCCATCCCGACGGAGTTACGACCACACCCGGCGCGGAGTCGCTGGGGTGGACTACGTTCTGGACGTCCTGGAAAGGTTCCTGGGCTGCGAAGTTCCGGCCACAGCCGCACACAGCCCTCAGATCTGGATCCTGCGGGACACGATCGTCAAAGCCACGCTGTACACGAACGACGTCTACTCGCTGGAGAAGGAAGAGGCGGATGGCGACACCAACAACATCGTCCTGGTCCTCTTAGCCGAAGGCCACACCCGCTCCGAGGCTCTCGCCATGACAGTGACCATGGTTACGAGTGAACTGGAGAACTTCACCAAGGTCCGTGAAGAACTACTGTCCATGTACGCCTTCCTGCGCCTGTCACCATACGAAGTCCAGGCCGTCGAACGCTATGTAGAGGGCCTCACGGCCTGGATTAGCGGCTACTTCGCATGGTCACAGACCACCCCTCGCTACGCAGGCGTCAACCTCACGGAAGGACGCCGGATGCCCCTCACTCACCTCGTGGACTGACGCACCGGGGCAAGGAAAGGCATGGCGCTTTCCCGTGATCTTGGACACTCGATCGTCACGCCGCGAGGGTGTGCTGGTGCCGTTGTCGGGTCTCGGCTGGTGTGAGGTAGCCGAAGACCTTGTGCTTGCGCAGGCGGCGGTCATAGAAGGTCTCGATGGAGTAGACGTCGTTGACCCAGGCGGCGAGGTCGACGCTGGTGCTCATCATGTCGCGGTAGGGGCCGGGCACCAGGTGGGGCGGGAGCTCAAAGCCCTGGTCGTATTCGACGAGGTTGAGGACGGAGTACATCGAGGAGGATCGCTGCCTGAAGTCCACGTCGCCCGCGGACTTCCCGCCCCCAGCCACTGTCTACGGGTCCTTTCGCCGGTGGACGAAGTCCGGGATCCTGGAGAAGATCTGCGATCACCTGCGCCGCGAAGTCCGGTGCGCCATGGGCGCGGGTTTGCAATCGTGCGGGTGCCAGCCCACCAGCAACGACTGTCCATGGCGCTCGAGCAGCAACCCCGAGTTCCCCGATGGGCGGACGTCGAAGCTGGCCCGGGCCGGGACCCCGCACACCGCATCGCACAGAGCTTCACTTGGAGCCACGGAGCGGAGCGTACGCCTACACCTGCTCCGGCACAGGACGACGTCCGGACAGACGGATCATCGCATCAGAGGCTTCGGCTGGCGTGCCTTTGCCAGTTCTGAGCCGCATCCGGTCCTGCGCAGGTCAGCATGGCCTTGCTGTTCACGGCGGTGCGATCGTGGTCCGGTATCCGGGTCACGGTTCGATGCTGAGGACGACTTTGCCCTGGATGTGTCCGTTCTCGCTGTGCCGGTGGGCGTCGGCGGCCTTCTGGAGCGGGTAGACGGAGTCGATGGGCATGTGGATCTTGTCCTGTTCGATGAGGGGCAGGACGGCTTCCAGGGCGGGGGCTGCGGGGCCGGGCCGGCCGGAGAAGCGGACGCCGTGCTCCGCGGCGGTGGGATCGGCGATGGTCAGGACCTTCTCCGGGGCGCCGGTCAGGGCGATCGAGTCGGGCAGGACGCCGCGGCCGGATCCGTCGAGGACGGCGTCGATGCCTGGGGGGCTGTGGTGCGAACGCGGTCGGTCAGGCCCTCGCCATGGGTGACGGGGGCTGCGCCGATCTCGCGGAGGATGGCGTGGTTGGTTTCACTGGCGGTGCCGATGACGGTCACCCCCCAGGCGCGGGCGAGCTGGGTGGCGATCAGGCCGACGCCGCCGGCGGCGGCGTGCACCAGAAGGGTCTGGCCTTCGCGCACGCCCAGTTCGCGCAGGGTGCGGTAGGCGGTCTCGACCGCGACCGGCAGGGTGGCGGCCTGCTCGAAGGACAGCCACTCGGGCTTGGCGAAGATTTCGTCGGCGCCGGCGAGGTCGTGGGTTGCGGCGGCGCCGCCGGTGGCCGAGCGGCCGAAGACGGCCTGGCCCACCTGCCACTGCGATACGCCGTGGCCGACGGAGTCGATGATGCCGGCCAGCTCGATGCCCGTGCCCGCCGGGCCGGGGAGGGGCTTGCCTTCGGAGAAGAAGCCCTTGCGGATCTTCCAGTCCAGGGCGTTGACGCCGGCGGCCTTCACCGCGATGCGGGCCTGGCCCGGGCCGGGCTCGGGCAGGGGGACCTCGGTCAGATGCAGGACGTCGGCGTCGCCGTAGGTGGTGTAGCGGATGGCCTGTGACACGGTAAAGCTCCTCACAGAGTTGATGGGCGTGGGCGGCGGGCTGTGTGTGGCTGCACTACCCGCCGGTGGTGTGCCCTCTGATGTGTTGCCGTGGGTCGCCCCCGGACGGCGGACGGCACGGGGGTGGCCGCCGGCGTGGCGGGTGGGTCAGTCGCGGGTGGGGGAGTCGGTGTAGCCGCGTTCGTCTCGCCGCCGTAAGGCGGCCTGGTCGGGGGCGTTGTACGGGCCACCGGCGGCGAGGCGGCGGGGCAGGTCGGGGTTGGCGACGGACATGGCGCCGAAGGCGATGAGGTCCGCCAGTCCCTCGTCGACCAGGACCAGGCCCTTGGGCCCGGTGGCGTCCGCCCCTCCACGCTACTAGCGTGGAGGTAGTGGTTTCCCTGATGAAAGTGCCCCCGGTGGCGCGGCGACACTGGAAATGCGGGGCTCTGGCCATCGTCGTATGTCAGCGGATTCCACTGGCCGCGGTGCCTGCGGCCGCCGGGCCGCGCTTTCCGCCTTGCCGTCCTCGTTTTCCGGGAGTGTCCTCATGCCGCGCCGACCGCGTTCCGCCCCGCCCGCGAGAGCTGCTGACCAGGCCAGTGGGGCGGTGGCGGCCTGCCCGGTCAGCCCGGTCGGTGACATCATCTTCAGCCGCTGGACCACCCCGATCCTGTGGGCCCTCGGACATCACGGCACGCTGCGGTTCAACGCCCTGCAGCGCCGGATCCCCGAGATCACCCCGAAGATCCTCACCAGCCGGCTGCGGCAGCTCGAGCGCGACGGGCTCATCGAGCGGACCTACCACCCGGACATCCCGCCGAGGGTGGAGTACGCGCTCAGCGACCTGGGCCGCACCCTCACCCCCGTCTTCCAGACGCTGACCGCATGGGGCACCGACCACCTCGCCGACGTCGAAGCCGCCCGCCGCGCCTACGACACCGCCCGCGCGGAAGAGGAAGCCTGGGCCGAAGGCTGACCCGCTCCCAGCGGACCCCGGGCAAGCAGACGTGAAACATCTTCAACGCCTTTGACCTGCGTGTTCGCCTCCGCGCGGGGTGGTTTCGTCAGGGAAACCACTATCCGGCGGCTACTAGCGTGGAGATACCGGCCCCGGCCCGCCGCTCGTCGCGGGCGCCCCCCATGCAAGGAATGCGCGCCATGTCCCTGACTTCTCTTCCCCCGCGCGCCGGTGACCGTCCGCGCACCGGCTCGTTCCTCCCGCATCTGCAGATGTCCCAGATCAGCCCCCCGACCTTGAGGGAAGCCCTTCAGCGGTGGATGTCCGCCACGCTGGACGGCACCCGCCCGGGCCGCTCGGGGATCTCCGTCCCCGACAGCTGGGCCCTGCACCTGACGGCCCCGCCCGCCGACACAGCGGTGCTCATGCCGCCGCGCGGCACCGAGTTCGTCCACCTGCACGCCGACGGCAGCCTCCACCTCGCCCTTCACCCGGACGACCAGGCCGCGGTGCTGGACGCCGGCTGGGGCGAGCGCCACCCGCTCTACCACCCGCAGCGGGCCAACGCCCTCATGGTCTACGCACCCCGCGACGAGGACGAGCTCGCCCCCGTCCAGCACATCGTCACCGCCTCCTACCGATACGCCACCGGCCGCATCCCGGTACCGGCGCCCACCGCGCGTTGACCGCGCAAAACAGTAGTTACCGCATAAAACTGCACGTGTTCCCTTCCCGGCACGACGATCGGAGACCTTGGCCGTGACCATCAACCTTGTCACCCAAAACGACGGCGACCTCCTGGACATGGGCACCACCCGGGTGCGGATCCTCGAGGACGGCTCGCGTACCAACAAGCGCCTGGGCATCGCCGAGCTGTGGCTGGCCCCCGGCTTCACCGGCCCGCCGCAGCACCTGCACCGCAAACACGAGGAGACCTTCTTCGTCCTGTCGGGCACCGTCGACTTCACCTCCGGCCACGACACCCACCGCGTCGGCCCCGGCCAACTGGTCACCGCCCCCATCGGCACCCCCCACACCTTCGGCAACCCCGACAACGACCAGGACGCCAGCATCCTGTTCACCACCACCCCCGACCTGTACATCGAGTACTTCCGCGACCTGACGCGCCTTAACGAGTTGGTGCGTGATAGCGGGTGGGACGTGCCGGGCCGCGCGGTCGCTGGTATCAGAGGGGGACGCTGCGGTCGGATACGAGGCCGGCGAT
>NZ_JBIRFL010000046.1:0-23675 GCF_044327445.1 Streptomyces sp. NPDC018045
CCGTCCCGGCCTACGAGGTGGAGAACCTCTTCGAGCCCTTCCGGCGCCTGCGCACCGAACGCACCGGCAGCGACAAGGGCGTCGGCCTGGGCCTGACGATCGTGCGGTCGGCGGTACGGGCGCATGACGGCACCACCACGGCGACGCCCCGCGAGGGCGGCGGCCTGACCGTACGCGTCGTCCTGCCGCTGTGAGCCCATACCGCGCTCCGTCACGGTGAGCACCCGTACCCGGCCGGGAAAACCGGCCGGGTACGCGGTCGCCGGGCCCGGTGGCGGTGCGCGGCGCACCCGTTGCGGAGGGCCTGGAGGCGCCCTGGGCCACGTGGCCGGCGGCTCCGGAGCGGGGCCCCGGCAACCCCCTCCTCCTCTACTCCTCCACCCGCAACGCGCCGGACGGACACAGCATCCCGGCTTCGAGGGCGGCGGCCCGGCTGTCGTCGTCGGGCTCGACGGTGAGTACGGTGACGAGGCCTTCCTCGTCCTGGTCGAAGACGGCGGGCGCGGTCAGCGCGCACATGCCGGCGCCGACGCAGACCGTTCGGTCGGCGGTTACCTTCATGGTCTCCTCTTCCGCCGGGGTCACCAGGTGACGGGGAGTTCGTTGACGCCCTGGATGGTGGTGCCGGGGCGCAGTTCCAGACGGTCGACCGGGGTGGCCAGCCGCAGAGTGGGAATGCGGTCGAACAGTGCGGTGAGGATGATTTCGAGTTCGAGCCGGGCCAGGTTCTGACCGAGGCACTGATGGACGCCGTACCCGAAGGCGAGGTGGTGCCGGGCCGAGCGGTGGATGTCGAAGGTGTCGGGGTCCCGGAAGACGCCCGCGTCGCGGTTGGCGATGGAGTTGGTGACGATCACGCCGTCACCGGCCCGGATGAGCTGCCCGTCGATCTCGATGTCGGCGGTGGCGAAGCGGCCGCCGGCGATGTCGGCGATGGCGAGGTAGCGCAGCAACTCCTCGACGGCGCCGGGGACGAGCGACGGATCGGCACGCAGGGCGGCGAGCTGGTCGGGGTGGTCGAGCAGGGTGATGACGCTGAGGGAGGTCATCGACGCGGTGGTCTCGTGGCCGGCGATGAGCAGGAGCATGGCGTTGGAGATCAGTTCCTCGCGGTCGGTCGTGCCTTCCGCGAGCTGACGGCCGACCAGAGCGCCGAGCAGACCGGGGCCGGGCTCGGCCTGCATGCCGGTGATCAGCCCGTCCAGGTAGCCCTCCAGATCGTCGCGGGCCCTGCTCGCGTCCAGCGGGTCCGTGGACTGCACCAGCCGCCTGCTGGCGTCCTGGAAGAAGTCGTGATCCTCGTACGGAACACCCAGCAGCCGGCAGATCACCATCGAGGGCACCGGCAGCGCGAACCGGCTGACCAGATCGGCGGGCGGCCCCGCGGCGAGCATCGTGTCGAGGAATTCGTGGACGATGCGTTCGATGTCCGGGCGCATTCCCTTGATGCGCTTGACGGTGAACTCGCTGATCGTCATCCGGCGCCGCTTGCCGTGCTCGGGCGGGTCCATGCCGATGAAGGCGGGGCGGCGGTTGCGCAGCGCCTCTAAGCGCGGTGAAGTGAGCGGGAAGGCCGGGTGGTTGCGGTCGGAGGACAGCCGGGGGTCGGCCAGCAGTTTGCGGGCGGTCTCGTGCTTGGTCACCGCCCAGACCTGCCGGCCGTCGTAGAGCGTCACCGGTCGCAGCGCGTCCTGTTCGTCGCGCAGCCGGGTGTAGGAGTCGGGCAACCGGTACGGGCAGGTGCGGTTGCTGGGGAAGGCGGGGGCGTCGGAGGTGGAGAGAGCTACGGAGGTCTCAGTCATCGTTCCCCTCAAAGGTTTCTGACAGCCTCTTAAAGAACGGTCAGTTCTCTAACTCGGAGGCTAGAGTGTCCCCTTAGAGAACGCAACGTCCTCTCGGCATACTTTGCACACTCCAAGGAGTCACGCTGTCATCGAACGCCGACGACCGGATCGCCCCACCGGCCGCCGACCACCGCAAAGGGCCGCGGCGCCGCGGCGAGGAGCTGGAAAACGCCATCCTGACGGCGACCATGGACGAACTGGCCGAGGTGGGATACGCCGCGCTCACCATGGAGCGCGTCGCCGCCCGGGCCCGTACGAGCAAGGCCGCCCTCTACCGCCGGTGGACCGGACGCGCCGAACTGGTGGTGGACGCCTGCAAGACACGCGGCATCTCCGACATCGAACCGCCCGACACCGGTACGCTGCGCGACGACATGATCTCCCTGCTGAAGCAGATGTCCGCCAAGATGGCCACCCCGATCGGCGGCATCCTGCGCGGCCTGCTCGCGGAGATGACCCGCGACCCCGAATTCGCCCGGCTGATCCGCGAACGCGTCCAAACCGTCGGCCCGGTGGTGGGCCGGATCATTCTGCGGCGGGCCGTCGAGCGCGGCGAGGTCGAGGAGTGGGTACCGGGCTCACGACGGGCCTCCGTCGCCACCGACCTGCTCCGCAACGAGTTCCTGCTCTACGGGGCCCCCATCGGGGACGAGACCATCATCGAGATCGTCGACGACGTCTACCTGCCTCTGGTCCTGGCCCCGGCTCCGAGGCCGGCACCGCGAGCCGGCCGATCTCGCGAGCAGCAGTAGCTGCCCGGTTACGACGGCCGAGGCGCCCAAGTCCGCTGGCAGGCACGCACATCGCTGGAACCCGACCCCGGCCCGACGGCTGCCCAGGCGCCGAGGACGCGCCGGCCGCGCCGAGCGGGGCCGGCGGAAATTCCGTGCCGCGCCGTCGGCGGAGGGGCAGACTCGCTCCATGGCGGACCTGCACGCGTTCCGGGATGCGGTCGCCGGCTGGGCGGGCGGTGGCCCCGGCGGGCCGGCGAGCGATCTGGCCGGGCGTCTGGGCGTACGGACGGCGGTGCTGCTGGAGGGGCCGAGTGACCTGGCGGCCGTCGAGGCCCTGGCCGAACGGCGCGGCCGGGATCTCGCCGCCGAAGGGGTGTGCGTGATGCCGATGGGCGGGGCGATGTGCGTCGGCCGCTACGCCGGCCTCCTCGGGCCGCCCGGCCTCGGCCTGCGCCTGGCGGGACTGTGCGACGAGGGCGAGCAGCGCTTCTACGACCGCGCCCTGAAGCGGGCCCGGGCGCCGCGCCCGGGCTACTTCGTGTGCGTGGCGGACCTGGAGGACGAACTGATCCGGACGCTGGGCACGGCCGGGGCCGAGGAGACCGTCCGGGCCGCGGGCGACCTCCGTGCCTGGCAGATCTTCCTGCGCCAGCCCGCCCAGCACGGCCGGCCCCGGCAACAGCAGTTGCGGCGCTTCCTCGGTACGAAGAAGGGCCGCAAGATCCGCTACGGCCGTCTCCTGGTCGAGGCCCTCGCCTCCGACCAGGTACCGGCCCCGCTCGCCGACCTGCTCGCGAGCGTGTGAGCCCGTGAGCTGCCGGGTCGGCGCGTTTCCTTCCGGCCCGAGGCCCTTCGAGGTCCGCCCTGGGCTCTTCAAGACCCGCCCGGGGCCTGCCCGGAGCCCCGTCGGTCCCCGGACGTCGGCCGGCGGACCGCGCCCCTGATCGCGTCACGTTCCCGTCGTTGTGCCGCACCCCCGTGTCGCGCCACACCCCCGGTGCCGTGCCGCACCCCGCGCCGGTCCGCCGACCGCGTCGTGTTCCAGGCTCTCGTGGCACGGCTTTGATGCGCAGGACCCTCACCTGCGATGAATCAAAACGCAACAACGCCTCGTGCCCCGCACAGTTGGCCGAGAGGCGTCTTCTGTGCGGTGAGCGGGGCGTGCTGGGGTGGGCGGGTCGTGATCGCGAGGGAAGGGGCAGGCACGGATGGGACGCCAGGAGCTTCCCCTGGACCCGACCGCCGGCCCCGTGCAGCGTTTCGCCCATGAACTGCGCACGCTGCGCCGGGAGGCCGGCGGGATCACCTACCGGGCCATGGCGCAGCGGGTCGCGTGCTCGGCTCCGACGCTGTCGCGGGCCGCGTCCGGCGAACAGCTCGCCTCCCTGTCCACGGTGCTGGCGTACGTACGGGCCTGCGGCGGTGAAGAGGGGGAGTGGGCGGAGCGCTGGCGCCGGGCCGCGCGCGAGGTGGCGGCCGTACCCGTGGCGCAGGCGCCGGAGGAGGGAGTCGAGCCGCCGTACAGAGGACTGGCCCGGTTCGAGGCGGCGGACGAGGAACGATTCTTCGGCCGGGAGGCCCTGGTGGCCACGCTCGTGGACTGCGCGCTCGCGCACCGCATGACGCTGGTGGTGGGCCCGTCCGGCAGCGGCAAGTCCTCCCTCCTGCGGGCGGGCCTGGTGCCCCGGCTGCGGCACGCCGCCGACCCGGCCCACCGGCCCGCCGCCCTGCGCCTGCTGACTCCCGGTCCCCGGCCGTTGCACACACACCGAGCCCGGTGCACCCCTGCCGAACGGAAAGGCCGGGGAGATCGGGAAGGCCGGGGGGATGGGGAAGGCCGGGAAGGCCGGGAAGGCCGGGAGCACCAAGGCGGTCAGGAGGGCCGGGAAGTCGGGGAGAGCCGGGTAGGCGGGGAAGTCCCGGAAACCCGGGAGACCGGCGCAGAAGCGGGGGACACCTGGCTGATCGTCGACCAGTTCGAGGAGCTCTTCACGCTCTGCCACGACCCGGGCCAGCGGGCCGGTTTCCTCCGCCTGCTGCTGGCAGCGCAAGCGGCGGACAGCAAGCTGCGTGTGGTGCTGGGGGTACGGGCGGACTTCTACGGCCGCCTGCTGGAGCAGCCGGCCCTCGCCGCCGCCGTGGCCGGGTCCACGGTGGCGGTCGCTCCGATGAGCCCGGCCGAGCTGCGCCAGGCGATCGTCGGACCCGCCACGGCCGCGGGCCTGTTCGTCGAACGCTCCCTGACGGCCCGTCTGATCCAGGAGGTGGGCCAGGAGCCGGGCGGCCTGCCGCTGCTGTCGCACGCCCTGCTGGAGACCTGGCGGCGCCGTCGCGGCCGCACCCTGACCCTCGACGCGTACGAAGCCGCCGGCGGCATCCGCGGTGCCGTCGCGCAGAGCGCCGAAGACCTCTACACGGGCCTGACACCCGCCCAGGCCCGGGCGGCCCGCCGCGTCCTCCTGCGCCTGATCGCCCCCGGCCAGGGGCGCCCGGACACCCGCCGCCCCGCTCCGCGCGCCGAACTGTCCGCCGGCGACCCCGGCACCGCCCAGGTGCTGGAACGCCTGGCCCGGGCCCGCCTGGTGACCACGGAGGAGGACAGTGTCCACCTGGCCCACGAGGCGCTGATCACTTCGTGGCCCCGGTTGCAGCAGTGGGTCGACGACGACCGCGAACGTCTGCTCGTGCACCGCCGCCTGACCGAGGCGGCCGCCGCGTGGGCCGCTCTGGACCGCGATCCGGGGGCCCTGTATCGCGGCACCCGCCTGGCCGCGGCACGCGAGGCCTTCGCCACCGCCGCCGCCCGCGGCGATCTCGCCCCGCTGGAAGAAGAGTTCCTGACCGCCGCCGTCACCGCCCACGAACAGGACCGGCGTGCGGCCGCCCGCACCACCCGCCGGCTGCGCCAGGCGGCCGCCTCGCTGGCCGTCCTGCTGGTCCTCGCCCTCGTCGCGGGCCTTGTCGCCTTCGTGCAGTACCGCAGCAGCGAGGACCAGCGGCGTACGGCGCTGTCGCAGCGACTGGCCGCCCAGTCCGCCACGCTGCTCGACGGCCACCCCGACCTCGCGTCCCTGCTGGCCGTCCACGCCTACCGCGTCCGCCCCACCCCCGAGGCCACGGCCGGCGTCTTCGCCGCTGCCGCCCTGCCCGCGCGCCGCCGTCTCGACGGCCACACCCAGGACGTGAAGACCGTCGCGTTCAGCCCCGACGGGCGCACTCTGGCCTCCGGCGGCGACGACGGCACCGTACGGCTGTGGAACGTCGACACCGGCCGGCCCCGCACCGTCTTCACCTCCGCCGACGGCGACCACTCCGGCATCAACACGGTGGCCTTCAGCCCCGACGGCCGCACGCTCGCCACGGCGGGCGGCGACGGCACCGTCCGCCTGCGGGACACCGCCACCGGCCGCGTGCGGGCCACGCTCCCCGGCCACACGACAGCCGTGACGTCGATGGCCTTCAGCCCCGACGGACTCACTCTGGCCACCGGTAGCTGGGACACCACGGTGCGCCTGTGGGACACCCGGCAGCACACCGCGCGCACCGTCCTGACCGACCACAGTGACCGCATCAAGGCGGTCGCGTTCAGCCCGAACGGGCGCACCCTGGCCACCGCCGGCGACGACGGGGCGGTCAAACTGCGCGACGCGGCCACCGGCGAGCCCCGCACCACCCTCACCGACCGTACGGACGTGGTACTGACCCTGGCCTTCAGCCCCGACGGGCATTCGCTGGCCACCGGCAGCGACGACGGTACGGTACGGCTGCGCGCCCCGGCCGACGGCGCGACCCGCGCGGTGCTCAGCGGCCACACCGACGCCGTCACATCGGTGGCGTTCAGCCCCGACGGGCGCACTCTGGCCTCCAGCAGCGACGACGGCGCCGTACGGGTCTGGGAGACCCGGACCGGCAAGTCCGGCGCGGCCCTGAGCGGCCACACCGGCGGGACCACGGCGATCGCCTTCGGCCCCGGCGGCCGCACCCTGGCCACCGGCAGCGCCGACGGCGCGCTGTGGTTGTGGGACGTCCGCCGCCCCCAGGCCCGTACCACGCTCAGCGGCCACACCGGCGATGTCACCTCCGTGGCGTTCAGCCCGGACGGGCACACGCTGGTCACCGGCAGCGACGAGGGCACCGCGCGGCTGTGGGAGACACGCACCGGCCGCTCCCGGGGCGTGTGGGGAGGGCACAGCGGCGCGGTGCGGACCGTGGCGTTCAGTCCCGACGGACGCACCGTCGCCACCGGCAGCGAGGACAAGTCCGTACGGCTGTGGGACGCCGCCACCGGCCGCAAGCGGGCCGCCTTCGACGTCGGGAGCAGTGTGTTCACCGTGGCGTTCAGCCCGGACGGCCGCACCCTGGCCACCGGCGACCTGGACGGCGGAACCCGGCTGTGGAACACGGGCCGTGACCGGCCGCGGACGACGCTCGGCACGTCCGGCCGGCCCGTGGCGGCGGTGGCCTTCAGCCCGGACGGCCGTACGCTGGCCACCGGCGGCTTCGACCACAAGGTACGGCTGTGGGATGCGGCCACCGGCCAGTTGAACGCGACCCTGACCGGGCACCGGGACACGGTATGGGCCCTGGCCTTCAGCCCGGACGGCGAAACCCTGGCCTCCGGCAGTTCCGACGGGACCATCCGGCTGCGGGACACCACGACCGGCAAGGCCCGCACCGTCCTGACCGGCCACACCGGCCCCGTACGGGCCGTGGTCTTCACCCCGGACGGCCGCACCCTGGCCACCGGCGGCGACGACCGCACCGTCCGGCTGTGGGACCTCGCGTCGGCCCAGCCCCGCCTGACCCTGCCCGGCCGTGGCTGGGCGGTGACGTCGATGGCCATCAGCCCCGACGGCCGTACGCTCGCCATCGGCCAGTCGGACGACAAGGCACACCTGTGGCGTCTGGACATGCCCGCCCCCGAAGAAGCCATCAGCAGAATCTGCCACACCGTCAACCGCGACCTCACCCGTCAGGAACGCACCACCTACCTGCCGGACCCGCCCAGCCATGTCGGCTGCCGCACCACGACCTAAGATGTTGCGTCCCACCACCATGAATACGCCGAGCAGGCCGAGTACGCCGAGGACTTCGCAGACATCGCGCACCTCGGATACCTCGTATACCTCGGATACCTCGCGTACCTCGGATACGGCCATCGAGAACCCCCGGGACACTGAATGCATCGGAACCCCTGATGACCGACCAAGCCGTCCATGCCGCCCTACAGGCCGGCATGGAACTGAACCTGGCCGAGCACGCCTGCCACCTCCACCGAAGCCTGGGCGGCGCGGCAGTCATCGAGACGGATGACCTTCTGATCGCCGACAGCGGACTGGCCGACGACACCTTCAACATCGTCGCGGCGGCGCGCTTCACCGCGGACGCCGCCCCGCAACGCGTCCGCCGGACCGTCCGGGAGCTGGCCGCCACCGGCCGGCCCTTCTCGTGGTGGGTGGGCCCCGCCTCGGAGCCGGCCGGCCTGGCCTCGCATCTTGAGGCCGTGGGACTGCAGGCCTCGGAGACCGAGTCGGGCATGTGGCTGGACCTCCTTCCGGCCCCACCGCGACCGTACGCCGACGGCCTCGACATCCGCCCGGTGACCTCCCGGGAGCAACTGGCCGACTACGCCATGGTGCTCGCCGCGCTGTGGGACCCGCCGGCCGCGACCGTCCGGCAGTTCTACGCCGCCGCCGCGCAGGGGGCGCTCGCCGCTGACAGCCCGGCCCGCTACCTGGTCGGCTACGCGGAGGGCCGACCGGTCTGCTCGGCGGAGGTCTTCCACCACGCCGGCCTGGCAGGGATCTACAACATCGCGACCCTCTCGACGCACCGCCGCCGCGGCTACGGGGGTGCCATCACTCTTGCCACGCTCCACGCCGCCCGCGCCGAGGGGTGCCGAACCGCTGTGTTGCAGGCGTCCGCGGACGGCGAGCGCGTCTACCGTCGGCTGGGTTTCCGTACCTGCGGACATTTCACCGAGTACGCCATTACGCCCTGACCGCAGCGTGTCGGAACCGGCCGCCACGCGGGTGGCTTCGGACGCTTCGCCGCGCGCGGGCCGCCGGGAGTGCGGTTCCGTTCGATTCCTCTCCGTGCTCCCGGTCGATGACGGTGGTGCGGCTCCGATACGCCACTGCGCGGTGCGGCCACTACGGCGATTTCGAGCACTCGGCCGCCTCATGATGTGAGCGCTCGGCCGCCGCCATGACCGGATGGGCTCAGGAGCACGGGGGGCAGGCATTCACCGGAAGATCCGTGTTGGCTTTCCCCGGACACGGGCACCCGTGCGACAGGAACCGGCGATTCCCGGAGGGAGATCGTGACCCTGTTCGGCAACAGGACGGCGCGTTTGATACGTGCGGCAGCCCGTGAGCGCGATGACGCCCGCCTCCCGCAACGGCTGTGCACGGCCATCTGCCAGGGGCTGCCGGTGGATGACGTGTCCCTGTGCCTGGCCACCAACCCGGCCGATCGGCAGCTTCTCGCGGTGACCGGACCGGCCGCGCTGCGTCTGGAAGAAGTGCAGTACGAGACGGGAGAAGGCCCCGGCCCGGAGGCAGCGGCCACCGGCCGCCCGGTGCTCTACCCGGACGTGCAGGCGCACCCCATGCCGTATCCGTTCTTCGCTCCCCGCCTGCACGAGGAACTCGAACACGCCACTGCGCTCTGCGCCTTCCCCATCAACCTCGGGCCGCGCACCCTCGCCACGGCCGACTGCCTGCGCTACGCACCCCTGCGCCTGGACGACCCCGCGCTCGACGACACGACGCAGGCGCTGGAGGAGACGGCCATGGTCATCGCCGACCGGTGCCTGCCCTACTTCGCTGTGGACACCCCGCTGCCCTGGCGCCCGGCGCGGATCATCGACGATCACTGGGGCACCACCTATCGCGCGGCGGGCGTACTGGCCGGCCTGCTGAGCATCTCGGTCAGCGAGGCGCTGGCCCGCCTGCGCGCCAGCGCCTTCACCACCGGCCGCCCCTTGCCGGCCCTCGCCCGCGAGGTGCTGAAAGCCCGTCGTGGAAGGCCGTGCGAAGAGGACTGACGGCCGGACAGCGGCGCCGGGCCCACCGTCGGACCGCCGGCGCGGTCTCTCCGCAGCCCAAGTGCTGGTCGCTTTCGTGGGATTACGGGGGCCTGCATTTTCCTGTGTATCCGCGGTTGTCAGGAATGCGCGGAGGGGGCGGCCGGGAAGATCCTGCGGGCCTTCGATGCCCGTGATCGGCGCGGGCTGCCAACCCGGCGTAACGCGTGTTACGTTACGGAACGATCAAGGGTGTGACGGGGGTGACGCGTCCGAACGTGCCCCGCGCATGCCCGAGTTGAGGCGTATGTGCGCCGAGGGCGACGCGGGGCGGGGGAGTTCGCTGGGCATGGGCTCGGCCGAGTGACGCGTCCGCCGCGAGGTGCGTACCGCGTCGACCGGTCGTCCGTTGCGCGCTTTTTCCCCGGGTCCCCAGCCGCAGTCCCCGGCCGGGGCGATCAGGGAGAAGCGAAGATGCGTTGGAACGACGTCTATGTCGACGCGGCAGCGGTCCGGCTGGGGCGACGGGAGTCCGTACGGCAGGCCGTGGCCGAGGGGCGTTATGACGCCGCGGAGTGCGCGGCCGACGACCTGCTCAGCGTCAGCGTCGTGGACGACACCAGTCATGCGGACCTGGCCGTGGAGGCCGCGCGGCGCGCCCTGAGCCGTAGCCGCGTCGCCCATGAGGACTTCACGCTCGTCGCCCACGTCACCAGCTCCGGCTTCCAGGGGCTGGATCACTGGTCCCCGGCCGCGTACGTGCAGGCCCGTACGGTCGGCGGGCGGGCCACCGCGCTGCAGCTCCAGCAGGCGTCCAACGGCGGGTTGGGGGCGATCGATCTCGTCGCGGCGCATGTGGCGGCCCGGCCGGCGCCCGGTGCCGCGCTGATCACCACCAGCGACAAGTATCACCTGCCGATGTTCGACCGGTTCCGTTCGGACAAGGGTGGACCGCGCGGAGACGGTGCCACCGCGCTCGTGCTGACGCGTGGCTCGGGCGTGGCCCGGCTGCTGTCCTCGGTGGTGATCTCCGACACCACCCATGAAGGCGCCTACCGGGGCACGCGGCCGTGGGCCACCCTCTCGGGGGAGCACGGGTGGCCGGTCGACATGCGGCAGCGCCTCAGGGAGTACCTGAGCACCGGTGTGAGCGTGCCGGAGGTGGCCTCCTCCATCGCCGCCGGCCAGCGCGCGGCGATGGAGGAGGCGATGGGCGAGGCGGGTGTCCGGCTCCAGGACGTCGCCCGGTTCGTGTATCCGGTCGCCGGGCGGTCGGTGGTCGACTGGGACGCGGTCAAGCGGGACTTCGGCGTCGACATCACGCAGACGACGTGGGAGTACGGACGCGAACTCGGCCACCTGGGCGCCGGTGACCAGATCGCCGGACTCGCGCACCTCCTGGAGACCAAAGCCGTCGGGCCGGGCGACAAGGTCGTACTGTCCGGCCTCGGGCAGGGGTTCACCTTCGGTTGTGCGGTCCTGGAGGTGGTGGCCGAGCCCGAGTGGCCGGAGGGGTAGCGGGCGGTCGTCGTCGTTGGCGATGCCCGGGGTCGGGGGCTCATGCAGGGGGGCGGTGCCCGTCAGGCCAGGTGGGACGGGGCTTGCCGGGCTCGGTCCGGCTCGTTCGGCGCGTTGGGTGGGAGCGGGCCGGGAGCGCCCGAGCGGCGTTCTGTTCCCGGCTCCGGTCGGCTCGGTGTTCCACTCCCGTACCCGGTCGAACAGGGCACGGATTGGCCCGGCCCGACCCGGCGTTCCGGTCACGTCACCTGGGGGGCATCCGCAGGGCGCCGTCGAGTCGGATCGTCTCGCCGTTGAGCATCGGATTCTCCGCGATGTGGGTGACGAGCGAGGCGAATTCCGCGGGGTCGCCGAGCCGGGACGGGTGGGGCACCTGCCGGCCGAGTGCCTCGACGGCGGACTCGGGGAACACGTCGAACATCGGGGTGTGGAACAGCCCCGGCGCGACGGTGACCACGCGGATGCCGGACGAGGCCAGGTCCCGGGCGATCGGCAGGGTCATGCCCACGATGCCTCCCTTGGAGGCCGCGTAGGCGGCTTGCCCGACCTGGCCGTCGAAGGCGGCGATCGAGGCGGTGTTGACGATGACGCCGCGTTCCCCGCCGTCATCTGCCGCCGCCCGGCTCATGACCGCCGCGGCGAGGCGGATGACGTTGAAACTGCCGATCAGGTTGACCTGGACGACCTTGCTGAAGGCTTCCAGGGGGAACGGGCCGTTCTTGCCGACGGTCCGGAAGGCATTGCCGATCCCGGCGCAGTTCACGGCGATGCGCAGGGCGCCGAGGTCGGTGGCGAGCCCGAGTGCCGTGGTGACGTCCTCCTCACTGGTCACGTCGCCGGGGGAGAAGACGACGCGCTCGCCCAGTTCCGCGGCGACGTCCTTGCCCCGTGAGGAGCGGCCGATGATCACCACGGTCGCGCCCCGGTCGCGTAGCTCGCGTACCGTCGCCAGGCCGAGGCCGGACGATCCGCCGGTGACCAGCGCGACGCTTCCTTCGATCCGCACGTGTTGCTCCTGTCGTGTGTGGTGGCGAGGTGGGGTGGGGCGCGGGGACGCGCGAGGTGAGTGAGGCGAAAGGGGCGGGCGGATCGGGTGGTTGAGGGCCGGTGCCCGCCGGTGGTGAAGTTGGGGCCGGAGCGCCCGGTGCCACGCCGGTACGGCGATGGCGCGGGACCGCCCGGTCGGTGCCCAGCAGGCTCGCCCGTCCGGATTTTCCGGCCGCCCGGCTTTTCGACTCTTATGGCGGACATGGCAAACCGGGGCATACGCGGAGGGCCGTCCCGCACGGAAACGGGGGCGGCGAGTGACCCGGTAAAAGGGGGCGCCGCGGGACCATTCCGGACGGAATGCCGGGCCATGGGTTCCCGTTTCGGGCGGGCCGCCATCGGGCAACCCGCATTTCGGCGAACACGGTCAGACTTTCCCACACCGCGCGCCCGGAGAACAGCGTCAGCGGCATTTGTCCGTGTGTGTGTACGGCGCGGCGGGTATGGAAGGCAGGCGGCTGTCGTGACGTCAGGAAGTTTCTTTCGTGCCCCTCCTGGAATGTGACGCGGGCATCACTCTGTGTGTATTGATCCGACTGTTGATCTTCTGTAGCGTGACCGACGGCGGTAGGACAGGGTGCGCATGAGTCACCGGTCCGACCGCGGCGGTCCAGCGGCGATGTGAGCCGCGGCCCGCCTGCGACGGGGGAGTTGCGGGGGGAGACGCAATGCTTTTCTGCAAGTTATAGCGATTTTGTCGACGGTTGTTCACCGTCGCGGCGCTCCTTCTTTCCTGCTGTGATGTCCAGGGCTTCGCGGTACCCTGCGCGCGTCATCACCTCCTCCAGGGCGCATGTGCCATTCGCATGCCGTGGAGAGTCGGCAGATGCGCTTGGCGAGTCCATCCGCGCGCTGCACCTTTTCTCCTGAACCCGGAGCTTTCCCATGCCTCCGGCTGTTTTCCAAGGCTGGTCCTGTGCCGGGCTCCGCCGCCGGTTCCGCGCTGTTCTGGATGGATAGAGATGACCGAATCGTCGACGTTCGAAGCGACTTTCACCGTCACCGCCGACAACCCTCTGCTGCACGGCCACGTCGTATACGGGCGCCACCTCATGCCCGGCGTCGGCTATGTGGACCTCGTGCTCCAGGTGCTCGCCCGGCACGGCCACGCCGTACGCGATGTCGAACTGCGCAACCTCACCATCCTCGCGCCGCTCGTCGCCGCTCCGGGGGAGCAGGTGCTGACCACCGTCGCAGGGCGCCCCGCACCGGCGGGAGGCCTGCGGATCGAGGTGCGCAGTCGGCGCCCCCAGGACACCGAGGACGTACTGCACGCGGTGGTCGCGGCGCACCGGCACGACCCGCCGGTGTTCCACGAGCGCCTTCCGTTGCCGCTCGGCGGGGCGGAGCGGCGCACTCCGCTCGCGGACCTCTACACCTGGCTGCGGGAGCACGAACTGGTGCACTCGGGCCTGATGAGGGCCGACGGCGTCGTGCACCAGCGCTCCGAGGACCGGATCACCGAGCTGGAACTCGACCCGGCGTACCACGACAGCGCGGACGGTTTCCTCTTCCATCCGGCGCTGTTCGAGGCCGGGCTGCTCGGCGGCAGCACGGGGATGCACATGCTGCGCGAAGGCGGCGCGGACGAGGGCCCCCAGGAGCTGTATCTGCCGCTGGTGTTCGAGTCGTTCCGGGCCGCAGCGTCCCTCGGCAGGCGCTGCTATGTCAGGGTTCCGGCGGCGTCGGCTCACCGGGACGACGAGCTGATGCGGCTGTCGGTGGAGTTCTACGACGAGACCGGGACCAAGATCGCTGAGGTGGGACGGCTGGTGGCCAAGCGGGTACGGGCCGAGTCGGCCCTCGACGTCCGCGGCGGATCGGGCACGGGCGGGCCGGGCACGGGCGATGCCTACAGGAACGGAGTCGACAAGGGCTTGGGCGCGGGTACGGACACGGACGTCGCGCGCGATACGCAGGCCCCGGCCGCCACCGACCCCGCCACCGCCCCCGCTCTCGCCGACCTCCTGCGGGAGCTGGTCGCGGCGCGCCTGGAGGTGCCCGCGGCGCAGGTCGACCTGCACGGCGGTTTCTACGAGCTGGGCCTCGCCTCGGCGGACCTGGTGTCCTTGGTGCCCGACCTGGAGGACCGGCTGGCGGTGCCGCTGTCCCCGACGCTGATGTTCGAATACCGGTCGATCGCCGATGTCGCGGCGTGGCTGGCGGAGCACGTGACCGAACAGCGCGGGACGGCCACCGGCGCTGCCGGGGCACCGGAGCCGGCCGCGCGTCCCGTCACGCAGGAGCTGTCCGTGCCGACCGTACGGGCGGCGCTGACCGATGAGGTGTCCGCCGTGCTGGAGGTGCCGGCCGCCGAGGTGGACCCGTACGGCGAGTTCGAGGAGTTCGGCTTCGACCGGACCAGCCTCGCCCGGCTGGTCGCCCGGCTGAACGACCGGTTCGCGACGGCGCTCACGCCTGCCGTCTTCGCCGAGCACCGCACGGTGCACTCGCTCGCCGTGTACCTGGCCGAAACCGTGCGCGGCCCGGCACCGGCTCCGGACGGCTCCACGGCGCGCGAGCAGATCGTGTCCCTTGGCGGCTCCGGCGCACGCCGGCAGGCAGCAGCCCCCGAGGCCCCCGCCACGCGCCCTCCGGAGACGCGCCCGCATCCGATGCTGCACAGTGCCGTACCGGACGACGACGGCACCGCGTACCGGACGCGGTTCACCGGCGACGAGCCGTACCTGCGGGACCACCGGGTCCGCGGCGACCGTGTGCTTCCCGCCGTCGTCCAACTGGAGATGGCCCGGGCGGCGGTCGCGGGCACCGTGGACGCGGGGCTTCCGGGCCGCGTCCGGCTCGACGACGTCGTGTGGCTGCGCCCGGCGCTCTGCGGTCCGGACGGACTGGACGTGCGGGTGAGCGTCCGTGCGCTGCCCGGATACGGCTGGGATTACATGATCCACAGCGTCGGTGGGGACGGGGAGCGCACGCTGTGCAGTCAGGGCCGTGCGAGCCTCCAGGACACCGGCGGACGCGTTGCGCCGCTTCTGGACGAGCTGCGCGCGTCCTGTGCCGAGCGGGTGATCCCGGCCGCCGACGTGTACGGGCTGTACTCCCGTGTCGGCATGGACTACGGCCCGGCGCAGCAGTCCCTGGCCGCCTTGAACGTGGGGACGGACGAAGCGGGACGGCCGCAGGTGCTCGCCGAACTCCGGCTGCCCGGCGCGGCGGAGCGGCTGGACGACTGTCCGCTGCACCCGAGCATCATGGACGGCGCTCTTCAGGCCACCGTCGGTCTGTGGATGGCGCCGGAGGGAGCGGGCGGCCGACCGGCGCGTGCCGCCCTGCCGTTCGCCCTGCGCCACGTGGACGCGCTCGCCGCCACCGGTGAACGGGCGTACGCCTGGGTCCGGCACCAGCGGGGGAACGGTCCCGAGGCGGCTGCCGCGCGGCTGGACGTCACCGTGTTCGACGAGCACGGCCGGGTGTGCGCGGACCTGACCGGACTGAGCACCCGTGCCCTGGCGGACGCCCCGCAGGCCCCGGACCAGGCCCCGCACACGCGCCCGGCCTCCGCCCCGGACCGTGCCGCGCACATGAGCCCGCTGTCTGCCCCGGCCACGCGGTCACGGACCGGGTCGGCCGCGTCCCGCTCAGCGGCCGCCGGTCCAGCCGTACGGGACACCACCGCCCCCGTCACCGACATCGCGATCGTCGGGCTCAGCGGCCGCTATCCGCAAGCGGCGGACCTCGGCGAGTTCTGGCAGAACCTCCGCTCGGGCCGCGACTGCATCCAGGAGGTGCCGGCGGAGCGCTGGGACCACCGCCGGTACGCCGACATCGGCGGCTCCTCCACGGGCCGATGGGGCGGCTTCCTCGACGGTATCGACCGCTTCGACCCGCTGTTCTTCCACATCTCGCACCACGAGGCGGAGTACCTCGACCCCCAGGAGCGGCTGTTCCTCGAATGCGCCCACCACGCGCTGGAGGACGCCGGATACACCGGCGAACTGCTGGCCCGCGCCGCGGCCGACCCGGACGGCGCCGCCGCGGCCGTCGCCCCGCCGGGCGAGGTGGGGGTCTTCGTCGGCGTGATGTACCAGGACTACCAGTTGTACGGCGCGCAGGCGCAGGAGCGCGGCCGGGCGCTCGCGCTGTCGGGCAGCGCCTCCACCATCGCCAACCGGGTGTCGTACTTCTACGACTTCAACGGGCCGAGCATCGCCGTGGACACCATGTGCTCGTCCTCGCTGACCGCCCTGCACCTGGCCTGCGAGGCCATCAGGAGCGGCCGGTGTGGGACGGCGCTCGCCGGGGGCGTCAACATCAGCTCGCACCCGAACAAGTACGTGCTGCTCAGCCAGCGCCGTTTCCTGTCCGGCGACGGGCGCTGCCGCAGCTTCGGGGAGGGCGGTGACGGCTATGTGCCCGGCGAGGGCGTCGGTGCCGTGGTGCTCAAGCCGCTGGCGCGGGCGGAGGCCGACGGCGACCACATCTACGGTGTGATCAAGGGGACCGCGCTCAACCACGGCGGCCGGACCTCCGGCTACTCGGTGCCTTCCGCCGCGGCGCAGGGCGAGGTCATCGCGGCGGCGCTCAGGAGCGCCGGCGTCGACCCGCGAGAACTGAGCTACCTGGAGGCGCACGGCACCGGAACGGCGCTGGGCGATCCGCTCGAAATCGCCGGACTGACCCGGGCCTTCCAGGGCCGTGGCGGACTCCCGGAGAACTGTCCGATCGGCTCGGTCAAGTCGAACATCGGGCACTGCGAGAGCGCGGCCGGCATCGCGGGTCTCACCAAGGTGCTCCTCCAGATGCGGCACGGCGAACTGGTGCCGAGCCTGCACGCGGACACACTCAACCCGCACATCGATTTCGACCGCGCCCCCGTGCGGGTGCAGCGGCGCCTGGAGCCCTGGCACCGGCCGACGCTGGAGATCGACGGCGAGCACCGGACCGTTCCCCGGATCGCGGGGGTGTCGGGCTTCGGCGCGGGCGGTTCGAACGCCCATGTGATCGTTGCCGAGTACGAGGCTCCGGCCGCGTCCCCGGTCCCGTACCCGTCCTCGGCCGCCGCGCTCCCGCCTGCCCGGAGCGGGCGCCCCGTACTGTTCGTGCTCTCCGCGCAGAGCGAGGGCCAGCTCGCCGAACAGGCCCGGCGGCTGCTCGTCCGCCTCGCGGAGCTGCCCGACGACGCACTGCCCGACGTCGCATGGACCCTCCAGATCGGCCGGATGGCGCTGGAGGAACGGCTGGCCTTCGCCGCGACCTCGATCGACGACGCCAGGAAACGGCTGGAGTCCTTCCTCGCCGAGCCGCTACGGCCCGGCACGTGGGCACGGGGTACGGCGCGCAGGCGCCGGGGAAAGCCGGCCGGCGCGGACGACGCCGTGCGGACGGCAGTGGCGGACTGGACGGAACGCGGCGTGTCCGGCGCGCTCTTGGACCTGTGGGCCGACGGGGCCGCCGTGGAGTGGGAGACGCTGCACCCCGCGGGCCCGCCCGCGCGGCGCATCAGCCTGCCCGGCTACCCCTTCGCCGGTGACCGGTGCTGGATCGACCTCGACACTGCCGACGACGCGGGCGTGACGCCCCTTGTCCCTTCCCTCGCGCCGGACCGGACGGCCACGGCTGGGCACCGGCCTGGCGGAGACACGGCTGAGCCCGGTGACGCGATGAGGGCCGACGAGGGCGCGACGGGCGTCGTCGGCGGCGCGGCGGAGGGCGGCGAACTCGTACTGCTGCGTCCAGTGTGGGCCGCGCAGGACACCGCGGGCCGTGATGAGCAGGCCCCTGCGGACGGCTTCGCGGAACACCACGTGATGGTCGTCGGCCCCCTCACGGGGGCCGAGCAGGAGTCCCTTCGCGCCGCACTTCCGGACGGGGTGCGCCCGCACATCGTGGTACCGGCCGACGGCCCGCTCGACGCCCGCTACACCGAGGTGACGGCGCACCTGTTCGACCTCGTACGCGGCGTGCTCGAAGGCGGTCTGCGGCGGCCCGCACTGCTCCAGGTCGCGGTGGTCGGCGGTTCCGGCGCGGACACCGCCGAGCGGGACCGGCTGACCTGCTTCGGCGGCCTGGCCGGACTGCTGAGGACGGCCCGCCTGGAGAACCCGCTGCTGCACACGCAGTACGTGGAGTGCCTCGACGGCGCCGCACCGGCCACCGTCGCCGCCCGGTTGATGTCCGAGGCGGTGCCCGGCGCCGCACCGGAGGTACGGCACCGGGACGGCCGCCGGCACGTCGCACGCCTGGAGGAGATTCCCGCGGCCCGGCCCGCCGCCGTGCCGTGGAAGGAGGACGGCGTCTACCTCGTCACCGGAGGCGCCGGGGGCCTGGGCCGGATCGTGGCGCAGGAGATCGCCGCGTCCACCGGCCACGCCACCGTGGTCCTCACCGGCCGGTCACCGCTCGACGCGACGAAGCGCAACGCGCTGAAGACCCTGCGCGCGGCGGGACTGACCGTGGACTACCAGCGGGCCGACGTGGCCGACCGGGCTTCGGTCGCCCGCGTACTGACCCATGTGGCCGACAACCACGGGCCGTTGACGGGCATCGTGCACAGCGCCGGCATCGTCGACGACAAGCTGATCCTCCGCAAGACCTCCGGGGAACTGCGGCGGGTCCTCGCGCCCAAGGTCGCCGGTCTGGTCAACCTCGACGAGCTGAGCCGGGACCAGCCGCTGGACGCGTTCCTGTGCTTCTCCTCGATCTCCGGCGCCTTCGGCAGCGCCGGGCAGGCGGACTACTCCGCGGCCAACGCGTTCATGGACGCTTACGCGGCCCACCGCGACCGCCTCGTCGACGCGGGCCTGCGCAGCGGCCGGACCGTGTCCGTCAACTGGCCGCTCTGGGACGAGGGCGGCATGGGGGACGACACGGTCCGGGAGAACCTGCGCGGCGCGGGACTCGCCACCCTGGACACGGCCCGTGGGCTGACGGCCCTGCGCTGTGCCCTGGCCCCGCGCGACAACGGGCTCACGGACGGCAGGCTGATCGTCCTCGTGGGCGAACGCGGCACCGTGCTCTCCCGGCTCGGCGTCCAGGCCGGCGGGCGAGAGGCCGACGCCGTGTCCGGCCCCGCGCCCACCGCCGTATCCGGCTCCGCGGCCGCACCGGCTTCCCGTCCCGGAGCGGACCGGGGGCTGGCGGAACGGTCCGTGGGCCACCTGCGTCGGCTGCTGGCGGCGGTCCTGAAGGTGGGTCCCGAGCGCCTGGACGCCGAGACGCCGCTGGACCGGTACGGCATGGACTCCGTCCTCGCGGTGAGCGTGACCGCCCAACTGGAGGAGGCCTTCGGCCCGTTGTCGAGGACGCTGCTCTTCGAGGTGCAGACGGTCCGTGAGCTGGCCGAGCACTTCGCGGCCGAACACCCGCAGGCCCTGCGCACGCTGCTCGGCGAGCCCGCGGAGCGGGAAGCGACCGAAGCCACCGGGACGGCCGGAACGACCGGAGCCACCGAAACGGCGGAAGCGACCGGAACGGCCGGGACGGCCGAAGCCACCGGGACGGCCGAAGCAGTCGAACCGACCGGCCCGCTCCCAGCCCCCGGCCCGCCGGCGGCGCGCGTTCCGGCCGCCGGGAGCGACGCCGCGCACCGTACCGTCGGGGACATCGCGATCATCGGCGTCAGCGGGCGGTACCCGCAGGCCGACGACCTCGACACGTTCTGGAGGCACCTGCGGGACGGCAAGGACTGTGTGACAGAGGTGCCGGCCGACCGCTGGGACACCTCCGGCGCGGGCGCCCGCCAGTGGGGCGGATTCCTGGACGGGATCGACCGGTTCGACCCGCTGCACTTCGGCATCTCGCCCCGCGACGCCAAGGCGATGGACCCGCAGCAGCGCCTGTTCCTGGAGACCGTCTGGCACCTCATGGAACAGAGCGGCGTGACTCAGGACACCATCGAGCGGCGCTATGGGCGGCGCGTCGGCGTGTACGTCGGGGCGGCGTACCAGATGTACCGGGCGGACGCCTCGGACCCGGCTCTCGCGGCGGTCACCGCGGCGGCGTCGTACAACCTGATCGCCAACGGCGTCTCGTACTTCTTCGGGCTGGAAGGCCCCAGCCTGGCCGTGGACAGCATGTGCACGTCGTCCGCGATGGCCGTGCACCTGGCCTGCGCCGACCTGCGGCGCGGGGAGACCGAGCTGGCCGTCGCCGGTGGCGTGAACCTCAACGTCCACCCGGACAAGTACCTGGCGCTGTCCGAGCTGCAACTGCTCGGCAGCCACCCGGGCAGCCGCAGTTTCCGCGACGGCGACGGCTACCTGCCCGCCGAAGCGGTCGGTGCCGTACTGCTCAAGCCCCTGGACGCGGCGCTGCGCGACGGCGACACGGTGCACGCCGTCATCAAGGGCACCGCCTCGACGCACAGCGGCCGGACCGGCGGTTTCATGGCCCCGAGCCACCGCACCCAGGTGAAGGTCATGCGGCAGGCGCTGGCCCGGGCGGGCGTCGGCCCCGGCTCCATCGGGTACGTCGAGGCCGCCGCCAACGGCTCCCCGCTGGCCGACGCGGTCGAGTTCCGCGCCTTGCGGGAGGTGTTCGGGGGCGTGTCCGGGCCGGTGGCGCTCGGCACCGTGAAGTCGAACCTCGGACACCCCGAGGCGGCCTCCGGCATCGCCCAGCTCACCAAGGTCCTCCTGCAACTGCGGCACGGGCAGCTCGCGCCCCTTGTCGCGTCCGGCAGCCCCAACCCCGACCTGGACCTGGACGGCACGCCACTGCGGCTGTGCGACCGGCCGACGGCCTGGGAGCCCGCCGGGACGGCCGGCGCGGACGGCCGCCGGGCGCCGCGCCGCGCGCTCGTCAACTCGGTGGCGGCCGGCGGGAGCCACGTCAGCCTGGTCATCGAGGAGCCGCCACCGGCCGCGGCGGCGCCCCGGGACGCCCAGGACGGCCAGGACGCCCGCCCCCAACTGGTGCTGCTGTCCGCCAGGGACCCCGAGCGGCTGCGTACGGCGGTACAGCGCCTGCACGACTTCCTGGCCCGTGACGACTCGACGTCCCTGGCGGACATCGGGTACACCACGCAGCTCGGCCGCGAAGCGCACCCCGAACGGCTCGCCGTGGTGGCACGCACCCGGGACGAACTGCGGCAGGCGCTCGCGGCCGAGCTGGCCCAAGGGCCCGGGTCCACGCACCCGGACGGAACGGTCGTCACGGCTGCCGTCCCGGCGCACCGCGGCAACGCCGAGGACAACGCCGGCCCGCTGGGCGCGGTACTCCACGGGCCCCGGGGCGAGGCGTTCCTCGCCGCGCTCATCGAGGACCGCGACCTGGAACGCCTCGCCGAGCTGTGGGTGTGCGGAGCCAACGTGCCGTGGCACGGCCTGCACTCCGGGCGCCGGCGCCTGGCACCGATCCCGGCCACCGCGTTCGCGGCGGAAAGCCACTGGGCCGGCCCCGTACCGGCCGCGCACCCGGCCCCCTCGGACGGCGACACCGCCACTCCCCGAACCGCCACCGACCCGTCGGACGGCACGGCGCGGACGGGCCCGGCACAGGCCGGCCACCGGCACGCCGGGACCCAAGACATCCAAGGCACCCAAGGCACCCAAGGCACCCAAGGCACAGCCAACCGGCACGCCGCCGCCCGGGACACCGTGGCCGCGGCCTGGGCGGAGGTGCTGGGCGTCACGGCCGACCGGTTCGAGGCGAAGAGCAGCTTCTTCTCCTTCGGCGGCAACTCCCTCCTGGCGGGCCGCCTGATCAACCTGCTCAAGCAGCAGACCGGCGTGGAACTGCCCGTCCGGACCGTCTTCGACGCTCCGCGGCTGGCCGAGATGGCGGCGGAACTGGAACGCCGTACACCGGCCGGCCCCACCGGCACGCAGCCGGTGGACGACATCCTCAAGAGCATCGCCCTCGTCGAAAGCATGGACGACGAAGAGCTCGACGCTCTGGTCACCGAGAACTAGGCAAAGGGGACGGACGATGGACACCCTCCATCAGAGCGGCGAGCTGGACCTGGTCCGGAAGTTCCGGTCCATGCCCGCCAAGCGGCAGCGCGCCCTGCTCGCACTGCTCAGGAAGCAGGGCGTCGACGTCTCCGCCTTCGACGTCGTGCCGCGACTGCCCCGCTCGGCGGACACCCCGCCGCACCTGTCCTTCGCCCAGCGGCGCCTGTGGTTCCTGGCGCAACTGGACGGGGCCGACGCGTCCTACAACATTCCCATGGCACTGCGGCTGCGCGGCCGCCTCGACCGCGACGCGCTGCTCCGCGCCCTCGAAGCGGTGGTCCAGCGCCACGAGGTCCTGCGCACCCGCCTGGTGAGCCACGACGGTGTGCCGTACCAGCACATCGGCGACGGCTCGGACTTCGCGGTCCGCGAGGAGGAACTGGCCGACCCGGCGGAACTGCCGCTGATCTGCGAACGGGAAGCGCTCGCCCCCTTCGACCTCGCACACGACCCGCTGATCCGGGTCCGGCTGCTGCGCCGGTCGGAGCGGGAGCACGTCCTGCTGGTGACGATGCACCACAGTGTGTCCGACGGCTGGTCGGTCGGCGTGTTCTTCCGCGACACCGCCGCGTTCTACGAAGCGTTCCGCGCGGGCCGCGCGGGCCACACGGGCACGGGTGGTCCCGCGCCGCTGGAACCGCTGCCCATCCAGTACGCGGACTACGCCGACTGGCAGCGCCAGTGGCTCGGCAACGAGGTGCAGGCACGCCAGGTCGCCTACTGGAAGCGGCAACTCGCCGGCGTCGACCCACGGCTCACCCTGCCCACCGACCGGGAGCGCCCCACGGTCAAGACGTACCAGGGCTCGCACGAGAGCTTCGCCTGCCCGCCGGAACTGCTGGAGAGCCTGCGCGGTCTCAGCGAACGGTACGACGTCACCCTCTACATGACGTTGCTCGCCGCGTACACCGCCGTCCTGCACCGCTACACCCAGCAGACCGACATCGCCGTCGGCACGGTCGTCGCGAACCGCAACCGGATCGAGGTCGAGAACCTCATCGGCCTCTTCGCCAACACCCTCGTCATGCGCACCGACGTGTCGGACGACCCGGCGTTCCCCGACCTCCTGACCCGGGTGAAGAAGACCGCGCTGGAGGCGTTCGCCCACCAGGACGTGCCCTTCGAGGCCGTGGTCGAGTCCCTCCAGGCGGAGCGCAGCCTCGCCCATTCGCCCGTCTTCCAGACGATGTTCGTCCTCCAGGAGGAACGCACCGGACGCGAGTCGAAGCTCGGTGAGGTCGAGGTGACGCTCGTCGACTTCGACTTCGACATCACCAAATTCGACCTCACCCTCGAACTCCGGGAAACCCCCGACGGCCTGACCGGCGTCGTCGAATACAACACCGACCTCTACGACCGGGAAACGATCCAGCGTTTCATAGGCCACTACACCACCCTCCTGACCGCGGTCACCGCCGATCCGGAGGAGAAGATCTCCCGCTTGAGCTTGCTCGATGCCGCGGAGCGTCGGCGGGTGTTGGTGGAGTGGAATGAGCCGCCGGTGGAGGCTGGGTCGGGTTTGGGGTCGGTGTTGGGTGAGCGGTGTGTGCATGAGTGGTTTGAGGAGGTGGTGGCGGGTTCGTCCGGTGCG
>NZ_JBIRFL010000047.1:0-22661 GCF_044327445.1 Streptomyces sp. NPDC018045
CAGTCGTCAACAATCACCACCTCAACATCCCCGAACGACTGCCCCAACACCGAATCCACCGCAGCAGGCAACCGCTCGGCATCGTTATAGACGATCACGACGACTGAGATTTCGGTCACAGAAACCATCTCTCCGAAAAGACGACCACTAGGCAAAAGATGAGGGTTTATCCGCGCCAAGACGCCATATCGCCCACAAATCGCATCAGTGTACGACAGCCCGCAGCGCCCTGATGACTGCGGGTGGCCCCGGGACCCCGGAGACGAAGCGGTCCCGCGTGACCCCGCCGACGCCGCCGCGAGGGGGCCTCCGAGCCCGCCGGGCCGACAGCGCGGGCAAGGCGACCTCGCGCCGGAATGCCGCGGCGACACCACCTACCGGGACGTATGCGCCTTCCCCCTGGGCCATCGGCCGCCTCGCACCGGCAGGCTACGACCCTCTCGTACGGCCACAGTGCGACCTGCTGCCCCACGGAGAAAGGCGAAATCCCTATCGCCGTCGGCCGGATCCCGCCGGTAGCGGCAGGCGAAGACCACCACGGCCGGATCGAACGGTTCCCCAGGCGCCGTGCGACGAGGACCACGCCGCCGGCACCAGGTCGGCAAGCAAGCCACGACGACCGACAGGACCCCGGGGCGGAACTGCACCGTGAAGCCCCGAAGCCCGCCGAGGCGCGCGGGCAAGAGTGCTCCGACAACCTCTCCCCCGCTCCCACCTCACGCAAATCCCCCTCCGGCCGAACCAAACCTCGGGCGGAATTCATACGGCGCCGAAAAAGCCGCAAAGCGCCCCACTCCCGCATTCCCTCCGACGCGCTACCGACAATCTCTACGCGTAACGCAGAAGACCCACAGCACGCATTTCCATCACCCTCGGCGATCCGCTATTCCACTCTTCCGCCATTCCACCCACCAGGACCTCGACCACAACGCTTCCCCGCCCCTCCTTCCCCACCCCTACGGCCGGACCGATCCTGCACACTCCGTCAGCGCCGGCAGACGCTGCCGTGCCTCGGCGAGCTTTACCGGGAGATCTTGACCGTTCTGCGCGACAGCGTTGGTGGCGGCGACCGCGTCACGGCGGACGTGCTCAAGGAGCCGCACGACCGGGAGATCGCCGCGCACGCGAGGATCCGGCGTCGGAGGACTTCTTGGACGCCGCTCGCGCCGCCCACCAGGAAGGCTGAGCCGCCTCAGGAAGGTTGAGCAGCGCACCGGGGTGGCCGAGCCGTGCCTGAGGCCGGGGCATGGCGGTCGCGGCGAGCGCAGTATGGTCCTCCTCCATGACCGAACCGGACTTCCTTCAGCACACCCGTGCGTCCTATGACGCCATGGCCGACGAGTACGCCGCGTACACTCACGGCGACCTGGCCCGCAAGCCGCTGGACCGGGCGATGCTCGCCGGGTTCGCCGAGATGGTGCGGGGTGCCGGTGGCGGGCCGGTGGCCGACGTGGGGTGCGGTACCGGCCGGGTGACCGCGCACCTGGCCGGCCTGGGCCTGTCCGTCTCCGGTATCGACCTCTCGCCGGGCATGCTCACGGTGGCCCGCCGCCAGCACCCGGACCTGCGCTTCGACGAGGGCTCCATGCTGGCCCTCGACCTGCCCGACCACAGCCTCGGTGGCATCGTGGCCTGGTACTCGACCATTCACGTCCCGCTGGAGCTGTTGCCGGAGGCGTTTGCCGAGTTCCACCGGGTGCTCGCGCCCGGCGGGCACCTGCTGACCGCCTTCCAGGTGGGCGACGAGCCGCTGCGCCTGGAGGAGGCCTTCGGGCAGCAGATCTCCCTCGACTTCCACCGGCGGCAGCCGGACCTGATGGCCACCCTGCTGGACCGGGCCGGCCTGCCCGTACGCGCCCGCCTGGTACGCGAGCCCGACGAGGGCGAGTTCGCCGAACGGACGGCCCAGGCCTTCCTCGTGGCGCGCAAGCCGGACGGGGAGAGCAGCCCTGCGTAGCCCCGATGTGGCCGCGAGGGCCGGCGGCCACCGCCTGTCCCCGGGCCCACCGGTGGCCCCCGGGTCTTCCCGAGGCCGTTTCTAGGCCCGGGATGCCGTACGTCGCTTCCCCGATGCCTCGACGAGGGCTGCCGTAAAGGGGTGGCCGGGGGTGGTGAGGACGTGTGTGGTGGGGCCCTGTTCGACGATGTTGCCCGCGTCCAGCACCAGGATCCGGTCGGCCCGGGCGGCCGTGGCCAGGTCGTGGGTGATCCACACCAGCGCCAGGTCCGGCTGTTCGCGCAGCAGCCGGTCGAGGACGGTGAGGACGCCGCGCCGGGTCACCGTGTCCAGGCCCGAGGTGATCTCGTCGCAGACCAGCACGCGGGGGCGGGCGAGCAGGGCGCGGGCGAGCGCCGCGCGCTGGAGTTCGCCCCCCGAGAGCCGGGCCGGGCGGCTGTGGAGGTGCTGCTCGCCGAGCCCGACCTCGGCGAGCAGTGCCTCCGCCTCCCGCGCGGCGTCCGTGGGCGAGGACCCGCGCAGGCGGACCGCCGTGCGCGCGACCTGCGCCAGCAATGTGCGGTGTTCGTCGAAGGACGCCTGTGCGTCCTGGAACACGTACTGCACCGCGGCCAGTTGCGCGGGGGTACGGTCGCGCAGGCTGCGCGGCAGCGGTACGCCGTCGAGGTGGACCTCCCCCTCGTACGTACGGTGCAGCCCCGCCAGGCACCGGCCGAGCGTGGTCTTGCCGCCACCGGAACGGCCGACGACCGCCACCCGTTCGCCGGGCCGGACGCGCAGGGACACATCGCGCAGCACATCGACGGTACGGTGGGCGCCGCCCCGGTGGTGGGCGGTCAGGTCCCGTACGTCCAGCACGGCGCCGGACCTCGCCCCAGTGATCGCGTCCGGCCCGGCGGCATCCCGCGCGCCCAACTCCCCGCCAGGCTCGGCCTCCTCCCCCACCCCGAACAACTCCCGTGCCCACTCATGCCGTGCCCCCGTCGCCACCTGCTCCGCAGGCCCTGACTCGACCACCCGGCCGTCCTTGAGGACCACGATCTCGTCGGCCAGTTCTCGGACCACGTCCAGGTCATGGCTCAGCAGCAGCACGCCGATGCCCTGCCGCACGACCGACGCCAGTTCCTCGACGATGCGGCGTTTGGTGAGGATGTCCTGTCCGGTGGTCGGTTCGTCGGCGACCACGACGCGGGCGCCGAGCAGCAGCGCCTGGGCGAGCACGATCCGCTGCTGCTGGCCACCGGACAACTGATGGGGGTAGCGGCGCAGCATCTCTCCCGGGTCGGTCAGTTGGGCACGGGACAGCGCTTCGGTGATACGGGCTTCGGCGGCCCGCGCCCGTTCGCGGCGCGGCAGGTGGCGTACCTGGGTGCGGGCGATGTCGGCCAGCAGGGCCCCGGCCCGGCGTGCGGGGTTGAGGACCGCCGCCGGGTGCTGCGGTACGTGGCCGACCAGGCCGCCTGCGACGGTGACCGTGCCGGAGAACCGGGCGCCCGGCGGGTACGCGCCGAGCAGGGCCAGGCCGGTCGTGGTCTTGCCGCTGCCGGAGGCACCGACCAGGGCGGTCACCGAGCCCGCGCGGACCCGTAGGCTCACTCCGTCGACGATGGCCCGGCCGCCGGCCTCCATACGCAGGTCCGCGATCTCGGCGACGACGTTCGCTGCCGCGCTCACCGGCGGCCCTCCTCGATGTCATGGGGACTGTGGTCAGACGCCGACGCCGACGCCGACTCAGGGGCAGGTGCGGGAGCAGCGGCAGGCGCGGCCGCCGGGGCAGACGCGGCGGACGGCGCGGTCCCAACAGCCGGGGTCACGACGCGCCCCCGTACCGGGCACCGCCTCCCGTCCCGGCTTCCCACCCGACTACTCGTCCGCCCTTCCACCCGGCTTCCCAGCCACCCCACCTTCCGCTGTCGCTCAGCGGGCCGCCCCCCTTGCAGAGCGGCGTCGACCACCAGGTTTCCGCCCATCGACAGCGCCACGATCAGCAGCGCCGGCACCACCACGGCCCACGGCTGCACGAACAGGCCGGTGCGGTTGCGGTCGACCATGACCGCCCAGTCCGCCGCGTCCGGCTCCACGCCCACACCCAGGAACGCGGCGGTGGCGACCAGGTAGAGCACGCCGGTGAGCCGGACGCCCGCGTCGGCGGCGAAGGTGCGCAGTGCCGACCGGCCGACGTAACCGACCGCCGTACGCCACCAGGTCTCGCCCTGCATACGGAGCGCCTCGACGGCGGGGCGCGCGGCCGCTTCCGCCGCGGCGGCGCGGACGATCCTGGCCGCGTCCGGGATGTTGACGAGGGCCACCAGCAGCGCGAGCCCCGCGGCGCCCGGCGAGAAGACGGCGGCGACCAGCAGGATCAGCAGCAGCGACGGCACCGCGAGCAGCACGTCCAGCGGGCGCATCAGCAGTTCTTCGAGCCAGGTGCGGTGGGTGAGGGCGGCGGCCAGCCCCAAGGGGACGGCGATCGCATAGGCGAGGGCGGTGGCGGCCAGGGCGACGAGCACCACCGACTGCCCGCCGAGCAGGATCTGCCGCCACACGTCGCGGCCGACGAAGTCGGTGCCGAGCCAGTGGCCGCCGCCGAGGGTGAAGGAGGCGGTACGCGGGCCGGGTTCGCCCGCCGGCAGCGGACCGAGGAGGGCGAGCAGCAACGGCACCCCGGCGATCACCAGCCCGGCCCGCCCCGGCCACCGCCCCGCCCCCTTCACCGTATGCGACGACCACGGCACGTTCGACGCCCGCGACGACCGCACCACCCGAACCACTCGCATCGCGCTAATCCCCCGCACTATCCGTATCGCTCGCACCACTCGCATCGTCCGACTCGCTCGCACCATCCGCAGGCCCCGCACCACCCCCGCCCCACTCCCCACCTTCCGCATCACGCCGCCACCCCCGCCCGTGGCGCGAGCCGGCGGGCGACCAGATCCGCGCCGAGGTTGAGGACGACGGCGATGACGCCGAAGACCACGGCCAGACCCTGGACCACGGGGACGTCGCGTTCGGCGACCGCGTTCATCAGGACGGTGCCCAGGCCCGGGATGACGAACAGCGCCTCGACGACGATCACTCCGCACAGCAGCCAGTCGACGGTGCGGGCGAGTTGCTGGGCGGCGGGCGCGAGGGCGTTCGGCAGGGCGTGCGCGTACCGGACGCGCGCGGCGGACAGGCCGTAGCGGGCCGCCTGCACGGCGTACGGGGACCGCAGCGCGTCGATCATCCCCGCTCGTACCAGGCGGCTGATCGAGCACACCGGGCGCGAGAGCAGCACGAGGACAGGCAGGACGAGGACGGCCGGCTGGGCCGACAGGTCGCCGCCGGAGCCGACGGCGGTCGGTGGGAGCCACCCCAGCCGGAGCGCGAAGAGGGTGATCAGCAGCACGCCGAGGGCGAACTCCGGTACGGCGTACACCGCGAGGGTCACGGAGCTGACGAGCCGGTCCGTCAGGGAGCCCTCGCGACGCGCGGCCAGGACACCGAGCCCGACCCCGGCCGGTACCAGCAGGGCCGCGGTGGCCGCGGCCAGCAGCAGGGTGGGTCCGAAGCCGTCGGCGAGGTATGCCGCGACGGGCCGGCCGGAGGTCAGCGAGGTTCCGAGGTCGCCGTGGAGCAGCCCGAGCACCCAGGCGGCGAACCGTTCGGCGGCCGGGCGGTCCAGCCCCATCTCGGTACGGATGGCCGCGATGCGGGCCGGGTCGGGCTGTTCGCCCGCCAGGGCGACGGCGGCGTCCCCGGGCAGTGCCTCGGTGAGCACGAAGACCAGCAGGACGACGGCGGCGGTCTGCGCGACACCGAGCAGCAGCCGGCGCGCGAGCCAGGAACGCGCTGCCGTGGGTACGGCGCCCGCCCGCGGCCGGGGCGGCGCGCTCAACGCCCTCACCCCAGCCACACCTTGTCGAATCGGGCCCAGTCCAACGTGTTGGCGGGCGCGTCGGGTGCCACGCCGTGTACGCGGCGGGCCGTACCGACGATCCAGTCCGCGAAGCCCCACACCAGGAAGCCGCCCTCGGTGTACAGCCGGCGTTGCATCCGCCCGTACACCGCCGCCCGCTCCTTCTTGTCCTTGGTGGACTGGGCCTGCTGGTACAGGGCGTCGAAGTCCTTGTGGTGCCACTTGGTGGCGTTGGTCGTCGAACCGCTCAGCAGCCGCTGTGAGAAGTGCGACTCGATGGGCATGGCGCCGGAGCGGTAGCAGCACAGGGTGCCGGAGTCGAGGATGTCGCTCCAGTAGCTGTCCTTGCTGCCGGACTTCACCCGGACGGTCACGCCCGCCTTGGCGGCCTGGTCGCGGAAGATGCCGGCCGCCTCGGTGAACCCGGCGGCGACGGGCGAGGTGTCGAGGGTGATCCGCAGGTCCTCGGCGCCGGCCCGCTTGAGGAGGTGGCGGGCGCGGTCGAGGTCCTGGTGGCGCTGCGGCAGGTCCGCCGCGTAGTACTCGTACCCCTTCCCGAACAGGTCGTTGCCGATCTCGCCCGCCCCGGAGAGCGCGCCGTCGACGAGTTCCTTGCGGTCGGCGATGAGGAAGAACGCCTCGCGGACCCGCTTGTCGTCGAAGGGGGCGCGGTCGGTCTTCATCGCGAAGGACTGCATGGCGCTGTTGCGCAGCCGTACGATCTCGATTCGGCCCTTGCCCTCGTGGGCGCGGGCGGTGGTGGGGGTGAGTTCGTGCGCGTACTCGACCTGGCCGCCGAGCAGGGCGTTGACCCGTGCGGACTCCTCGTTGGCGACGACGAATTCCAGCTCGTCCAGGTGCGGTGCGCCGTCCCAGTAGGCGTCGTTGCGCTTGACGACGCAGGAGCGGCCCGGTGTGAAGGAGACGAAGCGGAACGGGCCGGAACCGACGGGCTCGGCGAAGTCCGCGGCCGTGGTGCCCTTGGGGATGATGTACGCGCCGAACGCGGCCAGCACGTTGGGGAACTCGGCGGTGGGGCGCTTGAGGCGGAACTCGACGGTGTCCGGGGCGACCGCCCGGCTGGCGGCCAGGTCGATGGGCTCCAGCGACGCCTTGGCGCGGTACGCCTTCTTGGGGTCGGCCATGCGGCGGAAACTGTAGAGGACGTCCTCGGCGGTGACCGGCCTGCCGTCGTGGAAGGCCGCCTTGCGCAGGGTGATCCGCCAGCGGTCGAGGGTGTCGTTGGGCTCCCACTTGGCGGCCAGGCGGGGGCGGGCGGCCATGTCGGTGCCGCAGTCGGCCAGCTTGTCGTAGAGGGCCTTGGCACGGGCGGCGTCGGCGAAGAGGTTGCCGAGGTGCGGGTCGAGCGTCTCGGAGGCGCCGCCCCCGGCGAAGGCGGCACGCAGCCGGCCGCCGCGCCGGGGCGGGCCGCCGCCGGCGCCCGGCGAGCCGGATCCGGTGCCGCAGCCGGCCAGGAGGAGGCCGGAAGCGGCCGTGACACCCGCGGCCGCGGCGATGAAGCCGCGCCGTCGCAGGCCGGGGAAACCGCCGGATTCCCGGTCGCGGGAGGGGATTTCGGTCATGATGGTCTCGCCTCTTGATCAGGGGATGGGCCATGGACAGGGGGCAGGAAGTGGGGCAGGAGCAGGGAGCGGACCCGTTCAGTCGTCGTCCCGGCGGGCCACGAGATGCAGCCGATCGCCGTCAGCGGAAGTCCCGGACGGCGGGGGCGGTACGGCCCCACCAGGCCCCGAAGAAGCCTCACCAGCCACCGCCCCGTCCCCCCTGGCCGACTCCCCGCGTGGGCCCCCCACCGGCTCCGTGCGAGGCCCCCCGGCCGACTCCGCACGAGCCCTCCAGGCCGGCTCCGTGCGAGGCCCCGGCCCGTCATGCAGCTCCAGCACCGTGAAGCCGTGCGCGGCGAGCGCGTACCGCAGTTCCTGGGGGAACAGCAGCCGCCAGGCGGAGTGCTGTTCGACGGGTGGCGAGCCGTCCTCCGCCGTCCATACCCGTCGTCGGCGCAGCAGTTGAGCCGCCCGGTCCACGGTGAGCGTGGTGACGGACCGGTACACGGTCCCCTCCCACGCGAAGCCCCGGATCGCCGGCGCGTCCAGCAGGTCCGTACGGCCGAGGAAGAACGCGCCGTTGCGCATCTCGGCGACCAGCAGCCCGCCCGGCGCCAGGGCGCGGCGGCAGGAGGCCAGGAAGCCGTCGAGTTCGTCGTTGGTGTGGCAGTACAGCAGGGCGCTGTCCAGGCAGACCGCGGCGTCGAACGGCCGCTCGCCGAGGTTCGTGAGGTCGAACCGGCGCAGGTCGGCGCGCTCGTAGCGGGGCCCGGGGTGGTGGGTACGGGCGTACGCCAGCATCGCGTCCGACACGTCGGTACCGACGACCGTGCGGCCCGTGGCGTGCAGGTGGGCGGCGTCCCGCCCGGTGCCGCAGCCGAGGTCGAGGACGCGCGGCCCGGCGCCGTGGGCGCGCAGCACGTCCTCGGTCCAGCGGGCGGCGAGCCGCTCCGGATCGGGGAACCGGGCCTCGTACAGCGCGGGGTTGTCGGTCAGCAGATTGCGCTGCGCGCCCGAAGGGGCCGTGGTGTCCGCGTTCACGCCGGCACCTCCACGGCTCGTACCGGCAGGGCCCGCAGCCGGTGGAGCCGGCCGACGCCCGCTGCCGACGCGAGGCCGAAGGCGAGGCAGCACGCCCAGGGCAGCCACGCGGCGCCGCCGTGCGTGCCCACGTCCATGGCCCAGCCGACGACGGTGTTGCCGACGGCGGCGGCGATGCCGGAGACGACGTAGAAGATCCCGAAGTACGTACCGGTCAGTTCGGCGCGGCCGAACTCCGGTATCAGCTCCATCACGAACGGCTGGGCGATCATGATGCCGACGTACAGGAGCAGGGCCCCGGCGAGCACGGGTACGAGCGCGAGCGCGGCCCGCCCGGCACCACCGCCCGGCCCGGACAGGCCGACGACGGCCATCGGCGGGACGAACGCCGCCCCCATCAACGCCAGCCCGACGGCCACCCAACGTGCCCGGGTACCGCGCTCCTTGAGGGACCGCGTGATGCGCATCTGGAGGGTGAGGTTGGCCAGCGTGCCGACCAGGAAGACGATGCCCGCGGCACCGTCCCAGCCGGTGGCCCGCCGGGCGCCGTCCGGGAGCAGCAGGTAGAGCTGGTTCTCCATGGCGAACAGGCCGACCATGGCGAGGGAGAAGGCCAGGAAGGCCCGGTTGGCGAGTACCTCGCGCCAGTCGCCGAGCACGCTGCTCCGGGAGGCCGGTACCGCGCGGGCGGGCAGGACGGCGGCCTGGGCGGCGGTGAGCAGGGCGAAGATCGCGGCGGCGGTGAGGGCGGAGGCCCGGAAGTCGACGAGCAGCAGGGCACTGCCGATCAGCGGTCCGACCAGGGCGCCGGTCGTCGCGAAGATGTTGAACAGGGCGAACGCCTCGGCCTTGCGGTCACCGGCCTCCGCCGCCAGGTAGGCGCGCACGGCCGGGTTGAACAGGGCCCCGGCGAGCCCGCTGAGTATGGAGGCGGCGAGCAGCACGGGCAGCCCGTCGCCCAGCGCGAACAGCGCGAAGCCGACGGTGCGCAGCGCGCAGCCGGCGATGATCACGCCGCGCGCTCCGAGGCGGTCGGCGGCCGAGCCGCCGAGGATGAACAGGCCCTGCTGGCTGAGGTTGCGTACGCCCAGCACGATGCCGACGACGGCGGCCGACATCCCCAGGTCCTCGCCGAGGTGGGTGGCGAGGTACGGGATGAGCAGGTAGAAGCCGATGTTCACGCCGAGCTGGTTGACCAGCAGGAGCCGGATGGCGAGCGGGAAGGCCCGCATCTCACTCCACGTCTTCACGGTGGTGCCTTTCCTTCTGTACGACGGGCGGTACGACGTGCTGTGCCGCGGGTGGGGCGCCGCGGTCCGTCCCGCGCGGTGCCACCGGCCGTACGCCCAGCCCGGCACCCGTCCCGGCGCGTACGGTTCCGTCGGTGCCGCCGATGCCGGTCCACGGGTCGTGCGCGAGGAGCAGGTGCCCGTCGAGGTCGACCCAGCGGGCGCGGTCGGCGAGGTGGACGGCGGGGGCGATGCCGAGGGTGCCGGCGGTGAGACAGCCGAGCATCAGCCGGGTGCCGCTGCCCGCGATCAGCTCCTCGATGCGCAGCGCCGCGTGCACGCCGCCGCACTTGGCGAGCTTGACGTTGACGCCCTGCACCCGTCCGGCGAGCCGCTCCGCGTCGGCGGGATCGACCGCGTCCTCGTCGGCGATGACGGGCAGCGGGGAGCGTTCGGCGAGCCGGGCCAGTGCTTCGGGGTCGCCGGGGGCGATGGGCTGTTCGACGGCCCCGACGCCGAGCGCGGCGAAGCGCGGCAGCAGCCGCCGCGCCTGCTCCGGTGTCCAGGCGCCGTTGGGGTCGAGGAGCAGCGACGCCGAAGGGGCGGCGTCCCGTACGGCCCGTATGCGGGCGATGTCGTCCTCGGGGTCCGCCGTGCCGGCTTTGACCTTGAGGACGCCGAAGCCGGCGTCCGCCAGGCAGCGGGCCTGCGTACGGGCCCGTTCGGCGGACACGATGCCGATGGTGCGGGCGGTGGCGGCGACGGGCCGTCGCGCGGTGCCGAGCAGTCGGTGGACCGGCTGTCCGGCCCGCTTGCCCACCAGGTCGAGCAGCGCCGACTCGACGGCGGCGGTGACGGCGGGCGGGGTGCCCGGCGCGGGCAGCTCGCCGTCCCGCAGGGCGTCCAGGGCGCTCTCCGGGTCGGCGAAACGGCCGAGTTCCGCACCGGCGCCGGCCAGCAGACGGCGCAGGGTGTCGGTGTCGAGGCCGTAGTACACGCTGGTCACGGCCTCGCCGTGGCCGCGCGGTCCGCCGTGTTCCACGGTGATCCAGAGGGCGTTCCGCTCGGTCATCACCGACCGGGATATGCGCAGCGGCTCGGCGAGCCGGAGGCGTACGACGCGCAGTGTGACGTTCATGCGGCGCCCTCCCGCCGGTCCGGCGCGAGCGTCGCTGCCTTCGGGTCGACGACGGTGCCACAGCGCGCCCAGCCGGTGGCCTCGGCCGCCGTGGGGTGGGGTATCTCCATCGGGCGGGTGGCGACAGGCTGTCCGTCCAGGCCGTGGGCGGCGGCGAAGTCCTCGTCGTAGACGGTGCCGAGGTAGCGGTGCAGTCCGTCGGGGAAGACGGTGGCGACGACGGCGCCGGGGTGGACGCGGGCCGCCCAGGCGGAGACCAGGGCGACGGCGCCGGTGCTCCAGCCGCCGCTGACGAAGCTGCCCCGGGCCAGCCGCCGGCAGGTGTCGGCGGCTTCGGCGGGCCCCACCCAGTGCACCTCGTCGAAGGCGTCGTAGGCGACATTGCGCGGGTGGATGCTGCTGCCGAGGCCGCGCATCAGGCGGGGCCGGGCGGGCTGTCCGAAAATGGTGGAGCCGGTGGCGTCCACGCCGACGAGGCGCAGCGCGGGCCAGTGGCGGCGCAGCGGGCCGATGATCCCGGCGCTGTGACCGCCGGTGCCGACGCTGCACACCAGGACGTCGAGGTGGTCCAGGTCGGCGGCCAGTTCGGCGGCGAGGGAGGCGTAACCGGCCGTGTTGTCGGGGTTGTTGTACTGGTCGGGCCAGTAGGCGTGCGGGAGCAGGGCGCGCAGTTCGCGCAGCCGGGCCAGCCGGGCGGCCTGCCAGCCGCCGTCCGGCGCGGGCCGGTCGACGATCTCCAGCCGCGCGCCGTACACCCGCAGCAACCGCCGCATGGACGGCTCCAGTTCACTGTCGCAGACCAGGATCACGTCGTGGCCGAGCGCCTGCCCGGCGAAGGCCAGGCCGACGCCGAGGGTGCCGGAGGTGGACTCGACGACCGGCGCGCCGGGCCGCAGTTCGCCCCGTTCGCGGGCGCCGAGCAGCATGGACACGGCGGCGCGCGCCTTCATGCCGCCCGCGCCGAGCCCTTCCAGCTTGGCCCAGAAGCCGGGGTGCGGGCAGGGCAGGTCGCCGGTGATCCGGGCCAGTGGCGTACGGCCGACGAGGGCGAGGAGTTCCCGGTTGGCGGCGGGTGCGCCGAGGACGGTGGCGGTCATCGGGCGTCTCCCTGTGCCTGGAGGGCGTAGCCGTCGTCGCCGGTGTAGCGGTGGACGACACCGGGCCCGCCGTCGAGCCAGAAGAACGGGTACGGCTCGGCGCACACGGCGCTCACTCCGGCGCCCAGCAGGCGGGGCAGTACGGCGCTGCCGGTCTGGGCGAACATGACGAGGGGCTTCCCGTGCCGCGCGCAGTGGGCGCGCAGCGGCTCGAAGGTGCCGTTGCCCAGTGTCATGCCGGACGCCAGTACCGCGTCGCAGCCGTCCAGTTCGGCGAGCGCGTCGGTACGGACCGGCTCGCCCCACTCGGTACGGCCGCCCTTGAGATCGCACGGCACGCAGACCAGGCCGCGGGCGCGCAGCGCCTCCAGCAGCGAGTTGACGACCCCGACGACCAGCACGGTACGGCCGGGCGCGACGGCCAGCAGTCCGGCGACGCCCCGGGCGCGGGCCCGGGACTTGGCGAGCGAGTCGCCGGCGGGCAGTTCCCACGGCCGCGCGCCGTTCGCGGGGGTGTGCGGCAGGGCGTGCATCAGGTACGCGTCCAGGGCGGCGACGCGTACCGGCGCCAGCGGGTGGTCGAGCAGCGTCGCGACGTCGGCACCCACGCAGTCGTCGATCGCGGCGGCGGGCAGTGCGCCGGGCTCCACGGCGCAGGAGCCCACCGCGCTGCCGAGGCGCAGGCTGAGCACTTCGTTGCGGTAGCCGCCGCTGCGCCCTTCGTGGCGTACGGCCTGGCTGGTGGTGAAGGCCACCGCGATCTTCTGGGTCCGGGGGTCGGGCCCCAGTTCACCGGCGCGTACGCGGCGTACGAGGTCCGGGAGGCCGGTTGCCGCGGGCCGCGCGGCGCTGTCGGCCGCCGTGCCCTGTCCCAGCGGGCTCATCGTTCGTCCACCACCCGCGGACAGAGTCCGGCCAGCAGTTCCTCGACGCGGGCGCGGGCGCCCGGCCCGCCACCGTCCCCGGCCATGACGTGTCCCAGGTATCCGTTGTTGCTGCCGGTCTCCTTGACGGCCTTGCCGGGCGCCGCGAGCTGCGCCTCCAGCACGCCGGGCCGCGTGTCGAGCCCGTCGGCGCCGGTTATCTCCGCCAGCACACCGGCCCGCTCGGGTACGAGGAAGCCGATGGCGGCGCTGCGCAGTCCGGTCTCGCGCGGCGCGAGGTCCGGTTCCCGGCCGAGCGCCACCTCGACGAAGGCGGCGGCCAGGTCGATGCCGGTGACGTGGCGGACCAGTTCGGTGATGCGGTTGCCCGCGGGCCGCGGGTTGACCTCGACGACGCGCGGCCCGTCCGCGGTGAGCTTGATCTCGGTGTGCGCGACGACCTGGTCGAGCCCGAGCGCCTTGAGTGCTGCGCACGCGGTGTCCGCCGCGGCCGCGGCGTCGGCCGTGCTCAGCGCGGCGGGGAACATGTGCCCCGTCTCGACGAACGCCGGGGCGCCGCCCACGCTCTTGTCGGTGACCCCGACCACGTGCGCCGCGCCGCCGTACGACACGGTCTCGACGCTGACCTCCGGCCCGTCGAGCAGCTCTTCCAGCAGTACCACCGGGGCCCGGAGCTGCCCCCGCGCGTTGACCGGGAACCCGGCGAGCGCGCGGTGCGCGCGGGCCAGCTCCGCCTCGTCGTCCACCCGCCGTACGTACATTCCGGCGCACAGGTCCACCGGTTTGAGCACGAGCGGGAATCCGATGTCGCGTGCCGCCTCGGCGGTCCGCGCCCAGTCGGCGCAGACGGCGAACCGGGGGCCCGGCACACCGGCCGCTTTCAGGGCGCGCCGGGTGGCGTCCTTGCGGCAGGCGGTCGCCACCGCCTCCGGCGCGGGCCCCGGCAGCCCGAGCCGCGCGGCGACGCGCGCCACGGTGGGCAGGTAGTAGTCGCACGAGCTGAGGACGCCGTCGAAGCCGGTCGCCGCGTGCAGGCGTTCGGCGTACGGCAGCAGGGCGTCGGTGTCGTTGGTGTCGGCGGTGATCACGTTGCGGGCCGCCAGCAGCGGGTGGGCGGTGCCCTCGGGGGCGGCCCGCAGGTAGTGGTGCAGGTCTCGGGTGAGGAAGGTGAAGTCGTGTCCGGCCTCGCGGAGGGCGCGGGGCAGCAGCCTGCCCATCGACCCGACCCAGCTCTCGACCATCAGCAGATGCGCCACAACTCTCCTTCTGCGCGGGTGGTTTCGCTTCCGGGCACGCCGGGGGGAGGCCCCCCGGTGCCGCGGTGCGGTGTTGACCGAACGCGATGCTAACCGTAATGATTTTCATTGTCACCTTGTGGGCCGGTCTTTCCTTCGCCCCGACGCCCGCCCGCGCCCCTCGCCCTCCCGTGAAATGCGAGCCCCATGCCTGTCGCCCCACGCCGCACCGCCCTGCTCTGCGCGCTCCTGACCAGCGCCGTACCCCTCACCACCGCCACGGCCGCCGAACCCCGCGCCGCCACCACCACCCCGCCCCTGCGCTTCGGCGCCTGCCCGGCCTCGGTCCCCGCGCCGCCCGCGCCGGACCGCGTCGAGTGCGGCACGGTGCGCGTGCCGCTGGACCACACCCGCCCGGACGGTGACCACCTACGGATAGCCGTCTCCCGGGTACGGGCCTCGGGAACGCCTGCCGAACGGCGCGGCGTCCTGTTGGTCAACCCCGGCGGCCCGGGCGGCTCCGGCCTCCCGTACGCCGTCACCAAGCGCGCCAAGCTCCCGGCGGCCGTACGCCGCGCCTACGACGTCATCGGCTTCGACCCGCGCGGCACCGGGCACAGCGCGCCCGCCGGCTGCGGGCCGATGGGCGGACTCTTCGACCGCCCCGGAACCGGCTCCGCGCCGCTCGACCCCGTTCCGTACGACCGTCCCGGCGAGCGCGCCTACCTCGACTCCCAGCGGCGGCTGGCCGCCGACTGCGCCGCGGGCACCGGCCGTGCCCTCCCGCACCTCTCCACCAGCGAGACCGCTCGCGACATGGACGCCGTCCGGGCCGCGCTCGGCGAGCGGCGCATCAGCTTCCTCGGTGTCTCGTACGGCACCTACCTGGGCGCCGCCTACACCGCGCGATTCCCCCGGCACGTCGACAAGTTGGTGCTGGACAGCGTGGTCGGCCCGGAGGACTGGCACACCTTCGACATACGGCAGGCCCATGCCCTGCTGCGCCAGCGGGACGTACTCTTCGACTGGCTCGCGCGGCACGACTCCCGCTTCCGGCTCGGCGCCACCGCGCACCAGGTCCGCGCCGCCTACCGGCGCACCCGCGACGGCCTGGCCGCGCACCCCGTGGCCGGCTTCGGCGCGGCGGCCTTCGACCGGGCCGTCTACCGCGCCCTGGGCCGCACCGAACGCTGGGCCGCCCTGGGCGACGGACTCCGCACGTACCTCGACGAGGGGGCGGTCGACCGGCTGCGCCCCGCCGAACCGTTCGACGGCCCGGCATCACGTACGTACGAGGCCGCCAACCGCGTCGTGAAGTGCGCCGACGGACCGGGCCCCACGCCGGGCCGGGTCCTCGCCGACATCCGGGGGCTGCGGCGCGCGGACCCGCACCCCGTACTGACCGGCCTGGAGGCGGCGGCCTGCACGTACTGGCACACCCGTCCCGCCGAGCGCACCCGGCTCGGCAGCCCCGCGGCGCCTCCGGCCCTGCTGGTGGCCTCCTCGCACGATCCCGTGACACCGATCGCCGGCGCCCGGGCCCTCGGCCGTACGCTCCCCGGCTCCCGGCTGGTCACCCTGCACGACGACTACTCGCACGGCGTCTTCGCCAGCCGCGGCAACTCCTGCGTGGACTCCACGGTGGCCGCGTACCTCGTCGGCGGCACCGTGCCGGCCGGGAACGTGCACTGCGACGGCCCGGGCCTGCCCGAGCCGTCTCCGCGACCGTGAGCCCCGCTCCCCTCGGCCCACCACCGAGCCGTCGGGCGGCCTGACGGTAGCCCCGAGCGCCGAGCGGCCGCTCCTCGAAGAACCCGCCCACGTACGCCCGGGCGATGCCGGCTCCCCGGCCGCCGGGCACGGATCCGAACGCGGAGGCGGATTTTCCGGCAGGGCCGGAATGCGCGGCGATCCTTCTTCGGCGGGCGGGCCCGGGCGCCCACCATGGGGGACGACGCGGGTGGCAGCCCGCCCGGCCGCGCAGGCGCAGCCGGTCCGTACCAGCGCAGGAGCCAGCATGATCTTCATCGTCGTCAAGTTCACCGTCCGGCCCGAGTACCAGGACTCGTGGCTGTCGCTGGTGGACGACTTCACGCAGGCCACCCGGCAGGAACCCGGCAACCTGTTCTTCGAGTGGTCGACCAGCGTCGACGACCCGCGCCAGTTCGTCCTGGTCGAGGGGTTCGCCGACCGGGAGGCCGGGGACACGCACGTGAACTCCGCGCACTTCAAGGCGGGCCTGGAGGCGATGGCCGGCGCCATCGCCTCCACCCCGCAGATCATCAGCAGCGAGATCGACGCCGAGGGCTGGTCCCCCATGGGCGAGCTGTCGCCGCGCGAGGCGTAGGCGCGCGAGCAGGCGCAGGCCGTCCGGCCGCGCGGACCCGGGGTCCGCGCGGCCGGACGTGTCTCAGAACGGCTCGGCCGGAAGGTACTTCCCGTCCAGGGTGATCACCGCGCGGGAGCCGCCCTCGGGGTCGTCGACCTTCTGTATGTCCAGGCGGAAGTTGACGGCGCTGATGATGCCGTCGCCGAACTTCTCGTGGATCAGGGCCTTGAGGGTGGTGCCGTACACCTGGAGCATCTCGTGGAAGCGGTAGAGGGTCGGGTCGGTGGGGACGCCGTCCGGGATGCTGCCGCGCAGCGGGATCGTCTGCAGCAGCCGCTCCGCCGCCTCGTCCAGGTCCAGGCGTTCCGCCACGGCCCGGGCGGCGTCGGCGGGCAGTGCCTGCTGCCCCAGGAGGGCCGCGGTGACGAACGCGACGGACAGACCGGTGGCGTCGGCCAGTTCCTGCCAGGTGAGGTCCTTGCGGATCTTGGCCTCGACGACGGCGACGGCCAGGTCCTGGCGGGCCTGCGGGTCGAGCTGGGCGTGGGGCATACGGAGGTCCTTCCGGGAGTGGGACGGGCCCGGTCGGGCGGCGTCCAGGGGGGCGGGGCTCAGGCGAGCGAAGCTCACGTGAGCGGGGTGAACGTTCCGCTGCGCGGGTCGAGGACGTCGACGGCTCCGGTGCGGATGTCGTGGGTCCAGCCGTGCAGCGTCACCGTGTCCTGTGCCAGGGCGCGGGCCACGGACGGATGGGTGGCGAGGTGGGCGAGCTGGACGGTGACGTTGTCGTGGACGAGCGCCGTGACGGCGGCCTCGGTCCCGTCGCCGCTCGCCGGGGCGCGGGGGCCCGCGGGGCCGGCCGTGTGCAGCCAGCCGTCGAGGGCGGGCAGCTCGGTCAGGTCCTCGCCGGTGGCCAGGGCCGTCATGGCGCCGCACCCGGAGTGGCCGCACACGATCACGTCGCGGACGCCGAGTACGGCGAGCGCGTACTCGATGCTGGACGACACCGCGTCGGGTTCCGGCCCGTACACCGGGACGAGGTTCCCGGCCGTGCGGATCACGAACAGCTCGCCGGGCTCGGACTGGGTGAGCAGTTCCGGCACGACCCTGGCGTCGGAGCAGCCGATGAACAGCGCGCCCGGCCGGTGGGTGGTGGCGAGCCGCGCGAAGAGCGCCGCCGCGGCGGGGTGGACGTCGCGCCGGAAACGCCGGACGCCGTCGATGAGGTGGGGGTCGGGGTGCACAGCCGCTCCTTGCTGAGGGACACCGGCCGTGAAGCCGCTGTCTCCACCATGCGTGACCTGCCGCTATAGCGTCCAAGACGTACAACTCATGACAGCTATCAGCGTTGCCTATAACCGCTTACAGTGGCCGGTATGGCCCTGGAACTACGCCACCTCCGGTATCTGCTCGCGGTCGCCGAGCACGCCAATTTCACCCGTGCGGCCGAGGCCCTGCACGTCTCGCAGCCCACCCTCTCCCAGCAGGTCAGGCAGTTGGAACGGACGCTGAAAGTGCAGTTGCTCGACCGCACGGGCCGCACCGTACGGCTGACCGACGCCGGCCAGGCGTACGCCCACTACGCCCGCAGCGCGCTCCGGGACCTGGAGGCGGCCGAGCGTGCCGTGCTGGACGTACGGGACCTGTCGCGCGGCACCCTGCGGCTGGCCACGACGCCGACCTTCACCGCGTACCTCGTCGGCCCGCTGGCCGGGGAGTTCCACACCCGGCACCCCGGCATCTCGCTGACCCTGCGCGAGATGCCGCAGGAACTCATGGAGTCGGCGCTGCTGGCGGACGACCTGGACCTCGGTATCGCGTTCAGCGGTCCGCACCTGCCGGGCATCACCGGCGCCGAGCTGTTCACCGAGACCCTCAGCCTGGTCGTCGGCCCCACCCACCCGTACGCCGGACGGACGGCACCGCTGCCGATCCGCTCCCTGCGCGACCGCCAACTTGCGCTGCTCAGCGCGGACTTCGCCACCCGCCTGCACATCGACACGCACTTCGGCGAGCACGGGGTGCGGCCGGACATCGCGGTGGAGGCCAACTCCATCACCGCCCTCACCGAACTGATCCGGCGCACTCCGCTGGCCACCGTCCTGCCCGACGCCATCACCCGCGATCAGCCCGACCTCCATCCCATCGCCCTCTCCCCCGCGCTGCCCGCCCGCACGGTGACCCTCCTGTACCGCGAGACGGCCTACCGCACCGCCGCGTCCGGCGCCTTCGCGGAACTGGCCCGGGAGTGGGGGCGGGGACGCGGGGAGGAGCCGGGGCGGGGATGAGCGGTTCCCCTCGGGGTCACGTCCGAGGACCCAGGAAGGGCCCTCGGACGCGTTCATGCCGTACCGGGCGTCAGCCGACCCAGCGGGTCCGTGAGGCGGCGGCGCAGAAGCCGGGACCGAAGCCGAGCATCATGCCGCGGGCACCGGGGGGCGGCGGGTCGTCGTGGAGGCGGTCGAGGATGCGCAGGACGGTCGGGCCGCCGGTGTTGCCGCCGTTGGCCAGGGTCTCGTGCGAGTGGCGGGCCGCCTCCCGTGAGATACCGCCTTCTTCCTCGACGAGTTCCAGGATCCTCCGGGAGCCGGGGTGCAGGACGGCGAACTCGGCCTCCTCGCCGGGCCACGGCAGGCGGGGCAGGACGGCGGAGACCGCGTCGAGGGCCTCCCTGGTGCTGTCGAAGTGCAGGCCGTCCGGTTCGTGCCGGGTGGCGTAGGCGGTGAGGGAGCCGGGCACCAGGTGCTGCCACGTCTCCTCGATGACCATGCCGGGATCGGCGAGCTTCTCGTGGCTCACCACGGCGGCCGCCCCGGCGTCGCCGAAGAGCAGCTTGTAGGCCGTGTGCTCGACGCTGGTGTTGTCGCTGCGCTGGTACGAGGTGCTGAGCTTCTCCGCGCCGACGACGAGGATCCGGTCGCCCGGCCGGATGAAGTGGGCGGCGAGGCCGAGGGCGTGGGCCCCGCCGGCGCAGGCGAGCTGCGTCATCGGGACACGGACGATGTTCGGGTCGAGGCCCAGGGCGGAGATGACCGCGGCGTCGGGGCCGGGGGTGCGGTCGCCGGTGGCGTTGAACGAGATGATGCCCGTGACGTCGGCGGCAGCGATGCCCGCGGCCCGCAGCGCCCGGCGGGCCGCGGTGATGGCGAGGTCCCTGACCGCGCTCACGGCGATGTCGTTGCGTTCCCGCATCGAGACGGTCCGGGCCACGTCGGCCAGCGGCTCGGTGAACCGCCGGTAGGTCACGCCGGTCTTGTCGGCGATGCGTGCGGCGGCCGCCTTGGCCATCCGGTACTTCTTCCTGCGGGCCTGCGGGCCGTCGGCGGCGTCCCACTTGGCCCAGGTGGCGATGTCCTCCACGATCGGCTCGTTGCGGATGACGTGGGGGGCCTCGGCTATGCCGGGTCGGTTGACGTATGCCACTGGGTGTCTCCTGGAAATGCGCGTAGGGGGTGGCACCGGTCCGCGCGAGACCGCGGACCGGACGCATGATCATCAGTTGACAGCGGCACCGTGCCGGATCCGCGGGTAAGTCGCTCAGCATGACGAGGCCCGCCTCCGGGCGTCGTGGCTGCCGGATCGGGGTTCCGGCACGTCGTGCCGCTCCGCGACGCCGGCTGCGGCGGTCGGCTCGAAGGAGGCGTCGCGGACGGTCATACGCCCATTCTCGTGGGATTTCCCGCGCCTTGCGCCGTGTACCTCGCCACAGTGGGATCCGGGTGGAAATTGATGGTCATCTCACGGAAGAGCGGCGACCCTTCGGGGCGGGCGGAGAGCATGACGGCCCAGCCGAAACCGCGCGTACCGTGGTTCATCGGCCGCCGGTCGCCGTCCGGATGAATGTAGGCGTTGTCGCCCTGGTTGTAGATGGCGGAAAGCCGTTCGTCCCGCAGCAGACGGTCGCGGAGCCGGAGCAGATGCCGGTCCTTGGGAGAGGCGGAGACCGAGGCGCGGAACTGCGGGACGAGTTTGGGCGCCCAGAAGGCGAAATACCCGACCAGGACTTCACGGGCTTCCGCGCTGAAGAGGAACCATTCGGCCATGTTCGCCGGAACCTTGCCGGAAGGCATCATCTGCCGGAACGCCTCGTTGTGGTACCGAAGGTTCCACCGGTGGTCGTTCAGGTAGGAAATGGCTTTCTGCCCCTCGACCTTCGTCTTGTAGTCCGGTGGTACGTCGAGACCCGCCTCGGGATCCAGCGGCGCGGGCGTCGTTCCGTACAGATCCATGTGGGCCTGGCGGTATTCGCTCTCCTTGAACCGCAGCGCCACGGCCAGTTCGAGAAGATACGCCGGAGAAGGGACCCGGCGGCCCTGCTCGTAACGGGCGTACGTGTTGAAGCCGCGGTGCATCAGGGTGTCCACCTCCGGCTGGGTCAGACCGGGGACGGTCGGGCCGCGTTGCGCGGTGCGCTTCGGGAGGCCGACGTCCTCGGGCTTCAGTACGCTCCTCCTGGCGCGGCAGAGCAGCCTGAACGCCTCCAGTTGCGCCTTGGTCGGCCGGTAGGTGGAGAGCATGTGCGATCGAGTCTTCCTGTGGAGCGGCACGCGACCGGTCGGAAACTCCCAGCCAGGCGTGGCCCTTGATTACTCAACGACCGGATCTCAGGATGAGAGACGGGCAGGAAACAGGCCGTCCGGTCTGTGTGCGGAAGGAGGATCTCGTGGAGCCGGCACATCGCGACGCCAGCGACGCGCGAGGTCCGTCCGCCGCGGATCATCCATCCTCGGGACGGCACACAGCAGGTGATCCCGCTCGGGACGGGGCCCGCCACGGCCGATCAGCGTACTGGCCCGGAACGGCGCCGCCGCGAAGCCGCGGACCGGCCCGCCGGGCACGCGCTTCGCGGTAACCGGGCCCGCTCACGAGGAAGTACGGCAGTTCAGCACCCGGCGACAGCTTTACGGACGCCAGGCGTTCAGGGGGACCGCATGGAGAATTCAGCAACAAAACACGGCAAAAACTGCCCCCGCCAGGGGTCGTCATGACCGCCGGACCACCCACCGCCACCAAGATCATTCTTGGTGGCCCGTTGGCGTTCACCGCCCGGCGACCGCCGGTCGATCCGGCCCGACTCGGCCAAGTTCCCGCCCGCCGCAGCTCGCCCCACGCCTCTCCCCTTCAGGCGCCCTTCGAGGGCCCCGAACGCCGATATCGACAGGTACCGACGTCTTCCCGGGATTCCGGGAGCCTCGGCCCCCCGGCCTCCGCCGAGCGCCGCGATCCGCCGCCCGTCGACCCCGGGCTCACGGCAGCCACGCTCTGCCTTCCGGACTCCGGACGCCAGCCACCGGGCACCGGGCACCGCATTCGCCGAGGTACCGCGGCTCGGCAAAGAACACCAGGCTGCTCCTCCAAAGGAGCCTGAGAAGCAGAAGGCACAGATGCAGGAACGCGCATTGAAGACGCGAGCGCGGTTGTTGACGACCGCCAGTGAGGTTTTCAACGAACGGGGATACAACCGGGCTTCCGTCACCGAGATCGCGGCACGCGCGCATTCCACGGCCGGCGCGCTGTACCACCACTTCGCCTCCAAGGCGGGGCTGGCCGAGGGCATCCTCGCGGTGGACCTGACCGAGGGGGTCGAGCAGGAGCCCGGCGCGCCCGCTCTACAGGAGTGGATCGACCTGGGCCTGCTGCTGACCCACCGGGTCCAGGCGGACCCGCAGGTGAAGGCGGCGCTCCAGCTTGCCGCGCTGGACCAGCCCACGCGGACGTGGGCCTCGCCCTGGGCGGCGTGGAAGGCCACGGTGACCCGGCCTCTCGTCCGCGCCCAGCAAGGGGGCGAGCTGCTGCCACGGGTGGAACTGGCGGCGGTCGCCTCCCTGTTCATGACGAACTGGGTCGGCGGCGAAAGCATCACGTCGGGCGACGAGCACGCGGTGAAGACGCAGATGAACAACTTCTTCACCTACACCTTGCCGGGTGTGGCGACGCCCGGCGTCCTGGCGCTGCTGGACTACTCCCCCGAACGCGGCCTGCTGCTCCGCGAGCGGATCCACCTCGGCTCGTCGCCGGACCGCGTCCTCGTCTCCGCCTGAGAGCGGTCTCCGGGTGCGCGGATCGCCGGGCCAGGCCGAGACCCCCACCTATACGAAAGGCCCTGCCGGGTGAACCGACAGGGCCTTGGTCGTGTACGGGGGACATGTACGAGGTCGCGTACGGGGGCGGGGACGGCGCCCTGCTGCAGCGATGCGCAAACGCAGAAAGCCCCGCACCATACGGTGCGGGGCTTCCCACATTCAAAAATTGTTCGGCGGCGTCCTACTCTCCCACAGGGTCCCCCCT
>NZ_JBIRFL010000048.1:0-21259 GCF_044327445.1 Streptomyces sp. NPDC018045
GAGATGCCCATGAACACCGGATGCGCCAGGACCGCCCGATCGACCATGCCCCTCACGACCAGAGCATGCCCACCCGCTATCACGCACCAACTCGTTAGTCCTGCTGCCTGCGCAGATTCGATCTGGAGCACACCTTTCGCCTGCTCAAGCAGTCCCTCGGCTGGACAAGGCCGCGGTTACGCGCCCCGCAGGCAGCTGACCGCTGGACATGACTGGTGATCTCTGCCCACACTCAGCTCCGCCTCGCCGTGCCGATAACAGCCGACCAGCGCAAACCCTGGGAGAAGAGCACCACGGTCGGTACGCCCCTCACGCCGACCCGCGTCCGCTGCGGGTTCCGGCACATCCGCCCCCATCTCGCCCACCCGGCCCATGGGCCGAAACCCAGCCGCCCCGGCCCCGGACGTCCACCCGGCTCCAGAAACCGGCAGCCCACCACCCGCTACGACGTCGGGAAGACCGTCAAACGCCCCGCGAGTATCACCGAACGTGACGGAACAGGTTAAGGAACAAGCTCAGAGCCTGTGTTCGAACCTGGATTCGGAGTGGGCGAGCGAGTGAGTGACACGCGGGGTGGGACCAGCAACTCCCGCCATGGGAACGCTCGGTCCGGGCCGGGACTTGGGTGGCTGTGGGTATCACTGGGTGCCTGTAGGTGCGGGGTCAGGGGAGTTCGCAGTTGGTCTTGGTGGCGGGCGCGACAAAACCCCTCTGGATGCAGGTGTCGGTGCCCGGGCCGCCGTTCATGTTGCCGGTGCCTGCGGTAGCGATCTCCAACGTGTCGTTGTTGCTCTCGCCGTTCAGCTGGCAGTTCACGCTGGCAGAGCTCTCAGCGCTGAGATCGTCCTCACCGTTGCCGCCGTTCAGGGTGGCCCCCAGGCACGCGCCGTAGAGGATGACGGTGTCGTGACCGTCGTCGCCGTTGATGGTGCCGGCGGCGGAGACGCCGAAGATGCGGATCTGGTCGTGACCGTCGCCGCCATTGATGGTGCCGGCGGCGTCGCCTTCGACGAAGATGAGATCTTGGCCGGCTCCGCTGTTGATGCTCTGGCCGGGCAGCAGGACCAGGCATTCGATGCGGTCATTTCCGGGGGTTTCGGCGCCGGTGCACCCGGGGGGCAGGGCGTAGGCGGGGGTGGTCGGCACTGTGGCCAGTCCGAGGCCGGACAGGAGCACAGCCGAGGCCAGGGCCGTGCCGCGACGGCGGAGAACCCGCCTGCTGCTGCGGAGGGCAGTGGGGCCGGGGGAAGTGCGGGTTGCGGAGAGTCGCATAGGAGTTTCGCCTTCCTGGGAACGGGCGAAGACGGAAGGGTCGGGGCCGGGATGCACGCGCCTGCCCGGAAACGAGAAAGGCCCCCCGACCTGGTTGCCAGGATCAGTCTCCGCCATCCTGCTACTGACTTTGTCTGCGCGGTGTCGTCAGGGCTGACAGGTGGTGATCGCTGCGGTACGCCCGAGATATGAGGTATCCGCAAGGCGGTGGCCTGACTGCCGAAAGGCAGGCGTTTCGCGAACGTATTCGCATGGAAGCGGCCCGGATGTTCGCTGCCGGACAGAGCAACCATCTGGTCGCGAAGAGGCTGCGGATCAGCGTCCGGTCGGTGCAGCGGTGGCGCCGGGCCTGGGAAGCCGCAGGCCAGCGCGGCCTGCGCTCAAAGGGGCCGGCGTCCAGGCCGGGGCTCAGCGAGAGCTTGTTCGCAGTGCTGGAAGAAGAGCTGGCCAAGGGGCCAGTGGCGCATGGCTGGCCGGACCAGACCTGGACCCTGGCCAGAATCAAGACGCTCATCGGGCGCCGGTTCCACAAGAGTTTCACCCTCTCCGCCATCGCCAAGATGCTGCGGCGGCACGGCTTCAGCCATCAGATGCCCGCCCGGCGGGCACTGGAGCGCGTCGAGGAGAAGGTGACCGGCTGGCTGAAGGAGACCTGGCCACGGGCAAAAGCACCGCGGCGGCGTGCGGGGCCTGGCTCTGCTTCGAGGACGAGGCCGGGTTCTCGATGACGCCGCCGACTCGCCGCACCTGGGCCAGGCGCGGGCACACCCCGCTGGTCCACGTGCGCGGACGCTCCCAGCGACGCTTCTCCATCGCCGCTCTGACCTGCTACAAGCACGGCGAACGCTCCCGTCTGATCTTCCGTCCCAAGCGGCACGGCGCCCACAAGGAGGCCAAGCGCCGAAGCTTCACCTGGACCGACTACCGCGACCTGCTCATCGCGGCCTACCACCAGCTCGGCGCCCCGATCGTTCTCATCTGGGACAACCTCAATGTGCACAAGGACGCCCGGCTGCGTGCCTTCGTCGACAGCCACGACTGGATCACCACCCACTACCTGCCGCCCTACGCACCCGACCTCAACCCCGTCGAAGGCATCTGGTCACTCCTGCGCAGGCGCTGCCAGGCCAACACCGCCTTCACCGACCCCGACCACCTCCTCGCAGCCCTCCGCCGACGGCTCCGCCAGATTCAATACCGCAGCGACATCATCGACAGCTGCCTCACTGCGACCGGACTTTCCCTAACGACATCGCGCAGACAAAGTCAGTAACCGCGATGTCGTCCCAGCCGAGCCGCTATCGAGGCGATGTCGCCGTGGTGGGCCGCGCCCAGTACGAGGACTCGATCGGTGACGGGACGGCAGCCGGGCCTCGGCGTCCGGCATTCTCGCTTCCCGACCGCATCGTGCGGGCCGCCAGCCGCTGTTTCGCCCACGGCAGACGAGAAGGAGCCGCAAAGGACTGGAACTGTCCCCGGGGCTAAGTGAATGTATAACACCCCCGGAAAACCAGGGCTCGCCAGCAGCTCACCGGGCGACATGAGGAGTCTGTTCTGTCGACTTGTGCTCTCCGAGCTGTTCGGGTGGTTGCCGTCGTCCGCTTCGGATACCTGAACGCGTACCGGCTGATGGAGAGAGGAGACATGTCCCGGGGAGCGGGGAACGCAACATAGCCGACGATCACCGGTTAGCCAAACCGGTGATTGCGCGGAGTATTGACGCTGTCCGCGCTGGCGCTTGGTGGTGGCTTTGGCGCGGGTAGGTCAGTACGCGTTGCCTAACTGGTCCTTGCGGGTGCGAGAGCGTCGGCAAAGGTTAGGAGCGCGTCCTGCTGGGCGATCCACAACGGGTGCCCCTCGGTTAGCGAAACCGGGGACCGTCCGGATCAGTGGTGTTGTTCGTCTTCGGCTGTGCTTGGCGGTGGAGCCGTAGCGGACGGTGTAGCCCATTCACCTATCCCCTCATTGGCGTAGGTGGTGAAGCGCAGTTGTTTCCATGCATTCGAGGAGAGTGAGCCTTCTGCCCGATCCCATCAAGAAACTTCCGCCGGACTCCAAAGGGAAGGTCAGGTATCGGTTTGTCGTCGACGCAGGAGTCGACCCTGAAACCGGGAGGCGTAAGCAGTTGAGGTGCACGTTCGATTCGTTGAAGGAGGCGAGAGCTGAGTACGCGAATATATCTAACCGGCGAAACGAGGGCTCGTTCGTGTCGCCCAACAAGATCACCGTGGATGAATGGCTCGATCGGTGGCTGGCGATGAAAGCCGATGACCTCGAAGAGACCACTATCTACAACTACACAATCCCCCTGGATCGAGTTCGGGGAAGGCTTGGTAAGATCCGCCTCCAGGATCTCACTGAAGAGCACGTGGAGGAGTGGAGGGACTGGGCTCTGGCGCATGGTCGCGTGCGCGGCAAGAGGGCGGGTACGCCACTCAGTGTCACGAGTGTGGATATGAGTCTCGCTCGACTGAAGGAAGCTCTGGGGAGAGCCGTTACCCGGCGGTTGGTGTACGTCAATTTAGCTGCACACGTCACGATCCCCCGCAGGGCACGCAAATCTGAGCGGAAAAATAAGGAGTACGTGCGGCCTTGGAACGTCCCAGAGGTGCAGAAGTTCATTCACGGCATCAGGGGAGAACGTCTCTACGCTGCGCTTCTTCTTTCACTCATGGGCCTTCGTCCAGCTGAAGTCTGCGGACTTCGGTGGGAAGACGTTGACTTGGAGAACGCCACGATCACCATTGCCAACACGCGGACGATGATGGGCAACCGCTACGTGGTGGAGAAGGACACCAAGTCTTTTGCGGGGGAGCGGGACCTGCCGCTTCCGGCTCCAGTGCTAGCCGCCCTCAGAGCGTTCCGGGCTCTCCAGGCCGAGGAGAGGCTTGCTCTGGGGGAGGCGTACGTCGTGTCTGGCTACGTGGTGGTACATGAGTCGGGAGAAGCCTTCACGATCAAGCAACTTCGTCGGCGCGCGTACCGGCTTATGGAGATTCTCGGCCTCCGCCGTGTCAGGCTTTACGACGCTCGCTCGTCGTGCTTCACCTTCCTGGCCAACAACGGCGTGCCGGACCACATCCTCGGCCGATGGGCCGGACACACAAACGCAAAGACGACCAAGAGGTGGTACGTCAAGCCGGATGTGGAGGACCTCCGAGGAGCCGCCACCACATGGGACGGCCTGCACGGGAATGCGCCGGAGGAGCAAGGGTGAGTCATGCGGTTCGCCCGCCGGGCGACTTGCCGAGCCGTGTGGCCAGCAGAGTTGAGGCGGACTCGGAGCCCGGCTACCGGTTGTGGACCGGTAGCGATGCTCAGGAGGTCCAGTCCGGCTGCAGCCAAGTCTCTTACGGGCGCGCGCCCGCGCTGCCGACGCAGTCACGAGTACGCCAGTCAACAGATGCCTGGATGCTCAAGGACGTCGGCAGTGCTCCGATCTGCCGGTGCAAGGTAGACAAGAGCCGCTAGGTTCACCCTGGCGATGTGACATCTTGTGACAGATGAGAGGGTCAGGCGGGTGAGTGAGACGACGGTGAAGACCCTGCAATACCGCTCTGACGGGCCCGAAGACGCACCTTGCCTGGTTCTGGGTGCGGCGCTTGGTACCACATGGCACAGGTTGTAGAGACCGTCCACGGGCGTCCAGGTGGTCCGGGGCGAGCGCGTAAGTCCAGGTCAGGGACTTGTGACGCGGCAGCGTCTCCGGGGTTGGTGACACGTCTGTGATCGCTAGTGACACGTGAGGCCCCCCGTCGGCTTGCCCCGGAGGGGGCCCTGCGTAGACGGGGACCTGCTACGACGACGCCCCGCCGGCTTGCTGCGGCGGGGCGTCGTCGTGCAGTTGGTCATGACGGATTGAAGCTTGCGCTGGAGGCTCCGTTGTACTCCGGCTCGCCGCTCTCAAGTACGCGGAGGAGCGAGGCGGTGACGACGCGGGCGGTGCGGCCTAGTGGTAGCACGCGGCATGGAAATTCTCCGCGGCGAACGAGGTCGTAGCTCTTCGATCTCGAGAAGCCGAACGCTTCGGCGGCGTCCTTGACGCTCGCCGTTCCACTCCACCTCGTGCCTCGCCGGACGAACTGCGTCATACGGGTTCCGTCATCTCCTCCATGAACTCGGGCAGTCTGCGCAGCCTGGATAGCGTCTGGTTCAGGAGGCGCACGGTCCTATCGGCCTGGCGTCGGCCGATGGGTTGGGCGACAGACGCCGCTCGGCTCTGGTCCGCGAGGTGGCCGAGGAGTTCGCCGACTTCGGTGGAGGCCGCGTGCAGGGCACGGATCCGTTCCTCGACCCGGGCCACCAGTGTCTCAAGGCTTAGTGGTTCCTCGGGGGAGGGCATGGAGCTATCGGCTTCGTCAGTCTCATCGGTGGCGGGCGCTTCGGATTGGGCCGAGACTGCAGGGGCGGGCGGCGGCGCGGTGGCTTGTACAGGGACTGATGTCACGAGTGAGGGCGTAGGTGTCATGGGTGAGAGCGCGGGCAGTGTAGGCGAAGGGAGGGGGGTGGGCACCGTCGCCGTGGCGAGCAATGGTGGTGCAGAATTTACTGTCTTGCGGGGCCGGGTACCGGTGTCCTTGGGGAATTCGCTGTCGAACCAGAGCGGTGTCATCTCCCGCCCCACCATCTCCTTGCCGGAGCTGCTGACGCGCCAGGGCCGCCGGTCTCCGTCATCCATGGTTGCGGCCAGCGACTTCAGTACGCCGACCGCCATCATCCGGCTCTTTTCGTGCCGCAGGGCCTGCAGGCAGTTCATGACGGTCCTGCGAGATCGGCGAATCCGTTCCCCTGCGTCGCCGATCGCCTCCTGGCCGTCGAGTGAGCCTCGGTCGGCCTCGATGATGCCGAAGGAGGCCAGCCAGTGCGCCGCCCTATAGGATACAAGTTCGTCGAACGCGTCGTCATCGGTGTCCGCGGCGGCGAGCAGATCTGGCAGCCTGCGTCCGGAGAGGACGATTCCCTCCCGGGCCCGGGTCGAGAAGACCTGGCCCACTCGTGGGTTCCATGGTGCCGGGTAGCTCTCGGAGGTCAATGCAGACCATGTGCGCGCCCGCTGGTTGATTTCCCCCGACTTGAGCTGAGATGGCGGGTTTTCGCTGAGCGCGCGCCGCAGTAGATGACGCTTGCGCGGATCCACCGGGAACAGTTCCTGCAACAACCTCATGGAGCGCAGGTCTCGCAGCTCGGAGACAGCCATGTCCGCCAACGCGCCCGAAAGTTCACGGATGGGCGCGAGCCCGGAAAGGACCTCTGCCGTTTTCTCGTCCATAACCTGTTGCGCCACGTACATCCCGAGAACGCTCCGCCCCAGCGCGCGCGAGCGGTCGAGGGCGTCGAACTCCAGCGGCGGGTGGACGTGATCGCGCCGGTTGTTCATCTGCACGATGCGGTAGAGCCGCTGCGGAGTGGGGGTGCCGATCACCAGATGCGCTTCCACCACGGCGATGGCCGCGGCGCGTCGCGCGCGTGAGCCGTTCGTCGGATCCAGTTCGCCGTCGCCCGTCTCCGCGAACTCCCTGTTGAGTACGGCGGAGAATGCAGGGAGCCAGTCACGAGGGTCGCAGATGATCTCGTCCCCCTCTCGCTCCAGTTTCTCGGCGGGGACACCGGCCAGCACTTCACTGGATGTCAAACGGAAGATCGACTGTCGCTTCTGTGTGCGATTATTGCCTCGAACTGCCATCCAACCCCAATAGGCGCCCGGATACAGAGGGTTGCCGTCAGCGTTCCTCTCCGGGTTCTCCTCGATCCTCACCTGCTGGGGAACGTACATCCCGGGGTCTTGTTGCCCGTTAAGGACGAGGTCTTCCTCAAGGTCGTAAGGGCGGAGGCGGTCTCGCCTCTTCAGTTCGTCCGCCGCGTCCTCAGCGTTCATGATCAACATATGTCGGTTGGCCACGACGCTTTCGAGTGCGGCGAAACACTTCTTGCGTCCATCGTCGTCGACGCCCATCCAGGGCCGGACCGAAGCCAAGGTCCGCTCCGTCTCCCGGCCGACCGTCGGATCCGCGACGGAGCGCCAGATTGAGCTGATCCGTTCGTTGTGTCCCCACTGCACACCGCCGACGCCGTGCATCCGGACGACGGCGACGACCATGTCACCGGCGTCTGTGCGGATGCGCCGGACCGTGCTGGCCTTGAGAGTGCGCACACCGCGGGCGTCGGGCTCACTCAGCGTGTCGTCGGGATCAACGATGAAGGGGGCGACGTTCTCCAGTGCACCACGGGGCAGATTCACCCCCTCGGTCGCCAGCACGGCCTTGATCCATGCCTCTTGGTCCTCCCGGGATACCGGAATTGGAAACGGTCCATCGGCATTGACCTCGCTCATGCTCTACCTCACATCACTCGGAGTCCCGGAAACGTTCCATGGCCCACTGGGCGCAGCTGGCCGCCCACCGGTAAGCCGGGTTGCCTGTCGCGAGCCCGATCAGCGAGAAGAACAACTGCAGGATTCGCAGCCGGTTCATAATCCGCTCGCGGTGTGCCGACCTCACCTCAGCTTCGGCCAGTTCCCGCTCTTTTCGTCGGCTCTCCTCGGTGGATTCGTCGAGAGGAGGGTCAGATTCCGGGGATGAAGGCATGGCTGAGGCCTTTCGGGAGTCGCGGCCGTACGTCGACTCATCGGCCAACAGACGTCCCGCATCGGCAGGTTAGGAACAGGAAGCATCTTGGCACCAGGAAGCTGAGGAGTGACATGCTTATCCGGAAAATACTCGCTTCGAGTGAAGAGGCATACTTTTGTTCCCATTGCGGGGCGGCGAGCTCGCGCTCCACTGGTGCGGTTAGTAAAGACAAGTTGCAGGTCGGTATTCCCCGCACGGAGGTGCCGAGCTCGCGAAGGTTGGCATTCGAAAAAATAAGCTGGATTGACGCATTGGCGAGTCGGTGCTAAGAATCCCGGTGTGCCAGCTGAGTCGCTTATCGCAGGTGAATCTGGTTGCGACGAGCGTGACTACTGATCTTTAATGCGTGAAGTTACGGTGGGCTGAGCCCGGTTTCGGCGAGACAGCCGTCGATAAGGTCGGGCCGGTACTGCATCTGTTTCAGCCCGTGCCTGATTGCGGTGATGAGCTCGTCCAGGCTGCGGACGGCGAGGTTGGTGAGAGAGCTGCGGTTCAGCTCGGCCCATATGCCCTCGACCGGGTTGAGGTTCGGCGCGTACGAGGGCAGCCGGATCACACGCAGCCATGGCCGGCTGCCGTCGATGAAGGCGGTCATCTCGGCGCAGGTGTGGCGGTTGAGGTTGTCCCAGACGACCACGAGCGGGCCGCCGAGCTGGTGTGGGCGGCGATGAGCAGATCGCGGTAGTCGTGCCAGGCGAAGCCGGGTGTCTCACCGCGTCGGCGGCGGTAGATGTGCAGCCGGTAGATCAGCCGGGACCGATGTCCGCACCGGTAGCACAACAGGCCGGCCACGGACACCCGGCCGCCGGGGACACGCACCACGGGAGTGCGTCCGCGTGGCGCCCAGGTGCGAGCCCGCGGCGGAATCATGGTGCGCCCGCATTCGTCCTCGAAGCAGACCCAGGCGCCCAGGTCTGCCGCAATCTCTTTGCCTGCGGCCACACCTCGCCCTTGAATACCTCGACGCCGCCGTCGTCGCGCTCGATCGCGCGGCGGAGGGGCACCTGGCAGGACCAGCCGTGCCGCCGCAGCAGCTTCCACACCCCGGGCACCGAGTAGGTGACATGGAACGTGCGGCCGATCACCGTCTTGACCCGTACCAGGGTCCAGCGCTGGTCCGGCCAGCCGTGCGCGGCCGGCCCCATCCGCAGGTACATCTCAAGCCTGGCGAACTGCGCCTCGCCCAGCCGCGGCCGGCACGGCGGACCCTTCGAGGCCAGCGCAGCGCTGCCACCCCCACACCAGGCCCGCCGCCACCGGTTCACCGACATCCGCGTCACCCGCAGTTCCCGGGCCACCTCCACATCACTGCGGCCCAGCGCGAACAACTCGGCCGCGCGCAGACGCACCCGCTCACGCCGCACCCGCTCGGCGTCACTCATGCCACCGCCCTGCGCATACCTCATGCCCAGGGCATAGCCCCCAGACCGACCGGCGTCACCCCACCGACGAACAACACGAGTTAAAGATCAGTAGTTATCGCTCAGCGCAGCACAAGGCCCAGTTTGCTGGATGAGGGCTCGAACAGGAACGAGCCAGGAAACCGGTTGGGTTCTCTCTGTCCGTGCTCCCGTGCCGTGGGGTGTCGTACGCGGGGCGCGGATCGAGCACGCCACCCACCATTGCAGTCTCGCCGGCTCCCGACTCCGCGACGTCTTCAGTTCGTACAGTACGGAGCGCAGCATCGCGGACGAGGCCCGTGCGGGCACTGTCGTCGGCCTCCTGATTGCCAGTACCGGACCGTCTCTGACCGCCTGGAGGCCGAACAGCTCAAGGCCATCCGGCAGGCCCTTCGCGCGCCGGGGGCCGGCGACCCCCTCACCGCGGTGGGCACACCACCACCTGAGCCGTGCTCGTACTCCTGGTGACCACCGGACGCATGGAGCTCGCGATCGCGGCCCTCGCTGACCTTGCACGATGGACCCGTTCCCTGACCGCAGCCAAGCCGGGACGATCCGATGCGGCACCTTCGCCATCGCCGACGATGGACCGCAGATTCTCACCGCCGAGGGCATCTCCTTCACCTACTCCGGCGCCGCCGCCCCCGCATTCGACGGCATCGACCTGGACCTCAAGCGCGACGAATCACCGTCCTGGTCAACGAGAACGGCACCGGCAAGAGCAGCCTCACCCGCATCCTGACCAACCTGTCCCTCACCACCAGTGGTTTGGTGCTACGGGACGGGGTGAACCCGGCGGATGCCGGCCCAGCCGGGGTTCTCGCCCCGGTGGCGTTCGCCCCGCAGGACCACACGCGCTGGCCGCATGCGAGAACGTCACCTTCAGCCAGCCCCGCTCCGAAGGCGACACAGCCGCTCACGCCGCCGTCGAGCTCCCGGCGCCGACAGTGTCATCGCCGCCCGCCCACGCGCTCGACACATCGCGGCCCGTTCCTGGTAGGACACGAACTCTCGGGCGGGGAGTGGCCGCGCATGGCGGTCGCCTGCACTTCCCACCCGTGTCTTCCCCATCCTGGTGATGGATCGCCGACCGCCGTGGGCGACGCTCGCGCCGAAGACCGGATCTACACCCGCGTGAAGGCCCTCGCCGTGGGCCGGGCGACCGTGGCACATGGCGGAGAAGCTGGCCAGGACGTCCACGTGATTCAGAGGCAGCGCATATGTCCAGGACAGGGCCTCTTGACGTGAGCGCATCCATGGGATTGGTGACAGGCGTGTAATCGCCCGTGACGTGTGAGGTTCTCCGTCGGCTTGCTCCCACGAGGCCCTGCGCAGACGGGGACCTGATATGAAGAGGCCCCGCCGGCTTCTTCCGGCGGGGCGCCGTCGTGCAGCTGGTTACGACGGGTTGGGCTTTGCACCGGGGGTTCTGTTGTACTCCGGCTCGCCGCTCTCGAGTACCCGGAGGAGCGAGGCGGTGACGACGCGGTTGGTACGGCCTATTGGCAGTACGCGGCATGGGAATTCCCCGCGGCGAACAAGGTCGTAGCTCTTCGACCTCGACAAGCCGAACGCCTGGGCGGCGTCCTCGACGCTCGCGGTCCCGCTCCAGGTGGCGCGGATGTGCTCAGGGCTGAACGGGTCATGATGCGTCGTGCTGCTCTGGCTGGGCATTCCTGTCCGCAGTGCCTTTCGGGTCTGGTTGCTTCCGTGAGTGGGGAAGCAGGAAGAAGCGGTGGACTACCAATAATCCGAGGAATCGCCGGTTTGGGAAACCGGTCGTTTGCGGATAACCTGCTTTGCTCAGTGCTCAGTGTTAGGGATGAGTTGGAACGGGTCTAGTCGGTGCCAGCATTGCCGGTTGGGGCCGTCGGCATTGCCTCCACGTGTTTCCGGTTACGCATCATGTGGAGTGTGTGATGATTTTGGAGAAGGCTGGTAGGGGTGCCTGGCCTGCGGGTTTGTGGGTGCGCGGTGTGGGCGTTACGGGCGATACCTTGACGCTCGTGACGCTCATCTGGCGCTCGTCCTGATGGTTTGTCAGGTGTGCTGCGTCGCTGGTCAGGCGATCGGATGCGAAGCCCGGTCAAGCTGTGTTGCGGGGAGCTGCATGACGATCAGCGGCCATGCTCCCCGACTTTGCGCACCCCCAGCAGGTTCTTCGTCTGCTGGGGGTACAGGGCGCATGGTGGTGCTGACCTGCTGTGTTACTGGCTGTGAGCGCCGTTGGGGGAGTGCTGGTCCGTGTATGGTCCGGATCTTGGCCTCAGCCGTCGAAAGCCCGTGCCGGACGGCTCGAAGCCCTGGCGGAGGTGCAGCGCCTGGGTCGCTGGATGCTGCTGGTGCTGTTTGAGTGGCGGGGCTGACGAAGAGACTTGAGGTATCGGGCGTTTCTGAGAGGACCTCTTACGGGCCGGAAATCAGGATTCAGCGTCCGGCCGCTTGCCTACGTAGCCTGGGCGGTGGCCCTGGCGGCGGAAGGGGGCTTCGTCGGGGTGCAGGTGGACTCGGGTGTGCCGCCAGGCGGCGTCGAAGGAGAGGTTGCCGCAGCTGGCTCGCGCCAGGCGCCAGGCGAGCCAGCTGGTACGGGGCGACAGCAGCCAACGCAGCGCGCTCGTACTCATGGAATACGCCTGCGGGGCGTTTCACGGCTTAGGCGGTGAGTCACGCTTCGCCATCCGGTGCGGGCGGGGTCCGGCCGTCGAGTAGAGCGGCGGCCTTCGCCGCGTGTTCGGGGCGGTTGGCGTGGTGCATGCCGCCTGCCAGGAGCGCGTAGAGCATCTGCTTCTGAGACGGGTCGGAGAAACTGTCGAGGAAATCCCTGATCAGTTCGAGTGCCGCGAACTCGGCGGTCCGTTCGTGTGCCGGGCGATACTGGGCGAAGGACTGAGCGATGTCACGCGCGGCAGTGTCGGACAGCGCCGTGGCCCAGTCGGCGTGGTCCTGCTCGATCCACCGTGCCAGGACGGCCGCTGGGTCGGTGAGTTCCCGGGCCAGCGCCTCCGTCTTTTGCCGGCGCAGGACATCGGCAACTGTCTGTCTGCGCTGGGCGGCGAGCAGTGCCGCCACGGCGGACCGGTCGTCGGGCAGAAGATCTAGCGCGAGCGCGGCGTTAAAGACGACGGGCGGACTGCTGGGCAGGGAGCGTGGACGGCCAAGATGCACACCGAGCGCATCGTGCGCGGAGGCCAGGTCGGCGGGGTCGCAGGTGCGGGTGAACTCGATGGCCGCCTTGCGCAGCACCTGGCGTATCTGCGCGGCGGTCTCCTCGACAGGCTGCGGATATGGGGGTTCGCTCACCTCCATGACGGAGATCCGCGCGGCGAAGGCGATGCCGTCATGGAGGCTGGGCAGGCGTACGTCGAAGCGGCAGGCGCGCCGCAATACTCTACGGGTGCGACGGCGCGCCCAACGACTGGTGGCCACGGATCAGGGCCTCCACGGTGAGCCGGCTGTAGGCAGCACGTCCGCTGTGGGGAGCTGAAGCTCCTTGCGCAGGTCGATGACGGCCGCGTCGTAGCGGACGTCCGGCTCACCGAACACGAGGGCGGAGATCGGCGTGGACATCAGGTGCCGCCCGACGACTTGGCGCAGGATGTCCGTGACCAGGTCGGCGGGGACCAAGTCGTCATTCGCCCGGGCGTGGGCCCAGGCAATGAGCAGATCCCCAGCCTCAGGATTGACCCGCTCGTCCGACAGCACTGCGCTCCAGCCCTGGATCAGAGCCTCCTTGACCTCTGTTTGTTTCTCGGCGGCTGCCAGCATCACCCGGAGGGCGAAGGGGTCGGTGCTCGGGTCGAGGAGGGAGAGGAAAGCGCGGTGGCCGGCCAGATGGCGGGGCTCGACGGCCCACTTGCTGATCGTGTCCCACACGAGGGGGAGCTGGTGGTCCTGGCCGGCCATCGAACGTAGGGCCTGTTCGGCCGCGGTGACGGCAGCGTCCCGATCGGTGCGCCCCAGGATGTGGCGCAGGCGTACGAGTGCCTGGTGGGGGTAGCGGTCGGCGAACATGGTCTGGCAGACGAGCGCAACGGTTGTGGCCACGGACGTGTCGGTGTTCTGGGACCACTTCAGCAGCCGGGCCCGCACGGTGGGGCCGAGGGCGTCCGCCTCTGCGGCGGTGGCCAGGACGCGTGCGATCAGTTTCAGGTGCTCGGTGGCGTCGCTGTGATCGATCCAGTCGCGGATCATGTCGATGACTCGGATGTCGTTCTGTGCCTTGGCCAGCTCGACCAACAGGTCACTGATCGGTCCGAGGCGCTTGGCGCCTGGTTGCTGCGGTGATGTCAGGTCGCTGAGCCATGCCAGAAGAGGTTGGTGGATGTCGGGACGCTGCTGCCACAGGTGGAGCAGTACAGCCCGTGCGTACCCTGGCTTGTCTTCGAGGGTGGCGCGGCGCTCCTTGACGCGCGCGTTGACGCTTTCGAACCGGGCCGTCAGGTCCGGCCCGGTCAGGATGGTGCGCACCTTCTGTTCCGCGCCTTCGCCCAGCAGCTTGCGGGCCGCGCTTTGAACAGTGAGGGCGTCCTCGCCGCTGAGGAAGACGGAAGCGATCAACAGCGCCCGGTCGTCAGCATTGTTCTGAGTCTCGTCGAACACCTTGTTGATCTCGTCGTGCCATTCCTGGAACTCGGATACAGCGTCCTTCAGGCCCTGCGGCGAGTACTCCGCGGCGGCCAGCTTGGCGACCAGCCGGACAGCTTCGCCCGGACTGCTCCTCCGGGACAGCAGGTGGGAGGCTGTGTCGGCCGGCGCGGCACTGCTGGTGTCGGTGCGGAGCCAAGCGAGCCGGTCGCGCTTGTAGTGGACGTGTTCCAGGTGCGCGATGGCCACCCGGCGGGCGTCCGGCCGGACCGTTGCCCGCGCGACCACGTGCGCCAAAGTGCCCGAGGCGCCCTCCGGCCAGCCCCGTTCGTTGGAGACGACGACCATGAACGACCTCTTGCGGCGCAGCGTCTCGGCGTACGCCACCAGAGCCGTGGCCACCTTGACCGGGTCCTTCCACGTGCCGATCTCCGCCGCGACGTCCAGCAGGTAGCCGGTGCCGGGCTCCTCGGGCAGCACGGAGATGTCCGGGGCCTCGGGGTCGTCCCAGTCGGGCCGGATCTCCTGCAGCGCGGGCAGCTGGCCTTCGGCCCCCTGCTGGGCCCGCGCTGCCTCCCACAGCGCTCTGACCCCCGCAGTGCGCTTGCCGTAACCCGGCGGGCCGGCGACCACCGCGAGCGCCGGTCCCTCGCCGGTGAGCAGCGCCGCGGCGGTGGTCACGGCAGTGGTGGGCTCGCCTTGGGACCCGATGCTCACCCACGCCGCGCGCACCACATGGAGATCGGCCTCAGAGATGGGCGTGACGGGCAGCAATTGCTTCCCGGTCATCGTCACCGATCCTGCCGCGACGATGATCGTGGAGCGCTCATTGCCCTCCACCTTCACCTTCATGCCCCCGGCTACGCCCGCGGATGGTGTATCAGGAGGGACGGGAGGTACGGGCGGGATGCCGCCAAGGAGGCCGGCCTCACTGCTCACTTGTCATCACCAGTCGTCCGGTAGGTGATGTTGTTGGCGCTCAGCGAACCGCCGGAGATGACGACTTGGCTGTTGGTGTTGTGCTGCACATTGGCCTGGACCCGGTGCCCCTCCTCCGCCGAATCCGCCCCGTCCACCAGGGCCTGGAGATCAGCCGCCGCCTCGGGGTGATGCTGCAAGAACGCCGCGAGCTGGATGAACAGTTGCTGCCGCAGAGCCTCGGACACGGCGTCGCGCTCGCCTTCCGGAGACTCGGTCAGCCGGGCATGCGCAGCGTCGACGAGGCTCAACTCCTGCTGCGCCCTCTCCTCGCCGCCCCGTCCGAAGAATCGCGCCACCCCCGCGCGGAACGACGCCCAGCCGCTCTTGGCCATCTCTGCGACAAGCACGGCCGCCCCGCCCGTGGCGACCTCCATGATGTTCAGCGCATCCTCCATGATCAACCCCCCGAAAGCGATAGAGACATCGGCATATTCGACAGCTCAGAGTGCGGGGCCACATCGATCGCGGCAATCGAATGTGCTTGCGCCGCACGCAAGTGGCCATCTCGACATGTGCTTATTTCGGTATGGTGTGACGAAGGTGTATGTCGACGAGAACGGATTGGATCAAGGGACCCGCAGAGAGAGACACTGGTCCGGGAGACCCAGCCGGTGAAAATCGGCCGTGAGTGGGGAAGGCATGCCACCGGAAGGAGGCGGAAAACTGCCGACAGGCGGTGTGGGGGAGTAACGCTGCAGAGCAATACACCTAGATCGACAGCGGGGGGCCGCCGGGGAACTTCGTTGGATCGAAGGCGGCGGTGCGGCTGGCGCCTTGGTCGATAGCGATGACTCGGGCCACAGAGAAGGCGGCCCAGCTTGGTTGCGCCGAAGCGACGATCAGCTGAAAGCCCCGGTCGGCGAGTTCCACGAGCTCGTCAATGATCTCGTGTTCAGAGGTGGAAAGCAGGGGCCCGAAACCCTCGTCGATTAGTACAATTTTGTTCGGCGTGCCGTCGGACTCGACTAGGGAGCGCAGGTGTGCCCGGTAGTTCTCCAGCCCGGAGGCATAACGGTCGTGAGCCGGAACAGTGCGGTCATTGATGTAGTGGCAACTGTACGTCTCCCGTCGGCCGTTCCAGGTGATCTGGAGGTGCTTGGCGAGGTCCTTGCTCAGCAAGGTCCGTCCGCCAATCGGGAGAGCGGAGCGCTTCGAATTCATCGACAGAGCCGAGGCGTTCAGCAGGAGGGTCTTCCCAGTGCCGTTGGCACCTACAAGCACGGTGATTCCCTCGTGGAAGACGATTCCTTGGCGCAACGCCGCAGCGACCGGCAGGGTCCCGAGTTCCTGATAGGAAAGTGGCAGTTCGGCAGCCTGGAGGATGGCGTTGGTCGTCACGAGCGAGGTGGCCGAGACGGAGCCCCGGCGTGCGAGCCCCTGCACTGCGATCCAGCGGATGGACTCCGCCGGATCGTCGCAGAGGGAAGTGAGGGAGGCGAGTGCGACCCCGTCGTCGGCCCAACCCTCGGCCAAGAATTTCGCGGCGACCGCTCGGACCAGCAGGTCGCTGTCGCAGGACAGAGCGACCAGGCAGTCCCGGACCACCGAATCATGCGCCCACCCCTGAACCAGGGCCTGCACCACTGTCTGCCTGACTCCCGGATCCTGGTGCTGGACAAGCTGGGCCAGCGCATCACGCGCGGCGTGGTCGCCCGCCCAGCCGTGCACCAGCCCCAGCGCCGCCGTCTGTCGGACGCAGCTCTCCGGGTCACCGGCCAACGCCACGATGGCGTCCCGGGCCTTGGGATTCCCGGCCCAGGCGGCTGCCAAGCCCCACGCCGCCCGATGGCGGATGGCCGACTGGTCGTCGTAGACGAGTCGCAGAAGGGTGTCGCGAGTGCTCGGGTGGTGGGCCCAAGTCGACAGGACAGTCCGCAGGGCGGCGTCGCGGGCGAGCGGGTCGCTCAGATGGGTGGCGGCTAGCAGGATCGCCAGCTCGTCGTCAGGGGCCAGAGGCACGTTGTCTGCGAGGGCGCCCTGCAGATCACTGATCTTCTGCTCCTCGGCGTCGTTGTACGCCTGGACCCGGCTGAGTGCGGTCGCGATGTCCGCGAGCGCGGGTTCGGCGTGGACGCCGTGGGAGAGGACGTTCGAGGTCGGCAGAGGCGGGAGGTCAGGCAGGGGCCGCAGGTGCTCACCATCGGCGTGCGCGGCCAGTCGCCGCAGGTTGCCCTGCGCTTGGTCCCACAGCAGCTCCAGCACCCGCCGCCGGTGGTCGACCCGGCCGTACTCTGCCTCCGCCGCCGCCTTGTACTCGACTGCCTCGGTGCGCTGCCGTTCGGCCAGCGATCGCGGAACTGTCCGCACCGCGGCGCGTGGTGCGCCGAACAGGTCGAGATCGAGCTCGGTGATCATGTCCCGTAGCGCGTCGATGATCTGCAGCAGCGTGCCCATCAGCGCTTGAGTTTCGCTCAGCTCGTGGCGGAGGCGGTCCCCAGCGCGATGCGCCCGTTCGAGGTCCAGCTGCGCCTGAAGCGAAGCGATGGCCGCCGAGGTGGTGGGCGACTCAGGGTGCGGCTGTGGCTGCGGCAGCACAGCTTGGCGGGTGCGCAACCGCCAAGCCCTGGTCAGCAGTTCCGTCGCCTCCTGGCGCAGCGCCTGGTGGCGCTGCGGAGGCAAGTTGGCGGCGTCACTGGTGATCTCTAGGAAGACCTCGAGGAACCGGACGGACGGCAGCGCGGCACCGCCTTTGAAGAGGCGGTCGAGGTGCGACTTCGAGAAACTCATCCCGCCCACTGGGTCGGCCGGCTTGGCCGTCCCCGCCGCGACCCGCGCCTGCTCCCGGTCGGCCCGCTGCTGGAAGGCGCGGGCGATCTCACGCGCGCTGAGGCACGCCTCTTGAGCCCGAGTCCGGAGAAAGCCGGCGAGCGCAAGCGCTGCATTGGTGCCGTCTCCCTGAGAGCTGCTCATTGCTGGCCTTCCTTGATCTCCTGCCCCAAGGGCGCCTCAGGCGCGTCCCTGGGGCGGGTCCGGGACACCTGCGATTCTCCCAGATCGGGCCCTCAGCCAGCGGGGTAATGCCCCGAGCTGTCCCAGCCTGCCCCAGCGCGGGTTGGGGGCGCCGTCCGTCCTGAGCAAGCTGGCTGCGCGGTCGACAACGACCGTGAGGTGTTCCGAACAACGGAGGCGTTCCGCAATGTCGACAAAGATCAACGAAGCAGTCCTAGCGACCAGCACGGGATGCACCAGCCACCTGAGCGCCGTTCCGGAGCTGCTGGTGGCCGCAGTTCCAGAATTCCTCGGCGGACTCGCGGTGGCGCTGGTCACCGCGCTGGTGGCCTGGGCCCTGCGCTTGCGGCGTGCCCGTCGGACGGTCTCGGCTGCTGCCGAAGGAGAGCCCGGCTGACGTTCCGCTGATCGGCGCTGTTGGTGAGGAAGTTACGGGCTCTCCCGCGATTGGTCGTGAGGCGTGTTGGCCTGGAGGTTCGGCTGGTGGTTGGTTCAGCAGGTCATCGGGCGGACGGGCACGGGTTCGGTGCTCGTCCGGCGCTGGGTGGTGCGCTTGGCGGCGCGGTCGGAGACCAGGCCGGCGATCGCTGCGTGGGTTTCGCCGTAGGTGTCACGTCGCCCGGTGTATCTCTGGAGCGGATGCCACTGGCGGTGTTCGGCGTTGGCGTGTTCGACGCAGATCCGGCGTGAGGACTGGCGGCGTTTGCGCTCGCGCCAGCCGTAGTACTCGGTGACCGGCAGGTCGTCCAGGTCCTTCGGTCGTCGTGGCGGGGCGGAGATCTGGTTGGGGAACTCATTCGCAAGGCCCCGGTAGCCGTCGTCCACCTCTGCCTTCACGCCGGGGTGGAGGCGGAACTGCTCGGCGATGCCCTCGGTGCGCACGCAGGTCTGGTCATGCATCCGGCCCGGACGCACCCCTCCGGACCACAGGGTCCGGCCCTGCCCATCGCTGATCGTGGTCGTCTTGACCGTGTTCTGCTTGCGCTTGCCCGACACAAACGCACGTCGCCCGGGCCGGTGTGCTTTGGGGCGCCTCACCTGGGTCTCCATCCCGTCGATCCGCAGGGTCACCCTCTCGGCCTCGGCATAGGCGAACACGTCCTCCAATGTGCGCAGCCGCAGCCCGGGGCGCTGCGGCACCGCGAACCCGCGGGCCGCGAGTAGTGGCCTCACCTCTGCCACCGCCCGGCCGATCGTCGACTTGCCCACCTGGTAGATGACGCCCAGCGCCTCATGGGTGAGCCCGGTCCGCAGGTGCACCAGCGTGGCCAGTAGCCGGTCGGTGAACACCAGCTCATACTTCGGCCCGGCCCCCGCCTCACGTCGGCGCGAACCGTGACGACGGTCATGGCGTTCGGACTCGCAGCGGGCCTCCCAGCGCGCAGCGAGCTCCGTGACCAGCTCGCCCAAGAGCCACTCCGGGACACCGCAGAACGCGGAATGCGCCATCACCGCACGGATCTGATGAGTCATCACAACCCGGATAACTCGCACGAACACCCCGATGTCCCCAACCGTGACGGAGATCATCAATCGTGGAAGAGCCCGTAAATCCAGGTGTCCCCTCCCGACCGCCCCGGTAGCGTGCGTCGGCATGACATCGGAACTGGAACGCCCCCCGCTCCAAGCGGACGAACGCACCGCACTCATCGGCTGGCTGGACCTGCAGCGGCAGATCCTGCGCTGGAAATGCGAGGGGCTGAGCGACGAGGACGCGCACCGCCCGGTCATCCCGACCTCACCGGTCATGACGATGGCCGGTCTTATCTCCCACATGCGCTGGACCGAGCACATGTGGCTGGAGGTACTGTTCCTCGGCGGCGATGAGAAGCGGAACCCGTCGTTCGACGAGTCGAGCGAGGACGCCGACTGGCACACCGAAGGCCGCCCCGTCGCCGAGCTCCTCGCGGAGTACGAGGCCCAGTGCGCCCGCAGCAACGAGATCGTCGCCGCGGCCTCCCCGGACGACGTCGGCCGCCACCCCGACTTCCGCTCCGGCAGCGCCAACCTCCGCTGGATGCTGATCCACCTCGTCGAGGAGACGGGGCGGCACGCGGGGCACGCGGACATCGTCCGGGAGCTGCTCGACGGCACGAAGGGCTATTACTAGCGCGGCTCCGCGTAGCGGGCCCTTGCCTCAGGAGCCAGGCCAACACGCCTCACGACCAATCGCGGGAGAGCCCGTTACCGTCCACCGCGATCGCCCGCCGCCGGGGGCGTACCGGCTCGGCGCGTGCGGCCGCCCGGTGGGCCCGACGCTGTTCACGCTCGGTGCCGCCGTCGGGCATCACCGGCTCCGGACGGCGGGACCGTGCGGACAGCAGGGGCCGCAGGTAGTCGTGCCCCGCCGCGCTGATCTCGCCGGGATCGAGCCGCCCCAGGATGCTGCGCAGGGTTTTCTCACTCGGGATCCGGTAGCGGCCAAGGAGCGGGTGGTAGGGCAGGCCGAAGGCGGCCAGCTCCTCCGGCGTCGCACGTCGGCACCACTCCGCCGCCGCGGTGATCGAGTCGTGGCCGGACGGGGTCATCGCGCAGACCACCAGGGCCAGGACAGAGGAGAGCCGGTAGCGCACTCCGCAGGCCCCTCGCGGATCGGTGACCGACTCGAACTCGGCAACCAGGCGACGGACTTGGTCCTTGGCCACACCCTCGCGGAGAGCTTCCAGGCAGGGCGCTTGAGGCGCACGGACAGCGACAGGAGATGATGGAGGAACGAACACGGCACCTTCGTGGATCTTGCAGCGTAGAGAACTACATGATCCACAGGTGCCGTGTTCATCTGCTTCCGGGGCTCGCCATCGAGATCAATCACCCCAGGGTGGGGCGATCCAGGTACTCGCCGGGGCCATTCCCGGAGTCCCGGGGCCCATCCGATGTACGTCAGAGCCCGACGGGCTCGCCGTCGATCCACTGGACGCGCCTGTTGCGGCACAGGCAGAAGGGGTGGCCGACCGGGTCGGTGTAGACGCGCCAGCCGTAGCCCTCCTCGCCGACGAAGTCCTTGCGGAGGGTGGCGCCGAGGGCGGTGAGGCGCTGTTCCTCGGGTTCGAACTCCTCGACTTCGAAGTCGAGGTGGAACTGCTTGGGGTGCTCGTCGTCGGGCCAGTTCGGGGCGCGGAAGTTGTCGACGCGCTGGAACGCGAGCTCGATCTTGCCGAACTTGATGCCGGCCCAGTTGTCGTCGCTGTCGGGCTTGACGGGTTCGCCGGTGACCTCGGCGTAGAACGCCGCGAGCTTCATGGGCTCGGGGCAGTCGATGATGAAATCGGTGAGCTTCAGCATCCGGCGATCTTGCCACGCGGACCGCGAGGGTGGCAGGGGTGAAGCCAGGGCCCCGGGGGGGGGGGGGGGGGCCCCCCCCCCGGGGGGCCCCCCCCCCCCCCCCGGGCCCGGGGGGGGAAAAAGGCAAGGCGGGGGGGGGGGGGAAAGTGGTTGGGGGAGGGGGTA
>NZ_JBIRFL010000049.1:0-19627 GCF_044327445.1 Streptomyces sp. NPDC018045
GAGCTGGGCTTCGGCTCCGGGATGACCTGCTGGCGGCGTCTGGCCGCGTGGAACGATGCCGGCGTCTGGGACGAACTGCACTTGGTGCTGCTGAATAAGCTGCGGGTCGCGAAGAAGCTGGACTGGTCGCGGGCGGTGATCGACTCCTCCCACGTCAGGGCCGCTCGCCGGGGCCCGAAAGCGGCCCCAGCCCGGTCGACCGAGTACGTCCGGGCAGCAAGCACCACCTCAGGCGTCACACCGCAGGAGCGCCCAGTCGTCGTGTTCGTGATCGGCCAGCCCGGTGCTGGCAAGACCCGTGCCGCCTGGATGGTCCACCGCAGCCTGCGCGACACCCCCGCCCATATCCGCGGTGACGACTTCAAGCAGGCGCATCCGGACTATCTGGCTCTGCTGCGTGCCGAGCCGCGTACGGCTTCCGTACGAATCCGCGCGGACTACCGGGCCTGGCAGGCCCAGGCCGAGGCATGGGCGCGGCAGCAGCGCGGCGATGTCGTCATCGAGGCCACCCCGGGCAGCCTGGCAGAATTCACTGCCGCCGCGGCCCTGTACCGGCAGGCTGGCTACCGGGGGGAGCTGGTGGTGCTGGCCGTGCGCGCGGCCGATTCCCGGCAGGGCACAGCCGCCCGCTACACCGAGATGAACCGGCGCGGCCTGCCCGCCCGGTTCACCACCGCTGCCGGGCACGACGCCAGCTTCCGGGTTCTGGCCGACGTGGCTACCTCTGCCGAGCAGCGGCCCGGGGTCGACTCGGTCGTGGTGACGCGCCGCGACGCACATGTTCTTTACCGCAACGCCCGGATCCCCCCGGCAAGGGAGCCGCAGGGCACTGGCGCCGGCCCGGCCGTGGTCGCCGAGCAGTCTCGTTCCTACACCCATGCGGAGGCGGAACGCTTCTGGGCTGTGCAGCGCCTGTTGCGGTCCACAATGCCGCACTACCGCGGCGAACTCATAGCGATCGGGGCACAGGCTCGTGCGTTGATGCCCCCGGGATGGCACCCGCGCCGACTCGATGCAGCCTCCGTAGCGGCTGCGTTGCCCGTACCCACCTGGATGTGTGAACTGCCGTCCTGAGCGCTGTGGGCATCACAGCCCGGCATGTATGAATTCGCATCACCAGAGGTATCGGCCGCATCGTGGTCATCACTGGGGCAGACCAACTTCGGCCGCCCGGCGGAAGAGATCTCCACATGTGGGGACCGGCATCGGTAGGCGACCGACCAGAACGAGGCATGAATGGCGAACTTCCCTGCTCAGATGGAAGAGCTGGCGGCTGTACTGCCCACCCTTGTAGGTGTACAGACGGAAGACGTTGACGGCCTGCCTGTCACTGTCGTCGGCGAAGGCGCTCGGGAGCCCGGCGAGCAGTTCGATGTCGCGCTTGCCGGTCGCCGCGTCGGCCACGGCGCTGAGGGGGAGGGCGTCGAAGCCTGCGGCGGACACCGAAGTGTCGGCCACCACAGCGTGGGCGGCCAGGGCCGTGAAAATTTCGATCAATCGCTCGCCCACCACTATGTCGATGCCCCAGGTTTTTAGGGTCTCGTGGCGACGAGCCTGCCGCCATGCCTCCTGATCCACCAGCGGCAGCAGGACACGGCCCAGATGCGCGCAGTGACGCCACAGCATGTCGTGATCCGAGGCCGTGACCGGTCCTCTCCATGACGGTTGAAAGGCCCGGGGCCGAGACCGGCCCGGCTACCACAGGCCCTTCAATTTCCCACTACGCGCAGGGAACGTACAGAACAGGGCTGTACCCCGTCCCGGTGGCCGAGTGACCGCTCGAGTCCACGAGGGACCCGGCCGTACTGCTACGCCAGGCAACCTTCGGGTCGCCGGGGCGGTTCTCACAGGTAGCCGGTGAGGTCGACGACCGCAGCGGTGGCGCACACTTATGCTGGCGCGAGGTCGCTGCCGTCATCCATATGCGCGAGAAGTTGTTATAGAACTCGAGGTCCACCTCGCTGGTACAGGCCACAGGCCCACCAGAACACGTCTGGATGCCCCCAGTACCCGTCATCCGCGAGCCGCTGTGCAAAGGCCTTGAGGCGTAGAACCTGCAACTGGCTGCTAGGGCCTTTCCTTCGGATCATCTCGCCGACCAGATGAAGATGGCGGCGAGGTGGAGTCCGGCGAGGTAGATGGTGGCGGTCTTGTCGTATCGGGTGGCCAGGCCGCGCCACTGCTTGAGCTTGTTGATGCAGCGTTCGACGGTGTTCCGCTGCTTGTAGGCGACACGGTCGAAGGCCGGCGGACGGCCGCCAAGCCGGCCGAGCCGTTTGCGATTGGCGGCCTGGTCGGCGGGCTGCGGGATCACCGCCCGGACCCCGCGCTGCCGCAGGTGATGGCGGATCGCCCGGGATGAGTAGGCCTTGCCGGCCAGGACCGCCTCCGGTCTGACCTGCGGACGGCCGACCCGCCGGGGCACCCTTAACCGAGCCATGACCTGCGTGAACGCCGGTGCGTCACCGGCCTGGCCGGGTGTGATGACGAAAGTGAGCGGCCGGCAGCGGCCGTCTGCGGCGAGGTGGATCTTCGTGGTCAGCCCTCCGCGGGACCGTCCGAGGGCATGGTCGGCCGGCTCGCCGGCCGGGGCCCCCTTTGACGGGCCCCGGCGGCGTGCTGATGAGCCCGCACGATCGTGGAGTCGACCGCGACCACCCAGCCGAGGTCGCCTTCGGCGTCGGCCTGCGCGAGCAAGGCGGTGAAGACCTTCTCCCAGGTGCCGTCGGCGGCCCACTTCCGCAGCCGGTTGTGGGCGCCCTTCCACGACCCGAAGTGCTCGGGCAGATCCATCCACGGAGTGCCGGTGCGGTATTTGTACGCGATCGCGTCGATCACCTGGCGGTGATCCCGCCACCGCCCACCCCGCTTCGGCGTCCGATCCGGCAGCAACGGCTCGATGCGTGCCCATTGGGCGTCAGTCAACGACACACATCAACCAACGATCCGATGATCTGAAGGAAACGGCCTAGTCCGGGGGAGTCGCCCTGCGTGGTCACCGTGACCTCGGGTGGTGCCGGATTTGGCGGCGGTTCTGCCAGCGCCGTCTGGGTGCTGGCGGCGGCCAACGTCACCCCGACGGCGAACGCACTCACAATAGATCTTAATCGCACGGGAACCGCACCTGATGAACACCACCGACACGCCGCCCCCGCAGTGGCCCGTCCCCACCACCCCGCCCACCCACGACCCTGCGCTGTTCGCGCGGGCCGTGCGGGACATGCGCCTGACCTGGCGCGCCCGCGGGATCCTGGCCGAACTCGCCACCGGCTACACCCCCGGGCAGGAACCCACGATCAGCGAACTCGTTTCCCTCACCCGCACCGAGCGCCTGGCCGCTGAGGGCCGTGACGCCTTCCGCAAGGCCGTCGGCGAGCTGCGCAGCCTGGGGTACCTCGCATCCAACGCCACGGCCACCTTCGGCGTGGGCGAGCGCCTGGTCGTCGACCTCGCACCAGTTGCCGACGCCCGCCTGGTCCCTGACCGGTACGGCCACAGCCCGCTCACGGACGGAGCCTGACCAGTGGGAGAGATCGAGGATGCCATCGAGCGCGCCGACCGGGAGAGCTTCACCCGCCAGCCGCCCAAGACCCTCCAGGGCCGCATCAACTACCTGCTGAAGCAGATGGGAACCGCGAAGGCTGTCGCGGCGGAGCTCGGCGTCACCGCCGACTCGGTCAACCGCTACCGCCGCGGGGCGCGGAAGAACCCGCCCAAGGACATCGCCGCGAAGATCAACGACGCCGTACGGGCCCGCTGGCAGCCGCAGGTCCGCAAGCGCCGGCAGGAGCAGGCGGCGACCAGCGGGGGGATCACGGTGGAGACGAGAGCTCGCTTCGGGTACACCGCCTCCGTCGGCACGACCGACGACGGACGGTTCCGGCGACTGACCGTGCACCTCCCCCCGGCGTACGCACAGCGCCTGTTCGACGCCCGCGACGCGGGCGCCAACGACCAGCAGATGCGTGGGATCATCGCCGAAGGATTCAAAGAAGTCTATTTCCAGGACGGCGGTGGCCGCGCCATGGGACTGTCGGACGTGGAAATCAACGACATCGATTACCTGGATCTGGATTACTGACTAGGAGCGAATACGTGACCGCTGATTTTCCGCTGTGATGAGCCGAAGACACGATAGCTGTCACCATGGCAGTCATGTTGTCACTTCTGGGGGCTGGCTTCTCGCGACGCCGGTGCAGGCCAGTCCCGCGGTGGCGGTGGCGTTGAGGAAGAGCATGAACGTCCAGGGCGTGTCTGCCGCGTCGATGCGCCCGAGGCGAAGCGGCTCTTGTGCCGCATGGGAGAGAAGGCCGACGGTGGCGGCGAGGGCCAGCGTCGGCTGGCCGCGCTTCTGGGTGATACGCAGCCGCGTCCAGTAGGTGTGTGCCAGGCGGTCGGCAGGAACCAGACCGTCCCAGACAATGAAGGTCCCGCCGGCGATCAACGCGTCGCGTGCCGGTCCACATGCCGTGGTCTGCTCACCGAGCATCCCGGCGAACTCGTCGCGCGTCACGCCTTGACCTGGCGACGGGACGGCCCGCTGATGGAGCGTCTGTGACAAGTAGCCTGCCTCCTGGGTGACGACCAGGCTGCCTCGGCCCGGGTCTTCAGCCAGCCTATGCAGCTCCGCCGGTGGCACGTAACGATCCTCGGCACATGCGACTGAGCACTTCAGTTGGCCACTGGGCGTTTCAGTCGGCCGCTGCGGTGCTCAGCGCCGAGCCGATGCGGGGCTCCCGGTCGCGGTGTCGTGTACTTCCAGGGCGGCGTCCGCACCTGCTACGGCGTGCCGGCGAGCCTGCCCATCACTTCGTACGTCTGCGGCGGGGCCAGCGGAGCGACGGAAAGCGGTTCTTGCGCTGGTTCCGTGCTCAGTCCGGTCAGCAGGAAGGCGACTTGGCGGCGCCAGGCATCGGGCGCCGTGTCCGCGACCGCGCGAGCGAGGAGAGCGTTGGTGCCGAAGAAGAGCAGGAGGTCTTCGCCGGTGAAGTCCGGGCGGACAGCGCCGGCGAGCTGGGCTCGCTCGATGATCCGTGTGGCGGCGTCCTTCGTCTGGCCGCAGATGGCCATCAGGCACTCGGCGGCGGGAAAGCGTCCGCTGACGACGTCGGCGACCGCGGGATCGGTGGCCTGCAGTTCACAGACTCTCTCGATGTAGTACGCGAACCCCTCTCCGGCCTCCTCGAAGGACAGGGCGTGTTCGGCGGCTTCGCCGAGGCGGTCTGCGGCCAGCCCTGCCACGACTTCGTCGATGAGCGCCTCGCGGGTGCCGAAGAGGTTGTAGAGCGTGCCGTGGCTGACTCCGGCCCGGCGGGCGATCTCCTTGAGGGGCACCTTGAGGCCGCGCTCCTGGAAGAGCTCGGCGGCGGCTGCCCGCAGTTTCTCCGCGTTCCGTTGCGCGTCGGCCCGCATCAGGTCGTTCCTCCTGGTTCCGGCGCTGCGGCCACCCTGGCCGCATTCCCCTCAGACTAACTTGACCCCCGGTTCAAGTCGCGTGCTACCGTCGGCGAATAAGTTGACCAAAGGGTCAAGAAACTGCCGTGGCAAGGGGTAGTCCTATGTCCAAAGTGATCGCCGTCTTCGGTGCCGGTACCGGTCTGGGGGTGTCCGTCGCCCGCCGCTTCGGGCGCGAAGGCTTCCGGGTCGCCCTGGTGGCCCGCCGCAAGGACCGGCTGGACGCCCTCGTCGAGGTGCTCGCCGGTGAAGGCATCGAAGCGGTCGCGTTTCCCGCCGATCTTTCCCAGCCGGCCGGGGTACCCGCCCTCGTCGAGGCGATCCATGACCGCTTCGGCCGGATCGACGTGGTCGAGTACGGGCCGATCAGCGGCGACCAGGGCTTCACCCCCGCCGCCGAACTGGACGCGGCCACCCTGGGGGGACTGACCCCGCTGTTGCTGCTCACCCCGGTCGAGGTGGTCCGGGCCTTGCTGCCGGAGTGGACCGAGCGTGGCGAGGGCACCTTCCTGCTGGCTCAGGGCTACTCGGCGGCGCAGCCCATGCCCCGCCTCAGCGGCCTGGGCCCGGTGATGGCCGCCACGCGCAATTACCTGTACTCCCTCAACGCCGAGCTGGCGGACAAGGGGATCTACGCCGGTGCTCTGACCATCGCGTCCCTGATCGCCCGCAGTGAGGTGTCCGCTGCGGCCCAGGCTGCCTTCGAGTCGGCCGACGGCCCGCATTTTCCGGTCGCCGACCCGGACGATCTCGCGGAGCTCTGCTGGGACATGCACACCAAGCGCGACCGCGTCGAGCAGTTCCACCCCGAGTCGCCGACTCCGCAGACCCCCGCGTAGTACCTGCGACCCTGAGCAGGGCGCCCCGGACCAAGTGCCTGCCAGGCAGTCCATGCGACTTCGCGGAACGCGGCCTCACCATGCCAAAGCACCCCATACCCCGAGGCCAACCATGAAGCTCAGGGTGGCCAACTGGAGCGCTCAGTCACATCCGCCCATCGACCGCGACAAGAGCCTGCTGTTCGACGCCGACCACGATCCGGTCCGTGTCGCCGACGCGCTGCGCCGCAGCCCGCACTTCGCAGCCGCGGACGCCGCCCCCGGCGGCGACAAGGTGTGGTTCACCACCGAGGCCGGCATCAACTACACGCTGACCTTCAAGGAGGCGGAGCCCACCGACGACGACCTGCTGCCGGAGCCGGTGCTCATCGAGGCCATCGCCGCGGCGATCCTCAACCACCCCGGCTTCGTCGTCGCCGATGCGGCCTCGCCGCGCGAGGCCATCGCCATCCAGTCCCGCAACCAGGTGCGCCACCTCTTGGTCCTGGACGGCGACCGCGGCAACGCCCTCGCCCCGAAAGGCCTGTCCATCCCGGCCGTCGACGTCGCCCGCGCCGCCGACAAGCTGCTCGCCAGCGACCCGAGCGACTCCGAGCGCGTCACGGCCGAACTCCTCAACTACGTGGCCGCCACCTGGGGCAAGCAGGACCTGCCGCTGCGCAAGCACGCCCAGGCCGTCGCCCGCGCGCTGCCCACCCGGTAGGGGGATTTGCCCATGACCGATCGACGGCCACCCGGCGCGCGTACCGTGAGGTGACGACCCGCCGCCGGGAGGACCAGCCGATGAGCGCGCAGCCCGACCACGCCCCCGTCACGCCCTACGCCCCCGCGCCCGGGGCGCCGGCCGAACTCCTCGCCCAGCTGCGCGCCGACCGGCGCGCCAGCGCCTGGGTGCCGGCCTTCGAGCGGGAGTGGGCGGCCGCGCTTGAGGAATCGCGGCGCACGTTCTCCCTCGGCGGGGTGTACGGGGTCGTCCAGGAGTGGCAGGGCCGCCTCGCCCACGCCCCGGCCGTCGACGCGTTCATCGCCTCCGGCTACGACGACAGCGACGCCATCGACATGGCGGAGCTGCGGGGAAGGCGAAGGCGCCGGTGACCGCACAGCCATACGCGGTCCGCTTCTCGCCACCGGCCGCGAAGGTCCTCGGCACTCTCCCCGAGGACGTCGAGGACACCGTGTGGAACATCCTGGACGCCGCCGCCGGCGATCCGTGGGGCTTTGGGCAGTGGAACGCCGACGACCCCGAGGGCCAAGACGTGCGCTGCGCGTCCGTCGGCCAGCTCTCCCTCACCTACTGGATCAACCGGCCGCTGCGCCGTCTGACCGTCCTGAACATCGTCTGGCTTGGATAGCCGCCCCGGTGGCAACGCCCTGTCGGCATCGCAACTGCCGGGGACAGGGCGTTGCCAGTGTGGCAGGAGCCGGGTCAGTGGACGCAGACCGTGCAGCCGGTGCCGGTAGCGGTCGACCTTCGCAGCGCGCTTGCCGGGGTCCTTCAGCACCAGGCTGTCCACCACGCTGCGGTGATGCCAGGCCGCTTCGTCCCGCCCCCACTCCTCCTCCGCCTCCTCGGCGCTCATCCGGAGGGCCTCGCCGATCACCCCCCCAGATGGTGCCCCGGACTCGCTTGGACCTCTCGCCCGGAAGAGGGCTGCCCCCCCAGATGGCCGAGGAAGCCGGCGCCCGCCGACGCCTGAGTGTCCGGTCACCCGGGCGGCACGAGATTGACTCGGCGGCATCCGGTCACTTGCCCTTGGCGAGCTGGTCGACGCGGCCGCCGGGCAGGTCCAGGAGTGCCGCGACCTTGGTGAGGGGCAGAGTCTCCCGGAGTTCGAGTACTGCCTGCTGCCGGATGGTCTTGTTCCGGGTGAGGGGGCTCGGCGACCGCCTCGGTCAGGGGGACGTCGCGGCAGCGTCCCGGCCGCGCACGGTGGCGCCGGCCAAGCCGCCCGCCCCGGTCGCGGGGCGGGCCGAGTAACCCACTGCCGGCCAGTGCGAGCGTGCGGCGCTCGGGGCGTCCAGCCACTCTGCGCGCATGGCCTGGAGCCGGTCGAGGTCCGAGGGCAGCTCCGGCACCTTCGTTCGCAGTTCGTCGGCCCACTGCCGGGTGAGTGCCTGGCCGTTGACGTACAGCTCGCCCTCCCGGCCCCCGCCCGCTCCGCTGTCCCCGCTGCACCCCATGACCTGTTCCACCAGCGGCTTACGACTACGATGCTCCTCGCCGAAATACCTGGTCAGTGGCACCGACCAGGCAGGAAATGGGGGCACAACGACCGGACAGAAGGCAGCAACTTGATCGTCGTAACCGACCACGGGGCCGTACGCGGCCTGACCACCGACAGCGGCGTGAGCGTCTTCCGCGGCATCCCCTATGCCGCACCGCCCGTGGGGATCCTGCGTTTTTGTGCTCCCCAGCCGGTACGGCCCTGGGACGGTGTGCGTGAGGCCACCGCCTTCTCCGCCGCCGCCCCGCAGCCTCCTTATACCGGGGAGGGCATGACACCGAACTGGTCTCCGGGTGACAGTGCCGACTGCCTCACCGTCAACGTGTGGACCCCCGGCCCCCGCCGCCGGAGGACTGCCTGTCCTGGTGTGGATCCACGGCGGGGCGTACCGCGGCGACAGCACTAGCGTCGAGGACTACGACGGCACCTGGCTGGCCGCCGACGGCGTGGTGGTCGTTTCGCTGAACTACCGGGTCGGCTTCGAGGGCTTCGGCCAACTCGACGACGCTCCGGCCAACCGCGGCATCCTCGACCAGATCGCGGCCCTGGAGTGGGTCCGGGACAACGTCGCCGCATTCGGCGGCGACCCCGCGAACGTCTCCCTGCTCGGCCAGTCGGCGGGCGGTGGCCCGGTGGCCACCCTGCTTGTCGCACCGCCTGCCCGGGGACTGTTCCGCCGGGTGATCGCGCAGAGCGTCCCGCATTTCTTCCCCAGCGCGGACCAGGCACAGAGGATCAGCGGCATCATCACGGGCGCGCTCGGTGTCCCCGCCACCGCCGAGGCAATGGCCGGTGTCCCTGCCGAGAAGATCCACGAGGTCGACAACGCACCGGTGGCCGCCATGTTCCAGGACCCCGACGTCTGGGAGACGCTGTCCATCACCCCTATAGCCCGGTGCTCGACGGTGTTCTGCTCACCGATGCCCCCTGGCGCATGCTGCGGGCGGGCGCCGCCCGGGACGTGGAGAGCGTCTTCGGCTTCAGCCGCGACGAATGCGCGCTGTTCGCTGACGACTTCATGAGATCTGCGGACCCGGACGACCTCGCCCGGCAGGCCCGGCTGGGTGACGGCGCGGTGGCCGCCTACCGCGCGGGCCACCCGGACCTCAGTGACGCGGACCTGAACATTCGGATCCTCTCCGACCACTACTATTTCCGCGTGATCATGGGCACCGTTCGGTCACTTCCGCATGATCATGGACAGCGGCAACGCTCAGTAGTTGTCAGTTATCCGCTGCTAACGAACTTCCGGTTTGGGCGGCGCGCGCCGCGGCCGGACCTCGCTCGACGAAGCGCAGCTACTGCTACCAGCATCTCGACTACGACCGACTACAGCCGCCCGCCCTGGATCGCCCAGGGACGGTCTGAATCACTCCTGGCGCCTTCGGCCGAAGCCGGCCGCTGCACCATAGGCGACGATCGCCGTTCATTGAACACTCTCCAGCAGTGTCAGGAGGGGCCGTTCAGGTGGGCCCGATCGGTGCCTGGGAGCCACCAGGTGCGGTCGGGGAACTGATGCCAGTGGTGACCCTTGGCGTAGTTGTGGATGAGTTCCAGGGCCCGATTGACGGTAGGTGCTGCTGCGTTGGTGTTCCACACAACGTGCCAGGGGTAGAGCGGTACAGGGTTGATGAGGGGGCGGGCGGTGAGGCCGTCGGGGAGTCCTCCGGTGGTGAGGCCGAAGGCGGGGTGGCCGCGGGCGAGGACGGTGGCGTGGATGGCGGCGCGACCGTGCCCCCGTACCCGCAGTGCGACCTGGAGGCTGAAGTCGTTGACGGCTTCGTCGATCCAGTCGCGCCATTCTGCGGCTTCCTCGGCGGTGTGGACCAGGAGGGGATGGTCGGCAAGCGCGGCGAGCGTCACCTCGTCGTGGGCTGCGAGTGGGTGATCGCTGGGCATCACGACACCGATGGGCTCCAGACGGACCGGCATCGTGCCCAGGGTGGCGGGGATGTCCTGGCCGAGGCCGCGGATACGGCCGAAGGCGATGTCGAGATCTCCGGCGAGCAGGCGGGGCAGGGCGGCGGCCAGGCCCTGGCTCTGGAAGACCTCGAAGGGCAGACACGGTGACTCGCCGCGCAAGTGCTGGGTGATGAGCGAGGGGGTGAGCCCTTCGGTGAGGACATCGATCCGCAGAGGTGCGCGGGTGCGGGCGACCTCGTCGACGAGACGCTGGGCGTCGGCCAGCAGGCGTCGGCCGCGTTTGACGAAGATCTCGCCCGCCGGGGTCAGGGCGACGCGGCGGCGGTCGCGGGTGAACAGTGGCACACCGACACGGCTTTCCAGGGCGGTGATCTGCGAGGAAAGCGTCTGCTGGGCGATGGTCAGCGCCGCTGCCGCCCGGCCGAAGTGCAGTTCCTCGGCAAGGGCGACGGCGTAACGCACCTGGCGCAGGTCAAGGTCCACGCCCTCCACGTTAACAGCCGCTGACTGTCACATATCAGCTCAAGAGTGTTGGACGCGAATGAGCCACAGGCGTTGACTTAGGCATCAGAAGGGCGCTGGACGGTACTGATCGAAGGACGCTTCCGGCCCTAACTCACTCAATCGAAGGCAAGGCGGCGACCAGCATGAAGGCAGTAGTGATGGACTCCTACGGCACTCCGGAGGTTCTCCGGGTGGCCGATCTCCCCGAGCCGAAGGCCGAGCCCGGTCAAGTGCGGGTGCGGGTCAAGGCGGCGGGGCTGAACCCGATCGACGCGAAGATCCGGCGCGGGGAGTTCGACGCGGTCTTCGACATCTCCTTCCCCCAGCAGCTCGGCAACGAGTTCGCGGGCGTGGTCGACCAGGTCGGCGCCGGAGCCGAAGGCTTCGCGGTGGGAGATGAGGTGATCGGGTTCGTCGACCTGGCGGCCTACGCAGAACAGGTCGTCGTCCCCGCCGAGAACCTGACCTCCAAGCCGTCGCATCTGTCGTGGGAGACGGCGGCGGTCATCGGCGCGGTCGGCCAGGCAGCGTTCAACGCCTTGCGCAAGCTCGGTGTGAGCGCCGGTGAGACGGTGCTGATCCACGGTGCGGCCGGCGGCGTCGGCTCGGTGGCCGTCCAGTTCGCCCGCGCCTGGGGCGCCACGGTCATCGGCACCGCCAGCCAGGACAACCACGACTACGTACGCGCCCTCGGCGCCACCCCCGTCACCTACGGCGATGGCCTTCAGGAGCGGGTACGGGAGCTGGCCCCGCAGGGGGTGGACGCATCCCTCGACCTGACCGGCTCCGAGGAGGCGATCACCGTCTCGATCGCCGTGACCGGCGACAAGGCGCGCATCGTGACCCTCGTCAGCCCGCCGCTGGCCAAGCAGTACGGCATCACGATGATGTTCGGCACCCGCGCGGCCGAGACCGTGGCTCAGGTCGCCGGCCTCGCCGTCCGCGGCGACCTGGACCTGCCCATCACCCGCCGCTTCGCACTGGCCGACCTCGCCGAAGCACACCGGCTGATGGAAACCGGCAGCCAGCGCGGCAAGCTCGTCCTCACCCTGGACTGACCCGCCACCAGCACGACGGCAGCGCCGCCCCGAACGGTGCGGCGGGGCCGCCGCCTGCCCCGCCGCACACCCACACCACTCACCCGACTGGCGCGGCACCGGTTCGCGCCGATGGAGGAGTCCCCATGTTCGCCAAGCACGTCCAGGGCCGGATAGCCCGTCAGGCCCACTCGGCGGTGCCGGAGGGCACCTACGAGGAGCACCACGCACGCCGCGGCTTCGAGGGGGAGGTCTCCCAGCTCTACCACGCCCACCCCACCACCGACTGGCTGCGCGTGGAGGGCCCGATCCGGCCGCGCGGCATCCAGCTCACCGACCTCGCGACGGCTGACGCGTCGGACCCCAGGGCGCTGCCGACGCTGCTGATGTTCAACGACGACATCAAGATCTCGGTGTCCAAGCGGTCCGCTGCGATGCCGTACTACTTCCGCAACGCCGACGGCGACACCCTGCTGCTGACCCAATCCGGCAGCGGCACCCTGGTCTGCGACTACGGCACACTCACGTACGGGCCGCTGGAGTATCTGGTCATTCCAAAGGGCACCAGCTACCGGCTCGTACCCGACGAAGGGGTTGAGCACCTGACGTATGTGGTGGAGACGCGGGAGCCGGTTGCGCTTCCCGAGAGGGGCCTGCTCGGTCACTTCCTGCCGTTCGACCGAGGCGTCCTGGACGTCCCCCAGCTCGACGCCCAGCCCATGGGCATCTCGGCGGAGAACGCGGACGGGGAGTGGGAGGTGCTCGTCAAGCGCGACGGGGAGCTGTCGTCGGTCTTCTACGCCTTCGATCCCGCCGACGTCGAGGGCTGGACCGGCAGCCTCGCCCCGTTCCGTCTCCGGCTGGCGGACATCCGGCCGTTGACATCGGAACGGCTGGATGTACCGCCGATGACGCACGCCACGTTCCAGTCGGGCCAGAACTGGATCGTCACCATGGCCCCGCGCCCGATGCAGAGCGGCGAGGACGCCGAGCGTGCACAGCCTTACCACCGCAACGTCGATTACGACGAGGTGATCGTCCCTCTCGGCGCCCACGACGGCCGCAGGGTCGGCCCGCCCCCCGGGCTGATGAGCGTCACCCCCGGCGGGATGAACCACGGCCCCAACCAGGCACGCCTGGCCGTGGCCCGCGACCGGCTGCCGATCTACGTATGGAATATCGACACCATCCACCCCCTGCACTACACGGACGCCTTCGCGGCCGGCGAGATCCCCGACTTCGCCCAGCGCGAGAGCTTCCGCGGCTGACCGAGCCGATCGGTCCCGATCGCTGGCCCCGCCCCGCACCCCCCCGCCCGGCGGGTTCAGCCTCTTGTCCCCACACCGCTTACCCACGTCCGCGCGGCAACACCGCCGCGCTCTTCTTCCTGGAGTACCCCTCATGAGCCGCGTCCTTGCCATCTCCGGCTCTCTGCGAGCCGCCTCGTTCAACACCCAGATGCTCCAGGGCCTTCAAACCCTCGCCCCCCAGGACATGCACATCGAGCTGTTCAAGGGCCTGGACGAACTGCCCCACTTCAACGAAGACCTCGAAACCGACCCGCCGGCCACCGTACGCAGGCTGTGGCAGGCCATCGCCGAGGCCGACGGCCTGATCGTGGCCACCCCCGAATACAACGGCGCCTTGCCCGGCGTGCTGAAGAACGCCCTGGACTGGGCTTCGCGCCCCTACGGCGCGAGCGTCCTGCCCGGCCACGCCGCGGTAGTCCTGTCCGCCTCCCCGGGCGTCTTCGGCGGTATCCGCGCCCAGAGTCAGCTGCGTGAACTGTTCGCCCTGCTCAACGTCTACGTGGTCGGTGGCCCCCAGGTCGCCGTCCCCGAAGTCCACACCCGCCTGGACCACGAGGCCGAGCCTGGCGAGCGGCTGACCGACCCCACTACCCGCGCCATGCTCATCTCCCTCCTGCACGGCCTCGCCGAAACCATCGACGACCAGGCCGGACGCCGCCTCATCCAGCCGTTGCACCACTGGCAAAGCCAGCTCGCCGGCTGACCGCCCTCTCGACAGACCGCACCATCCGCTCGATACGCCAATACACACTGAGGTCCGAGCACATCTTGATCGTGTTACGAGACGGGTCGATCGACGTGGCCGCGTCGTTACAGGCCGGAACTGCCTCAGCGGGCCGAAGTGCGCCTCGATCGGATTCGCCCAGGATGCGTTCGTCGGGGTGAAGCGCAACTCGACCTTGTCGCGGGCCGCCCATCGAAGGATGTGTCAGTTCTTGTGGGCGGAGAGGTTGTCCAGGATCACGTAGATCGGGGCGCCGTCGGGGCGGGCCGCGCGGATCGACTTGAGTCCGGCCCAGGTGGGGGTGATGCCCTTGCGGCGCCGGTTGACGCTCCACAGGGTGTCGTCGCCGACCGAGTAGCAGCGGTGGAAGTAGGTGGTGCCGTGGGTGCGGTGGTAGGTCGCCGGCAGGCGGTCGGGCCTGCCCCGCTTCGCCCAGCAGGAACCGGCGGTCGGGCGGATGCCCAGCGGTCCGAACTCGTCGAAGGCGAAGGTCCGGTCGGGCCGCTCATGGAGCGCGTACTCGATCCGGTCTAGTACTCCAGTCGGGCTTCTCCATTTTCCCTGCTCACAGGCCACTTCGAGAGTCTATTTCGCTGACGCCCCATCAGAGGCGCGGTGGTTCGTGACTCACCCGATCGGGGTGCGTGCGGCGTTGGTAGTGGCAGTGCCGGGCTCTTGCTTGGTGACGTCGGCGCCAGCGGGACCAGTGGAGTCGACGTGGTGCGCAAGACCGGTGCCGGGCCGGGTGGGGATGGGCAAGGTCCAGGAGCCGTCGAATTTCTGCCACGGTGAGGGGAACGTGGTTGGTGGATTCGTTTCTGCGGCCCCCTTTTCGAGGGCCTGGGCTGCCATCGCCGCCAGGAAGGCATGGGCGAGCATGACCAGGGTGGTGTGGCGGTACCAGTCGACGTAGCGACGGACTTCGTACTGGTCCAGGTCGCACTCGTTCTTCGCGGCCTGGAAGCACTCCTCGATAGCCCAGCGGGAGCTGGCTACCCCAACGAGTTCGGATACCGTGACGTCCACCTGGGCGAAGGCGAGGTAATACGCGATCTCCTCAGGACGCGCCAGGCTGCGGCGGGCCAGCACCCAGCGGTCGTGGGTGGGAGCGGAACCGTCGATGGTGGGCAGCTTGGCCGCAGCCCAGTCGTAGACCCGCGGCCCCTGCGCCCCGTTGCCGCAGGAGATTCGCTCCCATGCCTCGGCCGGGGCGCCGGTCAGGACATGGTCGATGCGCCAGCTGCCCGCCGGAGACTTGACCTGCTGGGACTTGGGCACCGCCAGGACGTAGCTCCATCGGCTTCCTCCAGCATGCGCCGGAAGTGCCACTCCTGCCCGTAGGCCGCATCCGCAGTCACCCAGGCAACCGGAAGTGCGGAGTCCAGCGCCCGCCGGACCATAGCGCGTGCCAGTTCCGGCTTGGTCGCAAACGGCCTGCCCTCGGGAATCCGGGTGGCCCGGCACTGGTTGGGATCCTCGGTCCAGGACTTGGGCAGGTAGAGCTCGCGGTCCACCAGGGCCCTGCCCTTCGCGGAGGCGTAGGCAGTGAACACTCCGATCTGGCAATTTTCCGTACTGCCGGCGGTGCCGGAGTATTGCCGTTGCGCCCCCGCTGAGACGGTGCCCTTCTTGAGGAAGCCGGTGTCGTCGACGATCAGCACCCCGTCCGGCTGCCCGAGCCGCTCTGCTATGTAGTCCTGCAGGTCGTCGCGGATCTCATCAGGGTCCCACTGGCACCATGACAGCAGCCGCTGCAGCCCGTACGGGGTGTCGTCACCCGCATACTCGGCTACCTGCCAGATGTTCTTCCGTCCTACCGGCCCCAGCAGACCGCGCACATAGTCCCGCATCCGCCGCCTCGGCTCGACCCGAGCGAACCGCTCGCCCACCCGCAGCAGCAACGACCCCAACTCGGCTTCTCACAACCCTACTTCGACATCGCTCTCCAAATCCATGACTGTTCAACGCGCCCCGATCGGGTGAGTCACGAACCACCGCGTCTCTGATGGAGCGTCAGCGAAATAGACTCTCGAAGGGGCCTGTGATCAGGGAAAATGGAGAAGCGCGACTGGAGTACTAGACCCGCTCGAAGGATCCAGGCCACGAGAGAAAAGGGCGAGGGTCATCGAGCTCTACACCTGCCCGCCCGAGGGCGCGACGGTCGTCTGCGCCGACGAGCTCGGCCCGGTGATCCCCCGCACGTTCCCGCCCGCGCCGGGCTGGTCGCCGAACGGCCACCGCATCAAGTCCGAGGCCGACTACGGTCGCGGGCCGCAGAAGACCTGGGTCTACGGCGCCTTGAGGGTACGGGACGGACATGAGATCACCATGACCGCATGCTCCCGCAACAGCGCCTTCTACCAGCAGTTTCTTCAAAAGATCGAGTCAGTCAACCCAGCCGGGGACATCTACGTCGTCACCGACAACCTGTCCTCACACAACAGCCTGTCCACCCACACCTGGCTTGAGGATTACCCCAGAAACCGGCACGTCTTCATCCCCGTCGGCGCCTGCTGGCTCAACCTCCAGGAAGGCTGGTGGCGCATCTTCCCCAAGGCCGCCCTTGCCGGCCAGTCCTTCGCCGGACCACCCGAGACCGACCAGGCCACCCACCTGGCAACCGCCCAGCTCAACGCACGGGCCCGGCCCTGGATATGGGAAAGACCGGTACCACCGACACGGACACTACGCCGCCAATACGTGTACCCCATTTGAGGAATCCAGCGCTAGCGTATCCTGACCGGCGCTCACAGGCGCCGACCACAGCGAACAGGTTTCGCCGCCCGGCCGGGCACCGGATGCCACGTCTTCTGCGTTGAGCACTGCCAGGCTCGCCTGAGTACGTCGGGGCGCCCACCGGCTGACGATGCGCGAAACCGCACTGGCGGTCGCCGCTCCGCGCTGCCCGGTCCCTCTACCGAGAAGGGCAACATCGGGCGGGGCGCCGCAGAGGGCAGGCTCCGTCAGTGGATTGCGCCCCTGGACAAGCGCCACAGCCTGCCCATATATGCCTTGTAAGGGTGCATATTGCCGGAAAAGCAGCCACCTGCATTTCGCGTTGCTGCACTTCAAGTATTGCCAGCTTGGACATGCGCCTGTCATTGCAGGTAAGGTCGTCGTGATCTCGGGGGAGTCTTCAGTGCGGCACATTTTTCTGCATCGTCGACCGTTTTTCTTTCCCCCTGTGGTCTATCGGCCAACAGTGAAGTGGGAGAATTATGAGGATACGTGGTTTTGTGGCGGCCGGGGTTGCCGCCACCGCGACTGTGGCGTTCTGTGGTTCGCCGGCATTTGCCGGACAGGATGCCATGGCCCACACGACGGACCATGCCAAGGACTGGGGCGGGAAGGCGATGTTCAATGACGATGGAGACGTCTTCAGGATTTGCGATCTCAAGGCAGACGCTAGGGTCGTCACTGCTGTTGTCAAGATAGCGGACGAGCCCGACTCGACTCACTATCTGGGCGAGTACGACGGGGCGGGCAAGTGCAGAAACTTCACCTTGAACATGACCGAGGGGCACGTATTCAAGATGAAGGTATGCCTGACCACGGGCGGGCGTGACTATTACTGCTCGAACTGGGTATCGGGTGTAGCCTAGGCGTCACCCCGGAGACACTTCGGCGAGCTACGCAACACTGTCGCATCGCTGACAATGGCCCGGTATTGGGGCGCGCTTACAGTTGAATACGGCCCCGGAGTTCCACTAGAATGCGCGCCTGCATGCAGAGTGAATACGCGGAGTGGTTTGTGCGGCACTCACCCTCGGAGAGCGCGTCGGCAGCGCAGGTCCCGATGCACCCGGCGCCCGCCAGAGTGTCGCACAGGCCAACCAACCTCGCGCTTCACGGGCTTGCAACAGTCCGCCAACAAGTGGCTGCACTGCTATGCGACCGATTCGTCACCGCGTGCTCTGCCGTCTCCCAAGGCACATTCGCCTGTTGACAGACCAAGTCACCAGCAAAGCGTGCGACACGGTCGGGTCGCGGCAAGGTTCGGCTAACATTCGCTCAGGCTGGCCTGCTCGCCGACATCGGGCCACACTCCCTGCACCGGCGGCAATGCTGTTGGTTAAAGGATGTCCCGTAATGCCTGTCAGGGCAGACGGTGCAGGTCTGAGGGCCTTCTTAGGTTTGCGAGGACAGCGGCGTGGTCGGACGGCCAGACACCGTGTACGGGCTGGTCGCCGACACGCTGGACAGAGCTGACGGAGCCAAGACCTTCAGGGCCTGGTGGGCCTACGTGGATGTAATCGACGCGGACGCTGGGTTCGAATCCGGCCGCGACGAACGGGTTGGCCCGCGTTCCAGGTCGCTGACGGCTGTGCTGGGTCTGCGTATTCCCACGCGTCGAGGAAGACCTGGCCCGGGATGGCAGGTGCCGACTTGTAGCCGCCGAACTGCCGTACTTCGTCGGAGTCTGGCCATGCGTTGAAGTCGCCCGTGACAACGGGCGGGAAGTCGGTTCCCTGGCTATGCGCTGTTACGAACTCGGCAAGCGCTCTGACCTGTTGGCAGCGCACCGCAGAGGCATCAATGGCCGACGTGGGGTGGGTGGTGAAGAATGGCACCTGGTGTGTGGGGGCGTCGATGCGCGCATAGAGCGCCAGGCGGCCGTCATCGTCGTCCTCGCGGGCCGGCAACTCCACCGTGTCGTGCTGCGCGAGGGGCCAGCGGCTCAGGACAGCGTTGCCGATGTCAACCGTTGAGTCCCCAAGACGTCTTGCCACCGCTCCGGTGCACGAGATGCTGCCCAGGTCCAGTGCATGTCGAGGTTGTCCGCCAGCCACCCTGCAAGATTCTCCCCGCCGCACGCCCACACCTCCTGCAGGCCGACGACATCGGGGCGGAGATCGCCCAGCACCGTGAGAATGGCCTTCCGCCGGTCCTCCCATGGGCCAAAGCGCCACCACAGGTTCCACGTCAGCACGCGCAACACTGCCGTCCTTCCTTCCGGCTCGCATGAGCATCCTGGACCATGTCGGACGTTGGCTATCCGGTGAGGGCGAGGTGGTACAGGCGGGCGATGCCGCGCATGGCGTGATGGACACCGTCGCCTCTGAGGGGCAGCCGCGCAGGATCTTCCAGGTCTTCATGCGGGCGAAGGTGTGCTCCACGCGCGCACGAACGCGTTTGTGCGAGCGGTTATGTTTCTCTTTCCAGACGGAAGTTCGGCCTGGTCGGCCTTGCGGCGGTGCGGGATGACCAGGCCAGTGCCCTGGTAGCCGCCATCGGCAATCGTGATGGTGTTGCCGACGGCGGCCTTGGCGCCGGATTCCTCCCAGCCCTTCGAGTCATGTCGGTTGCCGGGCACGGGCCGGGCGACCACGACGACCAGGCGGCTGTCGGCGTCGATGACGACCTGATGGGCGGTGGAGTAGCGATAGTTCTTCGACTGCTCGGCCACCGAGCGGCCGCGAGTGGGCACTACTGAGGTTTTCATTAGTTCTGTGGGTGTGGGGGGGCTGTGGTGGTGCGGAGATGCTGATGTGCCTTCCGAGCCTGCGTCTGTTGTGTCCGGAGTGTCCGTTCCACCGCTGACACGACCGCAGTTGGCCGAGGCTCGGCGTATGCGTGCGGTCGAGTTGTGCGAGCGAGGACGTCCTCAATC
>NZ_JBIRFL010000050.1:0-19332 GCF_044327445.1 Streptomyces sp. NPDC018045
CCCTTCAGCCGCAGCGTCAACGGCATGTTGTACGTCGCCGACGGCCCCTCCAGCTTGTGCAGGAACCACAGCCGGCGCTGCGCAAAGGACAACGGCAGCCGCTCGGGGCGCGCCATCGGGGCAGGCGCCGCACGCCGTTCGCCCGCGCCCGCCTTCGCGCCGATGCGCCGGGCCAGCGCGGCCGGGGTCGGGTGCTCGAAGACGTCCTTGATCGGGGGCTCGGCGCCCAGGACGCCACGGATGCGGACCAGCAGCCGGATCGCCGACAGCGAGTGGCCGCCGAGTGCGAAGAAGTCGTCGTGCGGGCCGACCCGGGGCACACCCAGCACCTCGGCGAAGAGCGCGCACAGCGTCTCCTCGCGCGACCCGGCCGGCCCGGTGGCCGCTCCGGGAGCGGTCGGGTCCGGTGTCGACGATGGCGTGGCGTCCAACTTCTCGCTCGCTTTCCTGGCGTTTCAAGTCCGCTCGGTGGCCGGGCGGTTGGGCACGGCGGCGCGGCCGGCAAAGGGCAGGGTCGATCGGTGGTCCGGGAGCGGGGACCGTCGTGCGGGCGGCACGGCCGGACGGCCCGCCGCCCGGTGAGCGGTGGCTCACGGAGAGCCGGGGTCCGGCCGCCGGGCAGGGTGCCGCGGAATGCCGGTTCACCCGTTCATGTACGGATGCGGAACAGCCGTACGGCGAGGGGAATCACGCGAGGCACCGGGTGGGCTCGCGAAAAGGAAACATCGGTCCGGCGTCTCAGGCGGACGCGCGCGGACTCCTGGCCGGCGTCAACCGGAACGGTTCGACGAACGCGGCGCCGTACCGGTTTTCCGCTGGGCGGAGGCCGGTGGACGCGGCCCTCTCCGCATGACTCGTGCCATATCGCAATCCCCCGTAGACATGCACACCGTCTGTATCCGATCCGGCCGGCCGACGCCTGCCTGGATCTCACTTGAGTCAACCAGCCGCCCGGGACGGCGTCAAGGTCGTGGATCTCCGCGCGCCCGCGCAAATGCCGGGCGCCGCCCGGGCGCCGGGCAGCCGTCGTTTCCGCGGGCACGGGCCATTGCGTCCGCGCCGCGCCGAAATCCGCCGGAGCGGTCGGCGCGGTGCGGACGTCGGGGCCCTTGCCGCGTCCTGGCGGTACGGCGGTCCGCCGTTGTCAGTTCACCCGTCCGCCCCTTCCCGGGAGACGTTCCGCAGCTTCTCGGAGACGACGGCCCCGATGAGTTCCAGCGGCCCGGGATTCATCATGTGGGTGTGCGTGCAGGGAATCTCTTGGAATTCGACGCCCCCTTCGCAATACGGGTCCCACACGCCCGGCAGAAGCTGGTGTTCGGTCTCTTCGGAGGCGGCCAGGACCAGCGTCGGAGCGGCGACGGGGCGGTGCGTCACATCGAGTCCGATGCGCGCGTTGTTGATCGTGACCTCCGTCATCGCCCGGACCTCGGTCTCCGAGAGGCCGGCCAGTGCGGTGTTCTTCGTGCGGAGCAGGTCCACGGTGCTCTCGTGGGTGAGCCGCGCCGCCTCGGCGTCGTCGAGTTCGATGTCGTAGATCCCCAGCATGGCGCGGTACACATCGGCCGTCCCGACCTTCGCCAGGGACTCCTCCACCTCCTCACGGGTGACCGTGCCGACCGGGTGGCAGTCCAGCAGGGTGAGCAGGGCGACGCGCTTGCCGCGCTTTTCCAGCAGGTCCGCCATCCGGTGCGCGACGATTCCGCCGAACGACCAGCCGAGAAGGTGGTACGGCCCGTCCGGCTGCACTTCGGTGATGCGGTCGACGTAGTGCTCCGCCATTTCCTCGACGGAATCGGGCAGGTTTCCCGATCCGTCGAGACCGGTGGCTTGTACGGCGTATACGGGCCAGTCCGGGTCGAGATGCCGGAGCAGCCCCGAATACGACCAGCCGAGTCCGCTTCCGGCGTGCACACAGAAGACCGGCGGCTTGCTGCCGTGCGTCCGCAGCGGCAGCAGGACATCCAGCGCACCGTCCCCGGTGTCCGTGTCCAGGCGCCGGGCCAGGCCGGCCACCGTGGGAGTTTCCAGAATGGCCTTCACCGGGAATTCGACGCCCAGTACGGCGTGGATCCTGACGAGCAGCCGGACCGCCGAGAGGGAATGTCCGCCGAGTTCGAAGAAATTGTCGTCGACGTTCACGTGCGGAACGCCGAGGATTTCCGCGAACAGGCCGCACAGCAGTTCTTCCCCGGGCGTGCGGGGCGGCCGTCCGGAACCGTCCGGCTCCCCCTGCGGCAGCGGCAGCGCCGCCCGGTCGAGGGTGCCGTGGCCGGTCAGCGGCAGCCGGTCGAGCAGCACCACGGCGGCCGGGACGAGGTGTTCCGACAGCCGCTCCGCGAGGTACGCGCGCAGTGCGGCCGGCTCGGGTGCGCCGGTTGCGCGCGCCGGCACCGCGTACGCCGTCAGGGCCGCCGCCCCGTCCCCGTCCTCGCGTACGGCCACCGCGGCCGTGGCGACGGCCGGGTGGGCGGCCAGCAGGTCCTCGACAGCGCGCGGAGCGAGCCGCAGACCACGCAGAGCGGCGTGCTCGTCCGCCTGGACGACGGACTCCAGCAGCGGCCCGTCCGCGCCGTCGCGGCGGCGCACCAGCTCGCCCGTTCGGTACATCCACGCGCCCGGCCGGAACGGGTCGGGCACCAGCCGCTCCCCGGTGAGCACGGCCGCGCCCGCGTATGCCGCGTGCCGCTGCGGGACGTGGACGTACAGCTCGCCCGGCACGCCCGGCGGCACCGGACACAGCCCGGCGTCGAGGACGTACACCGCGGCGCCGGCCGACGGGTGGCCGAGGGCGGGCGCCGCCGTGTCCGCCACCCGGCCCGGCAGCGTCGCCCCGGGGCACCCGGAGGGACGGTGCACCGCGTACACCCGGGTGGCGGGCAGCTCCCGCAGCCGGTGCCGGAGCGCCGTTCCCGCGGGCTCCCCGGACAGCACCAGGCCGGCGGGGGCGGGACGGTCGCCACCCGGCGTGCACAGGCCCGCGTCCAGCATGAGTTCGGCCTGCCGCGGGGTGGTGGCGACCAGGTGGACACCGGCCGCGCGGAGCCGCCCGACGGTGTCCTCCGGGGCCGGCCGGTCCCGGCCGGCGCACAGGTACAGCTCGTGCCCGGCGAGCAGGGCCGCCAGCGCGTCCCAGGCGCCCGGCGCGGAGAGCGGCACGGTCAGGGCGACCCGCAGCCGGTCCTGTCCGGCCGCGGCCACGGCTTCGGCGTACAGGTGCCGCTGGTGGTGGGCGAACAGTTCGGTGAGGGCCGCGTGCGGTACGGGGAGGTGGCCGGGGCGGTGCGCGGCGCCCGCCGGGTGGTCCGGCAGCAGCGGCGCGGTCCGGCCGGCGTCGGTGAGGTCGGCGCGACCGACGGGACCGGCGTCGGCCGGGGCGTCCTCGTGCGCCGCGTCCAACGGGACGACGGTCCGGCCGCCCGCGGCCGTCGTGTCGTAACCCGGTCCGGCGACGACCAGCAGCGCACCGGCCGCGTCGAGGGCGTCCCGGTGGGCCGCGGGCTCCTGCGGGCCGTCGAGGGCCAGGTACGCCGCGCCCGCCTTGAGGACGGCCAGCAGCGCGACCACCGCCCGCGCGGACGGCGGCACCGCCAGCGCCACCACCTGCCCCGGCCCGGCGCCGAGCCCGGCCAGTCGCCGGGCGAGCCGGTCGGCGCGCCCGTTGAGCTGCCCGTACGTCAGCGTGCCGTCGTCGGCGGTCACGGCGGGCGCCTCGGGGGTGGCCGCCGCCTGCCGTTCGAACAGCCGGACCACGGTGTCCGGCAGCGCGGCGTCCGCCGGCCGCCGGGCCGCCGGCTCGGCCATGCGGCGGCGCTCACCGGCGGTCCGTACGTCGAGCCGGGACACCTTGCGGCGCGGGTCGGCCACCACGGTGGCGACCAGCTCCACCAGCCGCTCCGCGAGGGCGGTGACCGTCGTTCGGTCGAACAGTTCGGTGGCGTAGCGCAGGGTGCCCACGACGCCGCCGGGTGTGCCGTCGTCGGCGACGCGCTCATTAAAGGTGAAGTCGAGGTCGAACTTGGCCGCCGATGCGCCCAGTTCGACCGCTTCGACGTCCAGTCCGGGCAGGCCTGGCCCGTCGGCGCCCTGCACCCCGAAGTCGACCATGACCTGGAAGAGCGGGTGCCGGGCCGTCGAACGGTACGGGTTGATGATCTCCACCAGCCGCTCGAACGGCAGGTCCTGGTGGGCGTACGCCTCCAGCCCGGCCTGCCGGACCCGCTCGACCAGCTCGCCGAACGACGGGTCGCCGGACAGGTCGGCCCGCAGCACCAGGGTGTTGACGAAGAAGCCGACCAGGTCGTCCAGTGCCTCGTCGGTCCGTCCGGCGACGGGGGTGCCGAGCACGATGTCCGTACCGGCGCCGTGCTTGGACAGCAGCGCCGCCACGGCCGCCTGGAGCACCATCGCGGGGCTCGCGCCGGAGGCGGCGGCCAGCGACGCCAGGCCGCGGTGGGTGCGGGCCGGCAGTTCGAAGGTGACCGCGCCGCCCTGGTAGCTCGGCTCGGCCGGGCGCGGCCGGTCGGCGGGCAGGGCCAGTTCCTCCGGGGCGCCGTCCAGCAGCTTCCGCCAATAGGCGATCTGCCGGGAGATGGCACTGTCCGGGTCGTCCTCGTCTCCGAGCACCTCCCGCTGCCACAGCGCGTAGTCGATGTACTGCACCGGCAGCGCGGGCCAGCGGGGCGTGCCGCCCGCGCGGCGCGCGGTGTAGGCGGCGGCCAGGTCGCGGATCAGGCGGCCCGCCGACCAGGCGTCGCCCGCGATGTGGTGCAGCAGGATCAGCAGGACCCGGCTGGGTCCGTCGTCCGCGTCGGTCTCCTCGAACAGCTCGGCCCGGACCGGGGCTTCGGTGGCCAGGTCGAACGGGTGGGCCGCCGCGTCCCGCAGCGCGTCCGGCAGCTCCGCCGCCGGGACGGCGCGCACCCGCCAGCCGAAGTCCACCGCGGCGGCCTCCAGGACGGACTGCCGGGGCTCGCCGTCGGCCTCGGGGAAGACGGTGCGCAGCGACTCGTGCCGGGCGATCACGTCGTGCAGGGCGCCGCGCAGCGCCTCGTGGTCGGCCGGGCCCTTCAGGCGCAGCGCCAGCGGCATGTTGTACGTGGCCGACGGGCCCTCCAGCTTGTGCAGGAACCACAGCCGGCGCTGCGCGAACGACAGGGGCACGGCGTCGGGGCGCGGTCCGGCCACCGGAGCCGTACGGGCCCGGCCGCCCGCGTCCAGCCGGCCGGCGAGCCCGGCCACCGTGGGCGCCTCGAAGACCGCGGCGATCGGTACCTCGGCGCCCAGCGTCCGGCGGATGCGGCTGACCAGCCGCGTCGCGAGCAGCGAGTGGCCGCCCAGCTCGAAGAAGCTGTCGTCGACGCCGACCCGCTCCAGTCCGAGCACCTCGGCGAACAGCCCGCACAGGGCCTCCTCGCGGGGGGTGCGGGGCGCCCGTCCGGCGCGGAGCAGTCCGTAGTCGGGCGCGGGCAGGGCCTTGCGGTCCAGCTTGCCGATCGGGGAGAGCGGCAGCCGGTCGAGCACCACGAACGCGGACGGGACCATGTACTCGGGCAGCCACCGGCTCAGCCCGGCCCGTAGGGCGCGGCTGAGTTCGGCGGTCCGGTCCGGGCGGGCCGGGCTGTTGGCGTAATCCGCCGGTGCCCGGTCGCCGGGTGTGCCGCGGTAGGCCGCGACAAGGGTGCCGGGCTCGTCGCCGCCGGGCAGGACGACGACGTCGAAGCGGTCGTCGTGGCGGGCCGACCACGTCGCGACGGCGTGGAAACCGAGCCTTCCGACGTACTGGTGCACGGCCTCCGGGTCGATTCCGGCGCCCGGACCGGTGCCGCCGTCGATGCGGCGCAGTACGGCCGCGTCGGCGTCCAGGCGCCCGTTGGGCACGTCCGTCAGGCGCAGGCCGCCGGGATGCGCGCGCAGCGGACCGGCCAGGCCGTCCAGGCAGGCGCCGGCCTGCTCCCAGGTGACGGCGGGCAGTTCGTCCACCGGGGCGGGTGCGGCCGGGGTCCGGGTGATGACCACGTCGTAGCGGTAGCGGGACAGTTCGTTGGCGAAGGCGCCGCGCTTGAGGCGGATGTCGACGCCGCCGGCGTCCGGCAAGCCGGCGGCCAGCGTGGTGAAGAAGTCGGGCGCGAGGAGCAGTTCCTCCTCGGCCGCGGTGCGCTGGTCGACATGGGCGCGCAGCGCGGTGGGGTCGGCGTCGGTCCCCAGGGCCCGGGCGGCGACTCCGGCCCGCAGGGTGCGCAGCAGGCGCAGGTTGCGGATGTCGCCGAGGAAGAGCGAGCCGCCCGGGACGAGCAGGGCCAGGGCCTTGGTGATGACGTCGGCCAGGTAGCGGGCGTCGGGGAAGTACTGGGCGACGGAGTTGACGACGACGGTGTCGAAGAACCCTCCGGGCAGCCCGGTCAGGTCGTCCGCGGGCCGGGTCCGCAGTTCGACGCGGCCGCGCAGGTCGTCGCGTTCCGCCACCCGCGCCCGCAGGGTCTCGACGGCGGCTGCGGAGAAGTCGGTGCCCCAGTAGGCCGCGCAGTACGGGGCGGCCTGGGACAGGATCAGGCCGTTGCCGACGCCGAGTTCGAGGACGTTGCGGGGCGCCAGGCGCCGGATGGCCTCGACCGCGGCGCTCCGCCACCGGTGCATCTCGGTGAGGGGGATGGGCGAGCCGTCGTAGCTGCTCGTCCAGATGCCGAAGTCCTCCCAGAATCCGCCGCTGCCGGCCTGGCCGCGGTAGACCTCCTCGTACACCTCCTGCCAGGACGCGACGCGGCGGTCGTCCTCGCCGTCCGCCGCGCCGTCCCGGTCCGGGACGACGTAACCGACCAGGCGCGGGGTGCCGTGGTCCTCGCGCACCTGCACGGTGGCGGCGGCGATACCGTCCTGGCGGAGGAGGGCGGCCTCGATCTCGCCCGGTTCGATGCGGAAGCCGCGGACCTTGACCTGGTCGTCGGCGCGGCCGACGAACTCCAGGCCGGCCCGGCCGCGCCACTTGACGAGGTCGCCGGTGCGGTACATCCGCTCGCCGGGGCCGCCGTACGGGTCGGCGACGAAGCGTTCGGCGCTCAGGCCGCGGCGGTTGAGGTAGCCGCGGGCCAGGAAGGGCCCGGCCACGTACAGCTCGCCGACGACGCCGTCCGGCACCGGCCGCAGGGTGTCGTCCAGGACGTAGACCCGGACGCCGGGCAGCGGTGTGCCGATCATCGGCGGCCGTTCCGGCCCGGTGACCTCACCGGTGGTGACCCAGACGGTGGCCTCCGTCGGCCCGTAGAGGTTGACGGCGCCGCCGCCCTGGGCGTGCAGCCGCTCGGCCAGGGCGGCGGGCAGCGCCTCGCCGCCGACCAGCAGCCGTACGCCCGAGAGGTCGCCCGCGGCCTCGTCCGGCCCGTCCCCGGAGCCGCCCAGCATCGACCGGTAGACCGACGGGGTGGCCTGGAAGAGGGTCGCGCCGCTCGCCGCGACCAGGCGCCGCAGGGCGAGCGGGTCCCTGGCCGTCTCCGGCGGGGCGAGCACCACGCTCGCGCCGGACAGCAGCGGGGCGTGGATCTCCACGGCGGCGATGTCGAAGGTGATCGTGGTGGCGGCGACCATGCGGTCGTCCGGTGTCATCGGTACGCGGGTCAGCACCGCGTCCAGGAAGTGCGCGAGGCTCCCGTAGGAGATCACCACGCCCTTCGGCCGGCCGGTGGAGCCGGAGGTGTAGATGACGTACGCGGCGTCCGCCGGGTGGATGGCGGTGCCGCGTTCGGCGTCGGTCACGTCGTCGTCCCGGCGGGTGCGCAGCCGCGCCTCGGTCTCCGGGTCGCCGAGGCGGACACACGGCTCGGGCAGCGGGCCGGGCAGCGCGCCGTACAGCGCCGCGGTGGTGATCACGGCGGCCGGCCGCGCGTCCGCCAGGACGTACGCGAGCCGGTCGGCGGGGTTGGCCGGGTCGAGCGGCAGGTAGGCGGCGCCGGCCTTCATGACGGCCAGCAGCGCGACGACGAGGTCGGCCGTGCGGGGCAGTGCCAGCGCCACCACGTCCTCGCGGCCGATGCCGCTGTCCAGCAGGAGGCGCGCGAGCCGGTTGGCGCGGCGGTTCAGATCCGCGTAGTCCGTCCCGTCGTCTCCCGCGCGCACGGCGAGGGCGCCGGGGGCGCGGGCCGCCTGCTGTTCGAACCGCTCGTGCGGCAGGCCGGCGGGCGTCCGGCCGCCGGTCGCGTTGCGGGTCCGGAGCAGTTCGGTGTGCTCCTCGTCGGAGAGCAGCCGGGCGTCGGCGAGGCGGACGGACGGGTCGCGCACCACCGTGCGCAGGAGGCCGACGTACCAGGCGGCGATCTTCTCGGCGGTGCCGCGGTCGAACAGCTCGGTGGCGTACTCCAGCGTGGCGCTGATGCCGTCCGGGCCGCCGGTGGCGGTCAGCGCCTCGCCCATGCTCAGGAACAGGTCGAACTTGGCGTTCTCGCTGTCCAGCGGGTACGGCTCGGCCTCGGCGCCGGCCATGGTGAGCGTCGGCGTCTCGGTGTTCTGAAGCGCGAACATGACCTGGAACAGCGCGTTGCCGGACAGCGACCGCACCGGGTTGACCACCTCGACCAGGTACTCGAACGGCAGGTCCTGGTGGGCGTAGGCGGCCAGCGAGCGGTCCCGGGCGCGGGCGAGGAGGTCGTCGAACCGGGGGTCGCCGGAGGTGTCCGTGCGCAGCACCAGCGTGTTGACGAAGAAGCCCACCAGGCCGGTCAGCGCCTCGTCGGTGCGGCCCGCGATCGGGACGCCGACCGGGATGTCATGGCCGGCGCCGAGCCGGGACAGCAGCGCGGCGAAGCCGGTCTGCAGGACCATGAACAGCGTGGTGCGGGTGTCCGCGGCGAGCTGCCGCAGCCCGGCGTGCAGCTCCGCGTCCAGGGTGAAGGGCAGCAGGTCGCCCCGGTAGCCGGCGGCCGCGGGCCGCGGCCGGTCGGTGGGCAGTTCGAGCTGGGCCGGGATGCCGTCGAGCGCGTCCTTCCAGTACGCGAGCTGGCGCGCGGCCATGCTGTCCGGCTCGTCGGCCCGGCCGAGGAGTTCCCGCTGCCAGATCGCGTAGTCCGCGTACTGGACGGGCAGCGGGCTCCAGTCGGGTGCCGCGCCCGCGAGGCGGGCCTCGTAGGCGGCCCGCAGGTCGCGCATCAGCGGGGCGCGGGACGCGCCGTCACCGACGATGTGGTGCATCACGAGGACCAGGACCGGCGCGCCGCCGTCCGGCCGCTCGAACAGCCAGGCCCGCACGGGCGGTTCACCGGCCAGCCCGAAGCGGTGGCCGGCCGCCTCCCGCACGGCCTGGTGCAGCCGCTCCGCCGGCACCTCCTCGGCCCGCAGGTCCAGGACGGCGTCGGCCGGGTCGAGCACCACCTGCCGTGGTTCGCCGTCCACGTCGGGGAAGACGGTGCGCAGCGACTCGTGCCGGGCGACCAGGTCGTTCAGCGCGGCCCGCAGCGCCTGCCGGTCCACGGTGCCGGTCAGCCGGAGCGCGAGCGGCCAGTTGTAGGCGGCGGACGGGCCTTCGAGCTGGTGCAGGAACCACAGGCGGCGCTGCGCGAAGGACAGCGGTACGGCCTGCGGGCGGGGCATGGGCACCAGTGCCGTACGCACCTGTCCCCCGGCCGCGTCCAGCCGGGCGGCCAGCCCGGCGACCGTCGGCGCCTCGAAGACCGCGCCGAGCGGCAGCTCGACGCCGAGGACGGCGCGGACCCGGCCGACCAGGCGGGTGGCGAGCAGCGAGTGGCCGCCCAGGTCGAAGAAGCTGTCGTCGACGGTGACCCGTGGTACGCCGAGCACATCGGCGTACAGGCCGCACAGCACCTCCTCGCGCGGCGTGCGCGGCGCGCGCCCGGCGCCGGCGGCACCGAAGTCCGGGGCGGGCAGGGCACGGTGGTCGAGTTTGCCGTTGGGGGTCAGCGGTACGGCGTCGACGACCACCACCGCGGGGACCATGTGGTCCGGCAGCCGCTCGGCGGTGTGCGCGCGCAGCGCGGCGGTGTCCACGGCGGCCGGCCCGTCCGCGGTGGTCTCCGGCACCACGTATCCGACGAGCCGGGTGTCGCCCTGCCCGCCGTCGCGGGCCACGACGACGGCCTGCCGGACGTCCGGGTGGTCCAGCAGCGTCGAGGCGACCTCGCCGGGTTCCACGCGGAAGCCGCGGATCTTGATCTGTTCGTCGGCCCGGCCCGCGTACTCCAGTTGGCCGTCCGGCCGCCAGCGCGCCAGGTCGCCGGTGCGGTACATCCGGACGCCCGCCTCGAACGGGCAGGCCACGAACCGTTCGGCGGTGAGTGCGGCGCGGCCGAGGTAGCCGCGGGCCAGTTGGGCGCCCGCGACGTACAGCTCGCCCGCCGTGCCGGTCGGCACCGGCTCCAGGCGCTCGTCGAGGACGTAGGCCCGGGTGTTCCAGAAGGGGCGGCCGATCGGCACCGGGCCGGCGGGCAGTTGCTGCTTGGGGCCGATGCGGAACTCGGTGCAGTTGACGGTCGTCTCGGTCGGCCCGTACGCGTTGACGACGGTGACCCGGCGGTGGTCGGCGCGCCACTGCGCGAGGGCCGCGGAGGTCAGTGCCTCACCGCCGAGGATCAGCATCTCCCCGGGCGACCAGCGCTTGGGCAGGTCGCCGAGGAGCGGCAGGTGCGACGGGGTGGCCTTCAGCAGCGCCACCGGCACCGCGTTGTCCTGGCCGGCCACGTCGTCCAGGGTGCCCAGGTAGACCCGGCCGCCCACGGTCAGCGTCGTGTAGAGGCCGGTGACGGTCAGGTCGAAGGCGATCGAGGTGGGCACCAGGGTGGCACCGCGGGCCGCCGGGTAGTGGTGGGTGGACCAGTTGAGGTAGTTGGCGACGGCGCGGTGTTCGGTCACCACGCCCTTGGGGGTGCCGGTGGAGCCGGAGGTGTAGATGACGTACGCCGGGTGCGCCATATCGACGTCGGTCTCGGGGTCGTCGTCCGGGTAGCCGGACAGGTCGCGGTCGAGGGCCGCCTCGTCCAGGACGAGCAGCGGCGCCGCGTCGGCGAGGACGAACGCCCGCCGCTCATTCGGGTACCCGGGGTCGACGGGTACGTACGCGCCGCCCGCCTTCAGTACGGCCAGCAGCGCCACGACCAGGCCGACGGAGCGCGGCAGCACGACCGCCACCCGCTGCTCCGGCGCCACGCCCCGCTCGATCAGCCAGTGCGCCAGCCGGTTCGCCCGCGCGTTCAGCTCCCCGTACGTCACGGACTCGGTGCCGCACACCACGGCGACCGCGTCCGGGGCGCGCCGGACCTGGATCTCGAACTGCTCGGCGAGGGTGAACTCGGGCGCCTCCACCGCCGTGTCGTTCCAGGCGGTGAGCATCTGTCCGCGTTCCTGCTCGCCGAGCAGCCGGACCCGGCCGAGCGGCAGCGACGGGTCGGCCGTCATCTGCTCCAGCAGCCGCTTCCAGCGCGCCAGCAGCCCGTCGACCGTGGCCCGGTCGAACAGGTCGGTCGCGTATTTCACCGAGCCCGCGATGCCGGCCGGCGCGCCGTCGGCGCCGTGCCGCTCCAGCACGTTGACCGACAGGTCCACCTTGGCGGTCTCGATGTCCACCGCCTCGCCGCCGACGTCCAGCCCGGGCAGGGCGAACCCGCCGGACGGGTCGTCCTGGAGGACCAGCATCACCTGGAAGAGCGGGTGGTGGGAGGGGGAGCGCCGCGGGTTGAGCAGGTCCACGAGGTGGTCGAAGGGCACGTCCTGGTGGGCGTAGGCGGCCAGGTTCGTGTCCCGGACCCGTTCGAGCAGCTCCGCGAAGCTCGGGTCGCCGGAGGTGTCCGTCCGCAGCACCAGCGTGTTGACGAAGAAGCCCACCAGGTCGTTGAGCGCGTCGTCCATGCGCCCGGCGACCGGGGAGCCCACCGGGATGTCGGTGCCGGCGCCGAGCCGCGTCAGCAGCGCGGCCAGGGCGGCCTGCAGGGCCATGTGGACCGTGCCGCCGGAGGCGCGGGCCAGCTCCGCCAGCCGCGCGTGCGTCGCCGCGTCCAGTTCGAAGGGCACCGAGGCACCCGCGTACGAGGCCACGGCGGGGCGGGGGCGGTCGGCGGGCAGGCTGATCTGCTCGGGCAGCCCGGCCAGCGCCTCGCGCCAGTAGGCCACCTGCTGTCCGTACATGCTGTCCGGGTCGTCCTCGTCGCCGAGCAGCTCGCGCTGCCACAGGGTGTAGTCGATGTACTGCACCGGCAGCGGCTCCCACTGCGGCGTCGCACCGCGCTTGCGCGCCTCGTACGCCGTCACCACGTCGCGGGCGAGCGGCCCCATGGACCAGCCGTCACCGGCGATGTGGTGCAGGAGCAGCAGCAGGACGCAGTCGTCCGGGCCCAGTTCGAACAGCCGGGCGCGGAAGGGCAGTCCGGCGGTCAGGTCGAAGGGGTGCCGGGCCGCCTCGTCGAGCGCGGCGGGCAGCTCCGCCTCGGTGACCGTGCGCCGCTGCCAGCCGAAGTCGGCGCCGTCGGCGTCCAGCACCACCTGGTGCGGCTCGCCGTCGGTGACGCGGAAGACCGTACGCAGCGCGTCGTGCCGGCCGACCGCGTCGTGCAGCGCGGCCCGCAGCGCGTCGTGGTCCACGGTGCCCTTCAGGCGCAGCGGCAGCGGCATGTTGTACGTCGCCGACGGGCCCTCCAACTGGTGCAGGAACCACAGGCGGCGCTGCGCGAAGGACAGCGGGACGACGTCCGGGCGCGGCATGGGGCCCAGCGCGGTGCGGGTCGGGCCGCCGAGGCCGAGCTGTTCGACCAGCCCGGCCGCCGTCGGCGCCTCGAACAGCACGCGGAAGGGCAGTTCCACGCCCAGTTCGGCGCGTACCCGGCTGACGAGCCGGGTGGCGAGCAGCGAGTGGCCGCCCAGGTCGAAGAAGCTGTCGTCGAGGCCGACCCGGTCCACATCCAGCACCTCGCGGAACAGCCGGCACAGCGTCTCTTCCTGCGGGGTGCGCGGGGCGCGTCCGTCGCCGGCCGCGGCACCGGCCGCGTAGTCCGGTGCGGGCAGGGCCCGGCGGTCGAGCTTGTCGTTGGGGGTCAGCGGGAGCCGGTCCAGCACCAGCACGGCGGCCGGGACCAGGTACTCGGGCAGCCGCTCCGCCAGCCGGGCGAGGAGCGCCGCCGGGTCGGCCGGGGTGCCGCCGGTGGCGTCCGGCACGACGTAGGCGACGAGCCGCTGGTCACCGGGGGTGTCCTCGCGCACGACGGCGACGGCCTGCCGTACCCCGTCGAAGCCGGTCAGCACGGCCTCGATCTCGCCGGGCTCGATGCGGAAGCCGCGCAGCTTGACCTGTTCGTCGGCCCGGCCGCGGTACTCCAACTGCCCGTCGGCGCGCCACCGCGCCAGGTCGCCGGTGCGGTACATCCGCTCGCCCGGCGCGAACGGCGAGGCCACGAACCGCTCCGCCGTCAGCCCGGGCCGGTTGGCGTAGCCGCGCGCCAGGCCCGCGCCCGCCGCGTACAGCTCGCCGGTCACGCCCACCGGCACCGGACGCAGCCCGGCGTCCAGCACATAGGTACGGGTGTTGGTGACCGGGTGCCCGATCGGCGCGGCCGTCGCGTCCCCGGACCCGCTCATCGACACACAGACCGTCGACTCCGTCGGGCCGTACGCGTTGACGACCCGGCGGCCACCCGCCGACCATCGGGCGATCAGCTCCGGCGGCGCCGCCTCACCGGCCAGCACCACCGTCGTGAGCGCGTCCAGCGCCGTCTCGGCGCCCGCCGGGACCGCGCCCAGCACGGACGGCGGCAGTGTCAGGTGTGTCACCCGCTGCTCGGCCAGCACGTCCCGCAGGGCCTCGCCGACCAGCCGCCCGCCCTCGGGCACCACCAGCGTGGCGCCGGAGCCGAACGCCATCACCAGTTCCCACCAGGCCGCGTCGAAGCTGGGCGAGGCGAACTGGAGCACCCGGCTGCCCGCCGTCACCCCGAGCCGTGCGGCCTGCGCGTACGCCAGGCTTGCCACGCCGGTGTGCGGGACGACGACGCCCTTGGGCGTACCGGTCGAACCGGAGGTGTAGATGACGTACGCCGGGCTCTCCGGTGCGACGCGCACGCCCGGGTCGGTGGCCGGGAGCCCGGACAGATCCTGGCGCAGCGCCGCCTCGTCCAGGACGAGGACGGGCGCCGCGTCGGCGAGCATGAACTCCCGGCGCTCCCGCGGGTATGCGGGGTCGACGGGTACGTACGCGCCACCGGCCTTGAGGACGGCGAGGATGGCGACGACCATCTCCACCGAGCGCGGCAGCACCACGCCCACCAGCTTCTCCGGGCCCACGCCCTGCCCGGCCAGCCGGTGCGCCAGCCGGTTGGCGCGCGCGTCCAGTTCCCCGTACGACAGCGACTCGGCGCCGCGGACCACCGCGACGGCGTCCGCGTCCCGCCGCGCACGGTCGCCGAACAGCTCGGCGAGGGTGGCGGCCGGCACCTCGGCCGCCGTCCGGTTCCACCCGGACACGACCTGGTCGCGCTCGGCGCCGGTCAGCAGCTCGACCTCACCGATCCGCAGCGACGGGTCGGCGGTCACCTGCTCCAGCAGCCGCGCCCACCGGCCCAGCAGGCCCTCGACCGTCGGCCGGTCGAACAGCTCGGTGGAGTACTGGACGGCGGAGACGACACCCTGCGGCTCGCCGTCCGCGCCGTGCCGCTCCACGACGTTCAGTTCGAGGTCGGCCTTGGAGGTGCCGAGGTCCACGCCCTCGATGTCGACCTGGATGCCCGGCAGCGCGAAGCCGCCCTCCTGGGCGTTCTGGAGGCCGAGGATCACCTGGAACAGCGGGTGGTGGGCGGTGGAGCGCTCCGGGTTGAGGAGTTCCACCAGGTGTTCGAAGGGCACGTCCTGGTGGGCGTAGGCGGCCAGGTCGGTGTCCCGGACGCGGCCGAGCAGCTCTTCGAAGCTCGGGTCGCCGGAGGTGTCCGTCCGCAGCACCAGCGTGTTGACGAAGAAGCCCACCAGGTCGTCGAGGGCGTCGTCCATCCGCCCCGCGATCGGCGACCCCAACGGAATGTCCGTCCCCGCGCCGAGGCGCGTCAGCAGCGCGGCCAGACCGGCCTGGAGCACCATGAACACCGTCGTGTTCGAGCGCCGGGCCAGCGCCACCAGCCGCCCGTGCAGCTCCGCGTCCAGCGCGAAGACGAGGGACGCGCCCTCGTGGGAGGCGACGGCCGGGCGCGGCCGGTCGGCCGGGAATGTCACCTGCTCCGGCAGACCGGCGAGCCGACCGCGCCAGTGGTCCACCTGCTGCGCGTAGACGCTGTCCGCGTCGGCCTCGTCGCCCAGCAGCTCGCGCTGCCAGAGGGAGTAGTCCGCGTACTGCACGGGCAGTTCGGCCCACTGCGGTGCGTCGCCCCGCACGCGGGCGGTGTAGGCGGCGACCACGTCACGGGCCAGCGGGCCCATGGACCAGCCGTCCCCGGCGATGTGGTGCAGCAGGAGCAGCAGCACCCGGTCCGGTGAGCCGGTCGCGCCGGTTTCGAGGAGCAGCGCGCGCACCGGTACGTCGGTGGCCAGCTCGAAGGCGTACCGTGCCGCCTCGTCGAGGGCGGCGGGCAGCTCGGCCTCCGTGACCGTGCGCCGCTCCCAGCCGAAGTCCGCCTCGTCCGGGTCCAGCACCCGCTGGTACGGCTCGCCGTCGGTCTCCGGGAAGACGGTGCGCAGCGACTCGTGCCGCCCGATCACGTCCCGCAGCGCCGCGTGCAGCGCCTCCACGTCCAGGTCACCGGTCAGGCGCAGTGCCAGCGGGATGTTGTACGTCGCCGACGGGCCCTCCAGTTGGTGCAGGAACCACAGGCGGCGCTGCGCGAACGACAGCGGCACCCGCTCGGGGCGCGGCATCCGCACCAGCGCCGTACGGGCCTGTCCCCCGGCCGCCGCCAGCCGCGCGGCCAGCCCGGCCACGGTGGGCGCGCCGAACACGTCCTTGATCGGCAGTTCCGTGCCGAGGACGCTGCGGATACGGCTGACCAGGCGGGTGGCGAGCAGCGAGTGCCCACCGAGGTCGAAGAAGCCGTCGTCAATACCGACCCGGTCCACCCCCAGTACCTCGGCGAACAGGCCGCACAGCACCTCTTCCCGAGGGGTGCGCGGGGCGCGGCCACCGGCGCCGGCCGCGTACTCGGGGGCGGGCAGGGCCTTGTGGTCCAGCTTGCCGTTGGGGGTCAGCAGCAGCCGGTCCAGGACCACGACCGCCGACGGGACCAGGTATTCGGGCAGCCGCTCCGCCAGGTCCGCGAGGAGCCCGGCGGGCCGGGCCGGCGCGTCGTGGCCGTCCTCCGGCACGACGTAGGCGACGAGCCGCCGGTCGCCGGGGGCGTCCTCGCGGGCGACGACCGCCGCCTGCCGTACGCCCTCGGCCCGGGCCAGGAGCGAGGCGATCTCGCCCGGCTCGATACGGAAGCCGCGGATCTTGACCTGCTCGTCGGCGCGGCCCCGGTACTCCAACTGCCCGTCGGCGCGCCACCGCGCCAGGTCACCGGTGCGGTACATCCGTACGCCCGGCTCGAAGGGCGACGCGACGAACCGCTCCGCCGTCAGCCCGGGCCGGTTCGCGTAGCCGCGCGCCAGGCCCGCACCCGCCGCGTACAACTCCCCGGTCACCCCCGCCGGCACCGGCCGCAGTCCGGCATCCAGCACGTACACACGGGTGTTGGGGACCGGGCGGCCGATCGGCGCGACCGAGGCGTCCGGGGCGTCCGGGGCGTCCGCCGGGTCACTCATCGAGACACAGACCGTGGACTCCGTCGGGCCATACGCGTTGACGACCTCCCGACCGCCCGCCGACCAGCGCGTCACCAGCTCCGGCGGCACGGTCTCACCGGCCACCAGCACGGTCCGCAGCGCGGGCAGGCGCGCCTCGGTGCCGGGCGGCAGCGCGCCCAGCACGGACGGCGGCAGCGTCACATGCGTCACGCCGTGCTCCGCGAGCACGCTCATGAGGGTTTCCCCCACCAAGGGGCCGCTCTCCGGCACGACGAGCGCGGCGCCCGAGGAGAACGTCATCACCAGTTCCGCCCAGGCGGCGTCGAAGCTGGGCGACGCGAACTGCAGGACCCGGCTGCCCGGGCCGACCCCCAGGGGGCGGCCCTGCGCCCGGGCCAGGCTCGCCACGCCGGTGTGCGGGACGACGACGCCCTTGGGCGTACCGGTGGAGCCGGAGGTGTAGATGACGTACGCGGGGTGTTCCGGTGCGACGGGCACGCCCGGGTCGGTGTCCGGGTAGCCGGACAGGTCCCGGCGCAGCGCCGCCTCGTCCAGCACCAGCACCGGCGCCGCGTCGGCGAGGATGAACTCCCGGCGCTGGGCCGGATACTCGGGGTCGACGGGTACGTACGCGCCACCGGCCTTGAGGATGCCGAGGACGGCGACCACCATGTCGACGGAGCGCGGCAGCACCACCCCCACCAGCTTCTCGGGGCCGACGCCCCGGCCCCGCAGCGAGTGCGCCAGGCGGTTCGCCCGTGCGTTCAGCTCTCCGTACGACAGGGTCAGCGCGCCGGACAGCACGGCAGGGGCCCGCGGGGCGCGGCGCACCTCGTCCTCGAACAGCCCGGCCAGCGTCTTCGCGGGCACCTCGGCGCCCGTGTCGTTCCACCCGGACAGCAGCCGGGTCCGCTCCGCCGCCGTCAGCAGCTCCACGCTGCCGATGGGCCGCGACGGGTCGGCGACCGCCTGCTCCAGCAGGCGCACCCAGCGCGCGACGAAGCCCTCCACGGTGGCGCGGTCGTACAGCGCCGTGGCGTACTCGGCCAACGCCTCGACACCCGTCGGCTGGCCGGTCCGGTCGTAACCCTCGGCCACATTGAGGACCAGGTCGGCCCTGGCCACGCCGAGGTCGACGCCCTCCACCCCGACCTGGAGTCCGGGGAGCCGGAAGGCGGCTTCCTGACCGCTCTGGAGACCGAGGATCACCTGGAACAGCGGGTGGTGGGCGGTGGAGCGCTCGGGGTTGAGCAGCTCCACCAGGTGCTCGAACGGCACATCCTGGTGCGCGTACGCGGCGAGGCTCGTCTCGCGTACCCGGCCGAGCAGTTCCTCGAAGCTCGGGTCGCCGGAGGTGTCCGTCCGCAGCACGAGCGTGTTGACGAAGAAGCCCACCAGGTCGTCGAGGGCGTCGTCCATCCGCCCGGCGACGGGTGAGCCCAGCGGGATGTCCGTCCCCGCGCCCAGGCGGGTCAGCAGCGCGGCCAGGCCGGCCTGGAGCACCATGTACACCGTCGTGTTCGAGCGCCGGGCCAGCGCCACCAGCCGCCCGTGCAGTTCGGCGTCGAGGGTGAAGGCCAGATGTCCGCCCTCGAAGGACGTGACGGCGGGCCGGGTGCGGTCGGCGGGGAAGGTCACCTGCTCGGGCAGGCCCGCGAGCTGCGTACGCCAGTAGCCGACCTGCTGCGCGTAGACACTGTCCGGGTCGGACTCGTCGCCGAGCAGTTCGCGCTGCCACAGGGTGTAGTCCGCGTACTGCACCGGCAGCTCCGCCCACCGCGGAGCCTCGCCCCGCACGCGGGCGCCGTACGCCGCCATGACGTCGCGCGCCAGCGGGCCCATGGACCAGCCGTCCCCGGCGATGTGGTGCAGCAGGAGCAGCAGGACACTGGTGCCGCCGTCGATGTCGTGCAGCCAGGCCCGCAGCGGGATCTCGGTGGCCAGGTCGAAGCCGTACCGCGCCGCGGCCTCCAGGGCGGCGGGCAGATCGGCCTCGGTGACCGTACGGCGCTCCCAGCCGAAGTCCGCCTCGTCCGGGTCCAGCACCCGCTGGTACGGCTCACCGTCCTCGGTCTCCCGGAAGACGGTGCGCAGCGACTCGTGCCGCGCCACCACGTCACCCAGCGCCGCCCGCAGGACATCCGCGTCGACTCCGCCCGTCAGGCGCAGCACCAGCGGCATGTTGTACGTCGCCGACGGGCCCTCCAGTTGGTGCAGGAACCACAGGCGGCGCTGCGCGAACGACAGCGGCACCCGCTCGGGGCGCGGCATCCGCACCAGCGCCGTACGGGCCTGTCCCCCGGCCGCCGCCAGCCGCGCGGCCAGCCCGGCCACGGTGGGCGCGCCGAACACGTCCTTGATCGGGACTTCGATGTCGAGCGCGCTGCGGATGCGGCTGACCAGGCGGGTGGCGAGCAGCGAGTGCCCGCCGAGGTCGAAGAAGCTGTCGTCGATGGAGACCCGTTCCACGCCGAGCACTTCGGCGAACAGGGCGCAGAGCGTGCTCTCTTGCTCGGTACGGGGCTTGCGGCCGCCGGCCGTGGCGGCGTACTCGGGTACGGGCAGTGCCTTGCGGTCCAGCTTGCCGTTGGGGGTCAGCGGAAGGCGGTCCAGGACCATGACGGCCGACGGCACCATGTACTCCGG
>NZ_JBIRFL010000051.1:0-13813 GCF_044327445.1 Streptomyces sp. NPDC018045
GTACGGGTCCGGAATCCCGTATCCGCCCGTCCGGCGGGAGGGCCGGGGAGCAGGGGCTCTGGTGGCGGGTGGGTCAGGGGCGGGCGTCGCGGCGGGCGCCGGCTGGCGCGGCGTCGATGTACCGGTATCCGTAGCCGGTGTAGGTAGCGATGCCGAGGTGGTGGCACATGAAGTGCTGGCTGGCCCACCGGTGGAGCAGGTGCTCGGCGATGCGCGGGGCCTCCCGGCCGGTCGCGGTCCAGTACCTGCATTCCGGGCAGTCCGGCAGGGGGTGTGGGTCGTCGTGGTGATCGTCCAGACGATGGATGATCAGTGCGTACAGGTGGGCCTGCGGGTGGGGAGTGCGGGGGTCGCGGGCGGTGGTCTCCATCTGGGTGCAGGTGGGGCAGGGCTGGGTGCCGGGGACGGTGTGCAGGTGGGGCATCGGTGCTCCGCGGGTTACGTGAGGCGGGTGTGGTCCGGGGGCGCGAAGATGTGCGCGGCGCGGTGGACTGCGGCGCGGGTGGCCGTGGCGGCGGTGCGGAGGTGGCCGGGGGTGGCGCGGTGTTCGTCGCACCGCTGGCAGCCGGGTACGTAGTCGGGGACCTGGTCGGGATGGTCGGCGACGATGTGGGTGCTCACCCGGGTCTGACGCTGGGGGCCCTGCGTGAGGTGGGTGGTGGTGTCCGCGACGCGGTATACGCCGTAGTGCTGTTGGCACGTGGGGCACCGGCGCATCCAGTCGGGCAGGGTGGGCCACCGACCGCCCTGCTGCGCGGACTGTACGGACCTCATCGGGTCGGCTCCTCGTCGGCCTGGTCCTGGTCCTCCTCGTCGGCCTGGTCCCCGCCGTACGGCCCGTACGGGCCGATCTGGCCGGGGCTTTTCGCACCGACGGCGCGGGGGCCCTTGGCCCGGTGCTCGTGGGCGATCACTGCGAGCTCCGGAGAAGGGCAACGGCCTCGGGGCATACCGCCTCTACGATCGCGCGTCCCCAGTCCAGGCAGGCGATCAGTTCGTTGCGGACGGCGGGGGGCGGGTCCTGGTCGAGCTGGGACACGGACTGGCCGATGACGCACGCGGCGTAAAAGATCACCTGGTTGCGGTCGGGGGTGGGCATGTCTCCTCCATGGTCATGGTGTGTACGGAGAGCGGCCCCGGGCGGCTCGCGAGAGCCGTCCGGGGCCTGGCCAACCGGTGGTCCGCGTCGGGGGTCGCGGGCCTCTTCCGGCTGGCGGCGGGGGGGCGGTCCGGTCGCGGGGGCCGGGCCTCCGGACCGCCGGCTCTGCTGCCGCCGGGTGGAGTGCGCGGTGGCAGCAGAGCGGTCTAGGCGGGCGGCGTCGTCTCAGCGTCGGCCGTGGCGTCCGGGTCCGCGGGGGCCTTGACGGGCAGCGCCGCCGGCCGGGGTCCATGTACGGCTCCGTGCTGGGCGGCAAGGGTCATGGCCTCGGCCTGACAGCCCGTGCGGTACAGCGCGCGGAGTTGGGCACATTCGGTGCACTGATCATCGGGCAGCAACATTGGATCGCTCTCGCTGTGGGGGGAGTCGCGAAGGTGCTCGGCAAAAGCGCGGGTCCACTGCTCGGCGGCCGTGAGCGGCGCCGCCGGCTCTTCGGGGTGGGCCTCGTGCTGCCGTAATCGGGCGATCCCGTCGCGGACGGCCTCCAACAGGATGCGGTCGGAGGCGGTGTAGGGGTCGGGCGGCATCGTCATCGCGTGACCTTTCTGCGGGGCTGGAGCGCGGTGCGGAAGGCTTCGGGGTCGTCCCATGCGGCCCGCAGTTCGTCACAGCGTGTGCACTCGCCCGGCGGCAGGAGTCGCATCACGACTCCTGCGGGAGCCTGATCGACGCGTATACGCGAGTGCCGCCGTCCGGGGTGGTGTGGTGTCCCCACCAATCGGCGCGGGCCTCGACGCGGCGTAGACCGTCGCCGTACTCGCTGGGTGAGGGGAAAACGCGTGCGGGACCTTGGTCCTGGACGGACACGATCGCGCGGGATTCGGTGAGTGTCGCGCTCACGGCGACATTGGGGCCCATGGTGTGCCTGAACGCGTTGTCCACCAAGTCAGCAACGATCTCCGCTAGGGCCTCAGCCATCGCGGCGGGCAGGCCCCACCCCCATGCTGTAAGAGCGCATATGTGGAGGTACGCGGCGGCGGCGGGCTCTTCGTCGTAGCGGGTAAACGTCCGAGTGCAGGGACGGCCGTCGGCCTGGCGCGCCGCGGCGCGAGCGGTGAGTCCCCGCGGTGGTACCGCCGAGAGTTCGGGCCGCACGGGGTGCGGGTGGGCCTGGGGGTTCACCAACACCCCCCGTGCGCGCGGTGGATGGCGGCGCGGAGGGCGTCCGGGTCGGCCAGGCAGCCGGACCCGTCGGGGGCGGGGCCCCACCTGAACCGGTCGGGTACGCGGCTTTGGGCTCCGGGGCGGGGCATGGCGACCCATCCGCCGGCGCCAATGGCCCGGGTGGGAGGCTCGTCCCACGTCTGGGCGGTGCCGGGGGGCACGAGGAGGTAGGCGCGGGCGCTGCCCTCTCGGAGTCCCCACAGCACGGGTGCACCGGCGCGCCGCATGACGTGTAGCTCGCGCAGTACCTCGACGGCCAGTTGACGTTCGATCCGGATCGCGTCCCACTGGACGCCGGCGGGGATCAGCGCGCACCGCCGGTCGGGGTTCGCCCACTGGCGCCGGGCCGTTTCGGGGCTGGGGTGGGCGGACGCCAGCCACTCGGCGCCGGCCACTGGCCACGCGCTCATCGCGGGCCCCCGTTCTCGGCCTCTGCCTCGTCCCAAAGGCGGATGAGCGCGGCCACTGTTTTCCGCATCGCGTCCTGCGCCCGCTGGCTGGCTTTCTTGTGCTCGCGAGCCCTGTCCCTGGTCTGGTCGAATTCCTCCGTCGAAAGCCATGACGACGGCGGTTGACGGTCGTTGGGCCCCATGCGGCCCTCCGTTCGCACTCGTCCGGTATCCGCACGAAGAGCCGGAGACGATGGATCACCGTGTGTGATCACTTGCGCACGCAGGGCCCTTCAGTGGACACCATGACAGGGAAGTCCCATCGCGGGAAGTCCCATGGCGGGAATTCCCATCAGACGAGTGACGGGCTCCTGTCTGGGGGTGAGGCCCGCGTAGCCTGTGGGCTTGCGGACCCCGTCACCGGGCAGACCTGGGGGGACGGTTACACGAGGAGTGAGGGCATGAGCACGTGAGATCGATGGGGTATGCGGCGCGTCTACAGCTTGCTCAGTACCTCGTGGCGCTGCGCGACCGGGCCGGCCTCACGCTGGAGGCGGTAGCCAAGGAAGCGGGCTGCGGAAAATCGACGGTCGCCAGATACGAGACCTGGCAGGACCGGGGCGCCCGTACGGTGCCCACGGTCCGGAGCATCGCCGGAGCGTGCCAGGCCAAGCCGAAAGAAATTGCGGCCCTGGTGGAGCTGGTCCGGGCGCCGGCTGACGGCAGTTGGATCGATGACCCGGCGGTTCCTGCGTGGATGGACCCGTTGTTGTCGATCGAACGGGCCGCCGCGTACGAGCATGTTTACGCGAGCGGTCTGGTGCCGGGGCTGCTGCAAACTCGCGCCTATGCCATGGCCACCTACACGGCGAGCGAGGTGCGGGTAGAGCCGGAGGAAGTAGAACGCAAGGTATGCACTCGGCTCGAACGACAGGAAGCCATACACCGCTCGGACCTGCATCTGTGGGTAGTGCTGGACGAAAGTGTGTTGCGCCGTGAAGTAGGCGGCCCTCTGGTGATGGCAGAGCAGATCGGCCACCTGCACGCGATGGCACAGCGACCCAACGTCGATGTTCAGGTACTCCCGTTCCACGGCGGCGCGAGCGCGGCGGGTGGCGGCGGCCATTTCGTGATTCTGGGACGTGATGACGAACAGCAACCGATGAACACCATGGCCGTCGTGTACCTGGAAATGCACCGCCGGGGCGTCTACCTGGACAACCCCGAAGATTTGAGTTCCTACAAACTGACATTCGCCTACCTGTGTTCGCAGGCGATTGATCCGGCCGCATCACTAGAAATGCTGGCCAAGATGAGCAAGGAGTATTCCCGATGACAACCCGCCTGCCGGCCGGACAGCTCGCCGGAGCCACCTGGCGCAAGAGCCGCCATAGCGCAGCCGACAACGAATGTGTAGAGATTGCTCAGTTCCCGTCCGCGATAGCGGTACGCGATTCGAAGGTCGTGGCCCGCCAGCCTCTGGTGTTTCCCCGCGCCGCGTTCGCTGAATTCGTCGCAGGATGCCGGGCGGGCCACTGGGGCACGCCAGACTGACAAAGTGCGTACGTGACGGAGGGGGCTGGTCCGGTCGGGCCAGCCCCCTCCGCCGTGTTGGCTATGTACGCGAGTTGTGACCGCAGCAGAGGACCCCGGCGATCACGCCGAGTCCTCCGCTGACTCAGAACCAACGCCTGGTCGGTCCCCTTCGGGGGCTTCGAGAGCAATGATCGTGTCGAGCCGGATTGCCACAGCACCTCCTCCGGCGAGTGGCCAGGTCACATAGGTGACGCTGGGAACGGGTGACTCGGTGAGCGACTCCAGTCGTCCGGTGTGCTTCTCCAAGCTGTGCCCGTTGGCGAGCACCACCGCTTCGCGTTCCTGGGCGCCGATGGCATAGCGGACGATCATCTGTGGCGGAACGAAGTCGGGGTCGTAGAACAAGGCAGGTTCCTTCCTTCTTGGAGGGGTTGAGCCGCGTCGAAACGACTCCCGTTCTCGCGTACACAGCCAGCCGTGTTCACCGCCGCTTGCGGCCGCGCTGCTTCTTCCGGGTAGTCACCACCTGGTTCGCCGCGGCCGCCGGCTTCGCGTCTGCGGTGGTCTTCACAGCTTCCTCCCGAGCCTTCGCGATGCGGTCGGCGCACTCAGCCTCGACCACGCGAACACGCTCCTCGACGGCGGCCTGTGCCTCATCCCTCGCCGCTTCGGCCTGCCGGACACGCTCCGCGGCTTCCTCACGCGCCTCCTGGTGCCGCCGCGTCTCCTCGACCGCGCTCAGACACTCCGCCCGTACGGCCCGTGTCTCGGCCCGCGCCTCCTCGACTTCGCGCAGACACGTCTGACGTACGGCCCGCGTCTCCGCCTCGGCCGTCTCCCGCGCCTCCTGGTGCCGCCGGGCCTCCGCCCGCGCCTCCTCCAGCTCGCGCAGACACTCCGCCCGTGCCGTCCGTGTTTCCGCCTCGGCTGTCTCCCGCGCCTCCTGGTGCCGCCGTGTCTCGGCCCGCGCCTCCTCGACTTCGCGCAGACACGCCTGTCGTACGGCCCGCGTCTCCGCCTCGGCCGTCTCCCGCGCCTCCAGGTGCCGCCGGGCCTCTGCCCGCGCTCGCGCTGTCTCCTGCCGGGCCTGGTCGATGTCTCGGGAGGCATGCTGGAGCCTGTCCCGGACGGCGGCCACGAACCGCAGACGCTCGCGCGACTCCTCGGCCGTCTGCGCCAGTGTCTCCAGTGTCTGGCCCACCTCACCGGCTGGTGTCTGCCAGACGCCAGCCGGTGTCTCTGCCGTCCGCTGAGACGGCAGACGGATACCTGTGCTGTCCGTACTCACTAACTCCCCCTCGGTCCGTGGCTGCGCGGTCACTGGGTGGTGCCCGACATCGCCGGAGTACGGGTGGCCGCGTCGCGCAGTTCCTGGATCACGCCGTTCGCTGGCCCGCGGCTGTACGTGATGCCCAGGGACGCCAGACGCGCCGTCAAGTCCTTCGCGATCGCGTTGGTGGTGCGGTCGTCGTCTGCGCTGACGTACGCCTCGTACAGGGCAGTGAGCTGATCCCGCTTGGTGGGCAGGGCCAGGACGCGCGCTGCTGTCTCCGGATCGACGGCGGGGACGCCGGTTTCGGCGGCCTCATCCTCCTGCTGGTCGATACGGACGGTGATCCGCGGAGGGTCCTGCTGCTGGCCGGCCGCCGCGGTGCCGAGAACGCTCACGGTGGGCAGCTCGGTGCACTGGTCGGCGTCGGCGGGGCGCTCGGTCTCGTACGGCTCGTACGGGAACTCGGCGAGCAACCTCCGCTCGGCTTCCTCGGCCGCGGCCTCGATGCCCTGCCGCAGCTCCTCGGCCTCCTGACGGGCCGCGGGCGACACGCCCGCCCACGGGGAATCAGCCTCCGTGATGTGCATCTGCCCGGCGTAGACGCGCTGGGCGACGCGGGCCCGGTAGATGGCCCGGCGCTCTTCGTCCAGCGCGCACCCGGCCCGGTCCTGGGCCCGCGCCAACGCGGCCTGGAGGCGGAGGCCGCGCCATCCGTTCTTCTTCTTCATGACGTGGTGGCGGTGGGCCAGGTCAACGGCCCGGTCCATCGCGCGGCCCTCGGTGATCTGCTGGGCGGTCAGGTTGCGGTGCGCCAGCCCCAGAAGGGCCATGAGGCGTTCCCGCAGGTCGCGGAGGATCTGGGCGGCGGCGGTCTGCGATTCCTCGCCTGTACGGTGCCGCAGATCTAGCCCAAGAGCGGAGTGAGCGGCCAACGCGCTCCCGAAAGGGCCCACGATGATGCGTACGAGGGTGCCGGTCGTCATCCCGCCGCCCTCGTGCCACGCCGGAACGGCGGCCAGGACCGCGAGAATCCACACCGCACTGCCGTACCACCCTGGCGAGCCCTCGGAGGCCATGCGTTCGCGGGCGCCGAGTACGGACATGGCGATCAGCATTTCGAACGCGGCGCACGACAGCAGACGCCACGGCGTCTCGGTCATGCCCAACCCGTCGTCGGTGAAGCGGTAGCCGGTGTTCAGGCTCACCGAGGTGCACACGAGGAACGCACCCGCGGCCGCGATGGTCCCCGCGCTGAACTTCCGACGGCTCCCGCCCTCACTGGCGGCAGGGGCCTGCTGCGCGGCGTCCTGGAGGCGGCGGCACAGAATGATGCCGACGAGCACGCACGCGAAAGTGACGACCGCGAGTGCGGTGGTGGGGTGGTCCGAGACCCACCCGTCAAGCATCGTGTAGTACCTCATCGGCCCGTCTCCTTGGAGATTCGGCCGGGTGTGCCCCAGTAGCTCGCCGGGGCCTTACTGTTGACGTACATGGGAGGTCCTTTCCTCCTTGGTGAGCCCTGGGGTTGTCTTCGTGGTTGTAGAGGCCCCGGGGCTCTCTTTCCGATCTGATGTATCCAGTAGATCTACTGCCGGTGATGGATCTACTGGTTCCTGCGGGACGGCCGGGTCGGCAGTCTCTGGCCGGGCGGCATGGGTGGGAAGGGCTCGCCGCCCGTGAACTCCGCGCGCATACGCTCGATTTCCCGGCTAAGAGCCTCTTCGGCAAGCTCAGTGAGGCTGGCGTATCCACCAGGGCGGTTGTTCGTCCAGTAGACAACTGCTTTGGCTTCGTCCTGGACGGAGCGGAGTACATATGCCTGGAACTTGGTGCGGGTGTCCTTCGGCTCCTCAGCAGCCGCAGCGTCCGGGGGCAGCTCCCCGGGAAGCTGCGATGCGCCGGGGGCGCCGTCCCGCTCTTCAGCGGAATCCTTCTGCGTGCCCCCGCCCTCGCGGTCCTTGAGCCTCTGCGCCAACCTCTCGGCCCTCGTAAGCGGATCTCCCGTCACGCCACACGCTCCCGCACCCTCTTGGCGAACTCTCCATAGATGTAATTCGCGTCGTAGGCGGGGGACATGTACTGACTCAACAGCAGATCCTTATCCCACGCTTCCTTGATCTTTACCCGGACGGGCATTTCGCCGAGTTTGTCCAGGGGCAACGCCTCGAACTCCTTCCTGAATTTCTTGTTGACGTTCGTCCCCCCAACAAGGTTGCCGAACCACCCCAGGATGCGAACCTTCACTTCCAGCTCTGTTTCGAGGGCTTCGATCTGGTCCAGCAGAATTTCGAAGTTCCGCATACACGGGCCCTCGTACTGCACCACAACAATCACCCCGCCGCGCTTACTCTTCGTCGTGGCGTACAGGGCGTTGTCGGTGCCAGAACCCAGGTTGGATTCGCAGTCGATCAGGATTACGTGGTAGTACCGCAGCAGCGGCTGGAGCGCTCGCCACAGGCGCAGTTCGCGGCCCCGCTTGCCCGCTAGCTTGTCGTTCAGGCTGAACAGGTCGTCACGTGTCGGGATGATGTGCAAGTTGTCTGTGACGGCGTAGACCAGATCCAGGGCGGAGCCGTCGCTCTCGCCAAGCATGATGCTGGCGATTCCGTTCGCGCTGGGGTCGTCCTCGATTCCTACCCCGTCGGACAGTGTGCCGTTGGGGTCCATGTCAACGAAAAGGACACGCAGCGGCGGCGTCTCGGCCGGCTTGTCGGGGGCGCTGAGCTTGTCCCCCAGGCCCTTCACAGTCTCCGTCTTGCCCACTCCCCCTTTCTGCATGCACCCGGCAACCACGGCGGCGTCATCGTCAAGCGGCGTCAGGTGGGTGAAGTCCACCCGCGCCAGGACTTTCGGACCGGTATCCGCTGGATCGGTGCGATCCTTCAGATCTGGCATATCCACACCCTCCAGTAGCTCTGACAGATCCAGCAGATCTACTGGATCTACTGGGTGCCCGGCTCAGCGTTGGGACGACGTTGCCTTACTACATCCTCCACTGCGGGCAGATACGGCAGATCCTACGCATCCAGTCACTCGTATGGATCTGCTGGTTCTAGTGTATCCAGTAGATCTACTGGATACACTAGAACCACAAGAGGGGCCGGGTTCGTGGCCCGGCCCCTCGTAGTCGGCCCTCGGCGTCGTCGGTTGCGTCCCGTCGTCCAGGGCCTCGATCCCCTGGAGGGAATCAATGCTCAGGGTAGAGGAGAGGCGGCCGGACGGCCGTACGAGTCTGCTGCTGGCCCGCGCGGTACCGGTGGACGCCATCGGGCCGACGCTGGTCGCGGTGGGACAGGTGACGGGCCGTCTGGCGGTTCCGGCACCGCGTCCGTCGGCGGACGACGGGCTGTGCGCGCTGGCGGTCGCGGTGGGGGTGCTGGGCCGGTGACCTACCGTGCGGAGACTGAGGACTGGGAGTCTGAGGCGGCATCGGCCGCGGTCCGCCGGGTGATGGGCCTTCCCCGGGAGGCGGTGGCTGACCTGGCGTGGGAGAGGTCGGCGGGCGATCCGGTGGTGGTGTTCGCGGCGTCGCTGGGGGTGGATGCGCAGACGGGCGAGCGGGTGTTCACGGACCGGTGGGCGGCCGCCGCGGTGCTGGGCACGGGTTGGTCCGGCTGAGAAGTGACATCAGTGGGGGGGCGGAGCCCGGCCGGCTCCGCCCCCCCACTGATGTCAGTCGCCGGGCAGTGGTTCTGACCCGGCGTGAGCCGCCTCCAGGCGGGCCTGGTGCCGGACTGCCTTGTGATAGGCGGTGTTGTCCTGGCCGGGAATCAGACTGCGCATGCGGATGATGGCGGTGCCCAGTCCGACGGCAACGGTCACGTCGGTGACCTGGAGCCACAGCGCGTGAGCGCGGCTGGCGGACTCTGCGGCCGCCGGATGGTCGCCCTGGTGGAACTGGCGTTCTGCGACGTCCCGGTACAGGTGCGCGGCGGCCGTGAGGTCGCCGCGCTGCACGTTGAGGTAGGCGCGGATTTCGCGGGCCCGCACGGCTTCGGGGTGGCTGGGGCCGTGCGTGCGGGCGGTGGCGTCGTCCAGCTCGGCGGCCAGGTCGGCGGCGCCGTCCAGGTCCCCGGCCTGCTCCAGGGGCCGGATGCGCAAGAAACTGGGGGCCGGCTGCGGGGCGGGGCGGGCGGGTTCCGCCGGGGCGGGGGGCCGGGGGGACTGGGTCGGTTCGGCCGCGCGGGCCGGAGGCGGTTCGGGCTCGTTGCGGGGTGCGGGCACCGGGGCGGGCCCGGCGGGTGCCTGCGGGCGGCGGGCGGTGGCCTTGCGGCGGCGGGAAGTGTCGCGGCGTGCGGGGCCGTCGGCGGTGACAGTGCCGGAGGGCTCGATAATCAGGGGCCATACCGTGCCGTCCGGGTCGCTGGCCTCGGCCCGGACGGGCCGTGTGAGCTGGGCGGCCAGGGCCGCGACGGCGGCCGCGGCCTGGTTCTGGCCCGTGTAGGGCCCGGCCTCGATGCCGGGGCCGTCGGCGGTCACGGTGCCGTCGTCGGCTGCGGTGAGCCGGTAGCACGGCCACCGGGGCACAGTGGCGCGCGTGGTGTCGTCCGTCATGGTCCTCCTTACTGGGCGGTGGTCGCGGCCAGTTGCCAGGGCTGGCCTGCGGCGGTGCGGGTCAGCTCGGCGAACACGGTCACGGTGACGGGCGTTCCGCTCCAGTTGTCGCGTCCGTGCGGGGTGATGGTCAGGGTGTACTGGCGGTAAGCCGTGGTGGGGGTGTCGGCCGGGCGGCCGGCTTCGGCGGTCGCGGCGGCCTTGACGGTGGTATGGGCCCGGTGCCGGGCCCACTCGGCCCACTGCGCGCCGGGGGCGGCGCGGGGGGTGTGGCTGGTGAGCTGGGCCGCGTAGGCGGGGGTGCACCATCCGGCCCGCGCCGCCCGCGCGATGGCGTCCTGAGGGGAGGTGTCGAGAGCGGTGTCGGAGGTCCACATGGCTGTGAGCGCGCCACGTGCCACGGCATCGGCGTCCTGCCGGTCGATGTCGCCGGGGGCGGGGGCGGGGGCCTTGGGGGTGCCGCTGGCGCCCCGGGGAACCGGTGCTGCGGGCGCGGTGCGGGCCGGTTCGGGGTAGGGCCCGGTGCCGGTGGCCGGGGGTGTGCTGGGGTGCGGGGCCGGGTCGGCGCGGCCGCCCGGGTCGGTGCCCGCGCTGCACCCGGCCAGGGCGAGCACCGCGGCCGCGCACAGCGCGGCGGGAAGGTGACGGCGCATCATCCGAACCTCCTGATGACCTGGGGTTTTGAGCTGTAGTAAGGCTCGTTCAGGGACGAGATTTTGACGACGTCGCCGGTTTTCGGGGCGTGCACGAATCTGCCGGCGCCCACGTAGATGCCGATGTGGTCGTAGTCACCGCCGCCGTGGAGGGCGAACGCGACGACATCGCCGACGGCGATGGCGGAGCGGCTGACCGGCTTGCCCTGGGTGGCCTGGACCTGGGAGGTGCGCGGCAGGGTGATTCGTCCCTCGCTGGCCTGGTAAACGGCGTACTGCACAAGGCTGGAACAGTCGAAGCCGCGGGTGCCGGCGCCTTGGGCGAAGCCGGTGCCGGGGCCGGTGACGGTGCCGCCGCCCCAGCTGTAGGGGGTGCCCAGCCAGCGTTTGCCGTAGGCGGCGACGCGGACGCCGAACGCGCTGGTCTGGTTGCTTTCGTTGATGGCGCCGGCCTGGTACTTGTCCGCCAGCTTCAGGATCTTGGCGACGTACGCCTGGGTCTCGGGGTAGGGCGGTATGCCCCGGTGGCTCTGCACCGCGCCGGGGCCCGCGTTGTAGGCGGCCAGGGTCAGACTCAGCTGGTCGCCGGGCAGTTTGTAGCTCTTGATCTCCTTAGCGAGCCAGCATTCGTACCGGGCCTGGGTCATGATGGCGTCCCCGGGGGTGAACGGGTCGGCGACGCCGTCCGGCTTCGGGGTGCCGTCCTTGCTGGCCGCGTCCACGCCCCAGGTGCGCCAGGTGGCGGGGATGAACTGGGCGATGCCCTGGGCGATTACCGCGCCCGTGCCGGGGTTGCGGCTCTGGGCGTTGGGCTGCCAGTTGCTCTCTGCCTCGATCTGCGCGGCCAGGACAGGGCCGGGCAGCTGCGGGCAGGACTGGGCGGCCCGCGCGATCCACCCGCGGTACTGCGGCGGAATCGATTTGGTGTCCAGCAGCATGCCGGGGCCGCCGATACCGTCGTCAACGGCGGCGTCGTCGTCGCTGGCGGCGCTCACGATCACCAGAAAGAGCGACATCAGGGCCGCACCGCACACGCCGACGCTGGCCGCAGCCAGGGTGGTCGTGCGGGAGGCTGTGCCGCTCATCGGGCTTTCACCCCGGGTGCGCGCCCCCGGCCGCCCGCAGGAGCAGATCCCTTATGGGCGCCTTGAGGAACCGCCACTCGCGGCGGACACGAAACCCCTTCAGTTCGCCGCGCTGGGCGGCCTCCCAGACCTGGCGGGGACTGGTGCGCATGGCAGCGGCCACCTCGCGCGTGGTCAGGGTGTCCGGTAGAGCGGCCAGGGGATCTGCCGGCGTGGCCTGCCCGGTGGCCAGGGCCTCCAGGCAGCTGCGCAGCACGCGCCAGACCGGGCCCCATTTGAAGGCGCCGGGCAGCTGTCCCGCGTCGGCCAGGGCCCGCACCTGGCGGGGGTGTGAGTGCATCGCGTCGGCGACTTCCCGCGGCGTCATCACCTCGGGGAACGCCCCGAACAGCGGCCCGTCGGGCGTATACCGCTGCCCGCTGATCTTCGCCTCGGCGGCGGCCCGCGGAATGCGCCAGGTCCGCCCCCACTTGAACGCGCCGGGTAGGTCGCCCTCCCGGCACAGCAGCCGGACGTGATGGGGCGTCACCCGCATGACCGTCGCAACCTCCTCGACCGTCATTACGTCGCCGTAGCTCTCCAGCTGCACGCCCGTCGTCCCTCGGCCTCCGCGATCCAATCTGACACTGGATTATCACTGGTCTCCCTCCCCCTCGGTGGCCATGTGGTGCACACGCGTTCCCTAAACCGACTGATGGCGCTGTTTACCCGGGAAAGACGATAGCGGACTGGACCAACGTCCGTGTACAAATACGTACTCAGAGCTACACTGACCATCATCCACGGACGTAAGAAGGGGGGGTTCCGTGACAGGAGAGACACCCGCGAATACGTGGGTTACGACGCAACAGACCGCCCCGCCGGTTTCCCGGCCGCAGCCCCCGGCCCCGGACCCGTCGGCAGTCACCGGCCCGCTGCGGCCCCAGCCCGGAGCGGTAACCTCCGTAACGGGCCTGCCCGTTGCACGCTACAGCGCTCCACTGACACCGGGTTCCTGGTGGCTGCTGGGCTGCCACGGCGGCGCGGGTGTCACCACCCTGGAGCAGGCGCTACCCGGCGGCACGGATGCACAACGCCTGTGGCCCGCGCCCATAGACCACGTACGCGCCCCCGTGCTTCTGGTGGCCCGCTCGCATCACGCGGGCCTGGTTGCCGCCCAGCAGGCGGCCCGCCAGTGGGCCGCCGGGGCACTGCCCTGGGTACAGCTGCTCGGCCTGGTCGTCGTCGCCGACGCCCCGGGCCGCCCGCCCAAGGCGCTCAGAGATCTTCAGCGGCTGGTGTCCGGAGGGGTGCCCCGTCTATGGGACATTCCCTGGTCGGACGCCTGGCGCTGCGGAGAGCCGCCCCACACCCACCCCATGCGCCAGGTCGCCGTGCTCGGCCGGGACCTGGCCCAGACCATCGGAGGTACTGTTCATGGCCGTTCTTGACCTGGTGTCCGCCCACGCGGGCACCCTTCATCACATGATCGAGCTTGCGGCGCCGCCCAACCCGGGGGCCGGACAGGCGCCGCCCGGGTCGGAAAAGCTGCTGACGATCCTGAGGTGGGTGGCCTGGGGCGTCTCGTTCGCCTGCGTGCTGGGCGTGCTGACCTGCGCGGCGAAGATGGCGATCAGCCACCGCCGAGGGGAGGGCGGCGAGCACGCCACCAGCCTGGGTTGGGTGCTGGGGGCCTGCTTCCTGGCCGGCTCGGCGTCCGGCCTCGTCGGCATGATCCTTTCCTAGGGCCGCAGGCCACCGTGGGGGAAGTACACATGACAGACACACACGCCACTACGCCGCGCAGCCCCTGGACCCGCCCGGGGTTCCTGGCCGCGCTCGGTTTTGTCCTGGCCGTGGCCGTCCTGGGTGTGGCGGTGATCGCCGGTGGCGGCGAATCCCGCGATGCGGGCGCCGCCCCGGGCCCCGCCCCGGGCAGCGGCCACAGCGCGCCCCCGGCCGGAGCCAGCGGCTCCTGCCCGGCGCTGGCAGACGCCGATCAGAGCATCCCGCAGGCGGCT
>NZ_JBIRFL010000052.1:0-12829 GCF_044327445.1 Streptomyces sp. NPDC018045
ACGACCGACGACGGGCCATTGACCGCCGCGATCGACACACCCTCCACCAGGTGCGGAAGAACCTCGTCCTCCGTCGCCCGGACCGCCACCATCGCGCCGCCCACGGGCAGGGCCTGCATGAGCCGGCCCCGCGCCGCCACCAGCGCACACGCGTCGGCGAGCGAGAAGACGCCTGCCACGTGCGCGGCCGTGATCTCGCCGACCGAGTGTCCGGCCACGTACTCCGGCCGCACGCCCCAGGATTCCACCAGCCGGAACAGGGCGACCTCGACGGCGAACAGCCCGGCCTGGGCGTACGCGGTCTGGTTCAGCAGCTCCGCGTCCTCACCCCAGACAACCTCGCGCAACGGACGGTCCACGTGCTCGTCCAGCCCGGCGCACACCGCGTCGAACGCCGCCGCGAACACCGGATACCGCCCATACAGCTCCCGGCCCATGCCCAGGCGCTGCGAGCCCTGGCCCGAGAAGAGGACGGCGTTCTTGCCGTCGTGGGCGACGCCCGTGGTCAGGGCGGGGTCGGCAACGCCCGCGGCCAGCGCGGCCAGGGCACGCGTCGCGGCGTCGTGGCTGTCGGTCGCGACGGCCGCGCGGTGGGCGAAGTCCGTACGTGCCGCCAGTGTGTACGCGGTGTCCGGGAGCCGTGGTGCGGGCGTGCGGTCGAGGTGGGACAGCAGCCGGGCCGCCTGGGCCCGCAAGGCGCTGTCGGTCCTGCCGGACAGCAGCAGGGGCACCGGGGCCTCGGGGGCGGCGGGGGGCGTCTCGGGTTCGGCGGGATCGGCCTGTTCCAGGATGACGTGCGCGTTGGTGCCGCTGACCCCGAACGCGGAGACGGCGGCCCGCCGCGGGTGGTCCGTTCCGGGCCAGTCCGCCGGCTCGGTGAGCAGTTCGACCGCGCCTGCGGTCCAGTCGACGTGCGGGGTGGGCTCGTCGATGTGCAGGGTGCGCGGCAGCACACCGTGCCGCATGGCCAGGACCATCTTCATCACACCGGCGACACCGGCGGCGGCCTGGGTGTGCCCGATGTTGGACTTCAGCGTTCCCAGCAGCAGCGGCCGGTCCTGCGGCCGCTCCTGGCCGTAGGTGGCGAGCAGCGCCTGCGCCTCGATCGGGTCGCCCAGTGTCGTACCCGTACCGTGCGCCTCGACGGCGTCGATGTCGGACGCGGCCACACCGGCGTTGGCGAGGGCCTGGCGGATGACGCGCTGCTGCGAGGGGCCGTTGGGGGCGGACAGGCCGTTGGACGCGCCGTCCTGGTTGACCGCCGAGCCGCGGACGACGGCGAGCACCCGATGCCCGTTGCGCCGGGCGTCCGAGAGCCGCTCCACGAGCAGCAGTCCCACGCCCTCGCTCCAGCCGGTGCCGTCGGCCGCCGCCGCGAACGGCTTGCAGCGGCCGTCCGCCGCCAGCCCCCGCTGCCGCGAGAACTCCACGAACACCGACGGTGTCGCCATCACCGTCACCCCGCCGGCGAGCGCCAGCGAGCACTCCCCCTGGCGCAGCGACTGCACCGCCATGTGCAGAGCCACCAGCGACGACGAGCACGCCGTGTCGACCGTGACCGCCGGTCCCTCGAAGCCGTAGGTGTACGACATCCGGCCGGAGACCACGCTCATCGAGGTGCCGGTGAGCGAGTGGCCGGCGACGTCGTCCCGCGTCGCGTTCAGGACCGTGCGGTAGTCCTGGGTGTTGGCTCCCACGAAGACGCCGGTGCTGCTGCCGCGCAGGGACTCCGGGTCGAGACCGGCCCGTTCGAAGACCTCCCAGGAGGTTTCCAGCAGCAGCCGCTGCTGCGGATCCATGGCGAGGGCCTCGCGGGGCGAGATGCCGAAGAAGTCCGCGTCGAAGGCCGCCGCTTCGTGGAGGAAGCCGCCCTCGCGCGCATAGCTCGTACCCGGGTGGTCGGGGTCGGGGTGGTAGAGCCGGCCGAGGTCCCAGCCCCGGTCGTCGGGGAGCGGGGTCACGGCGTCCCCGCCTTCGGACAGCAGCGCCCAGAGGTCTTCCGGCGAGTTCACTCCGCCGGGGAAGCGGCCGGCCATGCTCACGATCGCCACCGGCTCGTCGAGGACGGCCGCCGTCCGTTCGACGACGGCCGCGGGCTCGGCCGCCGTGCCCACGATCTCGGAGCGCAGGAACTCGGCGACGGCGGTGGGCGTGGGGTGGTCGAACAGCAGGGTGGCGGGCAGGCGCAGGCCCGTCGCGGCGGACAGGCGGTTGCGCAGTTCGACCGCCATCAGCGAGTCGAAGCCCACGTCCCGGAAGGCCCGCCGGGCCTCGACGGCGTCCGGTGAGTCCTGACCGAGGGTCCTCGCCGCCTCCTCCTGGACCGCCTGCAGCAGCGCCTGCTGCTGTTCGGCGGCGGGCAGGCCGGCGAACCGGCCGCCCAGCGGGGAACGGTCCTCGCCCGGCGCGGCGTCGGTGCCGTCGTCGGCGGCCGTGAGGGCGTGCCGCGCCTCGGGCAGGTCGGCCAGCAGGGGGCTGGGGCGGACGGCGGTCAGGGCGGGGGCGTACGCCGTCCAGTCCACGTCGGCCACGGTCACGTTCGCCATGCCCTGGGCCAGGGCCTGGCGGAGGGCGGCGAGTGCGGTGTCCGGGGCCATGGGAAGCAGGCCGTCACGGCTCGTCCGGTCGGCCACGCCCTTGTTCGTGGCCATGCCGAGGTCCGCCCAGGGGCCCCAGGCCGTCGCGGTGGCCGGCAGGCCTTGGGCGCGCCGGTGTTCGGCGAGGGCGTCGAGGAAGACGTTGGCGGCGGCGTAGTTGGCCTGACCGGCCTGGCCCAGGGAGCCGGCGACCGAGGAGAACAGCACGAACATCTCCAGGTCGAGGTCCCGGGTGAGGTCGTGCAGGTTCAGGGCGGCGGTGACCTTGGGGCGCAGTACGGCCTCGAAGCGTTCGAGGGTGAGCGCGTCCAGCATGCCGGCGTCCAGGACGCCGGCGGCGTGCACGACGCCGGTCAGGGGCGTCTCTTCCGGGATGTCGGCGAGGACGGCCGCCAGGGCGTCGCGGTCGGCGGCGTCGCAGGCGGCGACGGTGACCCGGGTTCCCCGTTCGGTGAGTTCGGCCGCGAGTTCCGGGGCGCCGGGGGCTTCGAGGCCCCGGCGGCTGGTGAGCACCAGGTGTTCCGCCCCGGCGTCGGCGAGCCAGTGCGCGAGCTGGGTGCCGAGCGCGCCGGTGCCGCCGGTGATCAGGACCGTGCCGTGCGCGGTCCACTCGGCGCCGGTGTCGCCGCCGGGCGCGATCCGGGCGAGGCGGCGGGCGAAGGTCCCGGCGGGCCGGATCGCGGCCTGGTCCTCGCTCGCGGCGAGTACGTTCAGGAGCCCGGTGACGGCCCGGCTGTCGGGGGCTTCGGGGAGGTCGACGAGCCCGCCCCAGATCCGCGGGTACTCCAGTGCTGCCGCGCGTCCCAGGCCCCACGCCTGTGCCTGCACGGGGTGGGTGAGCGCGTCCCGGTCGTCGACGGCGACGGCGCCGCGGGTCACGCACCACAGCGGGACCTGCCGGCCGGAGGTCTCCAAGGCGCGCAGCAGGGTGACGGTGGCGGCCAGGCCGCGTGGTACGGAGGACAGGTCGGGGTGCGGTCGTTCGTCGAGGGCCAGCAGCGACAGGACACCGTCGACCGGGCCGTCGGGCCAGGTGACGGGCTCGTTCGCGGCGCCGGTGCCGGGCAGTACGAGCAGTTCGGTGTGCAGGCCCTGCTCGCGCAGGGCGTCGAGGAGCCGGGTGGTCCACGGGTCGTCGGCGGCGCTCTCGGGCAGCGCGACGAGCCAGTTCCCGGTGGCGGCGCGGCCGGTGGGGGCGGTGATCGGGGTCCACTGCGCCCGGTAGGTCCAGCCGTCCGCCATGGCCTGGGTCCGGCGCTGCTTGCGCCATGCCGAGAGGGTGGGCAGGAGGCTGCCGAGCGAGTCGGCCTCGGTGCCGTCGATGGCCAGGACGGCCGACAGCCCTTCCAGGTCCTCGCGTTCGACGGCTTCCCAGAAGCCGGCTTCGCCGGTCTCGGCGGCGGCCGGTGCGCCGTCGGCCGTTGCGGTGGCGTCCAGCCAGTACCACCGGCGCTGGAAGGCGTAGGTCGGCAGGTCGACGCGGGTGGCGCCGAGCGGAGCGAGGCAGGCGGCCCAGTCGACGGGGACACCGTGGGCGGACGCGGTGGCGACGCCCTCGGCGAGGGCCTGGACCTCGGAGTGGCCGCTGCGCAACAGGGACAGGAGGAGCGGCTGTTCGAGGGTGGTCAGGGAGTCCTGGACGCTCGGGACGAGCACGCTGCCGGGGGCGAGTTCCACGAACGCGGTGACGCCCGCGGCTTCGAGGGTGCGCACCGCGGTGCAGAAGCGGACACCCTCGCGGATCTCCCGGACCCAGTAGTCGGGGGTGCGCAGGTCGTCGCCGGTGGCCGGCTCGCCGGTGAGCGTGGACACCACGGGGATGCGCGGGGCGTGGTATTCCAGTTGCTCGGCGACGCGCCGGAAGTCGTCCAGCATGCCGTCCATGCGCGGGCAGTGGGAGGCGATGCTCACCCGCAGCCGTTTGACGCGGCGTCCCTGGGCCTCCCAGTGGGCGGCGGCCTGCGCGACGATCTCCTCGTCACCGGAGATGACCAGGGCCTCGGGCCCGTTGATCGCGGCGAGGGTGGCCCGGTCCTCGTGGCCGGCGAGAGTGGCGCGCATCTCGTCCTCGGTGGCCTGGACGGCGACCATGGCGCCGCCTTCGGGCAGCGCCTGCATGAGGGTGCCCCGGGCCGAGACCAGCCGGGCGGCGTCCTGGAGGGAGAGGATGCCGGACACGTGGGCGGCGGTGATCTCGCCGACGGAGTGGCCGGCGACGTACTGCGGTGTCATGCCCCAGGACTCGACGAGCCGGTACAGGGCGGTCGCGAAGGCGAAGAGCGCGGTCTGGGTGTAGTCGGTGCGGTCGAGCAGGGCGGCTTCGTCCGTGCCCTCCTCGGCGAACACGATGTCGCGCAGCGGCCTGCCCAGGTACTGGTCGCACTCGGCACACGCCGCGTCGAAGGCCGCGGCGAACACGGGGTGGACGGCGTACAGTTCGCGCCCCATGCCCAGGCGCTGCGGGCCCTGCCCGGTGAACAGGAACGCGGTGGGCGTCCTGGCGGCGGCGCCGGTCACCAGGCCGTTCGCGGTCCGGCCTGCGGCAAGGGCGTCCAGACCGCGGAGGAAGGCGTCCCGGTCGTCCGCGACGACGGCGGCACGGTGCTCCATGAGGGCCCTGGTGGTCACCAGGGAGTGGGCGACGTCGGCCGGGTCGAGGTCGCCGCGAGCGCGCACGTGGCGGCCGAGCACGGCGGCCTGGGCCCGCAGGGCCTCACCGGTGCGCGCGGACAGGATCCAGGGCAGCGCGCCGGGCCGGGCGGCCGGCGCGGGCGTCGGCCCGGCCTCGGGCGCGGGCGCGGGTGCCTGTTCCAGGATGACGTGGGCGTTGGTGCCGCTGATGCCGAAGGAGGAGACGGCGGCGCGGCGCGGGCGGTCCGCCGCGGGCCAGGGCTCGGCCTGCGCGAGGAGCCTGGCGTGGCCCTCGCTCCAGTCGGCGTGCGGGGTGGGCTCGTCGAGATGGAGCGTACGGGGCAGTTCGCCGTGCCGCATCGCCAGGATCATCTTCATGACGCCGGCCAGGCCCGCGGCGGCCTGGGTGTGCCCGATGTTGGACTTCAGGGAGCCGATCAGCACGGGCCGGTCCGCGGGGCGTTGCTGTCCGTACGTGGCGAGCAGGGCCTGGGCCTCGATGGGGTCGCCGAGCCGGGTGCCGGTGCCGTGGGCCTCCACGGCGTCGATCTCCGCGGTGCCGAGCGCGGCATCGGCCAGTGCCTGGCGGATGACGCGCTGCTGGGAGGGTCCGTTGGGGGCGGTCAGCCCGTTGGACGCGCCGTCCTGGTTGACGGCCGAGCCCTTCAGCACCGCGAGCACGGGGTGGCCGTTGCGTACCGCGTCGGAGAGCCGCTCGGCCACCAGCAGTCCGACGCCCTCGCCCCAGGCCGTGCCGTCGGCGCCGGCCGCGAACGGCTTGCAGCGGCTGTCGGGGGCCAGTCCGCGCTGGCGGGCGAAGTCCACGAACATCTGCGGGGTGGACATCACGGTCGCGCCGCCCACCAGGGCCAGCCCGCACTCGCCGCGCCGCAGTGCCTGCGCCGCCAGGTGCAGGGCGACCAGTGACGACGAGCAGGCCGTGTCCACGGTCAGGGCGGGGCCTTCGAGACCCAGGACGTAGGAGATCCGGCCGGAGGCGATGCTGATGAGGTTGCCGGTCAGCAGGTGCCCGCCGGTCTCCTGTGTGCGCCGGGCGCCGTCCGCGTCGTACCCGCCGTGGCCGGTGCCGACGAAGACGCCGGTGCTGCTGCCCGTGAGCGATTCCGGGGCGATGCCGGCCCGTTCGACGGCTTCCCACGCGGTCTCCAGCAGCAGCCGCTGCTGGGGGTCCATGGCGAGGGCCTCGCGCGGGGAGATCCCGAAGAAGGCGGGGTCGAACTCGCCCGCGTCGTGGAGGAACCCGCCCTCGCGGGCGTAGGTGGTGCCTTGGTGTTCCGGGTCGGGGTCATAGAGCCCGTCGAGGTTCCAGCCGCGGTTGCCGGGGAAGGCGGACATCGCGTCGACGCCGCCCCGCAGCAGCTCCCACAACTCTTCCGGCGAGCGGACTCCGCCGGGGAAGCGGCAGGCCATCGACACGATCGCGATGGGCTCGCGCTGCTTCTGCTCCGTCTCGTCCAACTGCTGGCGAGTCTCTTGGAGGTCTGCGATCGCGCGCTTGAGGTACTCGCGCAGCTTCGCCTCGTTCGACATCAGGATGCCAACCCCTCGTGAAATGCCGGTTCTGGGGCACAGAGCGTCGACACTCACGTCTGACCCACTGTTCACGGCCCATCCTCGTCCGAGGTGGACTGCGGGTTTCCCTAGATCTCGGGTCCGCGGCCGGCGTACGCGTCACGGCGGCGGGTGAGGACGGCGCCCGGGGGCGGCGCGGCGGGCCGGTACGGCGGGCCGGCGAAGAGGACTAAGGGATTCCGGGCCCCGGCGTCGCTAGCCTCTCCCACTTGCCCTGCGCGTGCGCTCCCGGCGCAGCGCGACGAACGCACCTGTGAAGGGACTCCTCCGTGACCGCTTCCCGCGATCTTCCTGCCCTCGACCTGGAGCCGCCTGCCTTACTGAAAGTGAGTCCGCTGCTGCGCCGGCTACAGGAGCGGGGGCCGATCCGCCGCGTGCGCACCCCCGCCGGGGACGAGGGGTGGCTGGTGACCCGCCACGCCGAACTGAAGCAGCTCCTGCACGACGAGAGGTTCGGCCACACGCACCCCGACCCGGCGAACGCGCCGCAGTACGTACGCAATCCGTTCCTCGACATGATGATCACCGACACCGACGCCGAGGCCGGGCGCCGGGCGCACGCCGAGACCCGCCGCCTGCTCACGCCGATGTTCTCCGCCCGGCGGGTGCGCGAGATGGAGCCGAAGGTGGCGGCGGTCGTGGAGGCCGTACTCGACGCGTTCATCGCCCAGGGCCCGCCCGCCGACCTGCACGACGGGGTCTCCGTACCGGTTGCCCTGACGGTGCTCTGCGACCTCATCGGCGTGCCCCCGCAGGACCGCGGACAGCTCACGGCGCTGCTGTCCCGGATGGCCCTGCTGGACAACCGCGACGGCGTGGAGCAGGCGCAGCGCGAACTCTCCGCGTTCGCCGCGGGGCTCATCGAGAAGAAGCGGACGGAGCCCGGTGAGGACATCCTCACCCGGCTGTCCGGGGGCGGACTGTCCGACGAGCGCGTGGCGACGCTGTCGGTGGGCGTGCTGTTCGCCGGGCTGGACAGTGTCGTCACCATCATGGATCACGGCGTGGTGCTCCTGGCCGCCCACCCCGAGCAGCGCGCGGCGGCCGTGGCGGACCCCGACCTGATGTCGCACGCCGTGGAGGAGGTGCTACGGGCCGCCAAGGCCGGCGGGTCGATCCTGCCGCGCTACGCCTCCGAGGACATCGAGTTCGAAGGGGCGTCGATACGGTCCGGGGACCTGGTCCTGTTCGACTTCAGCCTCCCCAACTTCGACGAGCGGGCCTTCGACGAACCGGAGCGGTTCGACATCACCAGAACGCCCAACCCGCATCTGACGTTCGCCCACGGCATCTGGCACTGCGTCGGCGCGCCCCTGGCGCGTATCGAGCTGAAGACGGTCTTCACCCAGCTCTTCACCCGCCTGCCCGGTCTGCGCCCGGCACGTCCGGCGGAGGGGCTGCGGGAGAAGGAGGGCCGGCTGTCCGGCGGCCTCTCCGAGCTGCCGGTGATCTGGTAGCGAGGAGACCTCACGGCGGGCGGCCCGCGGGCCGCCCGCCGTGGTGTGGGTCACGGCGCCGCTGTCACGCGCCGAAGACGGAGTCGAACCAGTTGTCCGCGATCTCCGCGGCCGCCGGGGCGTCGGACCGGACGATGGACAGGTGGTCCGCGTCCAGCTTGACGATCTTGGCTGTCGGGATCTTCTTGCTCAGCCCCTCTCCGTCGGCCTCGATGCCCGGGTACAGCCGCGTCGCCTGGATGCTCAGCACGGGGGCGGTCATCTGCGGTACGTCGATGCTGTTCAGCAGGCGCATCCACCGCCCCATCGAGGACAGTTTGGCGTTGGTGAGCCGCACCTGGGAGGCCTCCGCGGCGAGGAAGTTCGCCCGCAGCAGGCCGCCGTAGTCGATCTCCTCGTGCGACTCGTGCCGGATGCTGAGGGTGTCCAGCAGCACCAGGCCCGCGGGCTTGATGCCCCAGGTGCTCTCCAGCAGCCCCGCGGCGGCGTAGGAGTACGACCCGGCGGAGGAGTGGCCGACCAGGACGAAGGGCTCGCCGTCGCTCGCGCGCAGCACGCTCTCCGCGATCGAGCGGGCCGCGCACTCGGCCGTGGCCGGCTGCGGGTCGCCCGGGGCGAAGCCGACCAACGGCAGGGCGCAGACGTGCCGCTTTCCCCGGAAGCGGGCGGCGAACCTGGCGTACTCCTGGACGCCGCCGTTGGCGGTGGGGGTGCTGATGCAGATCAGCCGCGGTGTGGCAGGGCCCTCGGCGAGCGTGGTCGGCAGCGGCAGGTCCTCCAGTTCGGCCGTGTTCTCGAAGGACGGGCCGCCGACGCCGCCCATAGCCGACACCAGTCGCATGGCTTCCGCGATCTTGTCTTCCCTGATGGCGGTGAGGAAGCGCTGCTCCAGCCAGTCGACCTGCTCCCCGGCCGCCGCGCCCATGAGTCCGGCACCGGAGGCGGTGGCGCCCGCGCCCGGCCGTGCGACGAGTTCGCCGCACAGCCAGGTGGCGAGCTTTTCCGGGCTCTTGTTCTCGAAGACCACGGTCGCGGGCAGGTGCAGACCGGTGGCCGCGGCGAGCCGGTTGCGCAGCTCGACCGAGGTCAGGGAGTCGAAGCCCAGCTCCAGGAACTCCCGGTGGGTCTCGACGCCCTGCGCCGAGGCGTGCCCGAGCACGGCGGCGGCCTCGGTCCGTACGAGGTCGGTCAGCAGGGCGATCCGCTCGTCCTCGTCCAGGCCCGCGAGCTGCCCGGCGAGTCCGCCGGCCGGGTCGGCGCCGGTGGTGGCGGACCCGGCGGCGCGGCGGCGGGACGTGACCAGGCCGCGCAGTACGGGCGGTACGGGGCCCTCGACCCGTACCGTGCCGGAGGTGCGGCCGAGCGCGACCGCGACGAGATGCGCCGCGTCGCACTCCCCGGCCGCGTCGAACAGCGCCAGCCCCTGCTCGACGGTCAGCGGCTTGGCACCGTACGCGGCGATCCGCTGCATGTCCCCGTCGGAGAGGGCAGCGGTCATGCCGCCGCCCTGGGCCCACGCGCCCCAGGCGAGGGACTGTGCGGGCAGGCCCCGCGCCGTGCGGTGCCGGGCGAGCGCGTCGAGGAAGACGTTGCCCGCGGCGTAGTTGCCCTGGCCGGGGGCGCCGGCCACGCCCGCGATGGAGGAGTACAGCACGAACGCGGCCAGGCCGAGGTCCTGGGTGGCCTCGTGCAGATGCCAGGCGGCGTCCACCTTCGGGCGCAGGACGGCCGACAGCCGCTCGGGGGTCAGCGAGGCCACCACACCATCGTCGAGGACGCCGGCCGTGTGGATCACGGCGGTCAGCGGGTGGGCGGCGGGCACCGACGCCACGGCGGCCGCGACTTCCTGCCGGTCGGCCACGTCGCAGGCGCGGACGGTGACCTCGGCGCCGTGGGCGGCCAGTTCGTCGCGCAGTTCGGCCGCCCCGGGCGCGTCGGGGCCGCTGCGGCTGACCAGCAGCAGGTGGCGTACGCCGCGCTCGGTCACCAGGTGCCGGGCGAGTTCGCGGCCCAGGCCGCCGGTGCCTCCGGTGATGAGTACGGTGCCGTCCGGGGCCCAGGCGCGCGGCATGGTCAGCACGGTCTTGCCCACGTGCTCGGCACGGCTGACGCCGCCGAACGCCTCGGGGGCCCGTCGTACGTCCCAGGTGGCGACGGGCAGCGGGCGCAGCGCGCCTCGGGCGAACAGCTCCAGCAGTTCACCGAGCATGGCCTGGACACGGTCCGGGCCCGCTTCGGTGATGTCGAAGGCGCGGTGGCGGACCGGGGTGACGGACTCGGGGTCGCGGGCCCCGGCCGGGTCCGTCTCCAGGAAGTGGCCGCCGGGGGCGGTCACCCGCAAGGAGGCGTCGGCGAACTCGCCCGTCAGGGTGTTGAGCACCACGTCCACCCCGCGGCCGTCGGTGGCCTCGCGGAAGCGCTGCTCGAAGTCGGTGGTGCGGGACGAGGCGAGGTGGCCGGGCGCGACCCCCAGGTCGCGCAGGGCGTCCCAGGCGTCCTCGTCGGCCGTGACGAACACCTCGGCGCCGAGGTGCCGCGCCAACTGGACCGCCGCCAGGCCCACGCCCGCGGCGTCGGCGTGCACGAGGACCGACTGGCCCGGCCGCAGGGCGGCGAGGTCCGTCAGGGCGTAGTGGGCGGTCAGGAAGGCCAGCGGTACGGAGGCGGCCCGGTCGGGCGACCAGTCGTCGGGGGTACGGGCCAGCAGCCGCTCGTCGGTGACGGCCACCGGGCCGAAGGCGCCGGGCACCAGGCCCAGTACGCGGTCCCCCGGGCGCAGGTGGCTCACCTCGGGACCGGTCCCGGTCACCACACCGGCAGCCTCGGCACCCATCCGCACGGGCTCGTCCGGATGCTCGCCCAGGGCGCTCCGGACGTCGCGGACGTTCACCCCGGCGGCCTGGACCTCCAGCCGGACCTGACCCGGTGCGAGCGGCTCCAGGATCTCCGGGCAGGGCGCGAGCGTCAGGTCTTCGAGGCCGCCCCCGGCCGCGCTGTCCAGCCGCCACGGCTCCCCGACGGGCGGCAGCAGTCCCGCGCCGCTGCCCAGGAGCGCCAACCGGCCCACCCGGACGGCGCCGTCGCGCACCACGAACTGGGCCTCTTCGGTGGCCAGCAGGCCAGGAAGCTGCGCGAGCACCGCGGCGAGGTCGCCGTGCCCGTCGTCGAGGTCCAGGAGCGCGGTCCGCCCCGGGTTCTCCGACTGCGCCGAGCGCACCAGCCCCCAGACCGGGGCCGCGGCCAGGTCCGTGACGGACTCGCCCTCCTCGGCGGAGACGGCGCCGCGGGTGACGAACACCAGGCGCGCGGTGCCGGTCCCCTGCCGCTCCTCCCACTCGTGCAGCAGATCCAGCACTCGGGCGGTCAGCGCGTGCGCGGCGGCGGGCACGTCATCGCCGGTGCCGGTCACGGGGACCACCACGAGGTCCTCGTCGCCGGTGAGATCCGCCAGGGAGGCGACCGAGGCGCCCACGCCGAGTTCGTCGGTGCCCAGGGACACCGGGCGGATGTCGGCGGGCTGCGCCTCGGGGGCGGCCACCCAGTCCAGCGACAGCAGCGCGTCGTGCGCCGTGCTGCGCCGCGTCGCCGCCGGGGCGGCCGCACCGGCCAGTTGGCCGCGCAGCACCAGTGCCTCGGCGGACAGTACGGGTGCGCCCTCGACGTCGACGGCCGCGATGGACACCGAGTCGTCACCGGTCCGCGCGACGCGGGCCCGCAGGACCGACGCGCCACCGGCGTGCAGCGACACGCCTTGCCAGACGAACGGTATGAGCTGGTCGTCGGCACCGCCGACGCCGGCCATCCGGTGGGTCTGCAGCACCGGGTCCAGCAGCGCCGGGTGGATCCCGAAGGACTCCGCCTCGTCCGCGACCTGGCCCGGCAGGGCGACCTCGACGAACACCTCCCCGTCGCGCCGCCACACCGAACGCAGCCCCTGGAAGGCCGGGCCGTATCCGGTCCCGTCGTAGAAGCCCTCCAGGTCGACGGCCTCCGCGTCGCGCGGCGGCCAGACCGGGGAGCCGAAGTCCGCGATCCGTTCCCCGGTGGTCAGGGTGCCGGTGGCGTGCTGGATCCACGGCTGGTCGGGGTCGGCGTCGGAGCGCGAGTGCACCGAGATCTTCCGGGCGCCCGTCTCGTCGGGGGCACCGACCAGCACCTGGACCTGGGCGGCGCTCTCCGCCGTGAGCACCAGCGGGGCGAGCAGGAGGAACTCCTCGACCCGGTCGCAACCGGCCTGGTCCCCGGCGCGCATGGCCAGCTCCAGGAAGCCGGCGCCCGGGAAGAGGACATTCTCACCGATCGCGTGGTCGGTCAGCCACGGGTACGTCTGCAACGACAGCCTGCCGGTGAACAGCACCTCCCCGGAGTCCGCGAGCGTGAGCGTCGCGCCCAGCAGGGGGTGCTGCGCCGGGAGCAGCCCCACGCCGGTCACGTCACCCGCCGACGCGGCGGGCCGGGGCCAGTACCGCTGGTGCTGGAAGGGGTAGGTGGGCAGGTCGGTGCGGCGGGCACCGGTACCGGCGAACCACCCGGCCCAGTCCACAGGCACAC
>NZ_JBIRFL010000053.1:0-11696 GCF_044327445.1 Streptomyces sp. NPDC018045
GGGTGTCGCCGTGTTCCTCGCCAGCCGGGCAGGCGCATACCTGACAGGCACCGTGATCCCCGTCGACGGCGGCATCGCCACAACCGCGTAGGCCGCCTGGTGTCCTGAGTCGGGAATTCGGTTCAGATATCCGGCGAGGCGTTCGAGGACCTGGTCCGCGGTCTTCATCCAGGCGAACGGTTTAGGGCCTTCGTTCCAGGTTTTGATCCAGGTGCGGATGCCCTTCTCCAGTGGACGCAAATGACTGAGACCAAGATCCGGACCATACGCGGGCCAACGCTCCCCCCATGTCCGTGACAGCGGCCGACGCAGCAGGTCAGCACCACCATGAGCCCTGTACCGCCAACAGACGAAGGACCTGTTGGTGTCGTATTCGCCGAAGAAGCTGAAGGGTTCTTCTAGACGCACGAAAAGGGCACCCGACCTGCACTTATACAGGCCAGGCGCCCTCCGTGGCGTTCCCCCGGAGGAAGCGGTCAGATATGTCGCTCCTCCCATTACGTCCCACCCGTACACCCGTCCTGACCAGCAGTTCCGGGCCATACGCGGACCAGACGCCCGTTCAGCCCCCTGCTGCACCCTCCGTGCTGCTGTCCCACCGGCGCATCGATTCCTCAATTCGCCGGGAGACAGCGCTGCGGTTCTCTGAGGTGGATCACCTCGGCCGGCCGCATGGCGACGTAGTACCTGCAACCGAAGAATGGGGGCAAATGAGGACCCAGTCCCGGCTGTGCGGCAACCGCTGTTCGACGGAACGACCCGATTCCAACATCTTCACTGGATTTCTGGCTGCGGGCCAATCGCCTGGAGTTTGGCCCGCATCCAGGTGCCGGCGCGCACTGTTTCGTGCTGCCTGCGGCCGATGGGCGCGGGCAGTGAGGTGATGAGGGTGTCGGGAGCGCAGGCGTGGAAGTACACCAGGGAGGTCAGTTCCTCGTTCGGGGCTTCGGTGGGCGGCGGCAGGACGCGGTGGCGTCCGGAGCGCCAGCGGTCGCCACTCCAGCGTTGCATCAGGTCTCCGATGTTCAGTGTGAGGGCGCCCGGCTCCCAGGGCGCGTCGTGCCAGCCGGTCGCGTCGTCGTGGATCTGGAGGCCGCCCTTTCCGGCCTGCCGGTCCAGGAGGGTCAGGAGCCCGAAGTCGGTGTGCGGGCCGATGCGGAACTGCCCGGGCGCGGGGGGCCCGATGACGTCTGTGGCCGGGTACCAGTTGATGAGGACGTTCCCGTGCGGGTGGCTCGTGTGCCGGGTGAAGAAGTCCGCGGGCTGCCCCAGCGCAGCGGCCATGACCTCCAGCAGCGTGTCGGACACCGCGCGCATGCGGTCGGCGAATTCCCTCACGTATGGGCGCAGGTGCGGCACTTCCGCGGGCCAGTGGGAGGGCAGCAGATCCGTACGGCCGGTACGGGTCTCCAGGGCGGCCGCCCATGCCTCCTTCAGGTCGGGCGGGGTCACCGTGCCCTCGGACGCTGCCGTGGTCACCTGCTCGCGGCCGTACCAACCGCCTCCGTCGCCCGGCTGGACATAGCGGGCCTTCGCCTCCGCGGGGAGGGCGAAGAACGTTCGGGCCGCCGCGCGGAGCCGGGCAGGCAGTTGCCGGTCGACGCCGTGGCCGGAGACGAGAAGGAATCCGGTGGCCCGCAAGGAGCGGTCGACGTCGGCCGCGAGCCGATTCCTGGCGGTGCGGTCCTTGCCGGACCACAGGGTGAGATCGATGACGGGAACGGGCGGACGGTGCATGAGCGAGCTGCTCCTTTCCCTGCACGAGCGGGTGCAGGAGGACGAAACGAAGTGGCCAGGTGAGGGCGCCGGATGGGGTGCCTCACGTTGCAGACACCGGGCGGGATGCCTATCGCTGCCGGCTCCGAACGGGGTGCCTCCCGTTGCCGGCGGCCGAACGGAGCTGCCTTCCGCCGCCGGCACCAAGCGGGGTGCCTCCGTTGCCGGCGGCCGAACGAGGCCGCCTTCCGCCGTCGGCACCCGGCGTGGTTACCTTCCGCTGCCTGCGCCTGGTCTCCAAGCCGTACGCTGGAACGTGCAAGGAACCGTCGACCGAGCGGGGCATCACGGTGGATTCCGGCAGCCCGGACGATCTCGATCAGCGCCTGCTGTGTGCCCTTCAGCTCGACGGCCGGGCCCCTTTCAGCCGGCTCGCCCAGACGCTGGGCGTCTCCGAGCACACCGCCGCCCGCCGCTACCGCCGCCTGCGCACCCTCGGCCTGCGGATCGTCGCCCGCCCCAACCCCGTACGCCTGGGCCAGGTCCGCTGGCTGATCCGTCTGCACTGCGCCCCCGACGCGGCAGGTTCCCTCGCGCGCGCCCTCGCCCGTCGTCCCGACACCAGTTGGGTCACTCTCTCCTCCGGTGGCACCGAGCTCTACTGCGCCCTCGATGCCCGTAGCGCGGACGAAGGCAGCGCGCTGTTGCTGCGTAAGTTGCCTCGCGCCCCACACGTCGTGTCCGCCAGCACCCACTGCATGATGCGCATCTTCATCGGTGAAACCAGCACCTGGCATGCCACCCGCTTCCGGACACCCGCCCCTGCGGCAGCCTCCACCGACGGCACATTCGGCACTCCCGGCACTTCCGGCACCCCCAGTTCCCCTGGCGCCCCCAGCACCTCCCCGATCCGTCTCGACGCCACCGACCGCGCCCTGTTCGCCGAACTCGGTCTCGACGGCCGCGCCACGCTGCCCGCCCTGAGCAAGGCCGCCGGCCGTTCGCCCTCCAGCGTCCAGCGCCGCCTCGACCGCTTGCGCGACCAGGGCGCGCTCGGCTTCTTCGTCGACTTCGACCCGCAGCTCCTCGGCCACCACATGAGCGCCCAACTGTGGCTGAAGGTCGCCCCCGCCCACCTGCGTACCGTCGGCGAAACCCTCGCCACCCACCCCGACATCGCCTTCGCCGCCGCCGTCACCGGCTCCGCCAACCTCGTCGCCAGCGGCGTCTTCCGCACCCCGGCCGACCTGTACGACTACATCGACCACCACCTCGGCCCACTGCCAGGCATCCAGAGCATTGAGACCACACCCACCCTGTGCGAGATCAAACGCCTCGTCCCGCCCTCTTCTTGAGGCTGCGTGTCACCAGCCTTCCCCGACAACTCCCGGTGCTGGGTTCCTCAGATGGAGTACCGGCCGCGCAGGCGTCCCCCTGCTGCGGCAACGCGTGTCCCTGGTCGCACAACTTAAGGCGCCACTGCGCCCGTGGTCCGGCGCCCCCCGTGGTGATCTCTGCTGCGAAATTCTTGCCAGGGCCACATACGCGAGTACGCCGACAGGAAAAGGCGGGGAGGTCACCTGGACCCGGCGCTGACTGTGTCCCGAAGCGGACTTCGGCGCTCCACCTCGTGATCAGTCGGCGAGGCGGGGGAAGAGGATCTCCGCATTCTTGCGGTTGATCGCACCCGCCTGGCCGGGCGTGAAGTGTGGGTAGTTCTCCAGGAAGTGGTTGTAGTAGGTGCCAGCCTCCTGTGGGGCGAAAGGCCAGTCACTACCGTAGAGGAGGTGCCCGGGTTCGGCGAAGGCGAGCAGAGCCGGAAGCGCGCTGGGGCTGGCGGACAGTGCGGTGTCGAAGTAGAAGCGCTTCAGGTCGCGCAAGAGGTCCTCGGCCTTGTGGTCGGGGTTGACGACGGTGGACGTCAGTCCGGAGAAGCGGTAGGCGGCGTACGGGAGGAAGCCGCCGCCGTGCGAGAGGATCACCCGCACGTCGGGGTAGCGGCTCATGACGCCGTTCAGCACCAGGTTGAGAGCGCCGCGGGTGGTGTCGAAGACGTAGTCGACCAGCGGAGCCGCGGTGCCGGGGAGCAGGGGCATCGGGGGCTGGGCGGGGTGGACGAAGACGTTCGCCGCGCGACGGTCGAGTTCGGCCCACAGCGGCTCGAAGTCGGGGTCGCCGAGGTAGCACCCGCGGGCATTGGACATCAGCACGACGCCGTCAGCGTGCAGAGTGTCCAGCGCGTACACGGCCTCGGTCACGGCGGCATCGACGTCGGGGAGCGGGACGGCGGCGAAATGACCGAAGCGGTCGGGGCGGCCCTTGACGATCTCGGCGCCGTATTCGTTCACGGCGCGGGCGAGGTCGCGGGCCTGGGCGTCGTCGCCGAGGTGGACGCCGGGAGCGGTGACGGACAGGACGCCGGCGGCAATGCCCTGCTGGTCCATCATGTCGATGGCGCTGCTGAGGCTCCAGTCGGGAATGGCCCATCCGCCGGAGTCAAGACCCTGCGCGGCGAGGGCCCGGGCCCACACCGGGGGAACGATGTGCTGGTGGACGTCGATGCGATCGGGGAAGGTCACGATTGCTTCGCCCCTAATGATTAGCTAGCTAAAGAATCTGTTTAGTAAGCTAACTAACATGAGGGAGACAGGAAAAGTCAAGACCCACAGCGCCTCCGACGTGCCCGTGGAGCCCGGCATCGAGCACCTGGCACAGGCCGCTGACCGGCTCTTCTATGCCATGCGGCGTTCACGGTCCGCCACGGTCGGCCGATCCGAAGCCGGACTGTCCATGTCACAGTTGGCCCTGCTCACCGCGCTGACTGAGGACGCCAAGGGCGAAGGCGTGCCGGTCGGCCGACTGGCCGCCAACGCCGAGGTCAGCGTCCCCACCGCCACCCGCATGCTGCAGCAACTGGAGGGCAAGAACGTGGTCACCCGACAACGTGCTCCGCACGACGAGCGCCAAGTGCTCATCCAGCTCACCCAGGAGGGCGCACAACGCCTTGCCGTCATGCAGACCGAGCTGCGCGCACGCCAGTACACCGCCTTGTCACAATTCGCGCCGCAGGAGCGGTACGAGCTCGCCGCACAGTTGCACCGCCTCGCCGGCATCATCGGCGAGACCATCCCCGGTGCGGCAGGACCGACGAACGAGGGACCGAGCACTCAATCACGAGTTGGTGCGTGAGAGCGGGCGGGACGTGTCCGGTCGCGCGCGTAGTTCTCAGACGGTGGCGCTGCGGTCGGAGATGAGTCGGCGATGGCGCGGTATCCATCGGGCGGCCGACGCGGCGGCGGGTCCGGCGGATGAGTTGTTTCCAGCGTTTGTGGTCGGCCAGGGCATGCTCGACGGCGATGCGGTCGGATGAGCGGCCGTGACGGTCGCGTTCCCCCGCGCGAACCTGACGGGCAGTGCCCCAGGGCGGGGCTCTCGGCGGCGGGACGGCTTGGCCAGGGTGTTCGCGGACAAGGCCCGGGGCCCGAGCAGTGAAGGGCCTCAACCTGGGCAAAGGGCGGTGCGGATGGCTGTGCGGTCGTCCGGTGGCAGGTGCCGCAGGGCGGTGTGCAGGCGGTGTTCATGGGCGTCCGCAAGGAACTTGGCTCTCGCGGCGGTCGACCACCGAAGTCCGACGAGACCGACTACCGCGAGCGCCACGCAGTGGAGGGCGGCATCAACCGCCTTGAGAGGCGCCGGGCGGTGACCACGGGGCACGACAAGCTCACGGTCCGCTACCAGGCGACCGTCCTCGTCGCGGCCATCAACGAGCGGCTGTGGCCAGCGCACGTGATTCACGACGACGAGGAGCCCACAAGCATGGAACTACGATCACTCCCCGGCTACGCCGAGGAGGATCCGCGCCAGTTCGCGTGGTCAGGAGAACATCGGCCAGTGACCGGTGTCCATCTCGCTGGGCCGCCACTGCTCGCTCTTCAGCAGCTCGGCCACATTGTCGCTGGGCTCGGGGTCACCGAGCGTGCACTCGATGTACGTCGCTGGGAGGTCGCCGAGCGGGCGTTCAAGCACGGCGTGTTCGGTCAGCGTGGCGCCCGGGTGCGGCGTCGAGCGCCCACGATCCGAGCCGCGCCCCCGCAACCAGCACGGAGTTCGCCTGGCCGCACCGCAGCGGAACAACCCGACAACCGCCCCGGATTACTTTCGTCACGCGCCCTGGCCAGGGCCAGTACACTGCCGGGCACCTCGTTTCGGGCTGGGTGGACTGAAGGTGGCGGCAGGTATGGCAGAGGGAACGCCGGATATCTCCAACGACGTCTCAGACGTAACCGCCAGTTCCGTCGTCCAGGTTGGCGTTCTGCACGGCGGCTTAACGATCCACTCAGGCCCTCGTCGGCCCGATGAAGCACTGCTGGTCTCAGTCACCACGGTGGACAGCGACAGCACGACGTATCACTACGAAGGCCGGAGAGAACACCCGGTTCGTAAGGTGCACCTGTTCGTGGAGGCGTTCACTCCTCAAGCGGTGATCCTGCACCGGCTCCGCCCCATCGCCGTGCGACAGATCCACAGATACACCGTGGGCCACGCCGCGTTGGCTTACCGGCGCAAGTTCGCCGTGGACCTCGACCTACCGGCCACGAATTACACCGCTGATCTCGCCGAGCAGGCTCTCCGCCCGCCCCAAGCGCGCCCCACCGGGGAGGCCGACTTTCCGTTCTACGTCACTGCGAGCGATCCGGAGTACTTCGTGATCAAACCCACGGCCTCTGTCAGAACAGAGTGGCGGCTGGAATTGGACTGGTCGTGCCTAGGGCAGCACGGCACAGTCACCATCGACCGCGGCAGCAACAGGCCCTTCCTGCTGTAACTCACTGTGCGTGGAGCGCCGTTGGGACGTGCGCGAATCGGCCCTCGACGGTATCTACGGGCGGCTCTACCTCCCCGGACGGCCACTGCCGGTCCCAGCCACGGGAGCAACCCGGCTCTACGACGCCCCGGACATGCACTGGGTGCTGGCTTCCCAGCTCGTAGCCACCCTGACCGGCTGCACCGTCGAATCGGCCTGGGCACCGCGCCCCTCCCCCACCACCAACACGCGCCCCGGGCCCGCCCCCTCACGCACCGGGGCCGGACACGCTCGAAGGAGAAGGAACCGACGACAACCCCCAACCCGGCGCATGTGGCGGCCCCGCGGGAGAAGCGCCTGCTCATCCTGGTCGCGCGGGACAAAGAGAACCCGGAGATCGCCGACGCGCTGTCCCCGGCCCCGGCGTGCATGCGCACCTACCTGGCCTCGCTGCGCCGCAAACTCGGCATCCACGGACACCGTGCGGCCCTGGGGCCCGTATCGCCTTTCCGCGACCGGCCCGTGGACCCCGGCGCGGCCCAGGGTGAAGCGCCCTCGCTGAGCGGCCACGAGCAGCGTCTGCTGCGGGACGCGGCCGCCGGCCCGACGTTGACCGAAATCGCCGAACGGGCCGGTCAGTCCTACGACCACGTCAAGGCCTGGGTGGCGCAGATGCTCAGCAAGCCGCGGCCGAGGACCGCATCGACGCGATGCGCGTCCGCGAGCAGCACCGCCTCCTCGACGAGGACGCCGCCGGCTCCGGCCCGGCCGACGCCGCCCGTACCGGGACCCGGCCTCTACAGGACTCCAAGGTGTCCGTGGGACGCATCGGGATCCGGAAAGCCTGGTCGGCGTCCGATGGCCGCTGGCTTGCCCGACGGCATCCGGGAAGGTTCAATGCGTAACCCCCGCCCCTGTCGCCCGCCCCGTGGCGCTCTCGCTGGTTGACCCGCCCGGCCGGCGGCTGACGGTGCACACCTGCCGAGCTGATGACCGCGCCAACGAAGGTGCCGACTATCGAGCCTCATCAGCGCAGAACTGCGGATTCCTCAGCGGTGGGTGATCCTTCCGACCGTTCTGCGCCCTCCGGCAACAGCCATCCAGCCGATCCTGGACGCGGCTGGTGGGACCGCCTTCAGCATTCGCCCAACGGGTACGGCCGATGAGGCATGCCGGATATGTGTGTCGCCACCCTCATCCGCTGAAACCTCTCCCGCCCCGGAGAAGCCGCCACCAGCGAGGCGTCTCGTCGCGCTGGTCGGGTGGCCGGGACCGGTCCCGGCCACCCGACCAGTGTGCGCCCGACTTGGGGTCACTGATAGGGGGCCAGCATCAGACGCGCCTTGTAGATCTTTCCTCCCGGGCGCCTGGTGAGGCCTTCCGGCCAGGAGAAGTGCACCTCGTCCGTGCCGAAGATGTCACTGCCGTCCTGCGGGGCCGCGGTCCACACTCCCTGGCCACTGGGGTGCCGTGAGTAGCCCTTGACCCACTTGCGGTTGCTGATGATCTCCGGCTGGACACCGGACTTCGTCTTGTCGATCCGGTAGACATGGTCGCTGTCCGTGGCGATGAGGATGTCGTCGTCGGTGTAGTCGGGCTGGATGTCATGCCCGTTGCGGAAACCGGCCCAGAAGGGCCGCTGCGCGGCCAGCCGGGTGTTCTCCTGCGTCCCGGTGACCTTGTACGGGACGAGTTGCCTGCCGCCGTGTGCCCACAGCACCTGGTATTTCGGGTCCCACAGGACGCCGTGCGCCTTGGGGAAGGGGTAGGGCCTGCCGATCTTCCGGATCGAGGCGACGCTGGACGAGTCGGACACGTAGAGCTGGAGCCCGCCCCGGGAACCGGCCACGACGAACGCCCCCGTGCCCTCCAGGTATTCGACGCAGTGCGGGTAGTTGGTAAGGCCGTCGCTCCACAGCCGTGTCCCGTCGTTGCTGTGGATGCTCACCCAACCACGCCCCGGGAAGCCCCCACACGCCAGGAACGCCGGCAGCAGCGGCTGGGGCCTGCTGTGCGGAATGGCACGGAGCCGGCACTCCAAGGGGTCCTGCCCCGGGAAGGTCAGGCGCTGTTTGAGGTTGTCGTCGGTGAACTGACCGCCGCTGGAGAAGACGTCGACGGTGTTGCGGTTCACGTCCAGCAGAGCCAGGTCGAAGGCCTGGGCCCTGGCCTCCCCGGTGACGGGCCCCCGCGTCTGCGCCGAGGAGGAAGTGCCGCTCGCGGCCGCGCTCCCGGCGCCGAGCGCTCCCAGCGTTCCCGCAGCCGCCACGCCCGCGGCTCCGGTAAGCAGACGGCGTCTGTCGATGCTCATGGAACCTCCCTGCCTTCCGGTGGCAACGGTTACCACCCAGCCCAGTGTCGAGCGCGGGCGTTGCCTGTATTCCGCTCCGTTTGTGAAAATTCCGCCGCTGAGTCTCAGCACACCGGAACGGGTGTGCCCCGCATGAGTCCACGCTCGCCGACCGGATCGGGTCAGCCCCGCAGGCGGCGGAAGGCCAGACCCATCGGCGCGCCATCTTCGCCGATCCCAGCCGGCCGCTGGTTCTGACCGCGATGGACACCGACCACCCCTACACGCTCGGTATCGCGCAGACCCGCGCCGAGGAACTGCTGGAACAGTGGCTCCCCGAGGTGGGCGTGTCCGTCGGCTGGAGGCCACGAAGTCACCGGGCTTCGCCAGGACACCGGAGGGGGCGAGGTGGCCCCGCAGGTCAGCGGTGACCAGCATCGGCACCGGGTCGGCTACCTCGGTCGGCTGCAACGGCAGCCGCAGCACCGTCCGCGGCCCGGTCGGCATAGTTTTCCCCGGAACACCAGCCACCACCTTCGGCCTGCCCGCCGACGTGGAACTCGCCGATCCCGACCACCTGCCGTTCGGCGTGAGCGAAAAAGAGCACGGTCAGGTGTTCGTCATTCCCCGGCCCGGCTATGTGCGCATCGTCCTCGACGAACCGGATCCGCCCGCCGCCCGCGACCAGCCGGCGCCGCTCGGCTACCTCCAGGACCTGCTGGCCCAGGTGCTCAGCCGCCGGGTGACACTGCGCCCCCCGCTGGCTCACCCGCTTCTCCGACGTGGCCCGGCAGGCCGAGCGCTACATCAAGGTCCGCGTGATGCTGGCCGGGGACGCCGCACACATCCTCCCGGCGGGAGCGGCAGGCGTGAACGTGGCGCTGGCGGACGCGTTCGACCTCGGCTGGAAACTCGCCGCGACCGCACTCGGGCACGCCACCGGCGGTCTGCTGGAGACCTACCACGCCGAGCGGCACCCGGTCGGGGCGCTGGTGCAGCGCACCACCCGTGCGCAGGCACTGCTCGGGCGCCACGGTCCGCCCCTGGCACCGGTGCGGGGCCTGCTCGCCGACCTCCCCGCGCTCGCACCGGTCAACACCTACCTCACCCCGGACTCGGTATCGAGCGAACATTTCCGCGCCGGTGAGCGCCGACGCTGAAAAGATTGGGCACTTTCGCCTCGCGCATGCCCGCGCCTCGGCCGTCCGGCCGTTCCTCGACGCACAACTCGACTCCCTCGCCGAAGCCGGAGTCACCCGCTGCTTCTCCGAAGAGGGCTCCACCCATGCTGCTGACTGATCGTTTCAGGATGCGATGCGGAGGTCCGGAGGTCCGGAGCGCCGAGTCGTGGAGGGCTGGGGCGAGGCCGTTGCGCAGTTCGCGTACGGCACCGACATTCCCGCCACGGCGCTGGCGATCCAGCACCTGCCCGACGTCACGGCCGAGGCCCGGGGACGGGGTTGGGGTTGGGCTCTCGGACCCCAGCAGACCGCCGTACGGGTAGCTTTGGTACGACGCCGGGGTGATCCGGTCGCCGGGTGAGCCCGGCGAACCAACCCCTCGGCACAGCATGGCGAGTCGGGGCATCATGCTGGCATGGCAACGTTTGACCAGAGCAACCAGACGGTTCACGGCAATCAGTACATGGGTGACACCGTCAACGTCACTCATGGGAACTACAGTCCCATCGATGCCCGGACGGTGGCGCGGGAGTTTGACCGGGCGCTGGCCGCAATACAGGAGCTGGAGATTCCCGCCGCCACCAGCGCGCAGGTGACCGCCGAGCTGACCGCAGCGCGTGGAGAGCTGGAGGCCGGTGAGATCGGCGTTGCACGGGGCCGCTTGGCCGGGCTCCTGGCCATGGGGGGCACGATCGCGGCAATTGTGAACAGCTTTGCCAGTGCCGTGGGAGTGTTCCTCGGTGGGTAACCCGGACGACCGTGACCGCGGACGCCCCAGAGAAGGCCAGCGGCAGGGGGCTTTCTTCAACCAGCAGGGGCAGCAAGTCAACGGCCCCCAGTACAACGCCGACCAGATCGTCTTTGGTCAATCCATCACTCCGGATGTGATTGCCGAAGCTTTACGGCTATACCACGAGCGCCCGCGTAAAAAAGGGGAGAGTTCGAGTTCCTACGACCCCCAGCGTCATCAGAAAGAGCAGGAAGAGCTCGACCTCAAGCTCTACGGTAACCGGCACTACACGCGGGACAGGCGAAGATGGCTGCAGTCTCTGCCACCCCGGGAGAGATGGAACGAGGAACGGCGCGCAAGCGCCCGAACCAGGCATGGAAAGATGCCGTGGCATCACCATCGGCAGATCCTACGTGCCGGAAAGCTTCCCCCCGGAACGAGCCCTGCCGACCCTCGGTACCTGCAGGCGAAGAGGGAGGTTGAGCGCAGGGAGGACAAACGTGAGCGGTACTACGTCATGGCGAGCCTGCTCGGCATGCTCGCGCTGTTGGTGATCGCCGTATTGGACGGTGCCCTGTGGATGGCTGCAATCCTGGGGCCCCTATGGGTCATTGGCCTTGTGTCCGCCTACCGCAAGCGCAAAGCTTCGCTGTAGTCGAGGTGTCGGAGGCGTTGACCGGCTTACGGACCGCCGCAGTGACTCCCCGACGGTAGGTCAGCGCGCCGTTCCTGGCCGTACCACCACCAGACGAAGAACCTGTTGATGTCGTACTCGCCGATGAAGCTCGGGCTCTTCTGAGCGCACAGAAAAGGCGCCAGACCTGGCCTTTTGTCCGTCGGTCGCCTTCTGCTCACCTCGTCCGGTCCCGGGGCCGGACGTGAGCGGCGGGACGACCACCAGCATCGTGCTGACCAACAAGAGCAGCCGCACCTGCAAGATCGGCGGCTTCGCCGGTGTGGACCTCAAGCCGGACG
>NZ_JBIRFL010000054.1:0-11070 GCF_044327445.1 Streptomyces sp. NPDC018045
GTCCGCTGGGAAGCACGCGACGACATGCACAACGCCTTCCTCCAACTCGCTCACTGCATGATCCTCGCCCGCAAGGTCCCAGCTTTCTGAAAGGAACCTTAAGGGGCGGACCTGGTCGGTGGGCACCGGCCCAGCCTCGGCCGCGGCACTCGTCGGCTACCGGGATGCATCAGGAACCGGTCGGCAAGGAATTGTCGGACCACGGCGTGGTGAGTGTCGACGTCCGCCTCGGCCACGTCACCTGAGCCCCGTGGCCCTGCCGAGAATCATTGTGCGCTGCTGTGGTGCAGGTAGTGGTGCGTGAGGGTGGGGTGCGCCCACTGCACGGCCGCGTCCATCAGCGTGCCGCCAGGCCAGTGGTCTGCGGAGGGCAGCTCGGATCCGGTCGAGGTGTAGGCCAGCGGTGGCTGATTCGTGGTGAGTTTCCGGAACAGCGTGGACAGCGGAGAGTCGTCGTCCAAGTCGTGCTGTCGCTCGATCAGGACGGCGCGGAGGGTGTCCTTGAGTGGTGGCGCGGCCGGGTCGGCCAGGTGCGGGGTGAGCGCCGTCACGATGTCTGCCACCCGTACGTCCTCCGGGTCATCGATCAGGGGGCCCGCGTACAGGAGTAGTGCGATGGTCGGCAGGGCATGCGTGAAGGGGCCATTGCTGTAGGTCGTGGGCCAGCACGGTTCCAGCAGCCGGGCCGAGCGGCGCAGAGACTCGGTCCACCGTTGGTTACGCCAGTTGTCGGTCTCCGCCACGTTGAAGGCCATCCGGCCTGCCGCCCACCACAGATCTCGTGTCATGCCGCCAAGTTACGGGTTGTGAGCTGCCGTGTCCGTCCTTCTCGGAAGTTCTCGGAGCTCGCGCGGAGCCGGGCGTCCGAGACGAGTCGGGGGCTCTGCTGCCGCTGTTGTCTCTTGACAGCGAAGGTAGCCGCGTGGCTCGCGCTGGCCTGCGTGGACTGGGTTGGTCGGCAAAGGATCACCCAGGGATGGTGGAGCCTCCTACTGGTGAGGCCGCATATCCGACGGCCCCCAGCTCCGAGACGGCGACTCCGTTCTGGCACCTCACTGCGACCGCCCGTGCCCCCCCCGTATCAACGTAGGGAGCCGAGCTCGGCAACTCTGCGCATCGGGGTGCCAAGTGTCCGTTGACGTTCATCGCTGCATCCGCGTGCGGTGCTGATCTGTGGGATGAAGGACCGCGAAGCCCGGTGGGAGCTCGATTCGTATCGTTGGATCTTGCATACCCTGTGGCGGTAACCGCGCGCCGGTACGCGAATCGTCGTAAACCGCCTTCCGTACCGTCCGCCACGTCCCGCCGGACTTGCGATCAGGATCGGCATCGGCATGCCGCCGTGGTGCCGCGCCGAATCGCCGCTCACGGCTCGGCCTTGGCCGCCTGAGACATAAGCAGCGCTCTTCGCTATGAGCAGCACGATGCCGCCCCGGCAAGTGCCCTGCTGCCTCCCACCGCTGAGAGAACCGGCGCTGCCGGTTCGGCACCGTGGAGATCTTGCGAAAGCGGTCCTACACCTTCAGTGAAGCGGCTCCCCCGTCGGCGTCCGAGCCGAGGTCCCGCCGCCCCCTCCCGGCGCTTCGCTCAGCCCTGCTCCCGTCCGGCAGGGCATGTGCTTCAACTGTGGCGGGTCCGCCGGGCGAGGTGGACGGTCGTGAAGATGACCACCGCCAGCAGGGCGACCACCGCGAGAACGAGGAAGGGGCCCGGCATCGACACGAACAGCGCGGTCCCTGAGAGGACCACAGGGGCGAGAGCGGCCCCCGCGGCACCGGCCAGCTTGTCGCCAGCGGTCCAGCGGCGGGAGCGGAGCAGCAGCACCAGGCCGATGAACCAGGCGATCCAGGGCAGGACCGGGATCAGCCAGAACAGCACTCCTCCGGTGATCAGCAGGGTCAGGGCCACGGTGTCCCTTTTCACGGAGCCCGCTGCCCGGGCCTCGGAGGCTGGCAGGTCGGCACGCGCGGCAGCGACGATCTCCTGAGGGTCGCCGAGCTGGCGGAGGATGGCACGGACCACCGCGTCATCGCCGTCCTTGGGCGCGTTGCCGGCGCGGGCTTCGGCTCTGGCGACGGCGATGTGCGAGCGGACATCGGCCAGCAACTCGGCTCGCTGGCCGCTGGCAGGTCGGCTGCGGCATGTTCCAGGTCGGCGAGGTACTGCTCGGCGATCGGGTTGGGGGGCAGGTCAACGGTCATGCTGGGGCGCCTCGTTCTGGGAGAGGAAGTACTGGCGCTTGCGGCGCTGCCCGATGGTTCTGCCTACGCCGGACGAAAACGGACAGCGCACCTGCCCCGCCCCCGCAAGGCGCCGTGAGTGGCAGGGCGGACTGGTCAGAGCTGGTCGGCGACGCTAATGCCGGTGAAGCGTTCGGCTTCGGTCCACAGGCGTGCCGCGACGGCCTTGTCCTGAGCTCGGCGCGGTGGGCGGACGGCTTTCGGGGGGCCGGTCATGACCCAGCGCGGGCCGAAGTAGCCACCGGGCGCGGCGTCGGGGCCGGTTGCCGCGTACAGCAACGGTTCCGCGCCTTGCTCCGGGCCCTGGGAGGGCACGATCTTGGCGGCCAGCGAGGTGAACCCGCCGGGTCGGCCGCCTCCCAGGGTCGGCCCCGAGGTCAGCAGGTTGGTGCGGGTGTTGCCGGGGTGCGCACCGACCGACAGCAGCGGCCGCTGGTGCTGGGCCGCGAGGTCCGCCAGGTGCAGGGTCATCATCAGGTCGGCCAGTTTGGACTGGGCGTATGCCTTGGTGGGGCTGTACTGGCGGGTGGACTGGAGGTCGTCGAAGTCGATGTGGCCGGTGGCGGCGCCGAGGCTGCTCATCGTGGCCACGCGTGGCGCGGGGGCCGACAGCAGTAGCGGCAGCAGCCGCACCGTGAGCGCGAACGGGCCCAGGAAGTTGCTGCCCAGTTGCAGCTCGAATCCGTCCGCTGTCTCGTGCCGGCTGGGCACGTTCGCCACTCCGGCGTTGTTGAGCAGCAGGTCCAGCGGCCTGCCCTCGGCGATCAGCTTGTCGGCGAACTCGCGGACCGAAGCCAGATCGGCCAGGTCGAGCTGGCGCACATCGACCTGGGCGTCGGGGTGCGCGGTGAGGATCTCCGCGCGCGCCTGCTCGCCCTTGACCGGGGTGCGCACGGCGAGCACCACGTGCGCTCCGGCTGCGGCCAGACGGGTGGCGGCCTCTTTGCCGGTGCCGCTGTTCGCGCCCGTCACGACGGCGAGCTTTCCGTGTTGATCGGGAACCTGGTACATCCCTGCCTCTTAAAAGACTACTGGTCTTTAATACTGTCAACCGTAACAGACCGCCGGTCTCGCATTAAGAGACCGGCGGGCAGTTACGATGGGAGGGTGGAATTCCAGCGCGCACGCAGTGCCGAGCAGCGACTCGAACGGCGCCGGCAGATCTTGTCGACGGCAGCCGCGATGCTGACCGAGATGCCGGTCGCCAAGCTCAGCCTCAACGAGCTGAGCCGCCGAATAGGGCTGGCCAAATCCAACGTACTGCGCTACTTCGAGTCCCGCGAGGCCGTCCTGCTCGAACTCTTGCTGGCTGAGATGCGGGACTGGATCGCCGAAGTGGAGCGCGCGACCGGACCGGGCGGCGGAACGCCGCGTGAGCGCGGGGACCGGCTGGCACAGACCCTGGCCGCCTCCCTGACACGGCGGCCGGTGCTCTGTGACCTGCTCGCCGCACAGGCCGCGGTGCTGGAACACAACATCTCCACCGAGGTCGCCGTCCGCCACAAACACGCGGCCTGGCAGAACACGCAGACCCTGATCGAACTGGTCCAGCGGCACCTCCCCGAACTCGGCACCGAGGGCGCGGCCAGGCTGGTGGAGACGACCGTGCTCACGGCCATGGCAGCCTGGCCGTGCAGCCATCCCTCGGAGGCCCTACAGGCCGCCTACGACTCCGACCCGGCCCTGGCTCCCCTGCGGATGGACTTCACCGACCTGGTGCGCCGCACGGCAGAGGTGACCGTCTGGGGTCTCCTCGCCCGCCAGGAGTCGGCCTCCGCACGCCCGGCTTCCTGAACGATCGCCCATGCCATCGCAAAACGGGCACCTCATCCTGCAAGGCAGGGCCGGCGCGGCATGTGCTCGGGCCCGGGGGCGCCGTACCGTGTACGAGGCATCCTTCGGTCCCGGCGAGGGTGACGACGTCGCTGTGCTGGGCGGGGTCGGCACACCCGGACGGGTGGCCCCATCGCGTCCTGCGGCACGGCCCGACAGCCCGGCCTCAGAGCCCTCGCGGACCGTCGGGCCGGTCCCCATCGACGACGTCGTCGACCGACCCCACGGGAGCGTCGCGAACGGCCTGCGGGCGTACCCCCAACCACTGCCCGCTTACTGAGCCGTATCCGATCCGAGGCGGCCTTTTACTCCGGAAAGGCTCCGTGGTCTGCCGGTGCGCGTGAGCGCCGTCGAGGCGGTGATGCGGCAGGCACGGGTGCTGCCAGGCAGGGCGCGGGTCGCTCGTGAAGTGCGGGCGCGGTGCCACGGCCCGACAATGGCGTCCATGAGCCGTATGGAGAACGTGCTGTTCATGAGGGCCGAAGACGCCGGCACGGGACACCAGGCACTGGACCGGCTGCGCCGGGCCGACGCTGACGGCGCCCTCACCCTGCGCGGGGCCACCGTGATCGCCCGGGACGCGCAGGGTTCCGTCGACTTCCCCGACCCCCTCGACACCACCGGCACCGCTCAGGGCTTCACCGCAGGCGGGCTGATCGGCGGCCTCGTCGGCATCCTCGGCGGTCCCCTGGGCGCCATGGCCGGTTTCGGAGCCGGTGGTCTCATCGGCGGCGCCCGGGACGCGCAGCGGGCCACCGCGGACAACGTCGCCTTCCAGATGCTGACCGAGGAAGTGCCACCGGGCACCACGGCCCTGGTGGCGGAGGTCGCCGAGGACAGCCTGGAGGCGGCGGACGAGGCGCTCGCGCCGTACGGGACGCCCGTACGGCACCCGGCGGACCGGGTCAGGGAAGAGGTCGAGGCGGCGATCGCGGAGGGCCGGAGGAGCGCGTGACACCCGCGAGCCCGGACCGTCCCCCTCCGCCCCGCCGCACCGACTCGGCGAAGCAGTGGCCCGTGCACCGCCCTGCCGGCGGCCGCACCCCAGGTGCCGGTGTCGGGAGGCCGCCGGATGACCCGCGAGAGCCCCCGCCCTAGCAGGGCCGACGTGCCCCGCTACCTGCCCATCGCCGAGCACGGCCTGATCGGCGACATGCGTACGGCCGCGCTCACCGGGACGAACGGCACGATCGACTGGTACTGCTGCGCGCGTTTCGACGCACCGAGCGTCTTCGCGGGGATCCTGGACGCGGACCGCGGCGGAGCCTTCGAACTGGCCCCGGACGTGCCCGCCCGGACGAAGCAGTTCTACTTTCCCGACACCAACATCCTGATCACCCGGTTCTTCGCGGACCACGGCGTGGGCGAGATCCAGGACTTCATGCCGATCCTCGACGACTCGCGGGAGGCGGACCGCCACCGTCTGATCCGCCGGGTGCTGTGCGTCCGAGGGGCGCTGCCGTTCAGCGCCCGGGTGGCGCCGCGCTTCGACTACGGGCGGCAGACGCACACCGTGAGCGTCCGGAACGGCCATACGGTCTTCGCGTCCCCGGATCTGTGCCTGTCTCTTAGCGCCAGCGTCCCGGTCGAGACCGACGGTCCGGACGCCCGGTCCTCCTTCACGCTGAAGGAGGGCGAGGCGGCGGTGTTCATGCTGGACCGGATCTGCGACGGGGTGGAGCCGCGGGGCTGCACGCCGCTTGAGGCGGAGGAGATGTTCGGTGCCACGGTGCGGTACTGGCGCCGATGGCTCTCGCGCTCCCGCTACCGGGGGCGCTGGCGGGAGACGGTCCACCGTTCCGCGCTCACCCTCAAGCTCCTCACGTACGCCCCGACCGGCGCCATCGTGGCCGCACCGACGACCAGCCTGCCCGAACAGATCGGCGGCGAGCGCAACTGGGACTACCGCTATGTGTGGGTGCGGGACGCCGCGTTCTGCATCTACGCACTGCTCCGGCTCGGATTCACCGACGAGGCCAAGGCGTTCGTCGGTTTCCTGTCCGGGATCATCCGCGCCGGATGCGGCTCCGGACCCGGCACCGGAGCCGAGTCCGGCTCCGAAGGCCCGCTGCAGATCATGTACGGGATCGACGGCAGAAGCGAGCTCCCGGAGGAGGAACTGCCCCTCCTGGAGGGCCATCTGGGCTCGTCACCCGTCCGAATCGGCAACAACGCTGTCACACAGCTGCAACTGGACATCTACGGAGCCCTCATCGACTCCCTCTACCTCTACGACAAATGGGGGGAGCCGCTGTCCAGTGACGACTGGGACACCGTCGGCGCGCTGGTCGACTGGGTCTGCGAGCACTGGGACCAGCCGGACGAGGGCATCTGGGAGACCCGCGGGAAGGCCCAGCGCTTCCTCTACTCACAGCTGATGTGCTGGGTCGCGATCGAGCGGGCGATCCGGATCGCCCGCCACCGCGGCCTGCCGGCGGACATGCTGCGCTGGATCCGGGTGCGTGACGCGATCTACCGGCGGATCATGGAGCGCGGCTGGTCCACGGAGCGGCGGGCGTTCATCCAGCACGAGGGCGACGACGTCCTCGACGCCGCCGTCCTGACGATGCCGCTGACCAAGTTCATCTCGCCCACCGACCCGAAGTGGCTGGCCACCCTCGATGCCCTGGGCGAGGACCTAGTGTCCGACTCCCTGGTCTACCGCTACGATCCACGGCGCAGCCCGGACGGCCTGCGGGGCGAGGAGGGCACCTTCTCGATCTGTTCCTTCTGGTACGTCGAGGCCCTCTGCCGCGCCGGCCGGGTGGACGAGGCCCGGCTGGCCTTCGAGAAGATGCTCACCTACGGCAACCACCTCGGTCTCTTCGCCGAAGAGATCGGCCGCACCGGCGAACAGATCGGCAACTTCCCCCAAGCCTTCACCCATCTCGCGCTGATCAGCGCCGCGTTCAACCTCGACCGGGCCCTGGGGTGAGACGCGCGCTGGGGTGAGTTCGCCCCCGCGCAGCCACGGTCCGCACGGGGACGGGTCTGGAGCGCTGCCACCTCGTGTGACATTGCGGGACCGACATCTCAGGGCACCGCCATGCCGGCGCCGGTGGCGCGGATGGCGTCCACGCGGTGCGGATGCACCCCGTTGGTCGGCATGGTCTGGACCGTCATGGCGGTGTGCCGGAGCTTCGAGATGCACCGCGAGCCGGTGGGCAAGCGGATCAAGGCCGCCGCCGTGCTCGCCGACGATCCGGACGGTGACGCGGCCAGCCACCGGATGATGTGATCACGGCGCGGGCCGGACAGAGCCTCGACGGAAACTACTGAGAGCCCGGGAGGCGGGCTGTCGTGCCTTCGAACTCCTGGCGTTTTCGCTCGGCCTCCTTCTACATGAGGTCGTCGGTGCGGGTGCTGTGCCAGACGGTGCCCTGCCATAGCAGCCGGTGCCGGGGGTGCCGGTAGCCCGCCAACCACCGCACGTTCCGCACGACGACCGCGTCCGGGCGCCCGCCAGACGAAACTCCCACCCGACTTCGGCGCAGGCCGCCTCAGTCGTCTCGAACTTCACCCAGTCCCGCGGCCGGCGCCGCTCGGCCGGACGGCAGTCCAGCACCACGGCCGATCCGTCATCGCGGTGCGCGAAGAAATCCGGCACGTGCGACAACGGCCGGCCGTCCGCGGACGACCAGAACGGCTGCGAGGCGATGCCGACCACCGCCGGGTCGAAGTCCAGCAGCATCACGTGGTCGCGCTCCAGCCAGGACTCGTACCCGATGTGCCCGGCCGCCGTCACCGACCACCACAGGCCCGGCAGAGCGCGTTGCCGACGGTATGACGCGAAGGTGCGAACCGGGGCAGCGTGCTCGAACGACACCGCCCACGCGACCGCCAGAGGCCGCCGCAACTCCGTCCCGTCCGGAGCGATGTACGCGACCTCGAACCCGGCCGCCAGCGGCCCGGCGGAACCGCCCGGCAGAACCTCTAACGCATGGACCACGACCAGCTAACCCCGCCCCTGTCCGCAAGGTAACTCTTCAGTCCGCAAGATCCCCCGCAAAGTGAAGCTTCAATCCGCAGACTCCGACGTCACAGGACACCAAGGAAGATCTCGGGTGAGGTGGGGCCGTAGGAAATGTTGAACGTCTCGAGCCGGTATCCCCAGGGCCCCTTCTGGTTGCCAAACCGGTAGTTGATCTGCCATTGCAGCCACTGTCCCGGGGTGAGCCGGACCTTCGGCGGACGCTGTTTGCGCCGCGGCATGTCGAAGATCGTTGTTTCTGGTGGATCTACCTGCAGCAGCCCGTCGACCTCGCGAAGCACCAGGCCGGGACGCGACAGGTCCCGCTCCGACATGCGCGGGCGGAATGCATCGGATTCCCGCACGGCGACACAGTGGAGGCCGGACTTCAGGTCAGGTGGGAGTGGGAACGCCGTCGGGGCTGCGTTTCGCGCTGCCGCCCCGGCCCCGCCTCGCGACACCTTGGTCCACGACGTACGCACTCGTTGAACGATGACATCATGGAGTCAATCATCGGACATGTCACCGCATCGCGACCACTGTGATTCCGGAGCCAGGTTCAGCACAGAGCGCGGGCTGGTTGAGTGACCGGGCAGTCCCATAAGCCGACGGCTCAACGGCAGCAGACCTCGCCCGACCAGGATCGCTGACATGACACGCGCCAAGCGGCTGGGTTCGATGACAAACGCCTTTGTTGGGTGACAAAGGACAGCAGTTCGCCGGGAGCAGACAGGAAAGATCGCCAAAGGGCTGGTGGAAGCCGCTGGGGCATGTCAACGTAGACGACCTTCCCCGAAATCCCCAGGTCAGAGAGGTGACGCCGTGGCAGTGGATGCCCTGCAACCTGGATTCGCCACGACGGTCGAAGCCCTTCGGCTCCGCTCCTGGCGGCTCGGTCCCGGCCAGCCGATGCGGGTGCTGGACCAGTTCGCACACGCCGAGTTCACGCACGTCGTGGACGACCGTGCCGATGTCCACATCAACTCCCGTGATGGCCGGTTCTACCTCGGCTGGTTCCCCAACGGCAGGCCCGGCGGAGCCGACGAGGACTGGGTGAAGGACGAAGGATGGGTGATCGCCGTGACCGGCACGGCAAGTGTTCCGGGCTACAAGATGTCCTTCGGAACTGAGACGCCGGCCGATATCGTCGCCGCCGCCGCGGCGCGGGTGCTGGAGACTTCCCGGCGCCAGTAACGCTCCGGATCGAGTCGAAAGTTGCCCGTCGCAGAACGCCCTCTGCCCCGGCGGCAGCGCAAGCCGCCACTACTCGCGCCCCCTCATACAAGGAGGATGATTGCCCGTGCCGCACAACGAGTTGACCGTCGGCGATCTCATCGACCTGTTGTCCGCCTGCGAACGGAGCGCTCCGGTGCGACAGGCGATGAACCCGTTCTTCCCGATGGCACACCGCCTCGCGCAGGTCGTCCAGTCCGAGGACGAGACCGGCCGGCCCGTCGTCTACCTCGCCGAAGGGCGGGACGCGGACTCCCAGCTTGGTCATCTGCCGCCCGAGGTCGCCGTCGAGCTGGCCTGGCACTCTCAGGTCCAGGCGCCCCCGCGCCGACCCCGCCGCACCGCCGGCGGCAAGTAGCACCGCACCTAGTCTTTGGAGGCGCCCCTGTATCCCGACTTCTCCTTCGATCCGTCCGCCCCGATCAGCACCCAGCCCGCGTACTGGGTGGGCCCCCGGCATCTTGCCGGTGACGACGGCCGCCTCTACGACGTTGCAGCCGACACGCTTGCTGGCATCGGCTGGACGAGCCTGACGATCGTCCGCGGCCGGCACAAGCCGGACGAGGCACCCTAGGACCGGCAGGTCCTGCGCAGCACCGTCCTGCACATCAGCGCCGACACCCTTCGCTGGGCCCAGTGGGTCCTGGCGGACGAGCCGTTCCACCTGGGGGAGCTGCCGATCGCCTGGCAGGTCTCCGCTCGCGCGGACACGAGCAGCCCGCTCGCGCAGTGGTCCGCCTACTTCACCTCCGACGTCCCGGGGGAAGTTCTGGCCGACTTCCTGGTCGCGCTCGACGCCCGCGACCAGCCCGCTGCCCCGATGGGTGGGCCCGAACTGGTCCTCGACGCGGTGACCGCACACGGCTGGTTCCGTGACATCGACCAGCCTTACACGGGAGCGATGGATTCTACTTTCGCCTCGCATATCAGCCTCGGCGAGGTGCCACCCCTCATCCAGGACGCCGACCCGCGCGTCCTGGCGGCGGAGACCGACGCGGCGGGCCCGGCCGGGTGGCAGGCGTGGGCCGAGCCGGTGCTGGGGGCACCGTGCCTGTGGGCCGCGTCCTTCGGCCCCAGCGTGCCGCACGACCTCGTGGCGTGCTTCGCGACCGCGCTCAGCTCCACCGCGCCGGTGCTGCGCCGGGTGCTGCCCGAGAGCACGCGAGAGCGACTCCTGCGGGCACCAGCCGACTGAGCCACAGGGACGGTATGCCACCCCAATGCCTCAGACAAGTCAATCCTCCTGCCATGTGGAGGTGGGCAGTTGCTGTTCGCGGGGCGCGACTGGTCGGACCGGTGGCTGGACGTCGCTGTCCTCGACCGGTCCGGAGCCGTTCTCGGGGAGACACGGATCGTCTACGCCGACAACCTGGACCCGGTCGCCCGGTACCGGGAGTTCCTGGCGCCGCTGGGGCGCAGATGGCGAGCGACCGTCACCGGAAGCGAGGACGTCCGCATCCTCTTCGCCCGGTCGTCGGCGGCCGCGTGCATGGAGGTCGTCCATGTGGACCCCACCCGTGCCGCCCGTCACCGCGCCGCGTTGGGAACCCCCAAGACGGATCGCGCCGATGCGCGGCTGATTGCCTCCATGACCCTTGCGGGACAAGGCCGCCCACTCGTCGCGAACTCTTCGGCAGCGGAGACACTTCGGGTGGTGGCGCACGCGCACCGGGCAGCCCTCGTACGGATCTAGTGACCTGAGTCGGAGGTTTGTCGTTGGTTGGGTATGAGTCGTCCGGGTCCGAAGATTGCGCCGTTGTCGGTCACTGATGCCCAGCGGGCTGTGCTGGAAGG
>NZ_JBIRFL010000055.1:0-10221 GCF_044327445.1 Streptomyces sp. NPDC018045
GGCCGGACGAACTCCCACTCGGCATCCGACAGCTCATGTCGACGTATCACCCGACCATGATCCACCACGCAAGATCATTTGAAGACACGACCTAGAGCATCCGCGAGTGGAACGCCGCCCGCCCCGGCCCCCCTGCACCCGGTCCGCCCTGCTGCCCGACTGCCAGGCCGATGCCTTCCTCCTGCACCTGCAGCCCCAAGCGGTGGAGCGGCACCCTGCCGCCAGGTTCGGGTGCGGGCGCGATGCCGACTACACACCGCATTGGGCAGGTTTGCCCTGCACGGAGAGGTAAACCCCTTGTCTGCCGACATTTATGATCTTGGGCATGGGGCGGATACCGGAAGTGGTGCTGCGGGGGCGAGGCGTCGTCTTCCGGCTGGAGGCGTATGCGGTGCGGGTGGTGCGCGGCCGCACCATGTGGACAGTGCCGCTGGCGGCGATCGACCGCGTCGCGTACGCGGGAGGGCGCGTCCTTCTGGAGCTGTCCGGCGAGGATGCCGTCCAGGACGGCGCTTTCACGCTGATCACCCGCAACGCCACCGCCGCCGATGCCTTCGTGCGGCAGGTGCGGACCGCCCTGGCGTGCCTACCGGCCTCGGGGCAGAGTCCGACCCGCGTGGTGAGAGAGGACGCCGGCCGCCGCCGTTGGCGTCTGCCGCGTCTGTCGGCAGGCGCGAAGATCGGCCTGGGTGTCGTGCCGTACCTCGCGTTCGCCGCCGTAGCCGTGGAGGAGGGCGCCGAAGCCGGGGTAGGCGGCCTGGTGGGTTTCATCGTGGCCTACGGTCCCGCGGGCTGGCTGATGCTGTACTTCGGCTGGACCGAAGTGGTGCGCGACGCCCTGATCCTGCGACGGCGCGGCATCACCGTTGCCGGTCGGATCCGGGACTACAAGTGGCGCCGCATCGGGGAGGACTCGGGAGAGTGGCACCCCGTGTATGAGTTCCAAACGCTGGAGGGCCAGCGCCTGGTCGTCACCCAGACTGCCGGACACGCGCACAAGGGCGGCAGCGGACCGGTGGACGTGACCTACGACCCGCTGGCACCGACTCGCGTCCGGGGCCTGCGCGACAAGGGGCTCACCGTACGCGGCACCGTGCTGACCTTCTTCGGCGTGCTCTCAGTCCTCTTGATGCTCATCCCGCTGTGGCTGGTCATCTCCACACTGCTGACGGCCTGACCCCGTCCGGCGCCGCTGCCGCAAGCGGCAGTCTTCGGCCACTGCGCCAGCGGCCGCGTGCCCTTCGCCGCGGGCAGGGCCCCGGACGCCGAAGAGCAGCCGGTGAGGCCGTGTCCGCCGCCTGTGAAGGTCGTTGAAGCTGACATCACGGGTGACGTACGCCACAAGGGACGGGGGTTCCTGAGCGCTTGGACCGGGAGTTCGGCGCCGACTGTCTGGGCGCGTTCGCCACCTGGTTCTGGCGGTATTTGATCGTACTGGTGGGGCGCGTGCGGGGATTTCCGCCGTGGCCAGATACACCCTGGGAATAACGCACGGTAGCGGTGGCGGTCCGGGCTGTCACCGGCGTAGCGTCCTGTCGCGTCACGAAACCCCCGGGCGGCGGCAACCAGCCCCGGGGGCCTCGTTCATCATTCTGTGAAGATCAAGGAGTTCTGGATCCGTGCACCCTGACCCTTGTGCGCACCGGACCGGTGCGAGCCGGCCCGACAGGCGTGAAGCTAGCATGCCGCAGCCCGGCTGCCGCGAAACGTATGCCTGGGAAGTCACCGTCACCACCACGGCCCTCGTCGGCACGCTGATCGTGTCCCTGGTGCTGACCGGCGCGGCACCGACGTCACTGCCCCTGCTGTGGGCCCTCACCGCTGTGGTGGCGGACGGGAGCGGTATCCGCCTGCGTTACCTGCGCATTCGCGCGGTCTGATGCCGACCGCTGCTCGCGACCAGTGCCGGGCCCGCCCGCGGGCCCGGCCCGCCACCGGTCGTCTCGTGTGACCGGTGGCGGCACGCACCCGCGATCTTCACGGGGAGAAATACAGCCTCGGTGCGCGCGAAGTGCCCGCCCGGATGCGGAAAATCCCAGCCTCACGTCCCCGGAAAGGGTTACCCATGACGTCAGCCGTTCGCCGCACCTGCGCCCGCTGCCACAAACCCCTCACCTACGGCGGCCGCGGCCGCCCCCCCCCGCAGTACTGCTCCCGCTCCTGCCAGCGCAGGCGCCGCCCGCCCGCCCAGGCCGTACAGACCGGCCCGCGGCGCGTGGAAGCCCTCGAAGCCGTCCACCACGCCACCGGCAGCCTGCTCGATGCCGAATACGGCGACCACCCGGACCTGGTCCGCAGCCTCGAAGCCCTGCTGACCGTACGCCAGCACCTGGAGGTGCTCGACTCGCTGACGGTGCAGCAGTTGCGCGCCGACGGCACCCGGTGGGAGACGGTCGCCGAGGCCGCCGGGATCAGCGAGTCCACCGCCCGCCGCAAGTGGGGGCGGGCTGCCGCCCAGCACAAGAACTCGGCATCTCCGACGCGACCCACTCCGGCCGCCCGCCCCGCCGCCGCGGACTCCGTTCCCCTGCCCCACCAGCGCGGCACCCCCGCAAGCCCGCCCGGTCGCCCGCCCAGCGACGCAGAAGGACTCCCGCCCACCGCGCTGGGGCTATCCAGCACCCAGCAGTTCGCCAGCGCCCTGTCCCATCTGCAGCGCAGCAGCGGCAAGGCCGTCCGCGACATCGCCGCGGACGCCGGCGTCTCCGCCTCCTACGTCTCCCGCGTCATCTCCGGAGAACGCCTGCCCTCCTGGAGCGTGGCCCGCCGCATCACCGTGGCCTGCGACGGGGATCCCACCGCCATACGCACCCTGTGGTGCGCCGCCCGCGGCGTCGCCCCCTCCGCCAAGGTCACCTCCGAAGACGCCGTGGGCGCCCTGCACGCGGCCCTGCGCGGCCTGTATCTGTCCGCCGGCCGGCCCGACCCCTATCTCCTGCACACCCAGTGCCAGGGCTCCCTGTCCGAAGAGCAGATCACGCACGTCTTCGACGGCCAGTACCTGCCCGACTGGCCCGTCCTCGGCGCCTCGTCCTCGCCCTCGACGGCCGGCCCGACGCCCTGCACCCCCTGTGGAACGCCGCCCACCCCACCACCCCGGCCCCATCCGCACCCACTCGGGTCAGCAACCTCGCACTGCCGGCCAGCGCCTTCGGATAACCACCCCGCCACGCCCCACCGCTCGCTCGTCACCCGGGGGAGACGACATGCACCCCACACCAGTCCGCCTGCCCGACCAACCACCCCTCGGCATCCGCCTGCCGCTGGACTTCGCCGCCTTCCGCCAGATGCGTCACACCCTCTACCGACGCCATGCCCTGCTGCGCCTGGGCGAGTGCCCCGCGGCCGACCACGCCGTCGAACATGCCCTCGACGCCCTGGCCACCGACTGGTGCCGCATCCTCAGCAGCCGCCGCCCGGCCCGCCACGCCTGGCAGATCCTGACCGCCAGCATCGAGGACCAAGACCCGAGCCAGACCAGCGCCCCGCCGACCGCCGCCCGCACCCTCTACACCCTGCTGCCCACCCGCCAGGCCGACGCCATGCTCCTGCACCTCCAGCACGTACCCCCGCACCAAGCCGCAGACTTAACCGGGCTCGATGCAGCCATGCACGCCTACTACCTGCGCACCGCCCAGCACACCCTCGACGCCCGCCTGGCCCCGAGTCCATAACCCGGCTCCGGAAGAGCGTTCGGCGCGGCGCACGGGCGCTCAGGTGCTTCGGCGGCAGAGCCGTCCGTACGGATGGTGTCCGGGAGAACCGGCTCCGGCGCCGGCTCACCGTTCTCGTAGCGGCCTTCCCCGGCATACCCGTCCGGATAGACCACTCGTTTGTCGTGCGACTGGCGCCCCGTCATGCCGTCGAACTGCGGCAAGTAGCGTTTGAACAGCTCGTGCTTGAAAACACTGGGCAGTGCTTTGTCCGCCCAGTACACGGCCTCGTCACGCAAGAGCCAGTAAGGCCCGTCCCCGCCGCATCTTGGCGCCTTGGCAGGACAGGGCCATGGCGCCACACTGCGGAGTATGACGACCCCGGAGACTCCCAACGGCAGCGAGCCGGAGCCGGAAGGCACCGGCGGCCCGGTCGAGCCCAGCCGCAACGGCGATCCCGGCGGGTCCGATGAGGACCGCATGGGCGGCGGACCCCCCTCCCAGTGAGAGACAGCACCGTGGCCACGGCGGTGGAACTGCGCGCCAAGTGCGCGGCCGAGATCGACAGCTTCGGCCGGCTCGGTTACTTCAACAACCGGCCGTGGCTGCGTACCGCCTTCGAGACGGTGCCGCGCGAGCATTTCACCCCTGATCTCGTGTGGGTGCCCCAGCGCGGACAGGACGGCCTGTATCCGGTACTCGACCGGCACGAGCAGCCGGAGCAGTGGCTGGAGGCGGTCTACAGTCCCCGGCTGGCGCTGATCACGCAGATCGCCGACGGCACGGTCCGCATCGAGGACGGTCCTGCCGACAGCAGCGACTTCACCGCCTCGATCTCGTGCCCGGCTGTCGTGGTCGACATGCTCCACTACCTCAACCCCCGGCCCGGCGAACGCGTGCTGGAGATCGGCACCGGCACCGGCTACAGCAGTGCGTTGCTCGCGCACCGCACCGGCGCAGGCAACGTGACCTCGGTTGAGCTGCAAGCAGACCTCGCCGCGTCCGCGCATGGGCGCCTGCACACCCTCGGCTACGGCGGGGTTCAGGTCCACGTGGCCGACGGGGAAGCGGGCTGGGAGCAGGGGGCTCCGTACGACCGGCTCATCTCCACCGTCGGCATCCACCGCGTTCCCCTCGCCTGGCCGCGACAGGTACGGCCAGGCGGGCTCATCATCACCCCCATCAGCACCCCCCTGGGCAGCGACGCCCTGCTATGGCTCCAACCAGACGGGAACGGCGGCGCACACGGCGGCCTGATCACAGGCGTGGCCTTCATGAAGCTGAAGAGCCAGCGCCAGCGAGCGCCCTGGCGCGAATTGGGCTGGCCACGGTTCCCGGACTGGACCGTCACGGTCGGCCGCGATGGAGAACAGCGCATCCGTACCAGCACGGAGCCGTAACGAGGCCCGCACCTGTCTGTTCTCAAATCCCGTGTCATTTTCTCCGCCGCAGTCTCACTCCAATGTCATGTCGCAGGTCAGCGGCTCGTGTCCGGACGCCCTGTCGCACGGCAGATGGCGGATTCTCACGCGGTCTCATCCGTGTTGTCGGATTCGCAGTGCCTCGCGTGCCGGGCATGGTCTTCGCCTCGTTCGGGTGGTTCGGTCTCACGCCGTAGGCTGCGTTCTCATCGTTCCTGTCACGGTCGTTTGCAGCAGGTACGCGAGGACCGGAGGGGCTGATGGACATGTTCGACGGAGTGCGACGGTGGTAGCGAACCGGACGTGGCTCGCCCGGACGATGAACCGACCGCGGTTCCAGACCGCGGCTCCCGCCGCTGACGGCCGGCCGTCAGCGGCGGGTCTCGATCCGCAGGCCGCCGGTGGTCACCCGGCGGATGGGCTCGCTCGCCAGCAGCTCGTGCGGCTGGCCGAGGCCGATCGCGCCCGCCGCGTCGAGCCGGGCCAGATGGGTGCCCGTCAGCTCGACCGTCAGAGCGCCCAGGTTGTCCTCCAACTGGGCGGGGGTGCGGGCGCCGAGCAGCGTGCTCGTCACGCCCGGCTTCCGTAGCGTCCAGGCCAGCGCCACCTGGGCCGGGGTGTGCCCCAGCTCCCCGGCCAACTCCCGGACCACTCCGGCCACGCCGAGGCTCCGTTCGGTGAGGGTGCCCAGGGCGAGGTTGTGGCTCCGACGGGTGCTCCCGTCGGGGCCGGCGCCCGTCGCGCCCACGTCCTGCCGGCCGTACTTGCCGCTGAGCACCCCGCCGCCGAGCGGCGAGTACGGGACCACGCCCAAGCCCAGCTCCAGGGCCATCGGGATCAAGTCGCGCTCCGCGGTGCGTTCGATCAGGCTGTACTCGACCTGCAGCGCGACCAGCGGCGACCAGCCGCGCAGGTCCGCGATCGCCTGCATCCGGGACACCTGCCAGGCCGGGGTGTTGGAGATCGCCACGTACAGCACCTTGCCCTGCCGGACCAGGTCGTCCAGGCCGCGCAGCACCTCCTCGACCGGCGTCCGGAAGTCCCAGACGTGCAGGTACAACAGGTCGAGGTAGTCGGTGCCCAGCCGCCGCAGGCTGCTCTCCACCGAGCCGAACAGCGCCTTGCGGTGCCCGCCCCCGGAGTTCGGGTCGCCGGGGCGGCGAAGGGTCGAGTACTTGGTGGCCAGCACCAGGCGTTCGCGCTCCTCGTGGGCGAACTCGCCGAGCAGGCGCTCGGAGCTGCCGTCGGTGTAGGTGTCGGCGGTGTCGAGGAGGTTGCCCCCGAGCCCGACGTAGCGGTCGAACAGCTTGCGGGCCTCGGCCCGTTCGGCACCCCAGCCCCATTCGGTGCCGAAGGTCGCGGTGCCCAGGGCCAGCGGTGAAACCCGCAGTCCCGAGCGGCCCAGCAGCCGGTAGTCGTCCAATGCCAGTGCCATCAGGTCCTCCTGTGCTCGCGTGTGCTCGCGTTCCGTTGCCGGGACCGAGTCTGCGGCGGCGGCCGTCCCCGGATAAGGGAGGGAACTTCCTGGGAAGACCGGTCCCACCCTGGCGGTTGGACCGGTCATGACGACACGAACCGTGGACCCCACCGAGGAACTGGCCGCCTTCCTGCGCAGTAGGCGCGAACGGCTGGACCCGGAGCGGCTGGGCCTGCCCGCGCACCGGCGGGCCCGGCGGACGCCCGGACTGCGCCGCGAGGAGGTCGCGGAGCTGGCCGGGGTCAGCACCGACTACGTGGTCCGGCTGGAGCAGGGCCGGGGGCTGCGGCCCTCCGCGGAGGTGCTGGCGGCGCTGGCCCTGGCCCTGCGGCTGGCGCCCGGCGAACGCGACTACCTCTTCGACCTGGCCGGACGCCGCCGCCCCGGCAGCACCGGCGGCGGGACAGCCGCCGGCCCGGCGCCGTCGCTGGCCCGCCTGGTCGACGACCTCTCCCCGCTGCCCGCCGTACTGATGGACCACCGCTACGACCTGTTGGCATGGAACGCCGAAATGGCCCGGCTGCTACCGGACTTCGACGCCGTGCCGCCGGAGCGGCGCAATGCCATGTGGCTCTGCCTGCTGCACCCGCCGATGCGCGGCTTCTACGCCGACCGCGAGTCCGCGCTGCGCGACGGTGTCGCCCACCTGCGCGCGGCCTGGGCCGCCCACCCGCAGGACCGGGCACTGGCCGGCCTGATCGCCGAATTCATCGCACAGGACGAGGATTTCGCGCGCCTGTGGGCCGAGCGGGAGGTCCGCGTGAACGGCCGCGGCCGCAAGCTGCTGCGGCACCCGGCTGTCGGGGCGATCGCCGTCGATTTCGAGGTCCTGCTCCCGCTGGAGGACCCGGAGCTGCGGCTGCTGATCTACCGCGCCGCGGACCAGGAGAGCCTCGCATCCCTGGACCGGCTGTGCGCCCGGTGACGGTCACCCGGGACTCTGGCCACCCGGCGCTTCAGCGAACAGCCGGCGACAGGGAGAACGGGCACCCGTACATCGGCGTCAGATGTCAAGATGGCAACGACCGCCGAGCTCAGGTGACGATTCGCGCGGATCTGCACCAGCCTCGGCCCGGCAGGACCCGCTCCACCAGAACGTCTGCACAGCTCGCGCGTTCCAGACGCGGCTTCGAGCGAGGTGCGAACTGGTTCGGCGTAGGTGGTGCGGACTCGATCAGGACCGGATACTTCCTGTCCGCACACCAAGTCTGTGAGATCAGCCGCTGCCACACCTGGGCGTTCGCGCCCCTGACGCACTCTGTCGGCTGCCGGGCCCACTATGATCAGCGCCGGGCCCGGGGCGACCGGTACGCAGCGGCACTGCGCCACCGGTTCGGCAGGCTCCTCGGCTGCCTCCACCACTGCCTGCGCACCGGTGAGCACTACCAGGAGGAACTTGCCTTCGCGTCTCACAACGAGGCGGCCGTTGGCGAGGAGACGGGCGGCCGAAAACACACCTAGGAATTCACCTCGGACCCTCGAGTCCTGACGCGGGAACGGTGCCCGGCCGCCCCGTCCGCCTTCCGCGCCCGGCGCGGCCCTGCTCCTGCAGGGCGCGGTAGTCGGCGATGAGCTGGGCCACCGGTTCGCTGGTGTAGCCGTCGGCCGCCTCCAGCGCGGCCTCGGGCAGCTCGCCGGCGCGGTAGCCCAGGGCGGGGTGCCCGGCCAGGTGCCCGCACAAGGCGTTGAGGCGGTCGAGGAGTTCCGCCTGCCGGGCCTGCGTGGGGCTGAGGGAGCGCCACCAGGCGTACCGGCCGGGGGCGGTATCGGGGCGGGGCGGCAGGCTGCGGCGCAGGGCGTCCGCGCGCATGCTCATGGCGTTCCACACGGGCACCGTCAGCCGGTGGGCGAGCCGGGCGCGCGTGTCACGGTCGGGTGGCGACGCCGTACTCACGTTCATGTGCCCACTCTGGCAGCCACCACCGACAACCGGCCGGGACCGCGCGGCGGCCGCCGGCGGGTTGCCGAGACGGGCGACACCGGATCGAGGCAACCGGCGCCGAGATGAGCACGACTGCCGCCAGAGAGCAGAGCAGAGCGGATCGGACGGCGGTGCGGGATGTCAGGGCAGCCTTTTAGGGTGGCGGCGAAGGTGCAGGCGGTCTGCAGTCAGATCCGGGGAGAGGTGTCGTGGGCGACGGAATTCAGTGGTTGATCGATGGAGACACCGGGCTGGACCCGATGACCGGTGTGGTGTTCGCCCGCGGCATCGGCGCCCGTGCACTGGCGGCGCGCCTGGGAGCCCCCGGGGGCCCGGGGGCGGGGCCGATGACCGATGAGGAGATTCTGGACCTGGATGTGGAGGCATACCGGCCGGGCGGGAGCGGTGATGGTGTGGTGCGCGTCGGTGAGCACGCCGGGTGGGCGTTCGCGATCGAGTACGGCGACTGCGAGGGCCCGTCACGCCTGGAGAACGTCTCCCGCGAGGGTGTGGAGGCCGTGTACTACTCGCACAATCCCGACCATCCGCCGACCATCGTGTTCTATGCCCGCGACGGCCGCCGCCTCTGCGGCTTCGGGCTGCGCGAGGAGTGGGCCCGCTGGGGCCAGGAGCCGGACCTGCTGGTACCTGATCTCATCGCCGCCCGCATCCTTGCAGCCGACGGCGCTGCTCTTCGTGAGGATGGCGGCGACAACGCCGCCGATCGCAAGCGGCGTGCCCTGGCCGTCTTCGAGGACCGCTTCGGCCTCTCCCTGCCCCGGACCGCCTTCACCGTCGACCGGCTGCCCGTTCACGCAGTCAACGGGGCACCCGCCCCGGACTTCGACGCCGTCCGCGCCTGGGCCAAGTCCCAGGGCCACCCCGTTCCGGATGAGCGTCTGGGCCTGGTCCCCGCCGGTCTGCGCCGCTCCTACGACCATGCCGTCCACGGGCAGCAGCACCTTGACGGCATGGCCTCGGCGCCGATCGTCGCCACCTTCCACACGAGCGGAGTGCTGAGGCACGCCGCGGAGTAGGTCTTCCCCTGGACCCGCAATGCCGGGCCAGGTACGGCGGCCCTTGCATATCCCGGCATCCTGGACGTCGGCGCGTTTCGATGAGGCCCTGTGCCTGGACCCGGCTTGCGACGGAAGCGGGCGTGGCTATGCACCCGTCAGCGGTGCTCCGCCACGCCCGGTACAGCAGCGGCGAGAGAACCAGAAGGTCACGGTCTCAATGCGCCAGGTCGAGCGAGTTCGGCTGACCCGAGCGGAGGTCCGCGCTGGCGCCGGATGCGGCTGCGAGACAATCTGCTCATGGGGATCGACCTGCAACTGCACAACGGCCGCCCGCACTGGCCCGGCCGGCGCTCGAAGCGCAAGCCGACACTGATCCGCCAGTCCCACGGGCATGGTGAAGCGCTGGCTGAGTTCATCGCCACGCTTCCCGCCAACACGTCGGGGAAGCTCTGGACGGTCGACCCCTACAACGACACCACCTTCAACGAGCAAGAGGCGGAGGCCGCGCTCCGCGAAATACCCGATCTCCTCGACCGCTGCACGGACGCCTCCCACATTGCTGCCCTCCGCGACCTCGCCGGATACCTGAAGGACTGCGCAGCCACTCCCGGCAGCTATCTCCTCCTGGTGGGCGACTAGTGACCTGAGTCAGAGATTCGGTGGCAGTAGGCGGCGACTTTGTCGAGGATCTCGTCGGCGGTCTTCGTCCAGACGAAGGGTTTGGGGTGTT
>NZ_JBIRFL010000056.1:0-9924 GCF_044327445.1 Streptomyces sp. NPDC018045
GCCACCGTCGCCGTCACGCCGCCCAACGAGACCACCTCCCTGACCCTGAAGTGGCCCTGGGGCCCGCTCGTCGACCAGATGGGCGCCACCCACCCTGGTGGCCGGCGCGGGTACGGTCATCGGCGTGCGCCGCCGCAAGGGCGCTGCCGGTCCGGGCACCACGGACGTCACCACGCAACCACGACCCTTTCTCCGGAACTCTGACAACCCGAAAATCAACGGCCTGAGAACCCTTGACGCCGGAGACAAAGACTCCAGGGGGCCGAAGGCCAGGAAAGAGATCTCCATGAAACTGCGCCGCGCCCTGTCGGCTGCGATCGCGACGACCGCCCTGCTCCCCCTGGCGGTGGCCGCCGCGCCCGCCTCCCAGGCGGCCCCTGCCGCGGACCTCCCGAAGTGCTCCGACGTCGGACAGCCCCACAACAACACCCTCGCGGGCCGCACCTCCGGCATACCCGAGGCGATCACGCTCGGCTCTGACTGGATGCCCTACACCGCCACCCTCACCAACACCTCGGCGAAGGAGCTGAAGTCGTTCGGACTCAGCGCCAGGACGGGCAGTTACGTCTACAACCCGGGTGAGCGCGACCTGAGCCCGTACAGCGATCTGCAGTACTGGGACTCCTCCCAACGCGCCTGGAAGACGCTGCGCCAGGCCGATGGAAAAGCCCGCGGCACCGTTCCCGGGCCGAAGACGCTCAAGCCCCGCGAGTCCGTCCACGTGCAACTGCGGTTCAGGGTGAGCAAGGACCTGCCCCTGGACCAGACGTACCAGGGGTACACCGGCCTCACCGGCACCTTCGCCGACCGCTACAACAACACGGACTGCCTGGTCCACAGCTACGCCGAAGGCGAGTTCTACCCCCCGCAAGGCTGAAACCCGCCGATAGGGCTACCACCGCCGCGGCGCACCGCACCGCCCATCCGCGGCGGTAGCCCGCATCGACAACACGTCCGAGACCGGAGGCGAGGCCCTTGCGTAGCATCGGAGCGTGGGTGGTGCGGGCCGCTTCGATGCTGTGGATGCTCGCCGCAACGGGAAGAGGAGCACGGCGGTTTCCGCCCTACGGCTGCGGCGGCTTCGGCAGTGTGAGGATTTCGGCGCCGTTCTCGGTGATGGCGATGGTGTGCTCGCTGTGTGCCGTCCGGCAGCCCGTCGCGCTGCGCAGCGTCCACCCGTCGGCGTCGGTGACGAGTTCGGCGGTGTCCGCCATGACCCACGGCTCCAGTGCCAGCAGCAGCCCGGGGCGCAGTCGGTATCCGCGGCCGGGCCGTCCGGTGTTCGCGACGTGCGGATCCTGGTGCATCGTCGATCCGATGCCGTGCCCGCCGAACTCGGTGTTGATCTCGTATCCGGCCTGGCTGAGGACTGTGCCGATGGCGTGGGAGATGTCGCCGATACGGGCTCCGGGCTGGGCGGCCGCGATCCCTGCGGCCAGTGCGCGTTCGGTCGTCCTGATCATCTCGATGCTCGCCGGGGGCTGCGCGTCGCCTACGACGAAGCTGATGGCGGCGTCTGCGGCGACTCCGCGCCGGGAGACGGCAAGGTCGAGTGTGAGCAGGTCGCCGTCGGCGAGCGTGTAGTCGTGGGGCCGCCCGTGGAGCACGGCGTCGTTGACGGCCGTGCAGATGTAGTGGCCGAACGGGCCGCGTCCGAAAGACGGCGCGTAGTCGACGTAGCAGGACTGTGCTCCTGCCTCGGCGATCATGGTCTTGGCCCACCGGTCGATGTCCAGGAGATTGGTGCCGACCGCGGCCCGGCCCTTCAGTGTCTGCAGGATGTCTGCGACCAGGGCGCCGGTGTCTTTCGCCCGGGACAACAGGGTGGGGTTCAGGATCTCGATCATGTGCCACTTCCCTAACGGAACCAAAAACTATACCGGTCAAACTATACCGGTACTAGAATCGGGGACATGGTCAGACTGCCGCTCACCCCCGCAGAGGTCGCACGTGGCCAGCGCCTCGGCGCGCTGCTGCGCCGGGCCCGGGGAGAACGCTCGATGCTTGAGACCGCGCTCGCCGCACAGGTCTCACCGGAGACACTCAGGAAGATCGAGTCGGGCCGCGTGGCCACCCCCGCCTTCCCGACCATCGCGGCGATCGCCGATGTCCTCGACCTCTCTCTCGACGCGATGTGGGCCGAGATCAGCCGCTGCGACAATGAGGCCGGAGCCGCGGACGCCGGTCATCGCGCACGTGAGCCGCTGACCGCGTAACCCTCCGCCCCACCACCGCGCCGGACAGCCGACGCCAGAGGACCACTCGGCCCGGCTCACGCCTGCCGTGTGTTCGGCACACCCGGCCGGCCAGGCAACGTCGAAGACCCCGGCGAGCACGCCCGCCCACGGCCCGGCGAGCCCACCCCAGGCAGGGGCGCAGGTGATCAAGTGTGGAGGTGATCGAGCCGCCGTCGCCGGACACCGAGGCTACGCCTGACCTCGCCGCGAAGATGAGATGCACGACACGGTTCGAGGGGAGGTGAGCGACCTTCCCCGCTGATCCTGTCGCAGCGGGACGGCGGAGCTGAGGGCAGCCTGAACCCGGCGGTGCCGACGAGGGTGGGAGCAGCCCTGACAACGCCGGGGCGGTCCGACACGGCCAGATGGTACGGGTCCGGCTTGGTCCTGACCGACTGCAAAAGGCAGCCGGCGAGGAGGCCTGCGGCCCGCTGAGCCCGTTTCGCCAGGGAGAGCTTCGCGCAGGCAAGGTCAACGCGTCCCTCCCTGCCGCCGGGAAGCGAAGGTCTACAGTTCCCCGCCTTCGGACGGTACCGGCGACGAGGAGCGGTGGACCGCCGCACTGCCCTGCGTCGAGGTCCTGGCGCTGAAGCGCAGGCGTCTGTCGAACAGTTCGCCCTTGAGGAGCTTGGCGTCCTGGCGGTACGAGGTCAGCGTCCGCCAGGGCAGCCTGGTGCCCTGACGCGGGAGTTCGTCCATCGACCTCATGACATAGCCGGCGGTGAGATCGAGCAGCGGCCGCGTGGACATGCCCGCCTCGGGAACCGCGACAGCGATCTCGTCCCCGTGAGCGTCCATGTGCTTGATCAGGTCGCAGATATAGCGGCTGGTGAGACCCACCTTCAGGGTCCACGACGACGACTTCGTGTATCCGAGCGCCACGACCCAGTTGGGAACACCGGAGAGCAGCATTCCGCGGTACGTCACGGCGTCGGGGAGAACGACGGGCTTTCCGTCCACGCTCTGCTCGACACCCCCGCAGAACCGCATATGGAGACCGGTCGCCGTCACGATGACATCGGCCTTCAGCTCGCGTCCCGATGCGAGCAGGGTGCCGTTCTTCGTGAAGCGCGCGACCCGGTCCGTGACGATCGAGGCTTTACCGTCACTGAGCGCCCGGAAGAAGTCGCCGTCAGGAGCGGCACACAACCGCTGGTCCCACGAGTCGTACGGCGGATTGAAGTGGGTGTCGACATCGAAGTCGGCCGGGAGGGCCTTCTTGGTGTAGTGACGGATCACGGCGCGACCGGCGCGCGGAAACATCTGTACCAGTTTGACGAAACTCTGGTCGAGCCAAATGTTCTTTCGCCTGGTCAGCGCGTATCCGCGTACGGTGCCGAACAGTTTCGTCAGCTTCAGCGACAGCGCGTCGACTCGCGGCTGCGCCATGATGTAACTCGGCGCCCGCTGGAGCATCGTGACATGTGCCGCCGCGTCGGGGCCCGCCGTCATGGCCGGCAGGAGAGTGACAGCCGTGGCGCCACTGCCGATGACGACCACGTGCTTGCCGGAGTAGTCGTAGTTCTCCGGCCACTGCTGCGGATGAACGATGTCGCCGGCGAAATCGTCACAGCCCTCGAAATGGGGCGTGTATCCCTTGTCGTAGCGGTAGTAGCCGGTGGCGCCGTACACCCACCGAGCCTTCATGGCCAGCTCGGTGACTGCTCCCCTGTCGTCGGTGGTCCGCACCTTCAAGGTCCACGAGCCTCGTCGCTCGACCAGTGCGCCGCCACGACTTCGTGCCGGAGCCGGATGAGCCGGTCCAGATCGAACTCCTCGACGGTTTCCCGCAGGTAGTCACGAATCAGACGGCCGTCGGCGATAGCGGATGCGTGGCGCCATGGCTTGCATTCGTATCCATAGGTGTGCAGGTCGGAATCAGAACGGATTCCGGGATACCGGAAGAGGTCCCACGTACCCCCGATGTTGTCACACCCTTCGAGTACCACGATTTTCTTTCCAGGGAACTCCATCGTCAGATAACAGGCAGCTCCGATTCCGAAAATGCCCACCCCGAAGACGACGACGTCACAATGTTCTGCCGTGCCGGTGGAGTCATCCATGCCATCACCTCCTCTTCACGATTCAGACTGAAATCATGATGCAGAGGACTGGCATGGCGTCATACGCCATCATCGCGCGCATTCTGACCGGGGCGGTGCACACTGCACACATCCCGAGCGCGCCGCGCTGAGGGGCCAGGGACCGGGGCGGGCCTTCGCCCGGGTCAGTCGCCGAGCCGGGCTCGTCGCAGCTCCACGAACATCAGCGCCGCGTCGACGCTGGTGGGATTCTGGTCGAGAGGCCGCGACAGCATGCGCCGTGCCCGGGTCAGCCGGCGGTCGATCGTATTCCGGTGCGCGAACATCGCGTCGGCGGTGCTCGATATATTGAAGCCCTCACTCACGTACGTGCGGACCGTGCGCTGGAGGGTCGGGTCCGCCGTCGCGAGTTCTCCCAGCGCGGCCTCCACGAACGCCTCCGCCTTGCTGAGATCGGCCGTGAGCAGGTCGACCAGGTGAACGTCGTCGTAGCGCACGACGCTGTGGGGAGACTGCATCCGCGCGAGGAGGCGTTGCGCGGCAACGGCATCCAGGTGACTGGTGCGAAATCCGTCGACGCCTGGCGCTACCCGGCCGAATGCCACCCTGACGCCCCGCGTCTTCCTCCGAACCTCGTGAACCGCCGTCATCGGCGGAAGATCCGCGCACGGCATCCACAGCCACTGAACGGCGGTGCCCGACACGATCGTGAGACGGCGAGAGGCTCCGCATGCGCGCATCACGCGTTCGGCCGCACCCTCAAGGCGGTTGGCGTCTTGCTCCGCATCGGCCCATGCGATCGCCGCGAGGTGATGCCCCGTCAGTGCGTAACCGAGCTGCTCCTCCGCCCGGCTGCGGCTGATCGGCGCGCCTTCGAGCAGCAGTTGCACAGTGGTGTAGCGCAGGGTGTGGGCACCGTGCCCCAACTCCGAGCGACTTGATCCACGTAAGCCTGCACTGCGGCGATCGAGTCGTCGACGAAGGTCGTGATCGAGTGTCCGGACACCTCGATCAGCTCATGCAAGACCTCGTGATCCGTGGTGGCGTCAAAGCACGCATGAAGCCACCGACGCCAGGCGACTCGCTGAGCGGCCCGCCAGGAGCCGCGCTCATCGACGTCCATGCCTCGCAGCGCCAGGTCCCGCGCGAAACCGGCCATCTCCGGTTTCTCGGGCGGGGGCACACGGCGGCCCGGCCGGTGCGGGTTCGACATGAGCCAGTGCGCCATGTTCGCCTTGTTGATACGCCGGTCTGCTTGCGCCAGCACCGGATCGTCCGCCAGTTCGCGCTGTCGCGCTTCACGCTGGGAGGCGTCCCACAACGCGTCGACCGCGTCCGCCGACAAAGGCAGCATCTGCTCCGCAAGGCTTCTGATCAGTTCGGACACCCGCGCGGAGGGGGCCGGCCAGCGCTCTTCCATATCAGGCATGTTCCTGCTCTCGTCGAGGTGGTCCGAGGGTTCGAGGGGCCGATGCCACCACATCCCGCACCGCCCCGGCCACCAGCGGTTGGTGAGGCCCGGAGGGCCCGAGGCCTCCAGGGGCACCTTGCGGCCATGACGGCGGGGTGGCCAGGCGGCCTGCGGGTTATCGGATGTGCACCATGCACCACCTTCGGCGTGAATGGGGGCTCCATTGGTCTGGAACGACGCTGCCGATTGGCGCACGGTAGAGAACTGAGTCGCAGGTGACCGGCGGAACGCTCGGGACTCAGCGAACGGCGGACCGCCTTGGGTGGGCCTCGACTACGGCATGCGCATCGGTTCCTGCCGGACCCGGTATTCCCGTGCACTATCGAGAAGGAGTGGCATGACCAATTCAGCACCCGCAACAGCCAAGTTGCCGCGGGTTTCGGGCTCCGCGCCGGTCGAAGACATCCTGGCCCCCTGCCACAGGGACGGTGGCGTTATCGTCGAGGAGCTCTTCAGCTCGGACCAGGTCGAGCGGTTCAACCATGAGATCGAGCCCTCGCTGCGGAATATTTGTCCCGGAGGGCAGCACCAGGACGAGTTCGCCGCCGAGTTCCACGGAAAGAACACCAAACGGATCACCGATCTGGTCACGCGCAGCGAGACGTTCCGGCGTGAGATCATCGACCACGACCTGGTGCACGCACTCGCAGATGCCGTGTTTCTGGAGGAGTCGGGCAGCTACTGGACGACCACGGCACAGGTCATCGAGATCGGGCCCGGCAACGCTGCCCAGCAGCTCCACCGCGACCTGGAGAACTCTTTCCCATTCGTCGGCATGGGACCCGCGGGCCCGGAAGTGACCATCAACTTCCTGATCGCCCTCACCGACTTCACCGAGGAAAACGGGGCTACCCGAGCCATCCCGGGAAGCAACCACTGGGAGAACTTCGAGGACCACGGAACTCCCGAACAGACGGTCCCCGCTCGAATGCGTGCCGGCGACGCGCTGTTCCTCAGCGGGAAGACCGCACACGGCGGCGGAGCCAACCACACGACCGACACGTATCGACGGGCACTGAGCTTCTCTCTCAACCCCGGCTATCTGGTGGGCGAGGAAGCCTTCCCCTTCCTGATCGACCTGGAGCCGGCCAAGTCACTACCACCCCGGGTCCGAAGTCTCGTCGGATTCCGCCCCCAGTACCCGAAGGGCACTCCGGGACTGTGGCAGGTCGACTCCGGCGAACTCGCCGATCATCTCGGGCTCTGAGGCTCGTAATTGAGCGTTTTGTTCGGTGGTGGGCGCCTGGTTCCGTCTTCCGTCGAGTCAGGTGGCGCGCCGGTTCGAGGGGTACTCCGGTGAGGCGGCGGGTCTTGAGGTCGGTCATGGGCAAGCTGGAGCATGGCTTCGAAGCGGTGCGGGCGGGTTTCGTAGTCGCGGGCGGCGCCCAGGAGCTGCCAGGAGTCCAAGTGCCGATCCGGCACCGGGCTACCCACATCGAGAGACTGCGAGGCCGGTACTGACGCAGGCTGCGTCACCAGCCCCCCGCGAAGCCACAAAGCAGGCCAGGCACTTTCAGTAAGGACTCGCGCACCACCATCAAGTACGTACGGTACCTTCGCAGGGCTCGGACACCGTCAGCGTCCCTCCTAAGACTCTTGCCCAATGTGCAGCGGGCCGGTCGATGCATGATCACAACCGAATAAGCTATGTTCATGTCACGTATACGCGTCACCCTCGCTGCTGCCCTTGTCGGAATTGCCGCGCTCACCTCCTGCTCCTCCAGCGGCGACAAGCCGACCTCCGCCTCGGGCGGGCCGGGCGGCGGCAAGCCGGCCACCTCGCCTGCCCCGAAACCGATCACGAAGAACCTCGCTCAGGCAGATCTCACCCAGGCACTGCTCGGCAACGGCGAAACCCTTTCCGGGTGGACCCTGCACGGCAGCAAGTCGGTGACGGATGGGCAGTACTGCGACGCCAGGGGGAATGACTCCCCTCCGAAGGGATGGATCCGGGGCAGCGACTCCTCCTACGAGTACAACGGGTCCACGAACAACATGGCCTTCGTGCACATCTGCCTTTTTGACACACCCGAGGACGCCCACAGCACCTACATGAGGTGGAAGGGCACCGAGCCGAGCAAGGAGCTGGCGCCGAAGAGGCCGGTGGGTGACGAGAGCACGATGGTGATCAATCCAGGTCTTAGCGAGGACAGCGTCTACGGGTTCAGCCGCTCAGGCAGGATCAACATCCGCGTAAAGATCGATGGCGGCAACGGGGGCGACCCCTCGGGCGCACAGGCCATGCTCACTGCGACGCTGAAGCGGCTACAGCAACTCCAGGACGGGGAGCCCGCCTCGGTCACGGCCACGGAGGAACTGGCCACCGCCAGGAAGTGACCAGGAGGGCAGGTGGAGCGCCCGTCGCCGGCGCAGAGGCCCACATCGTCGTCCTCGAAGTGCTGCGCCGTACCAACGCCGAGCAGGCCGCGCTCGTGGCCGTCGCCGCAGCTCGTACACCCACCGTCGCCCCTGCTCCGACCAGGGTGTAACAGAAACGGATCTAAAGTACCTGTGGGAGCGGTGATCAAGGCCGCGCCCCCTCCCCTCGGCCCTGGCCTTGATCACCGCCGTTCCTCCGACGCGGAAGCAAAACTCCGTCATACCCGCGCTTGACGGTGGTCCGGTCGGATGTCAGGGCACGGGCCCGTCCAGACCGCGACACGCCCCCCGCGAACAACACCTTCTGGTCACGTCCCGCCCGCAGCCTGACCAGCCGACACGCAACCGCGTACCCCCTCGGCATCCAAGCCGAGGCACAGCCGGCACGGCGCCGTCTCCCGAGACGCCTCCAACCTCGCCGTTATTCTGTTTTGTCAGCCACCCACGAGCGCCCGCAACGTCTTCAAGCAGCGCCTGATCGACGGGAGCGCGCCGCCGTCATAACGGATGTCGAGCGCTCCGGCCGCATCGTCGACATCACCTCGCGGGCGGCGTATGGCGTCCGGGACCATACCTTCCATGCGGCGACCAAGAGGGAGCTCGTGGGGCGCTCCCGTTTCCTGGGCCCTGGAACTCGCGCCGGGCGGCATCGCCTCCAGCGCGGTCTCGCCCGCCCCCACCGCGACAGAGATGTTCCGCCGCACGCGGCCCATTTGGCAGCGAGGCGGAGCGCAAGGCGATCGCCTCGATCCCGCCCGCCTGGACGCTCCCGACGACGTCGCCGCGGCCGTCTCGTTCCTGCTGTCCGGTGGCGCCGGGCTCATCACCGGCCACGTCCTCGGCATCGACGGCGAAAGCACTCTCGGCGGACGCTAGTGCTGTGACCGGGAAGGTTTGCCGGATTGCTCGTTGCGCTAGTCGGATGTGAGGAATTCAACCGGTGCGAGGAGAGCGGCGTGGCTTGACCGGACAGGATTCAGGGGCGTCGTCGCCTCGGCACGGCAGGGGGGTACGGGAAATACCCCGAACCGGGGTGGAGCCGACCAGGGCCGATCCCAACATCTGGATGAAATGCGTGACCTGCTCGCCGCCACCGACCGCCTTCACTCCGGCGACGAGCTGCCCCAAGGGGAACGCGAGACCCTGCTCGGGTGGATCCGTTCCTTCGAGCAGGCCGCGCAGCGACGAGTAGCCTGCCCACCCAGCTCGCGCGAGCCGGGGAGTTCGCCGCCACCTTGCGTGCTCGACTTCCGCAGTACGCGGCTGTCTCATAGCCTTGCAGCGAAGCACATCGCAAGTACACGCGGACAGTGGTCCCCGTGCCACCAGCTCCGGGTGCATCCGTCCGGCCACGGCGATATCGGGCACGGGGAGCGGATGTGGTGACGACGTTGACGGTGAGATGCGGCGCGTCGGATTCACACGTGTCCGTCAAGGGAGCCTTGTAGTCGCCTCATGAGGTCAGCCACCCCACACCGGGCCTGGCTTCTGGGCGGGCAGGGTGCGCAGACAAGACGGTCGGCGACACGTTGTTCTTCTCGCGCCAGCGGACGGCCCCTTCACAGAGTCCGATCGCTGAATCCATACCTGCCGCAGGGACTCCACCGCGACCAGGGCCAGCAAGATTGACGGTGCCGCAGGTGCCATCACGGCAGGTCGAACTGGCCGCCGCCTATGTCCACTCACTGGACGCCTAGGCAGTTTCGTTTGGATCGGTTGGTCGTTGGTCCAGGTATGCCGTTAACCGACGTGCAGTGGGCACGGATCGAGCCGTTGCTGCCGGACCGGGCACCGG
>NZ_JBIRFL010000057.1:0-8431 GCF_044327445.1 Streptomyces sp. NPDC018045
CCGGTGCCCGGTCCGGCAGCAACGGCTCGATCCGTGCCCACTGCACGTCGGTTAACGGCATACCTGGACCAACGACCAACCGATCCAAACGAAACCGCCTAGTGCTTCCGGGGAAGAGCACCTCACCCGCCCGGGCCTGCCCTCCCGGCGGCACGTACCGGAGCTTTCCCCCGGCGTCGGTCACCGCCGTGAATCCGGCCGCCCAAAGCATGGCGACGTTCCTTTCCTTGTAGCGCCGGTTGACGACGAGCCGCTGAGCTGCGAGTCGGCACCTCCCACCGGTGCCCGGCGGAGCCGGCCCTTACGGCGTGTCAGGTGTGCCGTTTGGCCCACAGCGGGGTGATGACGGCGAGCAGGACGGCCGCGATGCCGATCTGGAAGATATGGCGGATCCAGTCGATACCGCCGGTGTCGCGCACGCCGAAGGCGGTGGCGAGCGCGTTGCCGGCAACGGCGCCGATCATGCCCAGGATGATCGTCAACCACAGCGGAACGGGCTGCCGCCCGGGCAGGACCAGCTTGGCCAGCAGCCCGACGACGAGGCCCGCGATGACGGCCCACAGAAACGACACGACGACTCCTTCCGCGGGAGGTGCACCCTCGGGCATCTGTACGCGTGCCCCTCGCGGCCCGCCGTACGCCCCGCAATATGACCATTCGGTCACCGATCTTCACGTCCTGCTCAGATAACGGTCACTTGTCGGTATGGTCCTGGAAAACGGCCGATGCCGTCCGTCTTCCGGACATGGGGGGCGTAACGGCACGTGCACAAAGGGGACTTGATGTTACGCATGCAGCGCATCCGCCGTCGTTTCCGTCCGGCTCTGATCGCCGCCGCCGTCGCGGCCTCGCTCGCCCTGCCGCTCGCCGCCACCGGCCCGGCCGCCGCGACGGCGCAGCCCCGGCCCGCCTCGGAGCGTACGGCGATGTACGCCCGTGACCACGACGGTGTGCTGTGGCAGCACGAGGGCACGGGGTGGGCCGTTCCGCCGTTCCGGCCGCGGGCGAGAATCGGTGGGGGCTGGGACGAGTATGTGCAGATCACCTCGCTCGGGGGGACGTCGGCCGGCGGTACGGGGGACGTCGCGGCCGTCGACCGGAGCGGGAAGCTGTACTTCTACGAGGGCAGCGGCGATCCGACCGCGCCGTTCAAGTCTCGGCAGGCCATCGGATACGGGTGGGACCGGTACATCAGCATCACGGGTGCGGGCGACGCCAACAACGACGGCAAGAACGACCTGGTGGCCCGCGACACCGACGGCGGCCTCTACTTCTACGCCGGTACGGGCAAGCCCTCCGCCCCGTTCGCGCCGCCGGTGCGGGTGGGCGGCGGCTGGCAGGTCTACGACCACCTGACCACCTTCGGCAACGGCCTCCTGGCTCGCGACACGGACGGCGTGCTCTGGAAGTACCAGGCCACCGGCTCCAGCGACCCTTCCCGGCCCTTCGAGAGCCGGGCCCGCGTGGGCGGCGGCTGGAACATCTACGCCGACTTCGTCGGCATCCGGGACCTGGACGGCGACCAGCTGCCCGATCTGACCGCCCGCGACCTCGACGGCAACCTGTCGGTCTACGAGGGAATGCGCTACCAGGGTGGGATCGTTCCCAACAAGGCCATCCCGGTCGGTGGCGGCTGGAACATCTACGACCTCCTGTTCTGACCTGCTCCGGTCCGACCTGCCCCGGTCCGGCCCGTTCCGGCCGGCCGGAGCAGGGCCCGCCGCACGCCCGAGAAGCCCCGGCCGCTTGAACATGGGCAAAGCGTCTAGGCCGTTTCTGAGGCTCTTGCTGGCGGGGTGGATCGATCTTGGGTGCGGGCAGGCGTCCGGCATGGTGCGACGACATGAACTGACCGATGCGCAGTGGCTGCAGATCAAGCCGTTGCTGCCGGCCAACGGTTCGCGCCGGGCGGGCAGTGGGCGGATCACCGCAAGGTGGTCCAACGGTGTGCTGTTCCGGGCCCGCACCGGGGCGCCCTGGCCGGACCTAAACGCGGCGTCCCTCTGGAGGATGCCCCCGATGTGAACGCTCCGGCCTTCACACAGCACTGGCAGCCCACTTCGCAGGTGTCCGTCCTGGTCTCCCGGGACCACGCAGCATGGGGAAATGGGCGTGTCGGAGGCGTGTACGCCATCTACTCGTCGGTGAGCGCCGAGGAAGTAGCACGGGACAGGGAGCGCTACGGCCGCCACCATCACCAGAGGCCCTGAGCGGAGGTCCCGGCTCAGGACTCCGGAATGAATGCGGGATCGATGCCCATCGCAGCAACGCCCTCGCGCACACGACGGTCGAACTGCTCGAGCTCCGCCACGAGATCGTCCCAGGCGATGGGTGAGGTCCAGAAGTCCGGCGTGTAGGTGGAGCCGATCCGCCAGCCCTCGTCGGAACCCGTGATGCGGATCAGCCCCGGGTCCGCCTGCATCGAGTCGAGCTCAAAGTCCTCCCGGCCGGCGGCCGGGCTCTGGAGCCAGAGCGCCACGTGATACGCCAGCTCGGCCACGGGGAACGCCTCCTCGGACCACACAACCCGCCCGTCTTCCCAGATGGACAGATCTGCCTCGATGTCGAGGAGGAGCACATCCAGGGGAGCCTCCTGCGGGGTGAGGCCGCGCCGCGGTAGATCCGACAGTCCGAAGTTTCGGCAGGTGAACCGCACTGCCCGGCCTCCATGAGATCTGAGGCCCTGCCCCGGGCCAGCCAAATGTGGACAACCGTACCAAGGTCAACGGGACAGGCCTCAGATGTGCGTGAGGACCTGGCGAAGGGGGTGTCCCAGGGCGTCCGTGAGCGCGGCCAGTTCCTCGCCGGTCAGCCGTGCGCGGTTCGGATGGCGGGCCTCGATCCGGAAACGCGCGAACCTCATCGGCCAGTCGTAGACCAGCGCGTTGAGCGACGTCTCGACGCCGCAGCAGGGGACCGTCACCGTGAGCGTCCGGAAGCCCTCGTCGTAGTGCTGCGAGACGGCCTCCTCCCACCAGTCAAAGGCGAGCTGTGCACCGCACTGCGGGCAGGAGATCTTCTCCAGGTTGGCGCCGCAGTCGACCACTTCGACGCTGTCGTGCCACCGGGTGTGAAGACCGCGGCGGGCGTCGTCGGGGACATCCGGGCCAGCACCGCCGCAGCCCGGTCTGCCGCCTGCGTACTGGGCTGCCAGTACGGATCGGTCGCAATGACCGTCAGATAAGTGTCGCTCATCGCCCGCCTCCAAAACTCAGGCCGCCAGCCCCAGGAGGAGGGCCGGGTGCTGGCTCCAGGCGATGGTCCTCACGGCCGGTCACGCCCTGCCTTCTCCTACCACCTCGTAGGCTCCTTGCCGTTGCCGCGCATGCTACGAAGGCGTCGTCTGCCGGTCGCCCTGCGCGGTGCCGGCACGCCCCATGCGTACGGCCGCGACGAGAACCGCCACAAGACCGGAACCCTGCGCTACGCCCTGGAAAAACCCGGACGGGATCAGGAATCCCGTTACCAACAGCAACAGGCCGACCGCCATCAAGCTAGTCGCCGGCGTCCTGGTCACAGTTCCTCGCGTCATACCTTCACTGTAATGGTCAGGAACAATGCGTGGGCGGGCGCCCCTTATGGCGCGGCTCGCCGTAATCAAGACAAGGCCACAAGAACCGAAGGCAGCTCACTGAGCGACCACATGGCCAGAAGGACATGATCGTTCTCAGCGGCATTTTCTGTACCGGAAGATCACGCCCGGAGAGGCCCGCGAGTTCACGGAAAATGAATGGTTTTTCGCGGGAACCCGAGAATGGACGGTCGTGTTCTCGCGGGGTTCGGGCCCTGGATCCGGGCGAACACGCGGGGTGGGTACCGAACGGCCCCGCCCTGAGTGCCTTCATTGGCAATGGGACTGACACCGTAGGAGTCATGAGAGCAGAAGGAACGACATCAGAACCGGAAACCTCTGTGCAGAGTGGACTCACATCTCTGGGTGAGGTGGCCTGCCGTCCGGGCGGCCGGGGGCATCCCGTTGGCCAAGACCAACCTGCCCCGGCCGTGGCCGGCGTCGTCGGCCGTCCCGGACGTCGGCCGGACACACTCCTCGCCGGCCGCGGCTACGGCCACGACAAGTACCGCCGCGAAGCCTTCCTCGGCCTCGCCACCTGCCTGATCACCCACCGCCACGTCCAACGCCTGCGGTAGAACCTCGGACTTGCCTGGTTGCCGTGGTCAGCAGGGTGTGAAATCGGGGTAGTAGGCTGCGGCGGCGGTTGCGGTCTCGATGTTCCGTGGGAAGAGCGCGGCTTCGTAGGCGCGGATGGCCGCGTCGATGTCCTTGGGCTGTTCGGCGATGGCGTTGCCGAGCTGGCCTGCGTCGAAGAGGGCCCAGTTCGCCCCTTCGCCGTCCGGCGGTGCCAGGTGCGCGGCGTCTCCGATGAGCGTGACCCCGGGTACATGTTCCCAGCGGTGCCCGATCGGCAGCCCGTACAAGGGGCGAAAGATCGGCGGGATGTCGCTGTCCGCGACCAGGGCGACGAGCTCCGGCGCCCACCCCTCGAACATCGCGGCGATCGTGCGGGCGGCCCCAGGGCCGTCATTGAAGTCGATGCCGTCGAACCAGTCGAGCGGCTGGTCGAACATGGCGTAGGCGTGCAGGGTGTCCGCGCGCTCGCGCTGCACGCCGAGACCTATGCGGGTGGCTTCGTCGTAGGCGGTCATCGACCCGCCGCCGACCAGCGCCAGGGTGGCAGGGTGCCGGGTGCCGCTCTCATACAGGTACGTCTCGACCATCGAGCGTCCGGCATAGGCGGGCGTGGCATCGGAGAGCAGCGGCCGGACCTTCGACCAGGCGCCGTCGGCACCGACGAGGATGTCGGTGACGAGCGTCGATCCGTTGGCGAAGGTCACTTCGTGACGACCGTCAGCGAGGGTCCGCACGCTCCGGGTCTTGTGGCCCCAGACGACGCTGCCGGCAGGCAGGGATTCCAGCAGCAACTGTCGCAGCTCGCCGCGCTGCACCTCGGGGCGGCCTCCGGCGGGGTCGTCGGGCCGGTCCGCCAAGATGGTGCCGTCGGGTGACACGTCGCGGGATGCCTGGCGGCCTTCGAGGACGAGGGACCGGAAGCCGTCCATCAGGCCGGTGGCACGGATCCCGTGCTGGCCGTTGTAGTCGTGGATGTCGAGCATGCCGCCTTGGCCCCGGGCCTGGGCAGACGCCTCCGCTTCGTACACCGTGGCCGGTATTCCATGAACCGCCAGGGTGCGTGCCAGTGTCAGTCCCGCAAGACCGGCACCGATGATCGTGATCTGAGTCATGCATGCGTTCCTTGCTGCTGGTGGGTGAACCGGTGGCTTTGCCCGCTGGGGCTCCCGGCCGCCGTGCGGGTAGTAGAGCCGGGTCAGGGAGAGCGGGGTGGCTCGATCCGGGACGCGAGCTGCTCCAGCAATTCATGGAGCCGCGCCTGCCCTGCGGCGCCCAGCGGCGCGAGGATCGACTCCTCGACATGGTCCATGGCCTCTTCGAAACCCTGGATCAGTTCGGAGCCCGCTGGAGTGACATGCACCCGACGGCTGCGCGTGTCATCCTCCTGGGTCTGGCGCTCCACGAGTCCGCGCCGCTCAAGTCCGGCCAGGAGCCGGGAAATGCTCGGCGCACTGGTGCGCATGGCCCGCGCGACGTCACGCTGAATGGCATCCCGGTTCTTCGTCAGGTACGCCAGCACGGCACTCTGCTCGTGCGTGAGGCCGCGTTCCCGTATCCATTCATCAGCGATGCGTCGCTGCCCCCACACCACCCACCGCATCAGCTCCAGCGTGCTCTCGCGCTTCGCTCTCCCCATAGTTAACACACTAACTGTTGCCAGGTTAAGGATCAAGCCTCCGCGGACTTCGGCCACATTCGCGTGGGGACACGTGCTGCCCCTGTCAGCAGTAGGTGTGCTCCGCGTACCCGGCGCCGGCCCGGCTTCCGTCAGGGCCTCTCGGGTCCCGGGGCCGGGGCTTCGCCCCCTCACGCTCGTGTCAGTGGTCGCGGACCGGTTCAAGGAATTCGAGCCGATTGTTCGCCTGACGTTCCGCCAGTGCAGGGTTGCCGTCGTGCTGCCGCGGCAAGGCAGCGAAGTGTTCTTCTGCGGGCACGGAGACGTCTGCACCGACGCAAGGTTCACAACGACGCAGCTTGTGCAACGGAACAACGCGCTGGGGCGGGGAGCCGGGACCGAAAGCAGGCATCCGACCGGATGGACTGATACCCAGCACGCTGTCGTCAGCCAGGATGCCGTGAGACCACCGGATGCCTGACAATCGGGTCAGCCGTCGCCGGTCGTCGACCGCCGGTTGTGGAGGATGTCGTGGGCCAGGGCGGGCAGCGGGCGGCCGGCGGCGAAGACCAAACCTCGTAGGCGTGCGAAGGCTTCGGTGAGGGACGTGTCCATCAGGTCGGCGAGCACTCCGGTGACCCGGTAAGTGGTGCCCCAGCGCGCGTCGATGGTCTCTGCGGCTTCGTTCATCTCGTCGAGGAACAGCGTTTGTCGACGGGTTTCGGAGGCAGTTAGTGATCAACTGGCTCGTGAATGTCGAACAGAAATGGGGTGTGGCACAGATCTTGGGGAGTCGTCGCGGAGCGTCACCTCGATGTTCGAGGAGGTGCTTCCTGGACAACTCGGCCGAGGCCGGCTCGGCTCGCCCACCCGGCCATACTCCAAACCGGCCGCTCACTCCGTCAGCGTTTCTGTGCTCGGTACTGCTTGAGGAGAGCGGTGAGCTTCGCGGGTTCGGCAGCGCCGTTCAACTCCGTCAGGAGAGCGTCAGGGCAGAGCTCGTAGTGGTCACCCCACCACCGCTGCCCCTTGTTGTCCCAAATGCGATACCCGCCGGGTACCCCTCTGGCTACGTACCGTCGCCTGCTTATATCGATCACCCCTCATGACAGTCTCCCCACATTACAAGCTGCTACTGGAGCAGGATCATCTTCCGGAGCAGGTGGAAGCCAGCTCGTCCGTAGAGCTGCCTCTTGATCTTTTTGATGCGGTTGACGGCGCCTTCGATGCTGCCGGAGCTCCAGTGGAGGGTGAGTCCGGCGGTCACGGCGTCGAGGTCTCGGAGCATGTGGAGTGCGAAGTTGGTGAGTCCGGGTAGTTGGCTGGCGTCGACTGCGTCGATCCAGGTGGGGAGTGTGGCCCCGAGCCGGTCGGTGAGTATTTCGCCGAAGTCGCGGATATGGCCGGCGGCCGTGTCCAGTTCGGGGCAGCGTGCCAGGACGTCCTTCAGAGCGGCCTGGTCATCCTCGCTCAGCGTGGTGGGGTGCCGGGTGAGCAGCCGGTCACCTGCCGCACCGTCGGAGGCCTCGTCGGCATGCCGGCAGGCGTCCCGCGGAGGGTGGCGATGTGGGCGCGGACCATCTGGTAGGTGACGGGCGCGTTGTCGGCGAGGAGTTCATTGTGGAGGTGGGTGACGCTTGTGCATCCCGCGGCGAAGCGTCGCTCCAGGTAGGGCTTGTAGGGGTCCAGTCTGCTGGGACGGGGCCGGTTCTCGCGGAAGGTGTCCTGCCAGCTTGGGGCGTTCGCGTACCGGAGGACGGTGTTGAGGCCCCAGCCCAGGTGCCGGGCGATCGCCCGGCGTGAGTGGCCTCGGGCAAGCAACTCGTGGACCAGGGCGTGTGCGGCCTTCTTGCGCTCGGCTCGCCGGCCGACGGGGGCCGAGTCGTCCTGCGGCCTGTCGGCTCCCTTACGTGTCGTGCCCGGCGCTGTCCCGCTGGGCGAAGGGTTGCGCAGGCAGTCGCGGTGGGCGGCGACGCAGGTCTCCACGGCCCGGCCGAGGCCCTGCCACAGGTGGAACCGGTCGGCGACCTGCACGGCGTCGGGGGCGCCGAGGCGAGCTCCTTCGGCGTAGGCGCCCGCCCGGTCGCGGCAGATGATCTCCACGCCGGGGTGACGGACCAGCCAGGCGGCCAGCGGTCCGGCTTCACGGGTTGGGAGCACGTCGACCACGCGATGGTCTTCGACGCTGGTCAAGACCGTGGAGTAGGTCTGGCCGCGGCGGATCGCGAAGTCGTCCACGCCGAGCACACGCGGAACACTGAACTGCGGATCAGGCAGTGCCATGACCCTGCGCAACAAGGTCATCCGTCCCGCGCCGAAGCCCAGCTGGGCAGCCAGCCGAGCTCCGGCCCGCCCGGCCAACGCGAGCCCCACGCGCTCCAAGGCGTGGTTGAGTCGAATGGTGAACCTTGCATGCGGGGTGGCCAGCCGCGAGAACGGCTCGGCGAAGGTCCGGCGCGGGCAGTCCGCCGACCCGCAGATGAAGCGCCGGACCGTCAGCCGGATCGTAAACCCCTGCTCAGCGAGCGGCAGGTCCTTAACGAGTCCTTGCAGAATGATCTTCATGTGGCACGGTGGAGGGGACGGTGATGCCGTTCCTCGGGGGTGAGGATGGCCCGGCGCAAGCCGTGGGAGGTCAGTGACGAACTGTGGGCGGTGATCGAACC
>NZ_JBIRFL010000058.1:0-6428 GCF_044327445.1 Streptomyces sp. NPDC018045
CGTTGACTTTTGGCACGCTGTTGAGTTCTCAAGGAACGGACGCTTCCTTTGTGCCTGTCTCACCAGGCTCTCCGGGCGCTTCCCTTCGGTCTTGCTTTTCCGACTCTATCAGATCCTCGCGGTCCTGATTTCCGCCGGCGCGTTTCGGCCTTTCGGCTTCTTCGCGGTTCCAACCTTACCAGACCCGTTCGGCGTTTCCGCCTTTTCCGTATCCGGCCCCTGCTGGAGCGGGTTTGTTCGCGCCTTCCGGCGTGCTCACTACTTTAGCGGTTTTCCCTGGCGGCTCATAATCGAGCCGCTTGTCAGAATTTCGGCATACCGAAATTCATCCCGTCAGGGAGCCGTGCAGTGGTGAGGTACCGCCGGTGCGGCGTGAGATTGTCGCGACGCCTGTCGGCCCCGTGGCAACCCGAAGAACACTACACGACGGGCCGGAGTACCCGGAGGCACCCCCGGTACCGCGCCTGCCGACATGGCCGGGGCCGCCGCGGCACCTGTCGCCAGGGGCCGCGTGGGGGGCTTGGTCCATTCGGCGGGCCCTCGATCCGGTGGTGAGGACAGCGGCAGCGGCGCGGCGTGGATCATCGGTGGCGGCGCGGGTACCGGTACGGAACCGGGCGGCTACGGGAGGCGCGGCGTGGAACGGTGTCTGGTGACCGGGGCGACCGGCTACATCGGCGGGCGGCTGGTGCCCGAACTGCTGGCCGCGGGATACCCGGTGCGGTGTCTGGCGCGTACGCCGGGCAAGCTGCGGGATCACCCCTGGTCGGGGCAGGTGGAGACGGTACGGGGCGATGTCACGGACGCGGAGTCGCTCGCGGAGGCGCTGGAGGGCGTCGGGGTCGCCTACTACCTGGTGCACGCGCTGGGCACGGGCAAGGGCTTCGAGGACACCGACCGCCGGGCGGCCCGTACCTTCGCCGAGTGCGCGCGGAAGGCCGGCGTGCGGCGGATCGTCTATCTGGGCGGCCCGGTGCCGGCGGGCGTCGACCGGCGCGAGCTGTCGCCTCATCTGCGGTCGCGGGACGAGGTGGGCCGCATCCTGCTGGCGTCCGGGGTGCCGACCGCGGTGCTGCGGGCCGCCGTGATCATGGGGTCGGGCTCGGCGTCCTTCGAGATGCTGCGGTATCTGACCGAGCGGCTGCCGGTCATGGTGACGCCGAGCTGGGTGCGTACCCGTATCCAGCCGCTGGCGGTACGGGACGTGCTGCACTACCTGGTGGGGTGCGCCGCGCTGCCGGAGTCGGTGAACCGGGGCTTCGACATCGGTGGTCCCGACGTGCTGACGTACCGGCAGATGATGCAGCGCTACGCGCGGGTCGCGGCGCTCCCCCGCCGTCTGATCGTGCCGGTGCCGGTGCTCACGCCGGGGCTCTCCAGCCACTGGGTGGGGCTGGTGACGCCCGTACCGGCGGGTATCGCCCGGCCGCTGGCGGAGTCGCTGCGCCACGAGGCGGTGGCCGAGGAGCACGACATCGCGCGGTACGTACCGGACCCGCCCGGCGGGCCGACCGGTTTCGACCGCGCGGTGGAACTGGCGCTGCGGCGCGTACGGGAGGCGCAGGTCGCCACCCGCTGGTCGTCGGCCTCGGTGCCCGGCGCCCCCAGCGACCCGCTGCCGACCGACCCGGACTGGGCGGGCGGCAGCCTCTACACCGACCGCAGGGCCCGCGTGGTGGACGCCTCGCCCGAGGCGCTGTGGGACGTCATCGAGGGCATCGGCGGCGAGAACGGCTGGTACTCCTTCCCTCTGGCCTGGGCGCTGCGGGGGTGGCTGGACCGGCTGGCGGGCGGTGTCGGGCTGCGCCGGGGGCGGCGGGACGCCCAGCGGCTGCGCGCCGGTGACTCGCTGGACTTCTGGCGGGTCGAGGAGATCGAGCGGGGGCGGCTGCTGCGGCTGCGCGCGGAGATGCGGCTGCCGGGGCTCGCCTGGCTGGAGCTGATGACCGGGCGGGACCGGGCGGGCCGTACGGTCTACCGGCAGCGGGCGGTGTTCCATCCGCACGGGCTGGCGGGCCACGCGTACTGGTGGAGTGTGGCGCCGTTCCACGCGGTGGTGTTCGGCGGTATGGCGCGCAACATCGCCGTCGCGGCGCGGGCGCGGGATGGGGAACGGGAGGAGCGGAAGGCGTCCGAGCGGGGCACGTAAGAGGTGCCGGGGTGCGGGACGCATGGAGCCGCGCCGGGCATGGGCGCGGAGCGCCGTGCCGGGTCGCTGACGCGGAGCGCCGGACGACGACGTTGACGTAGGCGCCACCCGAGTGCCGTCACCTTCCGTCCTCTGCGATCCGACGAACGAGTGAATTACGGGGCCGGGGGCGTCCCCGGTCGGCCGCAGGGGCGGCGCGGCGTGCGGGCGGCGATGGCGGGCCCTTGTACGTTCGCCCCTCCCGGCAATGAGAGGTGCGCAATGCCCACATACCGTCCCCTCACCGGCTGGAGACCGTCCGGCCCGTGGTACCCCGTACTGCTCTGCGGCATCGTCGGCGGACTGGCCGTCCCCACCGCGTGGGCGGCGGGTTCCGACGCCCACGACACGAAGTCGCGGCAGTCCGCGGCCCAGCAGGCCGAGTTCCAGCGGGCCTCCGAGCGGGCCGCCGCGTCCGGCCGGCGGGTGGAGGTGCAGTCGCAGCGCACCGACACCGTGCGCGTGTACGCCAACCCGTCCGGCACGTACACCACCGAGCAGAGCCTGCCCACGGCGCGTGCTCCCAGAGGCCCGGTGGGGCTGTGGACCAGCGTCAACAAGAAGTACCCCGACGCGTCCTACTGGGCGAAGACCGGGGACGTGGCGCGCGTCGGTCATGAGAACGACACGGGCGGGACCTGGCGCTCGTTCATCACCATGGGCACCAGGGATCTCCAGCGGACCGGAAAGATCAAGAGCGCCGCGTTCGAGATCCAGAACAGCTACTCCTGGTCGTGCGCCAAGCGGCCCGTCCAGCTCTGGGACACCGGCCGGGCCTACAAGAGCACGACGTGGAACAAACAGCCGAAGTGGTACAAGCTGCTGGCCACCGTCTCCGACGCCAAGGGCCACAGCGCCAAGCACTGCCCGGCCGGCGTCCTGGCCTTCGACGTCTCGGACAACGCCCGGGCGGCGAAGGCCAACAAGTGGCCGGACATGACCCTGGGGCTGCGGGCCGCGAACGAGAACGACACCTTCGCCTGGAAGAAGTTCGCGCCGAGCACGGCCAAGCTGAACGTCACCTGGACCAAGGGCTGAGTCCATCGCGTCCGCCCGCCCCGGCGGCCTCCCACCGCGGCGCGGGAGCGGGCGGGACAGGAACGGCGTGGCGGGGCCGCCGAGGGGCACCGACGCGGCCCCGCCGCCGTCACCCTCAGTCCTCCGTCTTCCGTCGGACGAGTGAATACGCGGCTGACGCGTTCCCGGTCGGACGCAGTGGGGGCGCGGCGTGCGGCCGGCGGGGAAAAGCTGGACATCGTCCAGCCATTCCCTGCACTGGAGGCATTCCATGCCCACACCCCGTTCACTCACCGGCCGGCGGCGGTCCCGGCCGTTGTATCCCCTGCTGGCCTGCGGCCTCATCGGCGGCCTCGCCGCTCCGGCGGCCTGGGCCGCGAGCCCGGGCACGCAGACCGGGCCGGCCGGCGCGTCCGTATCCGAGCAGCGCCTGCCCGGTCCCAGCGCACCCAGGGGCCGCGTGGGCCTGTGGACGAGCGTCAACGACAGCACCCCGAACCGGGTCTACTGGGGCCGGACGGGGGACGTCGCGCGCGTCGGTAAGCGGGCCCTCAGGACGGACCCCGCGCTGAACGGCGTGTGGCGCTCGTTCCTCACGATGGGCACCGGGGACCTGCACCGGCGCGGAACGATCCGCGAGGCCCGGCTTCTCATCCAGAACACCTGGTCCCAGTCGTGCGCTCCCTACAACATCGAGATGTGGGACACCGGCCGGATCTACAAGAGCACGACGTGGAAGTCCCAGCCGCGGTGGTACAACTGGCTGGACACGCGCCACCCCGGGCCCAGCGACGTCTGCCCGAGCCGCACCCTGTCCTTCAACGTCACGGCGAGCGCCCGCGCGGCCCAGCGGAACAAGTGGCCGAGCATGACCCTGGGGCTGAAGGCGTCGAACGAGTCGCATCCGAACGCGTACAAGAATTTCGCCCCGTCCACCGCCACGCTGCGCGTGACCTGGTCGTAGCACCGCCCGGCACATCCCCGGCCGCTGATCCGGCGTCAGTGGCGCCCGACCGTTTTGATCACCGAGCCCGATCCTCCATACGATCCGGCGATGATCACAAGAAAACGGATGGCGGCCGGGGTGTGCGGCCTGCTCGCCACCCTGGCCGTGGGGCTCCTCCCCACCTCCGCCGCAGCCGCCGACGAACCTGACGCGAAGCAGCCCTCCCCGAAGGTCGAGCTGGTGCTCGACGTCAGCGGTTCGATGCGGGCGCGCGACATCGACGGGCAGAGCCGGATGTCGGCGGCGAAGCAGGCGTTCAACGAGGTGCTGGACGCGGTGCCGGGCGAGGTCCAGCTCGGCATACGGACGCTCGGCGCGAACTACCCGGGACCCGACCGCCAGACCGGGTGCAAGGACACCAGGCAGCTCTACCCGGTCGGCCCGCTCGACCGGACCGAGGCGAAGACCGCGGTGGCCACGCTCGCCCCCACCGGCTGGACGCCGATCGGCCCGGCCCTGCTGGGCGCGGCCGACGACCTCCAGGGCGGCGCCGCGACCCGCCGGATCGTGCTGATCACGGACGGCGAGGACACCTGCGCCCCGCTCGACCCGTGCGAGGTGGCGCGGGACATCGCCGCCAAGGGCATCCACCTGACCGTGGACACGCTCGGGCTGCTGCCGGACGCCAAGACCCGTAAGCAGCTCAGTTGCATCGCGGAGGCCACCGGCGGCACGTACACCTCCGTCCAGCACACCAGCGAACTGCGGGACCGTGTCCACCAGTTGGTGGACCGTGCGGCCGACCCGGTGGTGACGCCGGTGGCGACGCAGGGCGCCGGCCAGTGTGCGAAGGCCCCGGTGCTCAAGCCGGGTCTGTACACCGACCGGGAGAAGTTCGCCGAGCACCGCTGGTACCGGGTGGACGTACGGCCCGGCCAGGAGCTGCGGGCGTCCGCGAGCATCGGCGCCGACCGTGCCGTCAACAACGACTACGGCGTCCTGCTGCGCGCCTCGACCGTGCACGGCCGGGAGATCGTCCGCGGCTCGGAGGCGGGTGACGGGCGCACCGACGTCATCTCCTCCGGTCTGCGCTACCCGAAGGCGCCGCTGAAGAACGCCGACGGTGCCGCGCAGGACGCGCCGGAAACCGTCTGCCTCCAGCTCAGCAACTCCTTCGCCGCGCCCGCCTCGGTCAAGACCGAGCCGGGGCTGCCGGTCGAGCTGGCCATCGATGTCGTGGACGGTCCGTCGGACGCCTCGGACGTGGCGTCGTTCGGTCTGGGCCGCGGCTGGTGGCTGTTGGGCGCGCTGGCGCTGGCCGGTCTGGTGGCCGGTCTGCTGTGGGGCCGGCTGTCGCGCTGGCGTGTCGCCGTCTGGAGGACCAACTGATGCGTACCCGTACGTTTGTGACCGCCGCGCTGCTGGCGGGTGCCGCGCTCTTCGGTACGGCGGGCGGGGCGGTGGCGGACAGCCCGTCGCCGTCCGCGAGCGGCAGCGCCGAGGGGCCGACGGAGGCGGGTACGTCGTTCCGTACCGCGACGCCGGTCACGCCGGGGCAGCGGGCGACGGCCGGGGCGTCGACCGGTGACTACCTGTACTGGGCGGTGCCGGTGGACGCCGGGCAGCGCGCCACGATGACGGCGAAGGTGACCCTGCCCAAGGCGGCCCGGCACGGCGCCGCGACCTGGCAGCTCGACGTGTACGACGGGCTGCGGCGGCGCCAGGCGTGCGCGTACGGCGCGCAGACCAGGGCGGCGGCAGCGGACGCGGCTTCGGTGGAGCTGTCCTGCACGCTGCGTACGGTGCGTTCCTGGGCGGAGCAGTCGTCCAACGATCCGCTGCCGGGCGTCTACTACGTGCGTCTGACGGTCACCGACCTGCCGCAGGAGGACCTGGGGCTGCCGGTGCACGCCGAGTTCGGGCCCACGGTGGCCGGGACGGGCGGCGCGTACGCCGTGGACGGCAAGCTGGCCGCGCCGCTGGTGCCGGGGGCCGGCGCGGCGGGCTCGCGGGACGGGCGGAGCGCTTCGCCGGAGGCGTCGGCACCGGCGTCGGGCAAGCGGTCCGTGGCGGCGGCCGAGCCGGACGGCGGCTGGTCCTCGGGCCGGTGGTCCGACCGGTGGGTGTGGACGGCGGTGGGCGGCCTGCTGGCGGCGCTCGCCGGAATCGCCGGGTACGCCCTGACCCGGGGCGGCGGCCGCCCGTCGCGGGTGCCGCCGGGCGTCTGAGGCACGGCGGGAAGGCACGGCGGGGCGGCGCGCGGAGGGTTCCGCGCGC
>NZ_JBIRFL010000059.1:0-6384 GCF_044327445.1 Streptomyces sp. NPDC018045
GATGCCCATGAACACCGGATGCGCCAGGACCGCCCGATCGACCATGCCCCTCACGACCAGAGCATGCCCACCCGCTATCACGCACCAACTCGTTACGTAGCGCCCCTGGCCAGGGCAGGAGAGCTGGGACGGCGCCTGCCCGTATCGGACCTGGTGGCTCCTGGGGGCAGGCTCGGCCACTATGAGCCAGAGTACTCGCGGTACGGGGGCTGTGAGGCCATGGACGATGCGGAGGCGTCGTTCCGCGACAGCAGCGAGCTTGCGGTCGGACTGCTCGCGCACCGCCCGGGCCAGGCCGCGCGATGCGGGCTCGGACTTTTCGCGGCGGCAGGTCTCTTCCGGCTGATGACGAACACCCCGGCCGACACGGCGGACGTGCTCAACGGTCTATGGGCCATGTGGCGCCGCTGGACCAGCGGAGAAGACGGGGGAAAGGGCCCGGTTGCCGGTGCTGCCACAGCCGGTCGCTCCCCGCAGGGTCTCGTCGCCGCCCTGACCCGCGAAGTGGGCGCGGAAGTCGCGGCTCTGCGCCGCAACGGAACAGCCGAGCGACTGATTCAGGGTGAACTCCCACCGCCACTGAAGGGCTGGACCCGAAGTCTCACGGACACCCTGCGGCAACGGCCCACCGGCGACGATGGCGCGGTGTTGGCGTCCCATCTGCACATGCTCGGCAACCGGATCGGACTGTCCACCCGGGACGAGATGCGCAACCTCGCCATGCTCACGCTCCTGTTCACCGACGGAACGGGGTGACACCCGCCTGTCCCGAGAGCCGGACACGCCTCCACAGCCCTCGCAGACCCGCCACGGACGCGGCCCACAGCACGACGGCCGAGCCGTAACCGGGAAGCGCGAGCCACACGGCCTGCCAGGCATGGGACACATCGGCGATCGCGGCGGTTCCCACCGCGACGGCGCACATCGCCGCCGCCAGTGCGTGGAACCGCCGCACGCGCAGCATCCACCCCATCGGGAAGAAATGCACGCCCACGACAAAGGAAATCCACGCGGGAACCCATTCGGGATGGCCAAGGGCCTTGTTGCATACCACGGCGCCCACGAGAATGGCCGCGGATTCCACCCCCAATAGCGTCGGCACACCCCAAGTGATCCTCTTGGGATATCCACCGTCCGGTACGGAGGACCGTTCCCTCTTTTCCGCCCTGCCGTCGCCGTCCGTAGACAGCCCGGCAGGGCGGAACGTGGGCCGGGACCGCTTGAAGACCAGGGCGGCCGTCGCTACGAGCCCGATGAACAGGGCAACTCCGACGCTTTGTGCCAGGCCTCGCAGAACCGTGGGAGATGAACTCGCTGCGGCCTCGAACCATACAGTGCCGAAAACGGCGCTAATCAAGATCCCCGTGGTTTCACTCACCAAGGCGTGGCGCCGGTCCCTCAAAGTGCTCTCCCGGTCGTGAGGATATCGATACCGACGATACAGCCCTGCCCCGGGAGCCGCTTCCGTCTGTCCTTGCAGCATCAGACTTATCGTATCCGCCCTTCGGACACGGACCCCGGACATCTGTCGGCCCATGCAGCCGGTGGTCCTCCTCGGTTCCGAAGGCGAAACCGGCGTCGTCGCGCGCAATCCCGGCACCTTCCTGCGGCTGCCGGCTGGCGGCTTCGGCCCCTTGGAGACCGCCGCCTCTTACAAGCTGACTGAGCCCCAGCCCGATCACGCGGGTCCAGGGCCGGTACGGGCTGGCGCTGACCGTGCCTGCACGCGGCGCTGCGGCCGCGGTCGCGGGCCCACTGTCAGCTCACGATCCCCTCCTCGGGTGAGGCGAACATCGTCGTGACCCGCAGCGCCGGCCCGGCTGAGACGCTGCAGGTGTTCTTCACCCACCCTGCGTGCGCGCCGTCCACGGTGACCACGCTCGCCACCGGCAGTCTGCGCAACCCCGCAGGCGATGACATGCGGATGACCGCGCTGCCCGCCCCGGCCGGTGGTCACCGGGCTGCCGATTCTCGTCGCCGAATGGCCTGCCCTGTCTTCGTCGCCCACAACGAACACACGGAACCCGCCGGCGTCCTGGCCCCTACCTGCAAGAGCACGGCTTCGAACCGGCCAGCGACACCACCACGCTCCTCCCCCGGCAGCCGAGGGATGGGCCGCGGTCCTCGCGGAGCGCCCCGCCGGAGCAGAGGTGAAGGAGCTCGGCGTGCTCAGCATCGCCGACGCCCAGAGCGTCGACTTCTTCCTCGGTGCCATCCACACGCCGCCCACCTGGCACCGCACCGCGCTGGACAGTGGAGTGGTTGCCCTGCATCTCGGCCCGGCCCGCCTCGGTCCCAAGAACCCCGACACCGACGCCCAGTACCGCCTGATGCAGCACGCGGCCCGCGACGGACGCCTGCTGACCGCCACCGTGCCCCTCCTCGACTACGCCGCACTCTGACTGCCCCGACCTCCAGCCCACCGACATCCCCCGCCCTTCGGCGCGCCACGGAGCTGTGGGCCGTCAGTGGCCAGGACGGGTGCGTGCGCGGCCCAGCGGGGCCTGGCTCAGCGGTGCGTCCTCGATCCAGAACCGGTGCGCGGACAAGATGGTGTGCAGGGCCCGGTGCATGGCGGGCTGCTGGATGCCGCTCAGCTCGGCGGGCAGGTGGCGGGCGGCCGCCGGATCCTGCTGCCACTTGACCCGCAGCGCGCGGCGGTTGTACGGCACCGGTGCCAGGCCCACCCCGGTCACCTCCCCGTCCACGGCCGCTTCGACGTTGTACGGCGCAAGGCCGGCCAGCAGCACCACCTCCATCACCGCCCGCGCCAGCTCCTCCTGCTCGGCGGACAGTCCTTCCTCGCCCTCCAGCACCGCCAGAACCGCGAACCAGCACCGCCAGAACCGCGAAGTCGCGTGCCTGCTGCCGGTAGCCCCCGCCCCGCGGATCCATGCTGCCTCCCACTTCCCGCACCGACGCATGCCCGGCCCCGCCGCCTGGACGCCTTGATCTGCAAGGTACGGACACAAGAACAGCCACACTCTGGTGGCTCGCGCGCGTTCGACCCGAAAGTGTTTCGTAACGGAGTGCTCTGGTTCAGGACGCACGCTGTGGGCAGAGTTCCTTGACCGTCGGGCCCGCAAGGAGCCGGGGCCAGTGGTTGGCCCTGCTGAGGCCGCAGATGCGGGTGGCGACATCGTCGATGTCCGTGCTCCACAGGCGTGCAGTGCCGTTCTGGCCGCGGGTGGCCAGGGTACGGCCGTCGGGGGAGAACATCACCTTCAGCACCGCGTCGGTGTGGCCGGTGAGTACGGCGGTCGTCTGGCGGGAGCGCAGGTCCCACAGGCGGGCGGTGTGGTCCGTGCCGGCGGTGGCCAGGGTGCGGCCGTCAGGGCTGAAGGCCAGCGCCGACAGGGCGTTGGTGTGGCCGGTGAGGGTGGCCAGTCGCCGGTGTGAGGCAGTGGCCCACAGGCGGGTGGTGCTGTCGGTGCCGGCGGTGGCCAGGGTGCGGCCGTCGGGGCTGAAGGCCAGTGCGGCGATGGCGTAGCTGTGGCTTTTCAGGGTGGCGGACATGCGGTGGGAGTCCACTGCCCACAGGCGGGTGGTGCCGCCGATTCCGGCTGTGGCTACCGTACGGCCGTCAGGGCTGACGGCGACCGCGGTGGTCGTGCCGGGGGCTCCGGTCAACGTGGCGGTGGTACGGCTGGTGGCGAGGTCCCACCGGCGTATGGTCCCGTCGGCTCCGCAGGTGATCAGTGTCCGGTTGTCGCCGCTGAAGGCCATCGAGCGGATGACGCCGGGAGGCCCGCGCAGGGTGGTGGTCTGCCGTCCGGCGAGCATGTTCCACAGGCGTACGGTGCCGTCCTTGTCGGCGGTGGCCAGGATGCGGCCATCGGCCGTCGTGGCCCCTTCCAAGGGGCTGGAATGGATGCGGGGCATGGCCGGTCCCGGTGCTTTGGGAGTCCACCTCGCCACGCCACGGAGGTAATCGAAGGCGGCCTGGGCGCCGCTGCCGTCCGCGAAGGCGGTGGAGGTGGCAATGCCCGAACGGCCGGTCAGGACGGTGATCTTCCGATGAGAGGCGGTGTTCCACAGATGCACGGTGTGGTCTTGGCCGGCGGTGGCCAGAACCCGTCCGTCGGGGGAGAACGCGACCCCGTGGACAGCGCCGTTTCCGGTGAAGGCGGCCAGTGGCCGGTGCGTGCGCAGGTCCCAGAGGCGAGCGGAGCGGTCGCTGCTCGCGGTGGCCAGCACGCGTCCGTCCGGCGAGAACGCCACATCCTGCACCATCTGTGTGTGGCCGGTGAGGGCAGCAGACTGCCGGTGGGAACGGGTGTCCCAGAGTGTGACGCCACGGTCGCTGCTCGCGGTGGCCAGCGTACGGCCGTCGGGGGAGAACGCCACCCGCATCACCGCCTCGTTCCGGCCGGCGAGGGTGGCGGTCATCCGGTGCGAGGCCACGTCCCACAGGCGGGTGGTGCGCTCACCGCCCGCGGTGGCCAGCGTACGGCCGTCGGGGGAGAACGCCACCCGCATCACCGCCTCGTCCTGGCCGGCGAGGGTGGCGGTCATCCGGTGCGAGGTGACGTTCCACAGGCGGGTGGTGCGGTCGCTGCTGGCGCTGGCCAGCGTACGGCCGTCGGGGGAGAACGCCACCCCCTCGACCATGTTGGTGTGGCCGGTGAGGGTGGCGGTGGTCCGGTAGGTACGGGTGTCCCAGAGTTTGATGCTTCGATCGTTGCCGGCGGTCGCCAGGACGCGCCCGTCGGGGGAGAACGCCAGGTCGTTGACCGAGTCGGTATGGCCGGTGAGCGTCGCGATGAGACGGTGGGAACGGGTGTCCCAAATTTTGACGCTGTGATCGTAGCTGGCGGTGGCCAGCGTGCGGCCGTCGGGGGAGAACGCCACACCGTCCACTACGTCGGTGTGGCCGGTGAGCTGGTTCGCGTAGTACCCGGCGTAGGAACTGAGCAGGCTGCTGCGGGCCTCGACGGTAGGCGCCTGCCGGTACCCCTGCAGGGCAAGAAGCATGGCGGCCTCTGGATGCTGGCCGGTCATCGCCTCGGCGCGGGCGGCCAGCTCGCGGGAGACCGCGAGACGGCGCTGGGCGTCGGCGTCAAAGGCCTTCTGCACGGCGAAGGTTGTCGCGGCAAGCGCCAGGACCAGCAGGGTGCTGAGCGCCGCGATGAGCTGGCGGGTACGACGGGTCTGGCGCTGTGCGGCGCCGAGGCTGGCCTGAAGGAAGGCGTCCTCCAACGGCGTGAGGTGGGCGCGGTGCCGCGGCGAGGCGAAGAGGTCTTTGGCAGCGGAAAGCCGCGTGCCGCGGTAGAGAGCGCCGGGATCACGCTGTAGCTGGTCCCAGGCTTGGGCCGCTTCGGTCAGTTTGCGGTGAGCGACCAAGCGCTCGCGGTCTTCTTCGATCCACCTGCTGAGCCGGGGCCAGGATGTGATCAAGGCCTCGTGGGCGATGTCGGCGTTCTCGTCGTCGACGGTGATCAGGCGGGAGCGGGCCAAGGCTTCCAGGGCGGCAGCGCGATCCGCCGGATGCCCGGTCCGTGTCTCGCTGTGGGCCAGGGGACGCCGGGTGTCCTGTGCGCCCTCTCCCGGGGTGATCATTCGCAGCAGGATGCGGCGGGCTGCTGCGGCCTGTGGGGGCGTGAGGCGGGTGTAGAGGTCCTCGGCGGTGCGGGCGATGGCGCCGTGGATGCCGCCGGCGGCCTGGTAACCCTCCAGCGTCAGGGCGCGACCGCGGCGCCTGCGCCAGGTCTCCAGCAGCGTGTGCGACAAGAGCGGCAAAGCCCCCGGCTCCTCGCTCGTCTCCTTGAGGAGCCGGGCCGTCAATGCACGCTCCACTATCAGTCCTGCGGTGGCCGCGGGTTTGACGATCACCTCCCGCAGTTCGTCCGCCGTCATCGAGCCGACCGGCAGACTCGCCGTTGCGAGGGTTTCCACCAGGCCCTCGTACTCGAGGCAGCGAGCGTAGAAGTCGGCCCGGACTCCCACCACTACCCGCAGGCGGCTGAGGGCGTTCCGGGCCGACAACAGCAGGTCGATGAATTCCCGTCGCGCCCCCGGGTCACTACAGAGCGTGAAGATCTCCTCGAACTGGTCTACCACCAGCCAGGTGTCTCCCGCTCCAGCGGCCGGGGTGAACAGCTTGCGGTGTTCGTGCACCGGCCGGGGGCCGGGCGTGAGGATACGGATCGCCGCCGGACGCAGCGCCGGCTCCTGAGCGCTCTGCAACCGGGGGATGAGCCCGGCGCGCAAGAGGGAAGACTTTCCGCTGCCCGAGGGGCCGAGCACCATGACGCACCGACACGTTCGGACCAGGGACATGAGGCTGTCGGTCAGGCGGGTCCGGCCGAAGAACCGGGCATGGTCGCCGGGTTCGAAACGGGCCAGGCCACGGTAGGGAGGGTCCGTCAGCTCCTCGTCCGGGTC
>NZ_JBIRFL010000060.1:0-6208 GCF_044327445.1 Streptomyces sp. NPDC018045
GGCCGGACGAACTCCCACTCGGCATCCGACAGCTCATGTCGACGTATCACCCGACCATGATCCACCACGCAAGATCATTTGAAGACACGACCTAGCTCAGACACCAGCCGCAAAGTAGGTCGCGGGTAGTTGGACGAGTCCCGTTTCTCCGTCCTGGGCGTCGTCGTTGGTCTGATCGAGTGATCGAGGCCAAAGGGGCGGGCGTGCGGCAAGAGTGCTCGCCAGAGGAGCTGTTGGCGAACTGGACGCTGGTAGACGGCGACTGGGACCTGGTGGCGAACAAGACCGGGACGACCCGGCTCGGCTTCAGTCTCTTGCTGAAGTTCTAAGGCGCTGGCCGAGTAGCTGGCTGTGGAGGTCTGTCCGGTCGAGCTGGTGGAGGTCCGGCAGCGTGAGGCCCTGCTGGTCGAGTGCCGGGCCCGGAAGATCGAGCCGCCGGGCCGGACTCGGGTCGAGAAGGTCCTGGTCGCGGCGCGGGGCAAGTGGGAGAAGACGTTCTGTGTCTGCACGATCGGCCGCCTGGGCGAGGCGGGCACGGCTCGGCTGCTGTCCCTGGTGGCCGAGGACAACGAGGCGGGTACCGCTCTGCTGGCCGCGCTCAAGCGCGACCCGGGCGCGGTCGGCCTGGACTCCCTGCTGACGGAGATCACCAAGCTCAACGACGTGCGCAAGCTCGGGCTGCCCGACGGGCTGTTCACGGACTGCTCGGAGAAGCTGGTGGCAGCCTGGCAGCCTGGCAGCCTGGCGGGCACGGGCGATCAAGATGTACCCCTCGGACTTCCGCGACACGAGCGAGGACGTACGGATCACTCTGCTCGCGGCGCTGTGCTCATCCCGGCAGGCGGAGATCACCGATGCCCTGGTCGACTTGCTGGTCGCTCTGGTCCACAAGATCAACGCTCGTGCCGAGCGGCGGGTGGAGAAGCAGCTCACCGCCGAGTTGAAGAAGGTCCGCGGCAAGGGGGGCATTCTCTTCAAGCTGGCCATGGCCGCCGTCGACAAGCCTGACGAGGTCGTGCGTCGGGCCCTGTTCCCGGCGGTCGGGGAGAAGACGCTGCGTGAACTGGTGGCCGAGGCGAAGGCGAACGAGAAGGTCTTCAGGGCCAAGGTTCGCACCACCCTGCGCTCCTCCTACAGCTCTACCACCGGCAGATGCTGCCGCCGCTGCTGAACACCCTGGGCTTCAAGTGCAACAACACCGCCTACCGGCCGGTGATGGACGCGATGAAGCTGCTGAAGAGGTACGCCGACATCGACGGTAAGACCCGCTTCTACGACGCCGGCGACGACGTGCCCATGGAGGGCGTGGTGCGTAAGGACTGGCGCGAGGCGGTCGTCGACGACAAGGGCAGGGTCGAGCGCATTCCGTACGAGCTGTCTGTCCTGGTCGCGCTACGGGACGCGGTCCGGCGCCGCGAGATCTACGTCGAGGGCGCCGCGCGCTGGCGGAACCCGGAGGACGACCTGCCCGGCGACTTCGAGGCCACCCGCGCCGTGCACTACGCCGCGATCCGGCAGCCGCTGAACCCGAGGGTGTTCATCGCGGACCTGAAGAAGCGCATGACCGCGGGCCTGGACCAGTTGTCCCGCGCGCTCGCGGACGGCTCAGCGGGCGGTGTGAAGGTCACCACTCGCAAGGGCGAGCCGTGGATCACCGTGCCCAAGCCGGAGCCGTTGGCCGAGCCCACCGGCCTGGCGGCCCTCAAGGAGGAGGCCGCACGACGCTGGGGCGTCCTGGACCTCCTGGATGTATTGAAGAACGCCGACTTCCTGACCGGCTTCACCGAGGAGTTCTCCTCGGTGGCCGCCTACGAGCGCATCGAGCGTGACGTCCTCCAGCGCCGCCTGCTGCTGGCCCTCTTCGCCTTGGGCACGAACATGGGCATCCGGGCGATCGTGGCGACCGGCGAGCACGGCGAGAGCGAGGCCGCATTGCGGCATGTGCGCCGGCACTTCATCACCGTCGACAACCTGCGGGCCGCTGTCACCAGGCTGGTGAACGCCACCTTCGCCGCCCGAGACACCGCATGGTGGGGCCGCGGCACCGCGTGCGCGTCGGACTCGAAGAAGTTCGGGTCCTGGTCCTCGAATTTCATGACCGAGTACCACGCCCGCTACGGCGGCAACGGCGTGATGATCTACTGGCACGTGGAGCGCAAGAACGTCTGCATCTACTCCCAGCTCAAGAGCTGCTCGTCGTCCGAGGTCGCCGCGATGATCGAGGGCCTGCTCCGCCACTGCACCGACGCCGAGATCGAGTCCAACTACGTCGACACCCACGGCGCGAGCGTCGTCGGGTTCGCCTTCACCGAGCTGCTCAACTTCCGCCTGCTGCCCCGGCTGAAGAACATCGGCAGCATCCGCCTGTACCGCCCGGACGACACCCCGCCCGGCTGGCCCGCGCTCGGCGCCTCGCTGACGCGGCCGATCCGCTGGGAGCTGATCGAGCAGCAGTACGACCAGATGGTCAAGTACGCCACCGCACTCCGGCTCGGAACGGCGGAGGCCGAGCAGGTGCTGCGGCGCTTCACCCGCGGCGGCCCCAAGCACCCCACCTACGCCGCGCTCGAAGAACTCGGCCGAGCCGTGCGCACCGTCTTCGCCTGCGACTACCTGGCCAGTCCCGGCCTGCGCCGCGAGATCCACGGCGGGCTCCAGGTCGTGGAGAATTGGAACAGCGCGAACACCGTGCTCCACTACGGCAAGGACGGCGCCCTGACCGGCCCGGACAAGGAGCACGCCGAGACCTCCATGCTCGCCCTGCACCTGCTCCAGTCCGCGCTCGTGCACGTCAATACTCTGCTGGTGCAGCAGGTCCTGGCCGAGTCGGCATGGGCGAAGAAGCTGAGTGACGAGGACCGGCGCGGCCTGACCGCGCTGTTCTGGTCGAACGTCAACCCGTACGGTACGTTCCGCCTGGACATGGACAAGCGCCTCGACCTGGGGCTCACGGTGCCCCGCCCCCGCACCCCGGCGGACACCGCCGCCCGATCGAGCACGGAGACACGATGAAGGGCTTCCAGAACCCCACCGGCCCCGGATGAACGAGGCCGCGTGGGCGCTCGACCCACTGAGCGCCTGCCACGCGGCCATGCCGGAGTTGTCGAGCACCACGCGCACCTGGAGGCGGACCAGTCGGAGTGCGCCGGAGGCGGCAAATGACCGGCGCGGTCACGGCGTGTCCGCACGTACAGTCAAGGCGACGTTTGGGCCAGGGACGACATCGCGGCTCCTTGGACGGGGCCGGCGCCCCGGTCAGCATTGTCAAAGAGGGGGTAGCTCTCCCGGCCCGTTTGCTCGGCCGCATCGATGTAGGCGGCAAGAGCGTCGCGAGAATGGGCGAGGGTGGCCATCTGATCGTTCAGTCGCTGTAGCCGTGACCGCATCGCGGCCAGCAACTCGGGACATCCGGGCAGCTCCGGGGCCTCTCCGAGTGCGCACGGCAGCACGTACGCGATGTCCTCGGAAGACAGACCGGCACCGAGCAAGTGCCGGATCTGCTTCACGCGCAGTACGGCGGTCTCGTCGTACTCGCGATAACCGTTCGCACCACGGTCCGCCTCCAACAGCCCCTGGGCTCCGTAGTAACGCAACTGATGAGTGTGGACTCCCGTCCGACGACTCAGTTCCCCGATCCGCATCGCTACCTCACTTGACCTTCACACCGGTATCAACGTTGACGATGCTGTCATGAACGACAGCACCGAAACACCCGTGACCATCATCGGACTCGGCCTGATGGGCCAGGCACTCGCCGGCGCGTTCCTGAAAGCCGGGCATCCCACCATCGTGTGGAATCGCACGTCCTCCAAAGCTGACCAACTGGTAGCAGGGGGTGCACAGTTGGCACCGACCATTGGCGACGCACTCAAGGCAGGTTCACTGACGATCATCTGCGTCACCGACTACCCGGCCCTGTACGAGCTGCTCGGAGGGGACGGTGTCGAGCTGGACGGCACGATGTTGCTCAACCTGACCTCGGGGAGCTCGGCCCAGGCAAGGGAAGCCGCTCGATGGGCCGAGCAGCGTGGTGCCCGCTACCTGGACGGCGCCGTCATGGCCATCCCGTCAGCCATCGGCACCGCCAATGCGGTGATTCTGCACAGCGGGCCGCAGGCGGACTTCGAGGCGCACGAGTCGGCACTCGGCGCGCTCGGCACCGTCGCCTACCTGGGGGCGGACCATGGGCTTGCGTCGCTGTACGACGTGGCCGGCCTGGCCATGATGTGGAGCGTCCTGAACGCCTGGCTCCAGGGCACGGCCATGCTCAGGACGGCCGGCGTCGACGCCGCGACGTATGCACCGTTCGCGCGGCAGATCGCCACCGGTGTGGCCGAGTGGTTGCCTGGATACGCCGAGCAGATCGACAGCGGCTGCTTCCCCGCCGAGGTATCCGCCCTGGAGACCGACGCGCGGGCCATGGAGCACCTGATCGAGGAGAGCGAGGCAGTGGGGGTGAACGCCGAACTGCCGAAGTTGCTCAAGACTATGGCCGACCGGGCGATCGCTGCCGGACACGGCAAAGAGCAGTATCCCGTGCTGATCGAGGAGTTCGGCAAGCTCCGCAACGACTGACCGATCCCGACACCGGGATCTAGTCAGCTCAGAGAAGCGGGAGTCTGCCGGGAATCACCACACCCTCACGACCGTCGCCGCCTCACCGAACTACCCGAGCTAACTCCTCCGACTCTGTGAAGGATGAGCTGACCGCGTGGGACCGGCGTACTCGGCTGCGTCGTTTGGCCCCGCATCCCTACGATGCGCGGGCCAAACGGCGCGGATGGCTGCGAGGGTCGACCGCGGTCGCTTCGCAGGACCCAGGCGGAACTATGCGTCTAGTTTCATAGGTGGTCACTCGTGAAACACCCCGCCGCCCGGCGGTCTACCTGCGGCGGTCATGTTTCATGAGTCGTTGCAAACGACTGGACGTCTGAAACACCCTCATGAAACAGTCCGGGCTTGTGAGCGACGACTTCAAGCGTGTGGAATCGCACGACTGCCCGATGTCCACCTGCGCCGCCCCGGCCGGCTCCCCCTGCCGCACAGGCAAGGAAAAAGTGGCGATCCAGTACCACACCGCCCGCTTCCGCCTCGTGCCCCAACTCGCCGAGGCGCTGAGCGTGCCGACCCCCGCCGTACGCAAGCCGGGCTCGACATGGACCGAACTGCCCCGGCCGGTGAGCGCCAGCGCCGAACCGGCCAGACACGTCCGCCTCGGATACGCCCGCGCCTCGACCGCCCGGCAGTCCCTCGACGCACAACTCGACTCCCTCACCGAGGCCGGGGTCACCCGCGTCTTCTCCGAGAAGATCTCCACTCGCGCCACCCGGCGCCCTGAGCTGGAGGCCGCCGTGAAGCTCGCCTGGGAGATCCGTTCCTCCGGAGTCGCCGTCACCCTCGTCGTCCACGAGCACAAGCGGCTCGGCCGCGGCATCGAACTCGCCATGCTCGCCGAGGAGCTGAAGGCCGGCGACATCGGCCTGGAGTTCCTCGCCGGAGAGCTGAAGGGCTCGCACGACCCCTCCGGGATCGTATTCACCGTGCTCGCGGCCATGTCCGGCATGGAGCGCGAGTACATCCGCGACCGCACCCTCGAAGGCCACGAGTCCGCCCGCAAGCGTGGCAAGACCATCGGCGGCGCGGGCGTCACCGACGAGTCCATGCTCTCCATGGCCCTTCACCTGCGCGAGCAGGAGATGAGCCTGCGCGACATCGCCGAGCGGCTCGTCATCACCACGGGTGCGAAGAAGGGCCGGCACCCCTCGCCCGCCACCGTCATGCGGATGCTGCGCGAACACGACGAACAGGCCGCCACGACGGCGGCCACGTGATCACCCGGCTAGTTTGCGGCTGGTGTCTGAGCTAGGACTCCAGGGCCGTGTAGTGGTGGGCGACATAGCCGGCCGGCCAGCCGTCGGCACACTCGGCGATACGGGCGGCGTACGCGGCCGTGGCGGGCAGCGGCTCCAGCTCCGTACGCCAGGAGGGGCCGCCCAGGTGGGTCAGATCGCGCTCCAGCGCGGCGGTGCCATGATCTCCTCGTAGCGGTCCCGCGTGACGCTGCCGACCTTCTCCATGGTCTCGGGCATGGCGCCCACCCCCTGGCGGGCCGGGGCACGGAGCCTCACCTCCGCGCAGACGGGACTCGGCCCGCACACCCCCAGCGAACGCCCCGCCGCCCCGCGCTTTCAAGAAACGACCACAACCG
>NZ_JBIRFL010000061.1:0-5509 GCF_044327445.1 Streptomyces sp. NPDC018045
CCACCCGCTATGAGAAGACCGCCGAGTCCTACCAAGCAGCCGTCACCCTCGCATCGCTCCTGATGTGGGCGTGACATTTGAAGACAACTCCTAGGACACCGTGGCCTACACCCGCTACCTCGGCGATCTCTCCGGCGGCCAGATCATCCGCGGTACGGCCGAGAAGACCTGGGGCTTCGCGCGCAAGGGCGACGGGGTGCGCTTCTACGTCTTCGAGGGCATAGGCAACCCCGCCGCGTTCAAGCGCGAGTACCGCGCGCTGCTGGACGCGCTGCCGCTGGACGATCTGGAGAAGCAGCGCGTGATCGACGAGTGCCGGCACGCCTTCGCGCTGAACACCGCGGTCTTCCAGGACCTGGGCGCGCAGTTCCCGCTCAGCGCCTGATTCCGCGTCGCCGCGGAGATCCTTCAGACGCGCCCGAGCGGCGCACCCGATGGGTGCGCCGCTCGGTGCCTTGTGCGGTCAGCTCCAGCGCTGGCGCTTGATGGTGCCGTCGGGGCCCGCGAAGGCGAGGCCGTTGCTGTCCACGCCGAGGGTGAGCCCGGTGGCCTTGTTCTTCAGCCGCCAGCCGGCGGAGTCCTTGATCTCGTGCCACTTCTGGTAGTTGCCACCGTTGCATGCCTGGACGTAGACGGCGCCCTGCTTGTTGCTGTCCAGGCACTTCCCGCTGAGCTGCTGCTTCAGGGTGTAGGTCCCGCCGGCCTGCTTGGTCTCGGTCCACTTGGCGCTCGCCCCGCCGCAGGCGGAGGTCGTACGGACCTTGTAGTTGAAGTAGGCCAGGCACTTGCCGGTGGCCTTGTTCTTCCAGGTGACCGTGGAGCCGGCGGCGAACGCCTGCCCCGAGGCCCCGACGATCAGCGCGGGCGCGAGGGCCGCAGTGGCCACGAACGTGCCTATCAGGCGCTTCTTCATAAGATTTCCCCCTCTGGAATCGGACCGCGGCGACAGCGGCTGCGCCGCCTCGACGGGCGTGGTCATGCGTCGTCCGCGCGTCCGTGTGCTGCGTGCGCAACATCACATGAAAAATGGCGACTTCGGACCCCATGCACCGAAACGCGCATCGGGGCCGACGCCCACGCTATCCCGGCATGATCACGCCGTGCAATGTGCCTGGGGCAACACCGGGCGCCCGCCGCCGGCCAGGGGGTTCGCTGTCACCTCCAGCCCTCGCGGACCTCCGCGAGAACGGCCCGGCCGCCGATGGCGATCGACGAGGACGAGGATGACGAGCTTCCCTGCCTGATCGACTGCGACGAGTGCGGGAAGATCATGGAGCCGGGCCTGTTCGACGGCGACGACCCGCTGCTGACGGTGCTGCCGGACTCCTCAGAAACTGTTTCGGGTCCTGACATGACAAGTCGCGTGTCCTATCGGTGCAGATCAGGAGCTTGACGCTTCTGGCCGACCGGCCAGAAGCAGCGGCTGGGCGTACGGGGCCGGGGTGGCGGCGGGCGGTGCCATGCCGCTCGGGGGTTGCGGTGTCCTGGGCGGTGCTGGGCTCGGTGGCCGGACATGACCACGCGCTATGCGGTCACCCTTCTGGCCACCACCGCCACAGCTGGGCGCCGCCCTCACCACCGCCACCCCCGCCGCAGCCAGCGTCATCGGGGACTTCCTCTCCCCAGCCTTCGGCACCAACTGCGCCAACCACAACACCCGTCCCCACGCTGACGGCGCCACCAACGCAGGCACAGGCACAGCCGCCGGCAACCTCCTGGGCCTGTCCTTCGGCAGCGCGTTCAACCAGTGCGGCGGCGCTGACTCCGCGGCCTCCCTATCGACCCTGGTATGCCGGCGGCCGAGTGAAGGCATGGAGCAGCGCAGCCGGGCACCACCAAGACGAACCCCGGTGACGTGACCAGGGGCTCTCTCGTTGCCCGGGCATGATCAATCGACGTATCGCCATGGCGGTCAGCGCCACAGCCCTGGGTACTGCCCTCGCCCCCGCGGCCCCCGCCGCAGCCGGCGGTATCGGTGATGTTCTCTCCCCGGCCTTTGGCACCTCCTGCGCCAACCTGCACACCGGCGCCCGCGCCAACGGCACCACCACCCACGGCACTGGCGCCGCCAACGGCAACCCCGCCGGCCTCCCCGTCGGCTCCGCCCTCAACCAATGTGGCGGCGCCGACGACCCAGCGGAGATCGCATGTGTGGCCAACCAATTCTTCGCGGCCGAGAAGGTCCTGGCTCAAAGCGGGGTCAAGGAGGGGGAGGACCTGCCGATCGATGTCCTCGTGAAGATGCTCTCCGTGAGCACCACAGCCGAAGTCACCACATCCCACGCCCCCTGTTTCGCATAAGAAAATGTTTCGGGCCCTGGCATGACAAGTCGCGTGTCCTGTCGGTGCCGGTCAAAGGCTTAACGTTTCTTCCCGATTGGCCAGAAGCAGCGGCTGAGCATACGTCGTCGGCGTGGCGGCGGGCGGTGCCACACAGCTCGGACCACGTGGTGACCTGGGCGTGCTGTGCTCGTTGGCCGGATCGTCTCCGATGCGCCTCTCACGAACTGCGGCCTATAGTCGGCACCATCGGCCATGGGGCGTGGCGCACTCCGCGCACGAGGCCCAGACCATCGAACGACATCGGCGGTGGTCGTACGGTGCCCCTATGGCCCGGAAGGGGGCGCCTCGCCCGCCAGCACCGCCGCTCCGCAGCAGCGCCGGCCCAGAACCAGCTCACGGTAGCCGCCTGACACCCTGGCGTTCGCCTGCCCGTCCCGAGGACGCCGAACCGAACGGGAAACAGGGTCACCTTCGCGGACCATGGCTTTGACCTGCGCAAAAAGATGTGAAACAGCTTCTCAGCGATCTATGAAGACCCCAAGAATGACGGCACCCGGATGGTCATGCTGTGCTCGCCGGAATGCCTGGACAAGATCCAGGAACGGTTCCGCCGGCGGCCGTTCGTCAACGAAGAGCTGTGGGCAGGCAAGATCGCCCGCTCGGTGATAAAGCATCCCGAGGGCGTCCCTCCGCGGCTGCTGGAACAGGAGACGGGACTGTCCCCTGCGCAGATCGTGAAGGGGCTCGCCTGGCTGGAGCGGATGCGCCCGGCGGGGCGGGACCGAAAGCCCGGGCCGGGGGCTGGGTCAGACGGCGGGTCATCAGCGTGATCGCCGCCCAGGTGATGTGGGCCTCGCTGTGCTGCGGAAGGCGTTCGTGGTCGCGGACCAGACGACGGGCGTTCATGATCCAGCCCGGTGAGCGCTCCACGACCCAGCGGCGCGGCAGCAGGACGAAGCCCTCGGCGCCCTTGGGCCGTGAGACGGTCTTGACCGTCAGGTGCAGGCGGTCCTTCGCCCAGGTGACAAGCTTTCCTGCGTACTGGGAATCGGCCCAGACGACGGTCAGCTCGGGGTGCATCAGCCGCAGCCGGAAGAGGACTTCTTTCGCCGCGTGGGAGTCGTGCAGGTCGGCCGGGGTGACCATGACCAGCAGCGGCAGGCCCTTGGTGTCGACCACCGGATGTCTTTTCCTCCCGTTGATCCGTTTGCCCGGGTCGAAGCCGCGGGAGTCCTTGCCGACGGTGGCGGCGGCCTTGACCGACTGGGAGTCGATGACGATCGCCACGGCCTCCGGGGTGCGGCCCATGCCCTGCCGCACCCGCCGCCGCAGATCGTCCCGGATGGTGCCCAGGACGCCGGCGGCGGCCCACTTCGCCAGGAAGCCGTAGACCGTCCGCCACGGCGGGAAGTCCCGTGGCAGGGCCCGGTATTTGCAGCCCTCGAACGTCAGGTAGCGCAGGGCATCGACGATCTCGCGGCGGGGCCACTTCTCCGGGCGCCCGCCGGTGCGGGTCTGACAGGCGGGAATCGGTAGCAAAGGCTCCAGGACGGCCCACTCGGCGACCGCCGTGTCGGACGGGTAGGTGCGGCGGCGCATGTCTGCCTCTTGAGCTGGATCACTGGGGTGCGTAGTGGACGATCAGGTCGAGGGTCGTCTCCAGCGCGCTGACCTGGGTGATCAGGTAGTTCCCGAACCGGTCGGTGGGATGCAGCTCGACGTGCGGAGCCACCGTGCCGCTGTGCAGGCGGCGCATCTCGGTCAGGTACTCGCTGGTCACCCGGATCTCGTAGCGGCGCAGCTCATGCGGGTCTCCGCAGAAGCAGTAGCTCCCTTCCCGCGTCCAGACCAGGGGCGGCCAGTGCTTCTCGGCGGCCTGGTCGCGCAGCATCGCGATGCCGGCCGCGACCTGGCTGCGGGTCAGCGCGCAGGCCCGCATCAGCTGCGGCGTGTGCAGCCCGGCGGGCCGGGCCTCCAGCAGCGCCTTGCGGATGCGGTCGGCGTGCCGACGGGCCGCGTCTCCCTTCTGCGCGGGCCGCGGCTTCTTCTTCGCCGCGGCCTTGCGGGACTGGCCGCGCGGCATGGCTACTCGCTCCGCAGCAGGCGCCTGTGCTCGTCCTCCAGGTCGACTTCGCCGGTGTCGACCGCGTGTTCGATCCACTCCAGCGCGGCTTTCACCCGCGCGGCGTTCCCGTGGATGATGGCGCGTTCGTCGTCCGAGAGTCTGTGGTCGCGCAGCCGGGGCACCACCCGGCCGGACGCGGAGACGAAGGCGTGGCAGGCGCCGACCAGGTCGAGGAATTCCAGCGACCGGTTGATCTTGCGGATGGTGGGCGCGACGGGCGAGTCGCGGTGGAAGGCTTCCCGGGCCTCTTCGTCGTGCTGCTGCTGGGCCTCGTTGACCAGGAAGCGGGTGGTGTCATCGGCCATGGCCCGCTTGGCCACCGCCGGCCGGCGCAGCATGTTCGTGGCGGCCTCGGCCGCGACGTCGTCGTCGCGGGTGAACTCCTCGACCACCCGTGCCTTCCGCGGCGCGACCTGGGAGGCCACCTGCGGGCGGCGCAGGAAGTCGGTGGTGACCTGCGCGGCCACCTCCTCGTCGCGGGCCAGGTGGTGGATGGCCCGTACCTTCTCCTGCGGGGTGGCGGGCCGGTCCACCATCTGCCCGACCCGGCGTTTCGCGTTCTCGGGCGTCCACCGTTTGCGGCCGTGCCGGTCCTCGGGCGGATCATCGATCACCGCGAACCGCTCGGCCTCGTCCTGGATTCCCGCGAGGGTCTGGTGCAGGTAGAAGGGCACGTGCGCGCGCCGCTGTTCCTTGGGCCAGCGCGAGGCGGTCCAGCGCCGCTTGCGGATCGTTTCCAATCGTTTTCACCGGAATCCCGGTGTCCTCCGAGAGCAGTTGCAGCGACTCCTCCACCGTGAACAGGTCATCGTCCCCGTTCGGCATCGACCCGCCGTGCCCGCGCATCGGCTCGATCTCCAGCGCGCGGTCCCCGACGGTGAACTGGATGCGGTGATCCGCCCGCATCTGCGCGCGCAGCTCGGCCATGATCTCCTCGTAGCGGTCCCGCGCGACGCTGCCGACCTTCTCCATGGTCTCGGGCATGGCGCCCCCCCTGGCGGGCCGCGGCACGGAGCCTCACCTCCGCGCAGACGGGACTCGGCCCGCACACCCCCAGCGAACGCCCCGCCGCCCCGCGCTTTCAAGAAACGACCACAACCG
>NZ_JBIRFL010000062.1:0-5372 GCF_044327445.1 Streptomyces sp. NPDC018045
GCCTCGCACATTCGCCGTGAATAGGTACCAACCAGTTGATACTGGGTGCCCGACGAAACGCCTAAATCTGCACGTAACCGACAAGAACATCCTCTAAGAGGATGTCTCATGTGGTGTTGGTGTGAGCTGCGATCATGACTGTTGTGGGTCTCGATCTGTCGCGGCGGTTGGTTTCTGATGGTTTGTGGGAGCTGGTTGCCCCGTTGCTTCCGCCGTTCAGCCGCCGTCCGCAAGGTGGCGGTACCGCTCCGTGTGATGAGCGGGCCGTGTTCACGGTGGTGGTGTACGTCCTGACCAGCGGTTGTGCCTGGCGGCATCTACCGGAGACGTTCGGGGTGTCCCCCCCCGCGACCGCGCATCGCCGGTTCACCGCCTGGACGCGGGCGGGACTGTGGCGCCGTCTGCACCGGGTGGTCCTGGACGAGTTCGGTGCCCGGGGCGAGCTGGACTGGGCCTCGGTGATCGTCGACGCCGCCTCGGTGCGGGTGAAAGGGGGGCTCGCTGACCGGGCCGAACCCGGTCGACCGTGGCAAGAAGGGCAGCAAGGTGCACGTCCTGTCCGACGCCTAGGGCCTCCCGCTGGCCGTCGCGGTGTCGGGCGCCAACGTCAACGACACCCTGGCCCTCAAACCGCTGGTCCGGGCCATACCCGCCGTCCGTTCCCGGCGCGGACCCCGCCGGCGAAAGCCCGGTCGGCTCCGCGCGCGGACAAGGCGTACTGCTCCGCCGAGCGTCTGGCCTGGCTTCGCGGGCGTCACATCGTCCCGCGAATCGCCCGGCCGGGCATCGAATCGCGCGAACGCCTCGGCCGGCACCGCTGGAAGATCGATAGGTCCACCGGACGTCGGGCCTCCAGATCGAGAAGGAGCGTCGCGTACCGGTGGCCGCGTCTGAGCGCGAACTCATCGACCCCCAGCACCCGCAGGCCGTGATGCGCCTGGGAGGGCAGGGCCATCACCAGGGATAGCAGCGTCACCCGGCTGAGCGCCGTGTGCAGCACCAGAGGCAGCCGCACGCCGACGTTGCCGCCCAGAGCGAGCCCAACCGCCCGCAGCATCTCCAGCAGTTGTGGCGTGCGACGTCCATAGCGGACGGTCAGCCCCTCGACCTGCTCGGCAAACGTCCGGCGGTCGCAGCCCGGCCGGTCGCAGAACAACCGCCGCACACAGAGTCCGATCTCCACTGGGCGGCCACCGACCGCGAGATCGGACAACCCCCGCCCGTACCGGCTGTGCACCCGGGCGGAGACCTTCCCGCAGTCCGGACAGGCCACCCCTATTCCGTCACGAGTACGGGCGGTGACACGTACCGTCCCACGCTCCACCCCCACCCGCTCTACCAGCACCCCATTCAGGTGCGGGAATGCGATCCCCAGCAGATCAGCGCACACGAACGACGGTGGCACCGAAGTGACGCGCTGTCACCCCGTCACGGAAATCTTTCAAGATCCCACAACTTCGTACGCGGTGGTGCACTCAGACGAGTACGCGGACACCACATCCAGGTCCGCTTCGACAAGGCCACCTGCCTTGCCTGCCCCGACCGTCCCCAGTGCATTACATCAGCCACCCGCCCCCGCGCACTCGCGCTCCTGCCCACCCGCGAACTCCACAAGGTCCAAACCCGCAACCGGCTGGACCAGCAGACCGAGGACTGGCAGCAGCGCTACGCGATCCGGGCCGGGATCGAAGCCACCATCTCCCAGAACGTCCGCACCTGCGGCCTGCACCGATCCGGCTACCGCGGCCTCGCCAGAACCCACGTCCAGCACGTCCTGACCGCACTGGCCTGCAACCTCACCCGCATCACCGACTGGATCGCCGGGCCCACGACCACCCGCCGCCGGTCAACACGCTTCCACGCCCTGTGCACCGCCACCGCGCGACCCCCGGAAGACACCAACAGAGTCACGGCATTGCCCCTAGGGTTTCACTGTTACCTCCCGCCCGTGGTTCGCACGGACTGATAGTGGTCAGGGGCGGATTCGAAGACGCCCTCGCCGTGTGCCACGCCGTGCAACCCCGTACGCACCGCGTTCACTTCTGCTCTCCGCAGGGTTCCGGTGATCATCACGATAGGATCGGCAGCCTGAAGGTCCTCAGGGACGGCGCCGTGGCGGCCTAGCAGAGCGAGCACAGAGGAAAGTTGAGCTGCTGGTGCTTCGAGAACGAACCGGTCGATGGGCTCGCAGACGGCCGTGCCGCCCCGCCTGAGTGCTTCGCGGACGACCAGCTCAGTCGTGCGCCGGACCTCTGCAGCGTGTGGGCTCGCCGGCGGGTAGCCACTGTCGGTGACCGTGATGCGTATGTCAACCACCTGCCACCCGTGCGGACCGACCGCCAAAGGTTCGCGGAGGTACTGCAAAAGCGCGGCCCGGAATTCGCCGACGTTGCCGTAGACGTGTAGAGGTAGCGTTGTCCGGTCCGCAGCGATGACGAGCTCGACACCGGCGCCGGGCGCGGTTGGTGCGACGGTCACTGCGAGGGCGTAGTTGTACAGGTGGCCGGGGTCGCCCAGGCGGAATGCGGCGCTGCCGGTTCCCGAAGGCCGTTCGACGCAGATCACGCTGGTGTCGCGGAAGTCGACATCGATGCCGTATTCGGCTGTCAGCGTGTCGGCCAGGACCTCCTGCTGCACCTCGCCGTACGTTTTAATCCGCGCGGCACCGCGCTCGGGCCGCAGGGCGATCAGCGGATCAATGTCGGCGAGTTCGGCCAAAGCCTGGTGTAACTCACCCTGCCTGGCGGGATCACGGGCAACCACCCTGGTCTCAAAGCCCGGAGCCGGCAGCGCGGCTGCCCCAGTGGTCGGGGCCGGGCGGAGACCGATCCAGTCTCCGATCCGAGCGCTGTCCAGCCCCCAGACGCGAGCGATCTGACCGGCCGTTGTACGAGGGCGTTGGACGGCACCGCCGGGTTCGAAGACCTCCACAGCCGTCACGGTCGCCGGCCGGTCACCCTCGAGCGAAATCCGGTCGCGGACGTTTAGCGTTCCGGCGTGCATCCGCACTGTGCAGACCCGCTGCCTTCCCGGTGATCGTTCGACTTTGAAGACCTGCGCCGCCGCCGGAGCCTGGCCGTCGCCGGGTGTCACAGGCAGCAACTCGGTGACGGAGCTGATCAGAGACCAAACGCCGACACCGGTCCTGGCTGAACCGAACAGCACCGGATGGACGGTGCCGGCACGCGCGAGGCGTCCAAGAGCAGAGCGCAGCCGCTGCGGTCCGACAGGGCGCTCCCGGACGAGCCACTCTTCAAGCAACTCCTCGTCATAGTCTGCGATCACCTCTGTCAGCCGCTCGGCCTCGGAGGGATCGTCCCACGCACACGGAATGACCTCAACTGCAGCCGTGCCGGGGTTGTGCACGTGACCAAGTGGTACGAGAGCTGTGCTTAGACGGCTCCGGATCCTCTCAAGGACTGTCTCGGGCGCGGCACCGGCTCTGTCGATCTTGTTGACAAAGAAGACCACAGGGATGCCCAGGTGGTGCAGCGCCCGGTACAGCACGATGGTCTGGGCCTGCACGCCTTCCACGGCCGAAAGCACCAGGACTGCGCCGTCGAGGACCGCCAGTGAGCGGTCGACCTCGGCGATGAAGTCTGGATGGCCCGGGGTGTCGACAAGGTTAACGGAGACACCATCGATCTCGAACGCCGCCACGGCAGACCGGATCGTGATGCCCCGTCGCCGCTCCAGGGACAGGGTGTCGGTTTGAGTCGTGCCGTCATCCACCCGGCCGACCTGTTCGATAGCACCGCCGACGTGCAGCAGCGCCTCGGTCAGACTGGTTTTGCCAGCGTCGACATGGGCCACCACCCCCAGGTTGAGTCGCCGGGCACCAGGCGCCGAGCCGGTAGTAGCGATGTCATGACGTGCTGGGGCTGCAGAGTACGGACGGTTCATGGCTCCTCGTGTGCAGGTCGGTGATGGTGGCGGGGCACACGAATTCGCGCATGATGGGTCCGTTTCTCTTGTTGGTCACGGAACGACTGCTCGGGCTTGATGTTCCAAGAGGCCACCCAGCGCTGTCAACGGATTTTCGGGCGAGCGAGCGCTACAGTTCATCCGTGATGGGTGCAATGCTGCCTGACGTCGGGGGCGGTCGCTCCCTCCGGGTGCTACTGAGGTTGTCTGCGCGTTGTCGTGAGTGCGAGTCTGGTTGCGGTGAGGCAGCTGTCGATGAGGTTGCTTCGGTACTGGAGTTGGCGGAGGCCGCGGCGGAGGGCTGCCAGTAGTTGGTCGTGGTCGCTGAAGGCGGTGTGGGCCTGGCAATTCCTGCGCAGGAGCGACCAGATCCCCTCGACCGGGTTGAGGTCGGGAGCGTAGGGCGGCAAGTAGTAGCAGGTGATCCAGTCGCGAGCGTCGATGAAGGTCCGCAGGCGAGCGTCCTTGTGGACGTTGAGGTTGTCCCAGATCACAACCATCGGTGCGCCGAGCTGGTGGTGTGCGGCGGTCAGCAGGTCCCGGTAGTCGGTCCAGGCGAGGCTTCTGCGGGCACTGCTGTCGTGGCGTCCATGGAGTCTGGGCCGGAAGATCAGCCGGGAGCGTTCGCCCGCCTTGTAGCAGGCCAGGGCTGCGACTGAGAAGCGGCGCTGGGTGCGTGCGCGGACGCGGATCACCGGGGTGTGCCCGCGCCGGGCCCAGGTGCGGCGGGTAGGCGGCGTCAGTGAGAATCCGGCCTCGTCCTCGAAGCAGATCCAGGCTCCGAGCGCCGCCGCAGCGCTTCCGCCTGCGGCCACGTATCCTTCACCCAGCCGGTCACCTTGTCCTCGTCGCGTTCCAGGGCCCGCCGGGCGGGCACCTGGCGGCTGAAGCCGTGGCGCCGCAGCATCTTTGCGATGCCGGACAGGGTGAAACTCTTGTGGAACCGGCGCCCTGTCAGCGTCTTGATCCGCGCGAGCGTCCAGGTCTGGTCCGGCCAGCCGTGTGCAGCCGGGCCCTTGGCCAGCTCCTGTTCCAGGACCGCAAACAGGGCTTCGCGCAACGCGGGGCGGGAGGCCGGCCCCGTCGAGCGCAGGCCATTTGGCCCCTGGTGCTCCCAAGCCCGCCGCCACCGCTGCACGGAGCGGACGCTGACCCGCAGTTGCTTCGCGATCACGTCGTTGCCCTGCCCGGCGACGAACATTGCGGCCGCATCCATGCGGATGTGTTCGCGAAACGCCCGCCGGTCGGCACTCAGGCCACCGCCTTGCGGATACCTCATGGTTCCGGCGTACCGCAACGACCGCCGATCGTCAGCACCGACGACAACGCGCAGACAACCTCAGTAAGCGTGTAAGAGGTCGTTTTCTCCCGTTGTTTCATCCCGTCATGCGTGTTTGATCCGGTGATGTCGGGTGGCGCCAGGAGATGGTGTTCTCGCCGGTGAGGCG
>NZ_JBIRFL010000063.1:0-3193 GCF_044327445.1 Streptomyces sp. NPDC018045
ACACAGTGGACGCGAGCAACTGAGGACAAGCCCTCGGCCTATTAGTACCAGTCAACTCCACCCGTTACCAGGCTTCCATATCTGGCCTATCAACCCAGTCGTCTACTGGGAGCCTTAACCCCTCCAGGGGGTGGGAGCCCTCATCTCGAAGCAGGCTTCCCGCTTAGATGCTTTCAGCGGTTATCCTTTCCGAACGTAGCCAACCAGCCATGCCCTTGGCAGGACAACTGGCACACCAGAGGTTCGTCCGTCCCGGTCCTCTCGTACTAGGGACAGCCCTTCTCAAGACTCCTACGCGCACAGCGGATAGGGACCGAACTGTCTCACGACGTTCTAAACCCAGCTCGCGTACCGCTTTAATGGGCGAACAGCCCAACCCTTGGGACCGACTCCAGCCCCAGGATGCGACGAGCCGACATCGAGGTGCCAAACCATCCCGTCGATATGGACTCTTGGGGAAGATCAGCCTGTTATCCCCGGGGTACCTTTTATCCGTTGAGCGACGGCGCTTCCACAAGCCACCGCCGGATCACTAGTCCCTACTTTCGTACCTGCTCGACCCGTCAGTCTCACAGTCAAGCTCCCTTGTGCACTTACACTCAACACCTGATTGCCAACCAGGCTGAGGGAACCTTTGGGCGCCTCCGTTACTCTTTAGGAGGCAACCGCCCCAGTTAAACTACCCACCAGACACTGTCCCTGATCCGGATCACGGACCCAGGTTAGACATCCAGCACGACCAGAGTGGTATTTCAACAACGACTCCCCCGCCACTGGCGTGACGAGTTCACAGTCTCCCACCTATCCTACACAAGCCGAACCGAACACCAATATCAAGCTATAGTAAAGGTCCCGGGGTCTTTCCGTCCTGCTGCGCGAAACGAGCATCTTTACTCGTAGTGCAATTTCACCGGGCCTATGGTTGAGACAGTCGAGAAGTCGTTACGCCATTCGTGCAGGTCGGAACTTACCCGACAAGGAATTTCGCTACCTTAGGATGGTTATAGTTACCACCGCCGTTTACTGGCGCTTAAGTTCTCAGCCTCGCCCCACCGAAATGGAGCTAACCGGTCCCCTTAACGTTCCAGCACCGGGCAGGCGTCAGTCCGTATACATCGCCTTACGGCTTCGCACGGACCTGTGTTTTTAGTAAACAGTCGCTTCTCGCTGGTCTCTGCGGCCACCACCAGCTCACACCGCAAGGGTGATCACCAGCAATGGCCCCCCTTCTCCCGAAGTTACGGGGGCATTTTGCCGAGTTCCTTAACCATAGTTCACCCGAACGCCTCGGTATTCTCTACCTGACCACCTGAGTCGGTTTAGGGTACGGGCCGCCATGAAACTCGCTAGAGGCTTTTCTCGACAGCATAGGATCATCCACTTCACCACAATCGGCTCGGCATCAGGTCTCACCCTTCACGCCATCCGGATTTACCTGGATGACGGGCTACACCCTTACCCCGGGACAACCACCGCCCGGGCTGGACTACCTTCCTGCGTCACCCCATCACTCACCTACTACAAGTCTGGTCCGTCGGCTCCACCACTCCCCTTTGTCCGAAGACTCCAGGGCGGCTTCACGGACTTAGCATCGCCTGATTCGATGTTTGGCGCTTCAAAGCGGGTACCGGAATATCAACCGGTTGTCCATCGACTACGCCTGTCGGCCTCGCCTTAGGTCCCGACTTACCCTGGGCAGATCAGCTTGACCCAGGAACCCTTAGTCAATCGGCGCACACGTTTCCCACGTGTGTATCGCTACTCATGCCTGCATTCTCACTCGTGAACCGTCCACAACTACCTTCCGGCGCTGCTTCACCCGGCACACGACGCTCCCCTACCCAACCCAGCAGCCGTTAGGCCTCATGCTGGATTGACACGACTTCGGCGGTGTGCTTGAGCCCCGCTACATTGTCGGCGCGGAATCACTTGACCAGTGAGCTATTACGCACTCTTTCAAGGATGGCTGCTTCTAAGCCAACCTCCTGGTTGTCTCTGCGACTCCACATCCTTTCCCACTTAGCACACGCTTAGGGGCCTTAGTCGATGCTCTGGGCTGTTTCCCTCTCGACCATGGAGCTTATCCCCCACAGTCTCACTGCCGCGCTCTCACTTACCGGCATTCGGAGTTTGGCTAAGGTCAGTAACCCGGTAGGGCCCATCGCCTATCCAGTGCTCTACCTCCGGCAAGAAACACACGACGCTGCACCTAAATGCATTTCGGGGAGAACCAGCTATCACGGAGTTTGATTGGCCTTTCACCCCTAACCACAGGTCATCCCCCAGGTTTTCAACCCTGGTGGGTTCGGTCCTCCACGAAGTCTTACCTCCGCTTCAACCTGCCCATGGCTAGATCACTCCGCTTCGGGTCTTGGGCACGCTACTCAACGCCCTCTTCGGACTCGCTTTCGCTACGGCTTCCCCACACGGGTTAACCTCGCAACATACCGCAAACTCGCAGGCTCATTCTTCAAAAGGCACGCAGTCACGACGCAAGAACAAGTTCTTGCGCGACGCTCCCACGGCTTGTAGGCACACGGTTTCAGGTACTATTTCACTCCGCTCCCGCGGTACTTTTCACCATTCCCTCACGGTACTATCCGCTATCGGTCACCAGGGAATATTTAGGCTTAGCGGGTGGTCCCGCCAGATTCACACGGGATTTCACGGGCCCCGTGCTACTTGGGTGATTCTCAAACGAGCCGTCAATGTTTCAGCTACGGGGGTCTTACCCTCTACGCCGGACCTTTCGCATGTCCTTCGCCTACATCAACGGTTTCTGACTCGCCGACCGGCCGGCAGACCGGTCAAGAGAACTCCCACAACCCCAACCACGCAACCCCTGCCGGGTATCACACGTGACTGGTTTGGCCTCATCCGGTTTCGCTCGCCACTACTCCCGGAATCACGGTTGTTTTCTCTTCCTGCGGGTACTGAGATGTTTCACTTCCCCGCGTTCCCTCCACATACCCTATGTGTTCAGGTATGGGTGACAGCCCATGACGACTGCCGGGTTTCCCCATTCGGAAACCCCCGGATCAAAGCCTGGTTGACGGCTCCCCGGGGACTATCGTGGCCTCCCACGTCCTTCATCGGTTCCTGGTGCCAAGGCATCCACCGTGCGCCCTTAAAAACTTGGCCACAGATGCTCGCGTCCACTGTGCAGTTCTCAAGCAACGACCAGCCACCCGTC
>NZ_JBIRFL010000064.1:0-4874 GCF_044327445.1 Streptomyces sp. NPDC018045
CCGACGCCCCCATCATCACCACCGACGCCCGCCACCGCAGCGAAGCCAAGAGCGCCCTCATCACCCTCGTCGAACACGCCCTCATGGCCCGCCTGCGCTGACCGGGCCGCCGACGCGAAAGCCCCCGCACCGTCGGTGCGGGGGTTTTGTGCTGTCCCTGGAGAGGCGCGCTAGCGGTTCAGGTGGTCGGCGGTGGCCGTGAGCAGGAGCGAGAGTGACACCGCTCCGGGGTCCGGGTGGCCGTGGCCCAAGGGGCCCATGCGGGCGGCGCGGCCACGGGCCGGGGTGAGGTGGGCGGTGGCGGCCGCGGCGCGGGTGGCGGACTGGGCGGCCGCCTTCCAGGCGCCGGGCAGGGGCTCGCCGGACCGGGCCCGGAGTTCGGCCCGGAACGGGTCCAGCGCGTCGAGCATGGTCTTGTCACCGACCCGGGCGCCGCCCAGCTCCGCGAGGGCCCGCTGCGCGGCGTCGGCGGCGTCCGCGAACAGGGCGGTGGACCAGCCGTCGGCCCGGGTGAGGACGGCGCCGGTCTCGGCGAGCAGCGTGCCGTACAGGGCGCCGGACGCGCCGCCCGAGGCGTCGGCCAGGGCGAGGCCGGCGGCGAGCAGCGCGGTGCCCGCCGAGCGGGGGTCGGCGGGCGGTCCCGGTTCGGCCGCGCGGGCCGCGCCGACGGCGGCGCGCAGGCCCCGGACGATGCCGATGCCGTGGTCGCCGTCCCCGGCGACGGCGTCCAGGCGGCCCAGTTCGTCCTCGTGGGCGGCGATCAGGTCGAGGGCGGCCTGGAGGGCCGCGGTGGCGGGGTGGTCGGAGGCGGCGGGGAAGCCGGAGGAGGCCGCGGCCGGGGTGGTGACGGGCGTGGCGGTGGTGGTGGTCGCTGCGGAGGCGGCCGGGCGGAGGTCGGCGGGGTCCGGGTGGCCGCCCGGCAGGCTGCGGAAGGCGGGGGTGTCGCAGGGCGCGTCGTAGAGCGCGGTGAGTTCGTCGTCGAGGAGCATGACGGACAGGGAGACGCCCGCCATGTCGAAGGATGTGACGAACTCGCCGACCTCCGGACGGTGCGGGCGCAGTCCGGCGGCGCGCAGGCGGCGGTTGACCTGCCGGTAGACGACGAACATCTCCTCGTACTTGGTGCGGCCGAGGCCGTTGAGGAGGACGGCGACCCGCCCGTCGTTCCCGGCGGGCGGCTCCGGGAGTTCCTGGAGGAGGTTGTCGACGAGCGCGTCGGCGAGTTCGGCGGCGGTGAGGTGGCGGGTGGTGCGCAGGCCGGGTTCGCCGTGTATGCCCATGCCGAGTTCGGTCGTCCCCGCGTCGACGGTGAACAGCGGTTCGCCGGCGCCCGGGAGCGTACAGCCGGCGAACGCGGCACCGAAGGTGCGGGTCATCGCGTTGGCGTGCCCGGCCGCCCGGGCGACGCCCGCCAGGTCGTCGCCGCGTTCGGCCGCCGCGCCGGCCACCTTGAAGACGAAGAAGTCCCCGGCCACCCCGCGCCGGTCGCGGGACGGGTCGGTCTGCCGGCCTTCGACGGGCGGCGGGCCGCTGGCGACGTCGTCGGTGACCAGGACCGTACGGACGTCGACGCCTTCGGCGGCCAGGCGGCGCGCGGCGAGGCCGAAGTGCATGACGTCCCCGGCGTAGTTGCCGTAGCTGAACAGGACGCCGGCGCCGCCGTCCGCGGCGCGCGCGGTGCGGTAGACCTGCTCGGCGCTGGGGCTGGCGAAGACGTCGCCGACGGCCGCGGCATCGGCGAGGCCGGGGCCGACGAGGCCGGCGAAGGCGGGGTAGTGGCCGGAGCCGCCGCCGATGACGACCGCGACCTTGCCGGGGCGCGGCGCGTGCCGCCCGACGACCCCGTACGTGTCCGGGACCCGGCGCACCGTGCGGGCGTAGGCGTCGGCCAGTCCCTCCAGCCAGTCCTCGCGGAAGGTCGCGGGGTCGTGGCCGAGGCCGGTGGCGGGGGTGGTGGTCATCGGGCTCACTCCTCTGTTTCGTCCCTGTTGGATTTAACACCCAGATCACATATTCGTCACCCCTCCTGGGCCGAATTGCGCCCCGAGGGGCGAGAAACGTGCCGAAGAAATACCTGCATCACATCTTGCATGTGAAGTTCACAGGATCCATGCTGCCTGCACCACACCCACCCACCGCACGTACCGCCGCACCGCACCGCACGGAGGCAGGCCATGGCCCCACCGAAGCTCCCGCTCCCCGACCGGCTCGGCATCCCCGGGCCGCTGGTCCTCGGCTATCTCGGCGTGCTGTTGTTCATGGTGGGTGACGGCGTCGAATCCGGGTTCATCGCCCCGTACATGGCGGGCCACGGCGCGGGCACCGAGGTGCACGCCTCGTACGTCATCACCGCGTACGGCGTGACCGTCATGCTCGCGTCCTGGCTGTCCGGCGCCCTGTCCGACCTGTGGGGCCCGCGCCGGGTGATGCAACTGGGCCTGGCCGTGTGGGTCGTCTTCGACGTGCTCTTCCTCGTCCTCGCCCTGGGCCCGCAGAACTATCCCCTGATGCTGGTCTTCTACGGCCTGCGCGGCTTCGGCTACCCGCTCTTCGCCTTCGGCTTCCTCGTGTGGATCACCGCGACCGCGCCGGCGGCCCGGATGGGCACCGCGGTCGGCTGGTTCTACGTCGCCTTCACCGGCGGGCTGCCCACCCTCGGCTCGCTCGTGGCCGGTGTCACCAACCCCTGGTTCGGCCGGTTCGGCACCCTGTGGGTGGCGCTCGGCATCATCGCTCTGGGCGGCGCCTGCTGTCTGCTCGGCGTCCGGGAGCGCACCGGCTTCGCCCGGCTGGCGCCGCCGGAGGTGCGCCCCGTGCAGTCGCTGCTGTCCAGCCTGTCCATCGCCTGGACGCACCCGAAGGTCGCGGTCGGCTGTGTCGTGCGCGTCATCAACACCGCGCCGGAGTTCGGCTTCCTGGTGTTCCTGCCGGCCTTCTTCGGCGAGGAACTGGGCTTCGGCGAGGGCCGCTGGCTGACCCTGCTGGCGGTCATCTACGGCACCAATGTGCTGTGCAATCTGCTCTTCGGCGTGATCGGGGACCGGATCGGCTGGCGGCGGACGATCGCCTCGTTCGGCGGCCTCGGCTGCGCGGTCACCACGCTGACCCTGTACTTCGTGCCGAAGGCCGTCGGCGGCAACTACGGGGTGGCGATCGTCATGGGCATGCTGTACGGCATCACACTGGCCGGATTCGTCCCCATCTCCGCGCTGATACCGGCTCTCGCACCGGACCACAAGGGCGGCGCGATGGCCCTGCTCAACCTGGGCGCGGGCGGCGCGGCCTTCGTCGGCCCGGCCATCGTCAGCGTCTTCCTCGGCCCGCTCGGCCCGGGCGGCGTCGTGATCGTCTTCGCCGCGCTCTACGTCGTCTCCGCCGCCCTGACGCTGTATCTGAAGCTGCCGGAACGGCCGCCGGAGGAGGCCCCGGCGCCACCGGCCGCCACTCCCCCGGCCGTGGCCACCCCCGCCGGGCCGCCGTCCGCCGAACCCACGGCGGTCCGCGGCTGACCCCCGCACGGGCCCCGCGCGCACCGGTGCACGCGGGGCCCGTCGCCGTACGCGGCGCCTACTTCTTGGGGCACTGCTTCCAGGCGAAGTGGTACTTGGTGTTGATGCTGCCGTCGGTGGAGTCCATCGCCATGAAGCTGGTCAGCTTGGGGTCGGAGCCCTTGGCGTCCACCCGCAGTTCGGTGTTGATGTTGAAGTACCGCTGCTCGCCGCAGGGGGCGTAGACGAGCGCGTCGATCTCGGTCTCGTCCGAGGCCTGCCAGTTGGCGTCGTACGGGCCGGTGAAGCGGTGGCTCTTGCGGGAGGTCTGGGAGCTGCCCTGGAAGTAGTAGCCCGCCTGTTCCAGGCCGATGGCGCCGGGCGCGAGCTGGGCGTAGCCGCGGTAGTCGGCCTTGGCGATCGCATAGGTGAAGCCCTGGGGGACGTGCACGTTCAGCGCGATCTGACAGTTCTTGCGGGAGTCCGTGGGTCTGCTGTCCTTGCCCGCCTGGGCGAGGTATTCGCTGTACGTCACGGTGAACGCGGTGTTGTCGGGCGCGACGGCCACCGCGGCACTGCCGGGCCGGCAGCCCGAGCCGTTGACGGTGGCGACCGTGATGGTGATCCGGCCGTCCGGCGGCTCTTCCCCGTACCGGGACGTCTGTGCGGAGGCGGGGGACGCCGACCCGGCGAGGAGCAGCAGCGATGCCGCGGCGGCACCGACACCCAGTGTGCGGAGCATGGGTTTTTCCTTCCGGTCGTGCTGCGGTCGGCTCCCACGGCCCGTGGTGCGGAGCGCGGGAGCGCAATGACGAGCGCATGTCAGCACGGGGATCACGGATTGGACAGCTCCCGGCCACCGAGTCGGTGCGAACCTACGCCTTCTTTCGGCCGTCGCAGCAACGGCGTACGACGCGCGAAGAAAGCACCCGGGCCCGGCACTCACGAGGAGTACCGGGCCCGGGTGGTGACGGAAGGGCTCAGCGCTGCCAACTGCCGGCACCGCGGAAGCCGTGCTGGCGCTCCAGGCGGCGCCAGCGCGCCGCGGTGGCGCGGCGGCGGCCCGGCACGGCGGTGTCGTCCGGCCGGTGGGCGGCACGGGCGAGCAGGACGGCGGTCAGCGCCGCCAGCTCCTCCTCGCTGGCGTCGCCCTTCTCCACGCGGATGGGGCTGGTCCGAACAGGTGTGGTCACGTCGTTTCTCCGGTCTGCGAAGGGGTCCGGTCGGGTCCGGGTCGGTGGCTGCCGCGCCTTACTGGGGCGGGTTGCCGTGTTTGCGGGCGGGCAGGTCCGCGTGCTTGTTGCGCAGCATGTCCAGCGAACGGATGAGCACCTCACGCGTCTCGGCCGGATCGATCACATCGTCGACCAGACCGCGCTCCGCCGC
>NZ_JBIRFL010000065.1:0-4606 GCF_044327445.1 Streptomyces sp. NPDC018045
GTGTGCCTGTGGACTGGGCCGGGTGGTTCGCCGGTACCGGTGCCCGCCGCACCGACCTGCCCACCTACCCCTTCCAGCACCAGCGGTACTGGCCCAAGCTCAGTGCGTCCGCTGGTGATGTGACGGCCGCCGGGCTGCTGCCCGTGCGGCATCCGCTGCTGGGTGCGGCGGTGCCGCCGTCGGACTCGGGCGGGCTGCTGCTCACCGGCCGGGTGTCGACGCGGACCCACCCCTGGCTGCTGGACCACGTGGTGGACGGAGCGTCCGTCTTCCCCGCCGCCGGGTTCCTCGACCTGGCCGTCCACGCGGGGGACCAGGTCGGCTGCGACCGCGTCGGCACCCTCACCCTCACCGAGCCGCTCGTGCTGGCCGAGGACGACGCCGTACTCCTTCAGGTGCGGATCGGTGCCCCCGACGCGGACGGCGCGCGCGAGATGCGGGTCTCCTCGCGCCCCGCGGACGGAGCCGACCAGCCGTGGACGGACCACGCCGACGGCACGCTGACCCCCGCAGAACCCACCGCGGCAGCCGCGACGTTCGACGCCGCGACGTGGCCGCCGAGCGGAGCCGACGAGGCGGACCCGGCGGACTTCACCGAGGACGTCGAGCACGGGCCGGTGTTCCGAACCCTGCGATCCCTGTGGACCCGCGGCGACGAGACCTTCGCCGAAGCCGTGCTCCCCGGGCAGGTGACGGACGCCGAGGAGTTCGGCCTGCACCCGGCGCTGCTGGAAGCGGTGACACTGGCGGCCGGCCGCGACGGCGACCGCGCGCCCTCGGCCTGGAACGGGGTCGAGCTGCACGCCGGTGGTGCGTCGACGGTGCGCATACGCCTCGTCAGGACCGGCCAGGACACCTGCTCCGTCGCCGTGGCGGACGCCACGGGCGCGCCCGTGCTGTCGGCGGACTCGCTGGTCCTGGACGCCAGGAAGCCCGTCCAGCGGCCGGGCCGCCGCACGAACGCGGAACAGGGCGCGCTGCTGCGGCTGGACTGGGTGGCGGCCCCCGAAGCCCCGGCCGACGGCGAGGTACGGAGCGTGACGCTCGACGCCGGCGGACTGGCGTCGCTGACGGACGTCCCCGAACTGGTCGTGGTACGGGTGTCGGGCGCGGAAACCGAAGCTCCGCGCGCGGCGCACGAACTGACCGCCGGGATACTCGGGCTGCTCCAGGAGTGGCTCGCGGGGGAGCGGTTCGCCGCGTCCCGGCTGGTGTTCGTGACCCGTGGCGCGACGTCCGGCGACGACCTGGCGGCCGCGGCGGTGTGGGGCCTGGTGGGATCGGCACAGTCGGAGAACCCCGACCGGTTCGTCCTGGTGGACACGTCGGACGCGCCGGACGCGACAGTGCCGACCGTGCTGCCGCGCCTGCCCGCGCTGCTCGCCGCCGGCGACTCCCAGTTCGTCGTACGCGATGGCACAGTGCACGTGGGCAGGCTGGCCCGGCTGCCCGCACCGGACGACACCACACCCCGCCGCCCCGCCTGGGACCCGGACGGCACGACGCTGATCACCGGCGGCACAGGCGGCCTGGGCACACTCCTGGCCCGGCACCTCGTGGCCGAACGCGGCATGAAGCACCTCGTCCTGGTGAGCCGCAGCGGCGAGACCGCGCCGGGCGCCGTGGAGCTGCGCGCGGAGCTGACCGCGCTCGGCGCCGACGTGACGATCGCGGCCTGTGACACCGCCGACCGGGCCGCGCTCGGCCGGCTGCTGGACTCCCTCCCGCGGCCGCTGACCGCGGTGGTCCACGCGGCCGGCGTGCTCGACGACGGCGTGGTCACGTCCCTGACCCCCGAGCGGCTGTCGGGCGTGCTGCGCCCGAAGGCGGACACCGCCTGGCACCTGCACGACCTCACCCGGAACACGGACCTCGGCGCGTTCGTCGTCTTCTCGTCCGTCTCCGGCGTCATCGGCGCGCCCGGCCAGGGCAACTACGCCGCCGGCAACGTCTTCCTCGACGCCCTGGCCCGGCACCGTACCGCCCAGGACCTGCCCGCCCAGTCCCTCGCGTGGGGCGCGTGGGCACAGGCGAGCGGCATGACGGGCACCCTGTCCGAGGCCGACCTCCAGCGGATCTCGGCCACCGGCGTGCCGCCGCTCTCCGCCGAGCAGGGCCTGGCGCTGTTCGACGCCGCCACCGCGACCGACGAGCCCTACCTCGTCCCGGTCGGCCCGGTCGCCACCGGCACCCGGGTCGGCGGCACCGTACCGCCGGTGCTCCGGGGCCTGCTCAGGAGCGCCCGGCGGACGGCCGCCGGCGCCGCGGACGGCGCCGAAGCCGCCGCCACGCTCGGCCGCCGACTGGCGCGGACGCGGGCGGAGGACCGTACGCGCCTGCTCACCGACCTCGTACGGGCCGAGGCCGCCGCCGTCCTCGGGCACGCCTCGGCCAAGGCGGTCGACGCCCGGCGGGAGTTCCACGACCTGGGCTTCGACTCGCTGACCGCCGTCGAATTGCGCAACCGGCTGTCCACCGCCACGGGCCTGCGGCTGACCGCCACCCTCGTCTTCGACTACCCCAACCCCGTCGCACTCGCCGAACACCTCGTCCCCCGGCTCGTGGACGAAGCCCGGGCCGCCACCGGCCCGGCCCTCCTCGCGGAACTCGAACGGCTCGCCGGCGCACTCGACGCCGGCGCGCCCGACGCCCGCACCCGGGCCGCCGTCACCCACCGCCTGTCGCAGCTCCTGGACACCTGGCGAGGGACCGCGGCGCAGGAGGACGGCGCCGAGGTCGCCGAGCGGATCGAAGCCGCCAGCACCGCTGAAATCTTCGCCTTCATCGACAACGAACTCGGGCGTCACAGCGAACGCTGAGTCCGGCCCCCTATTTTTCACGGAAGGTTCCTCGTCATGCCGAACGACAACGAGCTCGTTGACTACCTGAAGTGGGTCACGAACGACTTGCACCAGACCCGCCAACGGCTTCGGGAGGCTGAGTCCGCCCAGCGGGAACCCATCGCCATCGTCGGGATGTCCTGCCGGCTGCCGGGCGGCGTGCGGTCACCGGAAGAACTCTGGCAGTTGCTGAGCGACGGACGCGACGGCATCTCGGCGTTCCCCACGGACCGCGGATGGAACCTGGACCTGCTCGCCGGTGACGGAGACGGAGGAGGCAGCAGTACGACGGCCGAAGGCGGCTTCGTGGACGCGGCCTCGTTCGACGCCGCCTTCTTCGGCATCTCGCCCCGCGAGGCCGTCGCCATGGACCCCCAGCAGCGCATTCTGCTGGAGACCTCCTGGGAAGCGCTGGAGCGGGCCGGCATCGACCCGGTGTCGCTGCGCGGCACCGAGGCCGGTGTCTTCGTCGGCACGAACGGCGTCGACTACACCAACGTGGTGCTCAACTCCCGCGAGGACGTCGAGGGGCACGGCAGCACCGGCCTCGCGGGCAGCGTCCTGTCCGGCCGGCTCTCGTACACCTTCGGCCTGGAGGGCCCGGCGGTCACCGTCGACACGGCCTGCTCCTCCTCGCTGGTCTCCCTGCACCTGGCGGCCCACGCGCTGCGCTCCGGTGAGTGCTCGCTGGCCCTGGCCGGCGGTGTGACGGTGCTCTCGTCACCGATGAGCTTCGCCGGATTCAGCCGGCAGGGCGGGCTGGCGGCGGACGGCCGGTGCAAGGCGTTCGCCGACGCGGCCGACGGCACCGGTTGGTCCGAGGGCGTCGGTGTCCTGGTGCTGGAGCGGCTGTCCGACGCCCGCCGCAACGGGCACGAGATCCTCGCCGTCGTCCGGGGCTCGGCCGTCAACCAGGACGGCGCCTCCAACGGCCTGACGGCGCCCAACGGCCCCGCCCAGCAGCGCGTGATCCAGCAGGCCCTGGCCGACGCCGGACTGGCCACGGCGGACGTGGACGCGGTCGAGGCGCACGGCACCGGTACGACGCTCGGCGACCCGATCGAGGCCCAGGCCCTGCTGGCCACGTACGGTCAGGACCGCGACCCCGAGCGGCCGCTGCTCCTGGGCTCGGTGAAGTCCAACCTCGGCCACACACAGGCGGCGGCCGGTGTGGCGGGAATCCTCAAGGTGATCCTGGCCATGCGGCACGGTGTGCTGCCGCAGACCCTGCACGTGGACGCACCCTCGTCCCACGTCGACTGGTCGTCCGGCGCGGTGGAGCTGCTGACGGAGCCCCGGGAGTGGCCCAAGGCCGACCGGCCGTGGCGGGCCGGTGTGTCGTCGTTCGGGATCAGTGGCACCAACGCCCACGTCATCATCGAGCAGGCACCGGCCGCCGAGGAGCCCGGCGACGAGGACGGCGAAGGGCCGCTGACCGCACCACCGGTCGTCCCGTCGGCCGTGCCGTGGCCGGTCTCCGCGAAGTCCGAGGACGCACTGGCCGCACAGCTCGCCCGGATCACCGAGCTGACCGGCCCGGCGCCGGTCGACGTGGGCTACTCCCTGGCGACCTCCCGCGCGCACCTGGAACGCCGTGCGGTGCTCCTGGCCGAAGGCGACCGGACCGTCGAGGTCGCGCGCGGCCTCGCCGAGGACACGGCCGGGAAGTTCGCGGTGCTGTTTTCGGGGCAGGGTGCGCAGCGGGTGGGGATGGGCCGGGAGTTGTATGGCCGGTTTCCGGTGTTCGCGGGGGCGTTGGATGAGGT
>NZ_JBIRFL010000066.1:0-4183 GCF_044327445.1 Streptomyces sp. NPDC018045
CGGCTGCCGGACTACATGGTGCCGTCGGCGACGGTCGTCCTGGACGAGCTGCCGCTGACCGCCAACGGCAAGGTCGACCGGGCCGCCCTGCCCGCCCCCGACCATACGGCGGCCGCCGCGGGGCGCGCGCCCCGCACGCCGCTCGAAACGCTCTTCTGCCACCTCTTCGCGGAACTCCTGCGCCTCGGGGCGCCGGAAGCGGAAGCCGGAGCGCTGGGGGAGCGGACCCTCCCGGTCGCCGCGGACGCCAACTTCTTCGAACTCGGCGGCGACAGCATCGTCTCCCTGCTGCTCGTCTCCCGCGCGGCCAAGGCCGGCTACCGCATCAGCGCGTCGGACGTCTTCCAGCACAAGACCCCCGAGGCCCTCGCCCGCGTCGCCCGGCCCCGCACGGAGGACGACGCCCGGCACGAGGACGGCCACGGAGCCGTCCCCCTCACCCCGGTCATGCGGGAGCTGACCGCACGCGGCGGCCCGGACACGCTGGCCGCCAGGTTCGCGCAGTGGACCGTCGTACGCGTCCCGGCCCGTGCCGGGCTGGACCGTCTGACGCGGGCCGTCGAGCGGGTGGCGGCCCACCACGCGATGCTGCGGGCCCGCCTGGTCGTCCCGGACGGCGCCGAGCCGTACCTGGAAGTCGGTGACGCGGCCCCCGTACCGGAGCGGGTCCGGCGCGTCGACGCCGCGGGGCTGACGGACCAGGCGTTCGAGGAACTGATCGACACCGAGGCACGGGCGGCGTCCGGCCGCCTGGACCCGCGGTCCGGCGCCACCCTGCGGGCGGTCTGGTTCGACCGGGGCAGCGGACGGCCCGGACGGCTCGCGATCGTCGTCCACCACCTGGTCTTCGACGCGGTGTCCTGGCGCATCCTGCTGCCCGACCTCGCGGCGGCCTGGGCGGACCCCGACGGACACCTGGCCCCGGTCGCCGCCTCGTTCCGCACGTACGCCCGGCAGGTGGCGGCGGGGCCGCAGCGGGCCGCCGGCCCGGTGCGGGGCACCGAAGGGCAGATGCGGCAGCGGACGTTCACCGTGCCCGCACGGACGGCCTCCGCGGTGCTGACCACCGTCCCCGCGGCCTTCCACGCCACGACGGGTGATGTGCTGCTCGCCGCGCTCACCGCGGCCCTCACCGAGGACCGGCCGGGCCCGGTCGACCTGGACATCGAGGGGCACGGCCGCGACGGCGACCTGGACCTGTCACGCACCGTGGGCTGGTTCACCACCCTGCGCCCGGTCCGGCTGGACGCGGGCGTCACCGACTTCGACGAGGTGCGCGCGGGCGGCCCGGCCGCCGACCGGCTGCTCAAACGGGTCAAGGAACAGGCCGCCCAGCCGTACGGGGACGGGCTGCCCACGCCCACGGCCGGGTTCAACTACCTGGGACGGTTCTCCGTCACGGGCCCCGGCACGGGCGACTGGCAGCCGGCCGGGCCCCGCTCCATGGGCGCCGACGCCGACCCGGAGCTGCCCGCCCTGCACGCGCTGGAGTTCGGCGGCCTGGTCCGCGACGGCGACGGCGGCCCCGAACTGGTGCTGCTGGTGTCGTGGCTGGAAGGGGCCCTCACCGAGGACGCCGCCGTCCGGCTGGCCGACCGCTGGACCGGTCTGCTGGCCGGCCTGGCCGCACTCTCCGAGGCCCCGGACGCGGGCGGCCTGACCCCCTCCGACCTGCCACTGGTGGACCTGACACTCGGTCAGTTGGAGGCGCTGGAGGACGACTTCAACGAAGCACCCGGTGAGGGAGGTATGCCGTGGACCGCCGCATAGAGGACGTGTGGCCGCTGACACCGCTCCAGGAGGGGCTGCTGTTCCACTCCCGGTACGACGGACAGGCCGAGGACACCTACGTCGTCCAGGACGTGCTGGACATCGAAGGGGACCTCGACGCGGCCGCGCTGCGGGCGTCCTGGCAGGCGCTGGTGGCCCGGCACGCCACCCTGCGGGCCTGCTTCCGCCAGCCACCGGGCCTCGAACACCCCGTCCAGGTCATCCCGGCCCGTGTGCGCCTGCCCTGGCGGGACGCCGACCTGACCGGCAGGCCGCCCCGGGACGCCCTCGCCGAGGCCGAGCGCCTCGCGGACGAGGAACGCGCCCGGCGCTTCGACCTGGCCGTACCGCCGCTGCTCCGGCTCGTCCTGCTCCGGCTCGGACCGGCCCGGCACCGGCTGATCCTCACCAACCACCACATCCTGATGGACGGCTGGTCGCTGCCGACCCTCCAGCACGAACTGTGGGCCCTCTACGAGGCGGGTGGCGACCCCTCCGGCCTGCCGCCCGTCACGCCCTACCGTGACTACCTCGGCTGGCTGAACGCCCAGGACAAGGAGTCGGCGCGCGCCGCCTGGCGGGCCGACCTCGCCGGGCTGCGCGAACCGACGCTGCTGGCACCGGTGAACGGCCACCGCCCGTCCGCCGCCGGACACGGGCAGGTGCACGCGAAGCTGGACCGGCCGGCCACCGAGGCGCTCACCGAACTCGCCCGCCGCCACGGCCTGACCCCCAACACCTTCGTCCAGGGGGCCTGGGCCCTGCTCCTCGGCCGCCTGCTGGGCCGGGACGAGGTGGTCTTCGGCGCGACCGTGGCGGCCCGGCCCGCCGAGCTGCGCGGCGTCGAGTCCATGCTCGGGCTCTTCATCAACACCGTCCCGGTCCGTGTGCCCCTGACGGCCTCCCGGCCGGTGTCCGAGCTGCTCACCGACGTGCAGGCCCGGCAAGGCGCCCTGATGCCCCACCAGTACCTGGGGCTCAGCGAGATCCGGAAGGCCGGCGGACCCGGAGCCGGGTTCGACAGCCTGCTGGTCTACGAGAGCTTCCCGCGCGGCGCACTGGCGGAGGAGGGCGGGCCCCCGCTGAAGCTCACCCCCGTACGCGGGCACAACGTCAGTCACTACCCGGTCAGCCTGGCCGTCTTCCCGGGACCCGAGCTGCTGTTCCTCCTGACGCACCGCCCGGAACTGATCAGCGCGCGGAGCGCCGAACTCCTCACCGCCCGGTTCACCGGCATCCTGCGCCGGCTCGTGGCCGACCCGGACGTCCGCGCCGGTGACCTCGACATCCTGGTCGACGGCGAACGTGACCGGCTGCTGCACGGTGTGAACACCGGCGCGCCGGGCGCCGCGCCGACGACCGTCACCGGCCTCTTCGAACAGGCCGTACGGGAACACCGGCACGACATCGCGCTGGTGTCCCGCGAGACGACCCTGACGTACGGCGCCCTGGACGCCCGGGCCAACCGGATCGCCCGGCATCTGCGCGCGTCCGGCGCCCGGCCGGGGGACCGGGTGGTCGTCACGCTCGCCCGCTCGCCCGAACTGATCATGGCTCTGCTCGGCGTCGCCAAGGCGGGGGCGGTGGCCGTGCCGGTGGACACCGCGCAGCCCGCCAAGCGGGTACGCACCCTGTTCGACGACGCCGCGCCCGCCGTCGTCCTGACGGAGGCCGATGTCGCGGACGCCCTGCGCCGCCGCTCCGACGCTCCGCTCGCGGCCCCCGTGTCCCCGGACTCCGGTCTGTACGTGATGTACACCTCCGGCTCGACGGGGACACCCAAGGGCGTCGTCACCACCCACGGCAACGTCGCCGCCCTCGCCCAGGACACCTGCTGGGACGGCATCGCCACCGGCCGCGTCCTGTTCCACGCCCCGCACACCTTCGACGCCTCCACCCTCGAACTGTGGGTCACACTCCTCAACGGCGGCCGGGTGGTGATCGCGCCCCCGGCCGATCTCACGGCGAAGGCGCTGGCCCGGCTGGTCACCGACCACGGGCTGACGGCCGTGCACCTGACGGCCGGGCTCTTCCGCGTCCTCGCGCAGGAGGCCCCCGAATGCTTCACCGGCCTGCGGCACGTCCTGACGGGCGGGGACGCGGTACCGGCCGAGGCCGTCGCCGACGCCCGCGACGCCTGCCCCGGCGTCACCGTCGGCCACCTCTACGGGCCGACCGAGACCACCCTCTGCGCCACGGCCTTCACCGTCGGCCCCGGCACGCCCGCCCCGGCCGTCCTGCCGATCGGCGGACCGCGCGACGCGGTACGGGTGTACGTGCTGGACACCGCGCTCCGGCCGGTCCCGCCCGAGGTCACCGGCGAGCTGTACATCGCCGGGCAGGGGGTGGCGCGGGGGTATCTGGGGCGGGCGGCGCTGACGGCGGAGCGGTTCGTGGCGTGTCCGTACGGTGG
>NZ_JBIRFL010000067.1:0-4177 GCF_044327445.1 Streptomyces sp. NPDC018045
GATCTCTCCGGGATCCGGCAGGTGGCCTGGAGCGCCGGCCTCGACCTGGGGCGGCTCCCCGAGGGCCCGGTGCGCCTCACCGGCATACCCAACGCCCGTCTGGTCGCCGAGGTGGCGGCCGAGCGCGCGCTGGACGGCCTGGACGGCCCGAATGCCGAAGGCTTCGCCGGTGGCGCCGCGATCGACCCGGAGGACCTGGTCGCACGGGGGCGGGAGCACGGTCTGCGCGTGGTCCCCACCTGGTCGGCGCGGTCGATGGACCTCTTCGACGCCGTGATCCTGCCCGGCGGCGCGGACGGGACCGTCCTGTCGGGCGTCTACGCGCCCGCCACCTCCGGCGGCCCCTGGACGAACAACCCGGTGGCCGCGAAGGGCATCGGCGCGGTCGTCGAGGCGGCCCGCGCGCACCTGTCGGAGCGGCTGCCGGAGTACATGGTGCCGTCGGCGGTCATGGTCCTGGACCGGCTGCCGCTGACGCCCAACGGCAAGCTGGACCGCAAGGCGCTGCCCGTACCCGAATACGCCGCCACCCCGGGCGGCCGTGCCCCGCGCACCCCACAGGAAGAGGTGCTGTGCGGCCTGTTCGCCGAGGTGCTCGGCGTGGGCCGGATCGGCATCGACGACAGCTTCTTCGACCTGGGCGGGCACTCGCTGCTCACCACCCGCCTGGTCAGCCGCATCCGCAGCAGCCTGGGCACCGAGGTGCCGATCGCCGCGGTCTTCGAGGCGCCGACCGTCGCCGGGCTGGCGGCCCGCCTCACCGGCGACGGCCGCACCCGTACGGCCCTGGTCCCGATGGAGCGTCCCGATGTGGTGCCGCTGTCGTTCGCGCAGCGCCGCCTGTGGTTCCTGCACCAACTGGAGGGCCGCTCCGCGACGTACAACATGCCGCTGGCGCTGCGCCTGACCGGTGACATGGACGCGGACGCGCTGCACGCGGCCCTGCGGGATGTGATCGGGCGGCACGAGTCGCTGCGTACCGTCTTCCCGCAGACCGAGGACGGCGAGCCGCACCAGCGGGTGCTGGACCCGGCCGAGGCGGACTTCAGGTGGGAGAGCCGTACCGTCACCGAGGCCGGGCTGCCGGCCGCCCTCGACGCGGCGGCCACGTACGGCTTCGACCTCGCCGGGGAGATCCCGGTGCGCGCCTGGCTCTTCCGCACCGGCCCGCGGACGGGTGTCCTGCTGCTGCTCGTCCACCACATCGCGGGCGACGGCTGGTCGATGGGCCCGATCGCGCGCGACTTCGTGACCGCCTACACCGCCCGGACCCGCGGCGCCGCCCCGCGGTGGTCGGAGCTGCCCGTGCAGTACGCGGACTACACCCTGTGGCAGCGGGAACTGCTCGGCGACGAGAGCGACCCGGAGAGCCTCTACTCCCGGCAGGTCGCCTACTGGCGGCGGCAGTTGGCGGGCGTACCGGAGCAGGTGACGTTCCCCGCCGACCGGCCGCGCCCGGCGGTCGCCACGTACCAGGGCACCCACGTCGACTTCGCGCTGTCCGCCGGGCTGCACCGGCGGCTGGTGGCGCTGGCCCGCCGCTCGAACGCGACGGTGTTCATGGTCCTCCAGGCCGGTATGGCGGCGCTGCTGACGCGGCTGGGCGCGGGGACGGACATCGCGTTGGGCAGTGGTGTGGCGGGGCGTACGGACGAGGCGCTGGACGATCTGGTGGGCCTGTTCGTCAACACCTTCGTATTGCGCACGGACACCTCCGGGGATCCGAGTTTCGAGGAGTTGCTGGGCCGCGTACGGGAGTCGAGTCTCGCCGCGTACGCGCACCAGGACGTGCCGTTCGAGCATCTGGTGGAACTCCTCAACCCGCAGCGCTCCACCTCCCACCACCCCCTCTTCCAGGTCGCCCTGGTCCTCCAGAACACACCCCGGAGCGCCTTCGAACTCCCCGGCCTGCGGGTCGGTCCGGAAGCCGTCGGCATCGGCAGGTCCCGCTTCGACATGCTGCTCAGCCTGGACGAGAACAGCGGCGAACAGGGCGTCACCGCCACCGTCGAGTACGCGACCGACCTCTTCGACCGGTCCACGGTCGAAAGGCTGCTCGACCGCTGGGTGCGGCTGCTGGAGCAGGTGACGGCCGACCCGTCGCTGCCCGTCGGGCAGGTGGAGCTGCTGTCCGAAGCCGAGCGCGACCAGGTGGTGGCCGGATGGAACCGGACGGCCGCCGAGGTGCCCGGCACCACCCTCGCCGGGTTCGTCGCCGGACACGCCCGCCGCACCCCGGACGCGGCCGCCCTCGTGGCGGGCGACCTGTCGCTCTCCTACGCGGAGCTGGACGCGCGGGTGAACCGGCTGGCGCACTGGCTGACCGGCCAGGGTGTGGGTCCGGAGAAGCTGGTCGGGGTGCTGCTGCCCCGGTCCGCCGACCTGGTGGTCGCGGTCCTCGCCGTACTGAAGGCGGGCGGCGCGTACGTGCCGGTGGACCCGGACTATCCGGAGGAGCGCCGCCGGTACATGCTGGCCGACGCGGCGCCCGTTCTCGTCCTGGACGAGGCGGCGCTGCGGCAGGATCTGTCCGGCTTCCCGGACATCGACCCGGGCGTGGCCGTCGCGCCGGAGAGCCCGGCGTACGTGATCTACACCTCGGGCTCCACCGGGCGCCCCAAGGGCGTGGTGGTCCCGCACCGGGGCGTGGCGAGCCTGGCGCACACCCAGCGGGAACGTCTGGGTGTGACGGCCGGCAGCCGGGTCCTCCAGTTCGCGTCGCCCAGCTTCGACGCCGCCGTCTGGGAACTGGTCGTCGCCTTCGCGCCGGGCGCCACCCTGGTGGTTCCGGAGGGCGGCCGGCTCGTCGGCGAGTCACTGCAAGGCGTCCTCGCCGACCGGCGCATCACCCACGCCCTGATCCCGCCGTCGGTGGTGGCCACGCTGCCTGCCGGCGCCGGTGCCGCGCTGCCGGACTTGGCCTGCCTGGTCGTGGGGGCCGAGGCCGCGCCGCCCGAGCTGGTGGCGCGCTGGTCGGCCGGCGGCCGCACGGTCGTGAACGCGTACGGACCGACCGAGTCGACGGTCTGTGTGTCCATGAGCGACACGTGCACCGGCGGCGTGGTGCCGATCGGCCGCCCGGTCGGCAACACCAAGGCGTACGTGCTGGACGCCGGGCTGCGTCCGGTGCCGGTGGGTGTGGCCGGGGAGTTGTATGCGGCGGGCGCGGGGCTGGCGCGCGGCTACGCGAACCGGCCCGGGCTGACGGCGGAGCGGTTCGTCGCGTCGCCCTTCGAGCCGGGCGTACGGATGTACCGGACGGGCGACCTGGCGCGGTGGCGCGCGGACGGGCAGTTGGAGTACCTGGGCCGTGCGGACGAGCAGGTCAAGGTCCGTGGTTTCCGTATCGAGCCGGGCGAGATCGAGTCGCTGCTGACGGCTTCGGAGGGCGTACGCCAGGCCGTGGTGGTGGCCCGCGAGGACGCGCCGGGCGACCAGCGCCTCGCCGCGTACGTCGTGCCCGACCTCGCCGCCGCCGCGGTCGCGGGCGTCGTCGAGGAGGCCGCCTCCGGCACCGACGCGCAGGTGGGGGAGTGGCGGGAGATCTACGACTCGGTGTACTCCGGGCCGGGCGCCGGGGCCTTCGGTTTCGGTGAGGACTTCTCCGGCTGGGACAGCTCGTACACGGGTGAGCCGATTCCGCTGGACGAGATGCGGGCGTGGCGGGACGCGGCCGTGGAGCGGGTACGGGGCTTCGGCGGCCGTCGCGTCCTGGAGATCGGCGTCGGAACCGGCCTGCTCATGGGGCACTTGGCCCGGCACGTGGACGCGTACTGGGGCACCGACCTGTCCGGCGCCGTCATCGAGCGGCTGACCGGCCAGGTACGGGCCGCGGGCCTCGACGACCGGGTGCACCTGCGCTGCCAGGCCGCCGACGTGACGGAGGGCCTGCCGGCCGGCACGTTCGACACCGTACTGATCAACTCGGTGATCCAGTACTTCCCGGACGGGGAGTATCTGGCCAGGGTCGTCGGCCAGGCGCTGGGGCTGCTGGCGCCCGGCGGCCGGCTGGTGATCGGTGATGTGCGGCATGCCGGTTCGCTGCGGGCGTTGCACGCGGCGGTGCATGCCGGGCGGGGTGTGTCGGCGCGTGCGGTGGTCGACCGGGCGGTGCTGCTGGAGAAGGAGCTGGTCACGGCGCCGGAGTTCTTCGCGGAGCTGGCGGCGCGGGACGAGC
>NZ_JBIRFL010000068.1:0-3908 GCF_044327445.1 Streptomyces sp. NPDC018045
GTGCCGTCGGCCGTCATGGTCCTGGACCGCCTTCCGCTGACCCCCAACGGCAAGCTGGACCGCAAGGCACTGCCCGTACCCGAATACGCCGCCACCGTGGACGGCCGCAAGCCCCGTACTCCGCAGGAAGAGGCCCTGTGCCGCCTCTACGCCGAGGTGCTGGGCGTGGACCGGGTCGGTATCGACGACAGTTTCTTCGACCTGGGCGGGCACTCGCTGCTCGCCACCCGCCTGGTCAGCCGTATCCGCAGCGTCCTCGGCACGGAACTGCCGATCAAGGACGTGTTCGAGGCGCCGACCGTCGCCGAACTGGTGGCACGGCTGGCACCCGGCGGGCGGACCCGTACGGCGCTGACCCGGGTGGCACGCCCCGCGCGGATCCCGCTGTCCTCCGCCCAGCGCCGCCTGTGGTTCCTGCACAAGCTGGAAGGCCCGTCGGCGACGTACAACATGCCGCTGGCGCTGCGCCTGACCGGCACCGTGGACGCGGAGGCGCTGCACGCGGCCCTGCGGGATGTGATCGGGCGGCACGAGTCGCTGCGTACCGTCTTCCCGGAGACCGAGGACGGCGAGCCGCACCAGCGGGTGCTGGACCCGGACGAGGCGCACTTCGCGTGGGAACGCCGCACGGTGACCGAGGCCGGACTGCCGTCGGCGATGGAGGAAGCCGCCCGGTACGGCTTCGACCTGGCCGGTGAGCCGCCGGTGCGCGCCTGGCTCTTCGAGACCGGAACGGCCGGCGCGGCCGGGGAGTACGACAGTGTGCTGCTGCTCCTGCTGCACCACATCGCGGGTGACGGCTGGTCCATGGGCCCGCTGGCGCGCGACGTGGTCGCCGCGTACACCGCCCGTGTCCAGGGCGAGGCTCCGCGGTGGGCGGAGCTGCCCGTGCAGTACGCGGACTACACCCTGTGGCAGCGCGAACTGCTCGGCGACGAGTCCGACCCGGACAGCCTGTTCAGCCGCCAGGTCGCCTACTGGCGCGGCCAGCTCGCCGGCCTGCCGGAGCAGGTGACGTTCCCCGCCGACCGGCCGCGCCCGGCCGTCGCCTCGTACCGGGGCGCGTACGCGGAGTTCACCATCGACGCCGCGCTCCACCAGCGGCTGTCGGACCTGTCCCGCGCCTCGGGCGCGACGGTGTTCATGGCGTTGCAGGCCGGTATGGCGGCGCTGCTGACGCGGCTGGGCGCGGGGACGGACATCGCGTTGGGCAGTGGTGTGGCGGGGCGTACGGACGAGGCGCTGGACGATCTGGTGGGCCTGTTCGTGAACACCTTCGTGCTGCGCACGGACACCTCCGGGGATCCGAGTTTCGAGGAGCTGCTGGGCCGCGTACGGGAGTCGAGTCTCGCCGCGTACGCGCACCAGGACGTGCCGTTCGAGCACCTGGTGGAGCTGCTCAACCCGCAGCGCTCCACCTCCCACCACCCCCTCTTCCAGGTCGCCCTGGTCCTCCAGAACACCGGTCAGGGAGACTTCACCCTGCCCGGCCTGCGGGTCAGGATGGAGGAGGTGGACGCGGGCACCTCGCGCTTCGACATGCTGCTCTCGCTCACCGAGCGGTATGACGCGGCGGGCAACCCGGCCGGCATCGAGACGCTGGTCGAGTACGCCACCGATCTCTTCGACCGGTCCACCGTCGAGAGCCTTGTCGCCCGCTGGATCCGGCTGCTGGAACAGGCCCTGAACGCGCCGGAGCGGCTGATCAGCCAGGCCGGTCTGCTCACCGGGCGGGAGCACCGGCAGGTGCTGGAGCACTGGAACGACACCGCGGCCGACCTCCGCCCGGGCACCCTGGTGGACCTGGTCGAGGCGCGGGTGGAGCGGTCGCCCGAGGCCACCGCCGTCCTGTCCGGCGACACCGTGCTGACCTACGCCGAGCTGAACGCGCGCGCCAACCGGCTCGCCCGGCACCTCGTCGGACGCGGCGTCGGCCCCGAGCGACTGGTGGCGGTCGCCCTGCCCCGCTCGGCGGAGACCGTCGTGGCCCTCCTCGGCGTCCTCAAGGCCGGCGGCGCCTACCTGCCGCTCGACCCCGACGACCCGGCCGAGCGGCTGCTGGCCACGCTCCGCGACGCCCGGCCCCATCTGGCGCTGGTCACCCGGGACAGCGGCCTGGACACCGGCGCGGCAGGCGTTCCGGCCGTCGTCCTCGACGACGCGGAGACCACCGCGGCCCTCGCGCGGCACGCCGCGGGCAACCTGGCGGACAGCGAGCGGACCACGCCGCTCACCCCCGCGAGCCCGCTGTACGTCATCTACACCTCCGGCTCCACGGGCCGCCCCAAGGGCGTGCTCGTCGAGCACCGCGGCCTGGCCAACAACCTCCAGTGGATGCGGGCCACCCATCCGGTCGGCCCCGGTGACGTCGTGCTGTTCCGTACGTCGATGCGGTTCGACTCGGTGGGCCTGGAGATCTGGTTCCCGCTGCTGTCCGGCGCCGCGATCAGCGTGGCCCCCGCCGACGAGGTCCGCGACCCGCAGCGGCTGGTCTCCCACATCGCGGCGAACGGCGTCACTGTCGCCCAGTTCCCGCCGTCCCTGCTGGCCAACCTGCCCGAGCCGCCCGCCGGGCACGCGGTCACCCGCATCTGGTCCAGCGGCGAGGCGCTGCGCCCCGGCCTGGCCGCGCGGATCAGCACGGCCTGGAACAGCGAGCTGTTCAACCTGTACGGACCCACCGAGATGACCATCCAGGTCGCCTCCGCCGTCTGGACGGGCGGGGACGCCGACGGGCACGCCGTACCGATCGGCCGGCCCACCTGGAACACCCGGGTCTTCGTGCTCGACGCGGGCCTGCGGCCGGTGCCCGTGGGCGTCGTCGGCGAGCTGTATGTCACCGGCGCCCAGGTGGCGCGCGGGTATGTGGGGCGCCCGGGCCTGACCGCCGAACGGTTCGTCGCCTGCCCGTTCGCGCCGGGAGTTCGCATGTACCGGACCGGTGACCTGGCGCGGTGGCGCGCGGACGGGCAGTTGGAGTTCGCCGGCCGGGCCGACGAACAGGTCAAGCTGCGCGGCTACCGTATCGAGCCGGGCGAGATCGAGTCGCTGCTGACGGCTTCGGAGGGTGTGCGGCAGGCCGTGGTGGTGGCCCGCGAGGACGCGCCGGGCGACCAGCGCCTCGCCGCGTACGTCGTCCCCGACCTGGACGTGGCCGCCCGCGCCGGGGCCGGTGTGGACGCGCAGGCGCAGGTCGAGGAGTGGCGGGAGATCTACGACTCGGTGTACTCCGGCACCGGCGGCGGCGAACCGGCCGCCTTCGGCGAGGACTTCTCCGGCTGGGACAGCTCGTACACGGGGGAGCCGATCCCGCTGGACGAGATGCGCGCGTGGCGGGACGCGGCCGTGGACCGCGTACGGGAGTCCGGCGGCCGTCGTGTCCTGGAGATCGGCGTGGGGTCCGGCCTGTTGATGGCGCACCTTGCGAAGGACGTGGACGAGTACTGGGGTACGGACCTGTCGGCCGCCGTCATCGAGCGGCTGACGGGGCAGGTGGCGGAGGCGGGTCTGGGTGACCGGGTGCGGCTGCGCGGTCAGGCGGCCGATGACGTGACGGGCCTTCCGGCTGGTTACTTCGACACCGTGCTGATCAACTCTGTTGTGCAGTACTTCCCCGACGGCGAGTACCTGGCCAGGGTCGTCGGCCAGGCGCTGGGGCTGCTGGCGCCCGGCGGCCGGCTGGTGATTGGTGATGTGCGGCACGCCGGTTCGCTGCGGGCGCTGCGGGCCGCAGTGCAGTCCGGGCGGGGCGCCGCGGCGCGGACCGTGGTCGACCGGGCCGTGCTGCTGGAGAAGGAATTGGTGGTGGCGCCCGAGTTCTTCGCGGGCCTCGCCGCGGGGGACGACCGGATCGGTGCGCTGGACATTCGGCTCAAGCCGGGTGCGTACCACAATGAGTTGACGCGGCA
>NZ_JBIRFL010000069.1:0-3891 GCF_044327445.1 Streptomyces sp. NPDC018045
CGGGAGGCGCCGGAGGTCAGCGAGGTGAGGCCGGAGGCCACCGCCGCCAACTGATCGGCTCTGTCCCGAGGGAAGCCCTCGGACATGGCGAGGAGGAGACCGTCCGCGGAGACCACGACCGTGTGGGACACACCGGGGGTGTTGTCCACGAAGTTGGTGATCAACCAGTTCAGGTTCTGCGCCGCCTGGCTCATCGGGCTCACACTAACGCTCCTGATCGTAGGTGCTGCCGGGGCCGAAGCCCTGTTGGTCATTCTGGGGGACCTCCGGGTGGTCCGTGCCCACGTTGCGTCCCTGCTGGACCCCGCGCCGCAGGTTGCTCAGCCGGCCGCGGACGTCCTCCGGAGCGCGGGAGACCTGCGGGCCGCCCTGCGGGCTCTGCTCCGCCGTGCCCTCGACCAGGTTGGCCTTGGGGACCCGCCGGGGCAGACCGGAGGAGGTGACTCCGCCCGCCTTCGGCTCGCGCAGCCGCTCCGCCCGCTGCCAGCGCTCGTCGTTGGCCGAGCGCCACTCGGAGTCGTCCGTACCGGGCTCCGGCGCGTTCCCCTGCGGGGCGGCCGCCGGTTCCTCCTGGGCACGGGGCCTGGAGGACGCCTCCTCGAACGGCTGCCACTGCTGCTGCTGAGCCTGCGGCCGGTCGGCGGCGCCGCGGCGCGGAAGACCGGCGTCGGTCAGCGGCGGTGCGCCGTTCGGGGTGGGGTCCGGTCGGTCGAATGCTACGCGTTCCGGACCGTCCGCGGGAGCGGGCGGCTGATTCCGGTCGGATTCCGTTTCCTGGCCGAAGTAGCCGCTCCGGGCTCCGTTTTCGGGCCAGTCGTCCTGCTGCTGCGGCTGGTACGGGGCGTACGGCTGCTGGCCGGCGGTCTCGCCGTAACCGACTTCGGCAAGTCCCTGGCCCTGCGGCGAGCCATCGCCGTAGATGCCTTGGCCCGGTTCCGCATATGCCTGGCCGGGGTGATTGCCGTAGTCCGCGCCGGGTTGCTGCGCCGGGTCCTGGAACAGCGCCGCCGACGGGTCCTGGTACTGGCCCTGCCCGAGGGGGTGCTGCTGGGTGCCCGCGCCGCCGGCCTGCGCCTCCAGCGCCGCCCGGCGCTCCTCGCGCATCAGCGAGCGGTTGACCGGGTCGAGCTGCGGAGCGGCGCCGTGCTGCCCATGGCCCAGCTCGTCGAAGCCCAGCTCGGCGGCCGAGCGGCCGTCGCTCTCGTACGCGCCCTGCTGGTGCTCGGGGACGATGCGGGAAACGGTGAAGTCGTCGTCGTAGCCCTCCTCGCCGCCACCGCCGTGGGTGATGGCCTCGGGGAGCATGACGAGGGACGTGGTGCCCGCCTGCTCGCCGGAGGGGCGGAGCTGGACACGGATGCCGTGCCGGTCGGCGAGGCGGCCGACCACGAACAGGCCCATGCGCTGGGAGACCGAGGCGTCCACGGTCGGCGGGTTGGCCAGCTTGTGGTTGATGTCCGCGAAGTCCTCGGGGGTGAGCCCGATGCCCTTGTCGTGGATCTCGATCATGACGCGGCCGTCCGGCAGCCGGGTGGCGGCGACCCGCACCTTGGTCTGCGGGGAGGAGAACGTGGTGGCGTTCTCCAGCAGCTCGGAGAGCAGGTGCACGAGGTCGGTCACGGCGGTGCCGTGGATGTCGCCGTCCGGCACGCCGGACAGCTCTATTCGCTCGTACGCCTCGACCTCGGACGTCGCCGCGCGCAGCACGTCGATCAGCGGTACCGGCTGGTTCCAGCGACGGCCCGGCTCCTCGCCCGCGAGGATGAGGAGGTTCTCGCCGTTGCGCCTCATACGGGTGGCCAGGTGGTCCATCCGGAAGAGGCTTTCGAGCTGGTCCGGGTCGGCCTCGTTGTTCTCCAGCTCGGTGATCAGGGTGAGCTGACGTTCGATCAGGCCCTGGTTGCGCTGCGAGAGGTTGGTGAAGATCGCGTTGACGTTGCCGCGCAGCAGGGCCTGCTCGGCGGCGAGCCGGACGGCCTCCCGGTGCACCTGGTCGAAGGCGCGGGCGACCTCGCCGATCTCGTCGGTGGTGTGGATCGGGATGGGCTGTACGCGGGTGTCGACGCGGCCCGGGTCCGTACGGGAGAGCTGGTCGACCAGGGTCGGCAGCCGCTGCTCGGCGATGCCGAAGGCCGCGGTGCGCAGCCGGCGCATGTTGCGGCTCATCCGGCGGGCCATCATGCCGGCCACCAGGAACGCGATGACCAGCGCGGCGATCACGATCGCGGAGTCGGTGAAGGTGGACTGCCGGGCGTCGGAGGAGATCTGGGCGGCCTCGTCGACGGCCTTGTCCGCGAGGTCCTTCTCGATGGCGCGGTACATGTCGAACGTGCCGGTCGCCGCGGCGAACCAGGTCTCCGGGGTGATGCCCTGCGCGGCGAGCTGCTGCGGCGTGGCGCCGGAGCCGATGGCGGCGGTCATCGCGTCGAAGGACGGCGGCGCCTTGAACTGCTGGCCGGCGGCCTCGGCGCGCTGCCTGGCCTTGGCGGCGGCCTCCGCGGCCTGCTTCCTGAGCTTGGCGGCGTCGTCCTTGAGCCGCTGTACGTCCTCGGGGGTGCCGCCGGAGGTGTACTCGCCGATGGCGATGTTCTCCAGGTACTTGTACGAGGCGAACGCGGTGAGCTGCTTCTTGTGCTCCTTGCCGCCCTGCGGGGAGGCCGGGTCGATCAGCAGGTGGGTACCGATGGCGCGGGTGAGCGACTCGGCGGCCTTGGCCAGCGAGACGGCGTAGACCGTACGGCCGTAGGACGTGATGTTGCCGGTGCCCAGGCCCAGCTCGTTGGCGAACTCCATCAGCGGGTGCTGGATGGCGACGTAGCCCTCTTCGGTCCGTACGCCGGTGAGCTGCGACGAGTACGCGGTCTCGCGCAGCTTCTTCAGGCCCGGCTCGACCTTCTCGAAGGCGGCCAGACGGCGCTTGAGGCCCTCCTTGGCGGGCATCTCCTCGACCGCGGCGTGGAACGCGTCCGCCGCGGCGTCGGTGGCCTGCCGCGCCTCGCCGACCGCCGGGTCGTCGCGCTTGCCGGTCAGCAGCGGCTCGGCGGTGCGGTCCCGTTCGTCGATGATGGCGTGGCTGTAGGCGGCCGCGGCGCGCACCAGCTTGGCGGTGGACTCGGCGTCCTGGGCCTCCTGCCAGGTCTCGACCGAGTTGTTCACGCGCAGGCCGCCGAAGACCAGGGCGACGAGTACGGGGATGAGCAGAATCGCGTTGAGCCGGGTGGCCACCCGCCAGTTGCGCGGGGAGAACCGCCCGCCGCTCACGGGGGCGGTGGCGGCCGGGCTCTCGGACGCGCCGGCAACCGGTGCCGCGCTGTGCGACGGCGGCGTGAAGTTGCCCCGCCGCGGTTCCTGCGGCTCGGGGCCCGCCTTGCTTCGCCTCACTCGACCAACAACCTCTCGGCGCCGGCACCGCACCCTTTTGCGCTGTGCCGTTTTCTTCAGGGCGTTACTACTCCGGAGTTCAGCGAATTTCAGCACGTCAGGACCGTGCGTTCCAAACACTGGGCAAAGGAGCGGCAACCCGCTGAGCACGTCAGATAAAAGGGGCGTTAAGGGCGAGGGGCGGCAAAAGGCGAGAGGAATGTGAGCACAGCGGAGCCGCGTGTGCGCGCCGGGTGTCGACGGCGGGTGAATTCTCTGTCGAAACGTTATGAACGCGACCGGCGGCGTGGCCAAGGACACAGTCCGTACGGGAACCGCCGGGGGCCCGGCCTTCCCGGCGCCGGGCGGCACCGGTCCGGCCTCTCATTGCCCGAGGCAACTTACTTCCGGGCGGGGCGACTTGAAGACATCACTTCAGGCGGGCCATGAGGGCGTGTTCGACGAGGGTGATGAGGGCGCTCTTGGCTTCGCTGCGGTGGCGGGCGTCGGTGGTGATGATGGGGGCGTCGG
>NZ_JBIRFL010000070.1:0-3632 GCF_044327445.1 Streptomyces sp. NPDC018045
CGCTGGGAAGCACGCGACGACATGCACAACGCCTTCCTCCAACTCGCTCACTGCATGATCCTCGCCCGCAAGGTCCCAGCTTTCTGAAAGGACCCCTTAGAGTCCTGGCCGTGACGCCTCTCATGATCGATGCAGGTCCGGTTGCACCGACTGCTCAGGTGCCCCGGACCGGTGGGGTGCCTCTGGCGCCGGCCGGCACTCGATGGCGTTGCTGCACTTCGCGCAATGGCCCGATGCCGTTCCTTGCCCAGGTGGACTTGGACGGCCTGAACGATGGGACTGAAGATCGGGGAATCCTCGCCTTGTTCGTCTGCCGGAACGGCTGCCGCCGCGGGGACATCCGCTCGGTCGGCAGCGCACGGCCAAGACCGCCGGGGGGAGCAGTCACTGCCCCCTGCCGCCTGCCGCCTGCCGCACGAACGCGCGGGCGGGCAGCGAACACCCGGCTGGCACACAGCGCGGCCGACCTGGCGGATTGCAGGGGAAATGTCATGGTGGGGCCCTCAGGTGCTGTGGGTTTTCACGTGCGTCGCACCGAGAGCCCGCCGCCGGGCTCACACCTGTCCTAACCTGACGGCGAACGTGGCCCTCAGTCGACGTGTCACGGGCCGCCGGAGGACTCTCATACACACTCCGGCGGCCCCGACGCGTCGGATGAACCGGGGGCGCGGGATGCGCGTTCCGGCGGTTATCGGCGTCGGCCTGTCGTTCGAGGCGCGTATCGGTGAGGGCGGCTAGCCCGTGTGGAGGGGCACGGTCCGTACACAGTTCCGGGAAGTGGAACTGGCGGAGGTGGTGGAGGTCTACTACCGCCGTCCCACCCCCTACCGGGAACGATTCGTCCAGGACGACAACACCACCGACTACGAATCGGAGAATCGGACTGACTGGTGGCCTCCACCGTGCTGGTCATCACCTCGCTGAAGGACATCACCGCGGACTGGGTCATTGCGGAGCTGAACGCGCGGGGTGTACCGGTGGTCCGCCTCGAACGTTAAACGAACGAAGCCCCACCCCTTAGAGACCGTCCGCGAACTTGGCCCGTGGTGTTGGCCGGGGGGGGTGATGCAGCTCGAAGGGCCGGGAGTCGAGTGAAACGAGGCCCTGGGCCGTCAAGCGTAGCTACGCTTGACGGCATGAAGGATGACTGCTCGGAAGGCACGGTCGGCCTCCACACTGGTGCGGGCCGCCGAACCGGTTCTGCAGGTCGTCTCCCTCGCCCTGCGGCGCCTGTGTGAGGGTGGCTTGAACGGCATGCTGGCCTTTGCCGACGCCGTGGCACTCTCCCGGGACGACGCCTTCGTCCTGCCGCACACATCCCAGGACAGGGCCCTCGAAGCAGGCCTGGTGGACGAGAACAGGCACATGGAACGGGGCATCGCGGAAGTAGTCCGCGCCAGCGCCGCAGGCGAGGGCTACGACGTTCAGGTACTCGACCCCGTCACGGGCCAGCCCCCGGCGACATGATCGCCGAGTTTGGCATGCGGCATGGCGGGCCTGACCGGGTTCAGGCACCGCAGCGTTGGGATAGAGCGGGCTTCGGGTGAGGCGGCGGGTCATCAGCGACTTCGCCCAGCCGACGAGGGTTCCCGCGTAGAGGGAATCGGCCCACACGGGGACAAGTTCGGGGTGCATCAACCGGACTCGCGGGAATACTTCGCGGGCCACGCTGTCGTGTACCGAGGCCGGGGTGACCATGACGAACAGCCGCAGTCCGCGCGTGTCGATCACGATGTGCCTCTTCCGGCCCGGCAGTCTTTTGCCCGGCCGGCCTGGGACAGCAGGGGTACCGTAGCGTCTGCATCGGCGGCGTCACCTACTTTTCCTGCGAGATGCCGCTCGGGTCCGTCCTGCCGGACCTCTTCCACGAGGACCACTGGCGGCCCGAGTTCCGCTCCCCCGAGCCGGACTCCACCCGCCACCAGGTCGTTCAGGCCCTGGCCATCGCCGACACCTACCGCGAGAGCCGCTGTACCTGTTCGTCAACGTGTCGGCCACGCACGTCCCCCACGGGCATTACCTCGGCGAGACGAAGGACACCGCCGCCTCCCAGCAGGCCGCCCCCGCCTACGCCGACACCCACCTCGGCCACCTGATCACCATCGTGAGCTCCGCGTCGGATCAGGCAGGGCGCTGGCAGGCCACGCACTGCGGCCGGGCCGGCCTGCGGACGCGTCCGGTGAGCACCGTCACACCGGGCGCGTCCGCTCGGTGCACAACCATTCGATGGGCTCGCCGGTCACATACCTGTTCGCCTACGGGGCCGTACCGCGCATGCCCCACCGTCGGCCGCCAGTCCGGCTCCCCAAGAAAGGTTTCGATGAAGCTCCACCGTGTCCTGGCAACCGCAGTTGTCACGGCCGTCATCAGCCCCCTGACCCTGCTCACGGCCCCCGCCGCGTCTGCGACGGACCAGGCGACGACGCCCAGTGCCACACTCTCCGCGTCGGCCCCGGCCACCGCCTCGCCGACCGGCACCGACGGCACTCACGGCGGTGACAGCGCTGCCGGTGACATGGGCAGTGGCGAGGCCGCCGCCGAGCGGCAGGCCGCTGAGCCGACGCCCACTGCCGCGGCGAAGCCGAGCACCACGCCGTCCCCCACCGAAAACCGCTCCACCTCCTGCTTCCCGATCTTCGATGTAGACCGCGGCAAGACAGGGCTGGCCGGCCTCCCGAGCAAGATCGTCGCCAATTCTGGCTGGCATGAGTTCACCTACCGCGTCACTAACGTCTCCAAGGTTGCGGTGAGGGCGACCGACATCTCCCTCACCCTGGGTACCGCCGACCCGAAACTCAGCGACATCGCCGAACTGGACGTCACAGTGCAGTGGTTCAACCCGACGACACGCACTTGGAAGCCCATCGAAGGCGAGGGTGCCAAGTTCCAGGACAACGACGACTTCGCCACCATCAAGCATCTGAAGCCGGGCGAATACGCGGATGCCAAGCTGCGCATCAAGGCCGGCGGCAAGGCCAAGGCCGGCACGGGATACTTCTTCACCATCGGGTACTCCTACGGCGAGGACGGCCGGTGCGGCTTCGACAACATCAGCCAGTTCGACTTCACCGTCCTGTCCCCACACAGCAAGCCCGGCCCGGTCGACGATGCCAAGGGCAAGCCCGTGGACGGCAAGGGCAGGCCGGACAAGCCGGGCACCGCCGGGAATCAGACGGCGTCGCACGGCGGCCATGACGAGCTCCCGGTCAGCGGCACGCTCGCGGAAACCGGCTCCTCGGACAGGCTGCCGGCCCTTGCCGCCATCGGTGGCGCCGCCGTCCTCACCGGTGCCGGGGCCGTCGTCATCGCACGTCGCCGCAGGACCGGACCCCAGACGTAAGGAGCCGTGCACCCCGCGTCCGCTTCCACCTGGGCTACTCCCACTGCTACAGCGGTAGCGGGCGGTGCCACTGAGGCACTGGTCTCCGCCAACGGGGCCCCGGGCGCCGATGCCCCGGGGCCCCACCGATGAAATGGCCCTTCGCCCTGCACCAGGAGGGCTACGGTGACGTGCTGACCTGGGCCCACCTGCACATCGACCTAGTGACCTGAGTCAGAGATTCGGTGGCAGTAGGCGGCGACTTTGTCGAGGATCTCGTCGGCGGTCTTCGTCCAGACGAAGGGTTTGGGGT
>NZ_JBIRFL010000071.1:0-3578 GCF_044327445.1 Streptomyces sp. NPDC018045
GTTTCCAACCGCCACTGGACTCCACCTGCTTGGGGATTCGCCGGTGATACGGAGGAACGCCTCGCTGAATGCGCCGGGTTTGCGATATCCGACCGCACGGGCGGTAGCGCCGATGGAGGCCCCGTGGGCGAGGTGGGTCAGGGCCGCGCGAATGCGGACGTGGGTGCGCCAGCGTGCGAACGTCATTCCGGTTTCGTTGGAAAACAGTCGGGTGAGGGTGCGCATGCCTGCGCCGACTTCGTGGCCCCAGGCGGCGAGGTCGCGCTGATCGGCCGGGTTCGCGATCAGCCTGTCGGCGATGGCTCGGATGCGTGGGTCGGTGGGCAGTGGCACGTGAACGATTGTGCTGGCAGTGGGTTCGAGCAGGTCGAGCAGGAGTGACTCGACGCGAGTTCGCGTGGGGTCGGGACGTGGATTGCGGTCGAGGTGCACGATCAATTCCCGTACCAGGGGCGTGATGACGATGCCGATGGGTTCGACCCAGGTGATCGGACAGCGAGCGGCGTCGACGGCTACGGTGCAGGAGTCTCCGGGGTGAAGCACGTCCACGGCGTGCGGTGTGCCGGAGGGCAGCCAGAGTGCATGGGTCGGCGGCACGAGCCAGTCCCGCGCGTCGGTGCGAACCGTAACGGTCGCGCTCGTCGCCCACACGATCAGGTGGTGGGGATGGCGGTGGTAGGCCAGCCGGGTGCCCTGATCGACTTGCGACCGTGCCACGACCAGCAACGGGAGTCTTCCGGCAGTGGCATCCGATGAGTGGTCAGCGTCCACCTGTCTCCTCTCGCCGTGGAGATCGTGGCCGTTTCACGGTCATGGTTGGCCACACGCCGCCTGCCAGCCAGCTTAGCCTGACCTTACTACCCGCGGCCCAGGTGTCCGGCAAGCGCCGAGATCCCTTGGCACACCCATGCGTAGAGAGGAGATCCGATCATGCCCGAGAACACCCACCGCCCCCTCCGCGACTCCGGGGTGAACACCGTGATCGACAGGCTTGCGTCGACGCAACAGTTTCCGCCCAACGACCCACGCGCCCGGCTCGAGCGGGATCCGCACGACTACAGCGAGTACGGCTTCTCGGTCCTCCCTGAACAGGGCGACTTAGTCTATCTGTTGTGCCGCGGCCTGCGCGCCACGCGGGTCGTGGAGTTCGCAACTTCGGTCGGCATGTCGACGCTCTACTTCGCCGCCGCCGTGCGCGACAACGGGGGCGGCACGGTCATCGGATCGGAGATCGTGGCCGCCAAGGTCGCCGCCGCCAAGCGCAACCTCGCCGCCGCCGGGCTCTCCGACTACGTCGACATCCGCGAAGGTGACGCCCGCACCACATTGCGCGATCTCGGCGGTCCGGTCGACTTCGCGCTGATCGACGGCTGGCTCGGAAGCGACCCCTCACTCGCCCGGCAAGTCATCGAACTCATCGCGCCTCAACTACGCGTCGGGGGCTATGTCATGAACGACAATGCCGAACCCGACTTCCTTGACTACATCCGCGATCCGGCCAACGGTTTTCTGTCGGTAACCCTGCCGCTTCACGGCGGCACCGAACTCGGCGTCAAAGTGGACGCATCACCGGGGAGCTCCTGACCGTTAAGGCAACGCCGCTAGGTATCGGACCCGTTGCACCCGGTCGTCGTATGCGGACTCGACCCGGAGACCACGATCCGCTCCGCCGACTCGGCCCGCCGGCTTCTGGGAACCACGGTCGAATGCGACCTCGGGTTGAGGCGAACCCACGGGCCGGGCCTTGCTCCTGGGCGAGACGGACCTCGGGTGCGCGTCGAGGAACCTTCAGTTGCGCTGAACTCACGGTCGGCAAGGGGCGGGACCGGAATACCGGCCCTTGTCGGGTGAGGCTGCCGGGCGGACGACGCCGTTGCCCTCGCCAGGCTCAGCGGGGTCCGGCCTACCGGGAAGTGCACGCCCGTCAGTTGGACGGGAGAACTCCGCAGAACACGATCAAGGAGTGAACATGGGAAACCTCAGTGGAAAGGTCGCACTGGTCACCGGCAGCAGCCGGGGCATCGGGCGAGGCATCGCCGAACGCCTTGCCCGGGATGGCGCTCTGGTCGCCGTGCACTACGGCAGTAACGAGGCGGCGGCCAAGGAGGCCGCTGCGACCATCGCCGAGGCCGGAGGCCGGGCGTTTGTCGTGGGCGCCGAACTGGGCGTTCCCGACGACGTGGACACGCTCATGGCCGGGCTGGAGGCCGGACTGCGCGCACACGGGGAATCGGCGATCGACATCCTGGTCCACAACGCGGGGCTCAACTTCATGGGGCGGCCGATCGAGGTCCTCACCCCTGAGGAGTTCGACCAGATGGTCGCGGTCAACGTCAAGGCACCGTTCTTCCTCACCCAGCGGCTGCTGCCACGGCTGCGCGACGGTGGCCGGATCATCAACATCTCATCCGTCTCCACCCGTATCGCCTCATCCCATGGCATCGGCTATCCGCTCACCAAGGGCGCACTCGAAGTGTTCAGCCACACCCTGGCCAAGCACCTCGGCCCCCGCGGGATCACCGTCAATTCCGTCGCAGTCGGCTTCACCCACACCGACATGACCGCCGGAGTGCTCGCCGACCCGGCGAACCTGGAGCGCAACCTCAGCCTGACCGCCCTCGGCCGGATCGGCCAAGTCCCGGATATCGCCGACGCGGTCGCCTTCCTGGCCTCGGACGACGCTCGCTGGATCACCGGCGCCAAGATCGACGTCACCGGCGGCGTCAACCTGTAGCAACGCTCAACGAGACCAACGCACCAACAGCCGAGGGGGTGATCCGGCGGTCTCGCACCGGCGCCCAGTAGCGGGAGATGCCCGGCGAATTCGGCCCTTGGCCGACGGTCTACGGCCGCTTCCGGGTCTGGAGGGACGCCACCGTCTTCACCGCGCTGCTGGAAGGCATGATCGCCGAGGCCGCCCGCCGAGGGGAAGACGGGCTTGTCCCTGGTCAGCAAGAACTCCACCACCGCCCGCGCCCACCATGACGCCGCCAGGATGCGTATCGGCAAGGAGGCCGTGGACGCCCTTGAGGAGGCCGCCGACGAGACGCACCTGCACCTGCTGCCGCACCTCCGCTCCACCTGGACGCTGTACGGCTGGCGGCCTCGGATCCCCACGCCGGGCAGGGACCGGCAGCTCACCGTGCTGGGCGCGCTGGAGGTCACCACCGGTACCTGGGTATACCGGTCCGGCCGCCGCAGTGCGGCCGACTTCCTCACTCCTGCTCCAGCAGCCGATCGCCGCCTTCCCCAGTGCGTCGGCGCCCGTGGTGCTCTGCGACAACGACCAGATCCACCACGCCCACGCGGTACGCGACTTCATCGACGCCCACCCCGGCGCGCACCTGTGCTACGAAGCCCGCTACAGCCCGCACGACAACCCGGTGGAACGCATCTGGGCGACGCTGAAGGCGTTCATCGCCAACACCGCCGCCTCCTGACCCGGCCGCCCGGCCGCCGACGACAAGCCCACGCCTTCTTCCCCCCCCCCGCACACCCGGCCAGCTCCTGACCACCGCCGCCCCTGGACCAGCCCCTGGTTCCCACCCAGTTTCCGACAGAACTCCTGGATACGCGCT
>NZ_JBIRFL010000072.1:0-3514 GCF_044327445.1 Streptomyces sp. NPDC018045
CAGCCCGCTGGGCATCAGTGACCGACAACGGCGCAATCTTCGGACCCGGACGACTCATACCCAACCAACGACAAACCTCCGACTCGGGTCACTAGTGCTCTGACCGGGAAGGTTCGCCGGGTTGGTGGTCGCGGCGGTTGGATGTCCGGTGACGTCCGTTCGTCCGATCGCTGGGGGGTGTGGTGGCTGAGCCTGTCCGTGTGCGCAGGTTGACCGACCAAGAGGGGCAGAAGCTGCAGCAGATCGTGCGCCGGGGCAGCACCAGTTCGGTGCGCTACCGGCGCGCGATGATGCTGCTGGCCTCGGCCGGCGGGAACCGAGTCCCAGTGATTGCCCAGCTGGTGCAGGCAGACGAGGACACTGTCCGCGACGTGGTCCACCGGTTCAACGAGATCGGCCTGGCCTGCCTGGACCCTCAGTGGGCGGGAGGCCGTCCCCGCCTGCTCAGTCCTGACGACGAGGACTTCGTCGTCGCGACGGCCACCACCCGCCCGACCAAGCTCGGCCAGCCCTTCACCCGCTGGTCCGTCCGCAAACTTGCCGCCCACCTGCGACGCGTGCACGGTCGCGTGATCAGGATCGGCCGCGAGGCGTTACGGTGCCTGCTCGCCCGCCGCGGCATCACCTTCCAGCGCACCAAGACCTGGAAGGAATCACCCGACCCCGAGCGTGACACCAAGCTCGACCGGATCGAGCACGTCCTGGAGCGGTTCCCGGACCGGGTGTTCGCGTTCGACGAGTTCGGCCCGCTCGGTATCCGCCCCACCGGCGGTTCCGGCTGGGCCCTTGCCGGCCACCCCGAGCGGCACCCCGCGACCTACCATCGCACCCACGGAGTCCGCTACTTCCACGGCTGTTACTCGATCGGCGACGACACCCTGTGGGGCGTCAACCGCCGCAAGAAGGGCGCCGCGAACGCCCTGGCCGCGCTGAGGTCGATCCGCGCGGCCCGCCCGGACGGCGCGCCGATCTACGTCATCTTGGACAACCTGTCCGCCCACAAGGGTGAGACGATCCGGCGCTGGGCCAGGAGGAACCGGGTCGAGCTGTGCTTCACGCCCACCTACGCATCCTGGGCCAACCCGATCGAGGCCCACCTCGGACCACTGCGGCAGTTCACCGTCGCCAACTCCAACCACCACAGCCACCCCATCCAGACCCGGGCTTTGCACGCCTACCTGCGCTGGCGCAACAAGAACGCCCGACACCCCGACGTGCTGGCCGCCCAGCGCAAGGAGTGTGCCCGGATCCGCAGCGAGAAGGGCATCCGCTGGGGCGGACGCCTACTCAGCACAGCATCCTGACCCAACTGGTTTTGCTATCCGGTTGGATCTCTAATCGTCGAACTCGAAGCCCGAAGTCTCCGCCCGGGCGATGATGTCGCGGACTGCCTCGGGGCTCGTGATGACTGATTCAACGGCCGTCTTGAGAAGCGCGAGGTCGCTCGGACTCCCGACCGCGCAGAACATGCCGGCCTCGCTGTCGAAGTCGAGGCGCTCGGCGATGTCTGGCCAGGCAAACCGCACGAGACCTTCCCAGAAGTATCCGTTCGGCTCGTGTTCTGCATCGACCACTGCGGCATCAGCAGCCAGGCCACCGACATCCAACGTCAGCGAGTGTTCGCCGTCGAATTCATGAAGCTTGATGGTCACGGCCGCGATCCTCTCACGCCTGGCCCACGGGCCGTCCGCTCCCGACCCCGGTGAACCTTTCCGGTCACAGCACTAGCCGGGACGCAGAAGGTCATGGACAAGCTGAAAGAGCACCGCTGGGGACACCCTGGTCCTGTTGGGGGCGAGGAGGGGCGGATGGCGATCAGGCACCTGGTCCGGCTTCAGTTCGAAAAGGGCGGTCCGGTCGTCGAAGGTGAGTGGTCCGCCTCTCGGACCGCCAGCACTCGGTATACGGAGTGGGACGGGCTGTACGGATCCGACCTGCGCGTGGTGGTCCAGTTGATCGAGGGGGCAGGCGGACGCGAGCACGTGCACAAGACCTGGACCGAGGGGCGTGAGGTGCAGGGGCCGGCCGGCTGACGGCCCAGGCCCTTCCGCGGTACGCGAGCAGCTTGCTTCCGGCCCGGCCTTCCGTGTGGTCCCTGTCGGTGGCCGCTGTCCCGGCGTGGTGACCGCCTTCGCCACCGCTCGGAGCATCCCGCCCGCCACCGCAGTCCAGCACGGCGCCAGCGTTGCCCGCGGTGATGCCGTGGCAGAGTCCTCCTCATGCGCAGATCCCGATCCCGTTCCCTTGCTGCGGGCGTCCTCCTGGGCGCCGTCCTGGCCCTGTCCGCATGCGGCCAGCAGCACGTAGGCCCGACGACCGCCGGCCCCGCCCCAGCCCTGAGCCCTTCGGCCACTTTTTCTCCCGTCGGTCCCGCACGCGGCAACGTGGAAGCCGACTCCCACGACGGCGCACCGCACTACCGGGAGAACAACGGCTTCAAGGTCCCCCGCGAGATGCCCCCCGACAGCGAAGAAGCCGCCCGCAAGGAAGCCGCCCGCATCGAACCCGTCCTCAAACGCCTCTATAAGGACCACGCGTGGAATCCGGACCGCGTGCGCACGGCGCTGCTTGGCCTCGGCTACCGAACCGGCGACGGCCTGCAGCCCGGAACGCTCATCGTGAGCGGCATGGGGGAGCGGCACATCCTCACCCAGACCGCTCCGGTCACCCCCGAGGGCGCCCTCTTCGCCCTGCGGGTGCGCAAGGACGCCTGCGTGCACGGTGCCGTGAAGCCCTCCGGCAGCCAGCTGGAGGTCAGCGGCCCGTTCCTGGAGACCGGCTGCTTCGAGCCACGCGGCGGCCACTGAGAGCGAACGGCTTTGGGCGCGAGCGTCCAGGCGCCTCGTGCGCGCGTTCCCCGCTTTCGGGGCGGCCGTGCCTTGAGGCAGGGCCCGCCCTCAGCGTTCGACCTCACGGAGTGTGTGCCTGGTCTCTCGGGCCGACGGATGGAATGGATGCGGCTGCCGCCTCGGCGGCAGCTTGTCCGGTGGCAGGGAACCGGACCGTTTGCCAACTGTCCCGTCGAAGTGCATCTGTCCGATGGCGAGCCGCTGACCTGGTGGGAAGTCACGTGGATTGAGAACGCTGGCCCTCAGCGTTCTCAACGGACATGGCTTTCACGGAATCGTTCTGACGGATGGGACAGCTGACTCAGCCGTCTTGCTCTTCAGCGAAGCTGCCCATGGTCTCCCTCAGGCGGCGCCGTGCTGCATCCAGACGCTCCGCGTAGTCAGCAGCGAAGATCCCGGGAAGCGCCTTGTCCAACGTCCCCGCAAGCTTGTGGATCGGAGCCCACGCGGCTGGGTCGTCGACCAGACGGCTGAGATCCGTCATCGGAACTCGCTCCAGCCAGTCCGAGAGGACCAGTGCCTCATCAGAGGTAAGCGTGATGGTGATCTCGGTGTCGTCCACGAGGTGAACTTACGAGTTGGTGCGTGATAGCGGGTGGGCATGCTCTGGTCGTGAGGGGCATGGTCGATCGGGCGGTCCTGGCGCATCCGGTGTTCATGGGCAT
>NZ_JBIRFL010000073.1:0-3229 GCF_044327445.1 Streptomyces sp. NPDC018045
GCCGAGGAGGGCCTGGCCCTTTTCGACGCGGCGCTCGCCACCGCCGAGCCCGTGTCCGTCCCCGTCCGCCTGGACCTCGCAGCCCTGCGGCAGCAAGGGGAGATCCCCTCACTGCTGCGCGGCCTGATCCGTACGCGGGCCCGCCGTACCGGTGCCGTCGCGGCAGCCGGGATCGGGCAGCGTCTGACCGGGCTGTCCGCGGAGGAGCGGCGCGAGGCGCTGCTCGATGTCGTACGGACCCAGATCGCGACGGTCCTGGGCCACGCGAGCCCGGAGACGGTGGACCCGGACCGGGCCTTCCAGGACCTCGGCTTCGACTCCCTGACCGCGATCGAACTCCGCAACCTGCTGGGCAAGGCCACCGGACTGCGGCTCCCGGCGACGGCCGTGTTCGACTATCCGACGGCCGGCGCCCTGGCGGGCCACCTCCTCGACGCGCTGTTCGGCGCCGAGGCCGAGACGCCGGTCCCGGTGTCCGCCCTTCCGGACCTGGCGGACGACCCGGTCGTGATCGTCGGCATGAGCTGCCGGTTCCCCGGCGGTGTCGCCTCCCCCGAGGACCTGTGGCGCCTGGTGTCCGAAGGCGGGGACGCCGTCTCGGGCTTCCCCACGGACCGGGGCTGGGAGATCGACGACACCTACGACCCCGACCGCGAAGGGGCCATCGCCACCCGCTCCGGAGGCTTCCTCCATGACGCGGCGGAGTTCGACCCCGAGTTCTTCGGGATGAGCCCCCGGGAAGCCCTGACCACCGACGCCCAGCAGCGGTTGTTGCTGGAGACGACGTGGGAGGCGCTGGAGCGCGCCGGTATGGATCCGGCCACGCTGCGCGGCAGCCGCACGGGTGTCTTCGCCGGCGTGATGTACCACGACTACTCGACGCTGCTCTCCGGGCGCGAGTTCGAGGGCTACCAGGGCAGCGGCAGCGCGGGCAGCGTCGCCTCGGGCCGGGTGTCGTACACGTTCGGTTTCGAGGGTCCGGCGGTCACGGTGGACACGGCGTGCTCGTCGTCGCTGGTGGCCCTGCACCTGGCCGCGCAGTCGCTGCGCCAGGGGGAGTGCTCGCTGGCGCTCGCGGGCGGTGTGACGGTGATGTCGACGCCGCTGACCTTCGTGGAGTTCACCCGCCAGGGCGGGCTCTCCCAGGACGGGCGCTGCAAGGCGTTCGCCGATGCGGCCGACGGTGTCGGCTGGGCCGAAGGCGCCGGAATCCTCGTACTGGAACGCCTCTCCGACGCGCGCCGCAACGGGCATCGGATCCTGGCGACGGTGCGTGGTTCCGCGGTGAATCAGGATGGTGCCTCGAACGGGTTGACCGCGCCGAACGGTCCCTCGCAACAGCGGGTGATCCGGCAGGCGTTGGCGAGCGCGGGCCTGTCCGCGGCGGACGTCGACGCGGTGGAGGGCCACGGTACGGGCACGACACTGGGCGACCCGATCGAGGCCCAGGCCTTGATGGCGACGTACGGCCAGGAGCGGCCGGCGGACCGTCCGCTGCTGCTGGGCTCGGTGAAGTCCAACATCGGTCACGCGCAGGCGGCCGCGGGTGTCGCCGGCATCATCAAGATGGTGCAGGCCATGCGGCACGGCGTACTTCCTCCGACGCTGCACGTCGATGAGCCGTCGGCACATGTGGACTGGAGCGCGGGCGCCGTCGAGCTGCTGACCTCCGCGACCGCATGGCCACAAGGGGACGGACCGCGCCGAGCGGGCATCTCCTCCTTCGGGATCAGCGGGACCAACGCGCACGTCATCCTGGAACAGCCCGAACCGGTCGCGGACGACGCCGCACCGGACACCGCCGGGGACGACGCGGCCGCGGCAGGAGCCCCGGTTCCGGTGCTGCTGTCGGGCCGGAGCGAGCCGGCGTTGCGGGCCCAGGCAGCACGGCTGCTGTCCCGTCTGGACGGCGAGCCGGGGCTGCGGGTCACGGACGTCGCCCACGCGCTGGCGACCAGCCGCTCGGCGTTCCAGCACCGTGCGGTGCTACTGGCCGGGGACCGGCAGGACCTGACGCGTTCCTTGTCCGCCCTCGCCGAGGGACGCGGCGAGGAAGCCGTCGTGGCGCAGGACCGGGCCCGCTCCGCCAAGCTGGCGTTCCTGTTCTCGGGGCAGGGCGCGCAACGCCTGGGCATGGGCCGGGAGCTGTATGGGCGGTATCCGGTGTTCGCGGCGGCGTTCGACGCGGTGTGCGCCGGGCTGGACGAGCACGTGGACCGTCCGTTGCGCGAGGTTGTCTGGGGTGAGGACGCGGAGCTGCTGAACCAGACCGCGTACGCCCAGGCCGGGCTGTTCGCCGTCGAGGTGGCGCTGTTCCGGCTGCTGGAGTCGTGGGGCGTACGCCCGGACCAGTTGCTGGGCCACTCCGTCGGAGAGATCGCCGCCGCGCACGTGGCGGGCGTCTTCTCCCTCCCGGATGCCTGCGCACTGGTCGCTGCCCGGGGCCGGCTGATGCAACAACTGCCCGCCGGCGGAGCGATGCTGGCGGTCCGGGCGACGGAGGAAGAGGTCCTTCCCCACCTGACGCAGGACGTGTCGATCGCCGCGGTCAATGGCCCGTCGTCGGTCGTGATCTCGGGTGCCGAAGAGGCGGTCACCGTCGTCGGGCTGCATTTCGAGGGGGAGGGGCGCAAGACCAGCAGGCTGCGGGTCTCGCACGCCTTCCACTCGCCGCTCATGGAACCGATGCTCGCCGACTTCCGCGCCGTCGCCGAGCGCATGACATACGGAACGCCGCGCATCCCCGTGGTCTCCAACGTCACCGGCGAGCCCGCCACCGCGGAAGAGCTGTGCTCTGCCGAGTACTGGGTCAGCCACGTCCGCGAGGCCGTGCGGTTCGCCGACGGCATCGGCGCGCTGCGCGCGCAAGGCATCACGGCACACCTGGAACTCGGCCCCGATGGCGCCCTCTCCGCACTCGCGGCGGAGTCCGCCGCGGACGAGTCGCTCCTGGCCCCCGCCCTGCGCAAGGACCGGCCCGAGGTACCGGCACTGCTCACCGCCCTGGCCCGACTGCACGCCCACGGCGCGCCGGTCGACTGGTCCGCCGTCTTCGCCGGTACGGGCGCGCGGTGGGTGGACCTGCCGACGTACGCGTTCCAGCATGAGCGGTTCTGGCCGTCGGGCGGGGCGCGTTCCGGTGATGTGCGGTCGGCGGGTCTGGGTTCGGTGGGGCATCCGTTGTTGGGTGCGGCGGTGGAGTTGGCGGGCTCGGGTGGTTTGTTGTTCA
>NZ_JBIRFL010000074.1:0-3185 GCF_044327445.1 Streptomyces sp. NPDC018045
CGGATGTACCGGACGGGTGATCTGGTGCGGTGGCGGGTTGACGGGCGGTTGGAGTTCGTCGGGCGGGCCGACGACCAGGTGAAGGTGCGCGGCTTTCGCGTCGAGCCGGGCGAGGTCGAGGCGGTCCTCGTCACCCACCCGGCCGTCGCCCGGGCCGCCGTCGCCGTCCGCGGGGACGCTTCGGGGGCCGCGCGGCTGGTCGGCTATGTGATTGCCGCACCGGGGGGACCGACCCACGGTCCGGGCGCGGAGGGCCCGGCCCTCGACCCGGCCGCGGACCCGGGGGCGGAGGGTCCGGCTCCCGCCCCGGGTGCGGTACGGGAGTTCTTGCGTGCCCGGTTGCCCGAGTACCTGGTTCCGGCCGCTGTGGTCGTGCTGGACGCGTTTCCGTTGACGGTGGGCGGCAAGCTCGACCGGCAGGCTCTGCCCGATCCCGGCTTCGCTCCGGCGCCGGCCGGTCGTGCGCCGCGTACGCCGGAGGAAGAGGTGCTGTGCGGCCTGTTCGCCGAGGTGCTGCGGCTGCCCTCGGTCGGGCTCGACGACAACTTCTTCGACCTCGGCGGCCATTCCCTGCTCGCCACCCGGCTGGTCAACCGGGTGCGTGCCGTCCTGGGCGCGGAACTCGACCTCCGCGCCGTCTTCGAGACGCCCACCGCCGCGGCCCTGGCCACTCGGCTCGCCACCGCGGCGCGCCCGCGCCCGGCACTCCGCCCGCTGCCCCGGCCCGCCCGGGTGCCGCTGTCGCCCGGCCAGCGGCGACTCTGGACGCTGCACCGGATGACGGGGCCGAGCGCGACGTACAACGTGCCGCTGGTGCTGCGGCTGCGGGGCGCGCTGGATGCCGACGCGCTGGACGCGGCGCTGGGGGACGTGGTGCGGCGGCACGAGGTGCTGCGTACGGTGTTCGCGGAGGATGCGGACGGCGAGCCGTACCAGGTGCCGCGCCCGGCCGTCGGCCCCTTCCTGGTCCGGGCCCCGGCCGCGCGCCGGTCCGTCGACACGCTGCGGAGCGCGGTACGCCGCGCGACGCGCCACGCATTCGACCTGACGACGGAACCCCCGTTCCGCGCCGAGCTGTTCCCGTGCGCCGACGACGAGTCGGTGCTGGTGGTCGTGGTGCACCACATCGCCGCCGACGGCTGGTCCATGGCGCCGCTGTGGCGCGACGTGGCGACGGCGTACGCGGCGCGGCTGGGTGGTCGCGCGCCGGATTGGGCCGCGCTGCCGGTGCAGTACGCGGATTTCGCGCTGTGGCAGCGCGAGGTGCTGGGCGAGGCCGGCGAAGCGGCACGGAACATCGAGTTCTGGCGGGCGGAACTGGCCGGCGCCCCACGCGAGTTGGCGCTACCGTACGACCGTACGCGGCGGACGGACACTGATCACCGGGGCGGGGTCGTGCCGTTCCACTGGGACGCGGAGTCGCACGGCCGGGTGACGGAGCTGGCCCGGCAGCACGGGGCGAGCGTGTTCATGGTGGTGCAGGCTGCCGTGGCGGCGCTGCTGACCAGGCTCGGAGCGGGGACGGACATTCCCCTGGGCACCCCCGTCACAGGCCGCGCCGACGCCGCGCTGGACGACGTCGTGGGCTTCTTCGTCAACACCCTCGTGCTGCGCACCGACACCTCCGGCGATCCGTCGTTCCACGAGCTGGTACGGCGGGTCAGGGAGCGTGACCTGCGGGCGTACGCGCATCAGGACGCGCCCTTCGAGCAGCTCGTCGAGGCGCTGAACCCGGGGCGTTCCGCCGGCCGCAACCCGCTCTTCCAGGTCGCCCTGGCCGTGGACACCGCGCCCGGCGACGCTCCGGCCCTGCCCGGGGTGGCCGTCGAACAGCAGGACGCGCACACCGGCACCGCGAAGTTCGACCTCTCCTTCCGCCTCACCGAACGCCGGGCCCCCGGTGGGTGGCCCGCGGGGATCGACGGTTCGGTGGAGTTCGCCACCGCCCTGTTCGACCGCGGCACCGTCGAGACCATGGCCGTACGGCTGCGCCGACTCCTGACGGCGGTCGTCTCGCGGCCCGACCGGCCCATCGGCCAGGCCGACATTCTCTCCGCGGGCGAGCGCCGCCTGCTGCTGCACCGGTGGAGCGGCCCGGCCGGCGGCCTTCCCACGGGACTTCTCCCCGCGCTGTTCGAGGAATGGGCCGCCAGGGAGCCCGACGCGCCCGCCGTTGTCGAAGGAGCCACGACGGCGACGTACGCGGAGACCAACTCCGTCGCCAACCGCCTCGCCCACCTCCTGATCGGCCACGGCGCGGGCCCGGAGCAAATCGTCGCCCTCTGCCTGCCGCGGTCCGCCACGGCCGTCCGGGCCGCCCTCGCCGTGGTCAAGACGGGCGCCGCCCACCTGCCCGTGGACCCCGCGCTGCCGCCCGAGCGGATCGCGTACCTGCTCCGGGACGCCGCCCCCGCCCTTGTCGTGACCACCGCCGATGCCGCCCGCGGGCTGCGGCCGGACGGCCCGCCGCGCCTCGTGCTGGACTCCGACGCCACGCTCCGCGCCCTCGCCGGGCAGCCGGACCACGACCCGACCGACGCCGACCGGCGCGCCCCGCTGCGGCCCGCGCACCCCGCCTACGTCATCCATACGTCCGGCTCCACCGGCGCGCCCAAGGGCGTCGCGGTCACCCACACGGGCCTCCACGCCCTCGCCGCCGCCCAGGTGGCCCGCTTCGGCCTGCGCCCCGGCAGCCGGGTGCTCCAGCTCGCCTCGCCCAGCTTCGACGCGTCGGTGATGGAGACGCTGATGGCGTTCGCGTCGGGCGCCGCCCTGGTCGTGCCGCCGGCCGGCCCGCTCGGCGGTGACGCGCTCGCCGGCTTCCTGGCCCGGGAGCGCGTCACCCACTGCCTGGTCCCGCCGACGGTGCTGGCCGGCGTCCCGCCCGTCCCCCTGCCCGACCTGGAGACCCTGGTCATCGGGGGCGAGGCGGGCACCGGCGAACTGGTGGCCCGCTGGTCGCCCGGCCGCCGCATGATCAACGCGTACGGCCCGACCGAGGCGACGATCTGCGCCACCCTCAGCGAACCCCTGCACGGCACGGGCACCCCGCCGATCGGCGCGCCCGTCACCCACAGCCGCGCCTATGTGCTGGACGGGGGGTTGAGGCTGGTTCCGCCGGGTGTGGTGGGGGAGTTGTATGTGGCGGGGGTGGGGTTGGCGCGGGGGTATGTGCGTCGTCCTGG
>NZ_JBIRFL010000075.1:0-1798 GCF_044327445.1 Streptomyces sp. NPDC018045
TGTCGACGAACAAGTGTTACCGGCGGGAGTTTCTGCTGGAGCACGGGCTGCGGTTTCCCAAGGGGATGTTCTATGAGGATCTGCAGTTCATTGCGGAGGTGTATCTGGCGGCGGGGCGGATCACGCTGATTCCCAACCAGGTGTATTTCTGGCATGTGCATCAGGCGGCGGCGGTGAAGTCGGTGACCAACCGCCGTCATGAGATGACCAATTTCGAGCACCGTCTGGAGGTGCACCGGCGGATCGATGCGATGCTGGCCGAGCGGGGGCTGACGGAGCTGCGGCGGGCCAAGGACGTGAAGTTCCTCAAGCATGATCTGGTGCTGCATCTGCGGGATCTGCCGTTTCGGGACGAGGCCTACCGGCGGGAGTTCGCGCGGCTGGCGGCGCAGTATCTGGCCACGCTGGATCCGCAGGCCTATGGGCGGGCGCAGCCGCTGCAGGCGATCTGTGCGTATCTGCTGCGGCGCGGGGACTGGGCGCATCTGCTGCCGGCGGTCGATGCGCTGTTGAATCCGGGCAAGGTGACGGTGGCGCTGGCCGAGCGGGAGGGGCGGGTGTACTGGTGTGCCGAGCACCTGCAGGATCCGCTGGGCCGGCAGGTGCTGGAGGTGACCGCGCTGGGCTATCACACCCGGTCGCTGGAGCAGATGTTCTTGCGCAACCGTCTGACCGCGTTCGCGGCCGGGCCGGAGGGCGGGGTGCGGCTGGCGGGGGAGGTCACCAACCCGTTGGGCGTCATCGGGGCGGACGCCGAACTGCGGGCGGAGCTGCGGTTTCGGGCGCGCCGGCGCGGGCTGCAGGAGTTCACCTTCGCGGTGGACTCGGTGTGTCATGCCGGGGCGGTGGTGCGCTGGGAGACGTTCGCCGATCTCGGCGGGCGGCTGCGGCCGCTGGGCCTGCTCGATACCGTCTGGGATGTGCGCCTGGTGCTGGAGGCGGACGGGCGGCGCACCACCACCCGGCTGAGCGTGGCCGGCACCGAGGCCGAGGCCGAGGTCGCGGGCGGGGCGGTGGCGGTGCGTCCGTGGCTGACGCGCCGGGTCGCCGACCAGGTGCGCCCGCAGGTCACCGGCCGCGGGCATCTGGCCTTTGAGCTGGTGGGCTCGCAGCCGCAGCACGAACGCACCCGGGAGCTGATCACCCGTTCGGTGCAGGGCCGGCCCGGGGCGCTGGCGAAGTCCGGCTACCGCCGGGCCCGGGCGCTGCGCCGGACGCTGACGTCGGGGGATGCGAAACTGCGGGCGTATCACGAGGTGTTCTTGCGGCTGCCGGTCAAAAAACGCACGGTGGTCTTCGAAAGCCATCTGGGCCGCCAGTACAGCGACAGCCCGCGGGCGCTGTATGAGCAGATGCGCCGCCAGGGCCTGGAGTTCGAGGCCTACTGGTCCCATGCCGGGGACCCGGGGCCCTTCCCCAAGGACGCGACGCTGGTGCGCCGCTGGTCGCTGCCGTATCTCAAGGCGCTGGCCCAGGCGGAGTTCTGGGTGGACAACCAGAGTTTCCCGCTGCGTCTGGCCAAGCGGAAGGAGACGACCTATCTGCAGACCTGGCACGGCTCGGCGCTGAAGAAGATGGGCTTCGACCAGCCCGCGCAAAAGACCCTCACCCGCCGGCAGCAGGCCCAGCAGCAGCAGGCCCTGGACCGCTTCGACCGGTTCCTGGTGCGCTCCGAGCACGATGTGCGCACCCTGGCGCGCGCCTTCCGCCTGCCCGAACGCACCCTGCTGCGGGTGGGCTACCCGCGCAACGACGCGCTGGTGCAGGCCCGCCGCCGCGAGGAGGCCGGCGCGGCCCG
>NZ_JBIRFL010000075.1:1897-3049 GCF_044327445.1 Streptomyces sp. NPDC018045
CAGGTGCGGCGCGACATCTTCTTCGTGTCCAACAGCGTCAACGAGCTGGGCGGGATCACCAGTTGGTCGCACCAGATGGCCGCGCTGTTCGCGGCCCGCGGCCACCGGGTGCACCTGGTGGGCATCACCCCGCCGCCGGCCGGGCGGGCCCGGGCCCTGGCCGCCGACCTGCCCTATGCCACCACCACCCTCTATGACCAGCACCCGCCGCAGGTGCGCCCGGCGCGCACGCTGCGCCAGCGGGCGAACTGGGCCGAGCACCGGCGCCGCGCGGCCCGCGAGGCCGGCATGCACACCCAGGCCGCCCGGCTCAGCGCCCTGTTCGCCGCCGCCCGGCCCGGCGCGGTGATCATCGTCACCCAGGTCTGGGCGATGGAGTGGGTCGCCCTGGCCGACACCGCCGGCCACACCGTGATCGGCATGAGCCACGAATCGTTCGAGACCTGCCGCAAGTCCTCCCGCTTCCAGCGCGTGAAGACCTTCTACCGCGACGTCGACCGGATGCTGACGCTCACCCGCGAGGACGCCGACGCCTGGATCGGCCAGCGCATGGACAACGTCGGCTTCATGCCCAACCCGCTGCCCTTCTACCCCGACCAGCCCTCCCCCCGCCGGCACAAGGTGGTGGCCAGCATCGGGCGCCTGCACGAGGAAAAGGGCGTCGACCTGCTGCTGGAGGCCTGGGCCCACACCGCCGCCCGCCACCGCGACTGGCGCCTGCACATCTACGGCGCCGGCGAGGAAGAACACGCCCTCAAACAGCAGAGCGCCGAACTGGGCCTGACCGCCAGCGTGCAGTGGATGGGCCGCACCAACGATGTGCCCGGCGCCCTGCGCCAGGCCTCGGTGTTCGCCCTCAGCTCCCGCGGCGAGGGCTTCCCGCTGGCCCCCATGGAAGCCATGGCCACCGCCGTGCCCTGCGTCGCCTTCGACGTCGCCCCCGGCGTCCGCGAAATCATCCGCCACGGCGAAGACGGCCTGCTCGCCCCGCCCGGCAACACCACCGAACTCGCCCGCCACCTCGACACCCTCCTCAGCGACCCCGCCCTGCGCAACCGCATGGGCGACGCCGCCCGCACCAACATCCAGCGCTACGCCACCGACACCATCGTCCACCGCTGGGAAAACCTCTTCACCTTCCTCCAACGGTGA
>NZ_JBIRFL010000076.1:0-2924 GCF_044327445.1 Streptomyces sp. NPDC018045
GCCACCCGCTATGAGAAGACCGCCGAGTCCTACCAAGCAGCCGTCACCCTCGCATCGCTCCTGATGTGGGCGTGACATTTGAAGACAACTCCTAGCACGCGTCTTCTGGGTCAGCTTGGGGCCCAAAAGTGGTGCTATGGGGCTGGTTTGACACTTTGCTTGTCCATGTCAGCCTTGTAGGTTGACCGCGCTCTGTCCGACCGAAAAGGGAGAACCCTATGCCCGCAGGACGCGCCCTCAAGCGGTTAGGCACCGTCGCAGGCACCCTATCCGCCGCCCTGCTCCTCACCGTCACCCAGTCATCTGCCGCCAGCCCGGAAACTGAACGCGCAACCGACACGAAGGGCCCTTCCAACGTCTACCACTGGGAATGCACCCATTACGGCGGCACTGACGCCAAGGCCATTGGCTGCTTCTGGGATGACGGGGACTGGTTCATGATCGAAGATACGGGTCTGGACGGTCACTCCGCCGTCGTTGACTGGGAACTCCTTCGCGGCAGCAGCCGCTTTGGCGGCATCTTCAACGCCAGCGGCTTCGCAACCACTCGCTACAAGAACAAGAACTTCCCTGAAGGACTCACCCTCCGTTTCCGCGTATGCCTCGGGGACTGGGACACCAAAACGATCATTGCCGGTAAGTGCAGCCGGTGGATGACCAGGCAAACCTGAAACGCTGCGTCGTCCTTGCGCCGCGAGGTAAGCGGACAATCGTCACAGGCCCCGAAAGGCTGAGCGGGTGGAGTATCCGAGGGGACGACGCCAGTACGCGTAAGTCAGGAAACACGGCAGCCCGAAGCCGGCTTCAGCCGCTGGTGGGCTCCCGAGCCGCGACACCGGGCAAGCCCCCCGTTCGTTCCGTGACCCCATAGACGCATCAGCGCCGCGCAACGGGGCCGAACGGGGGCCCACATCCAACTATATCCCTGGCCGTGCAGCGGTCAGCGACGCTGTCACGCAACCAGATCAACACCTGATGGCCCGTCAAATAGCTGTGAAGCACGGGAACGGTAGCCCCCCGAGCCGTCCCGCCCAACCTTCGCTAGGCTGCGGCTAGAAACCCAATGAAGATGTTGGGCTGTTCTGGCCCTGGATCATGTGGTTCGGGGCCAGAGTTGTAGGCATGATGGGGCGGCCGCCCAGTGAGCCGGTCGGGCCTGATGTGTGGTCCGTGTGCCGGGAGATGATTCCTGCCGGGAGCGTGTTCGCGTTCTTGGCCGAACACCGGGAAGCGCTGTTTCCGGAGACGATGTTCGCGGACATGTATCCGTCCTTGGACGGCCGTCCGTCGGTGCCGCCGGGCGTGCTGGCCTGCGTGGTTGTGCTGCAGACCCTGTACGGCCTGTCGGATGTCGAGTCGGTCGGCCGCCGCCCTCAACCTCCGCCGACTGATCAACCTCGGGCTCGACCACCACAACGGCGCCTGGACCCTGACCCCGACCACCCCCTGACCAGGGGAAGGGGCTGCCTGGGCCGGCAACCGAACGGTCTTCTCCCAACATCTTCAATGGGCTTCTAGTGCTGGATTCCTCAAACGGTGTACGTGTATCGGTGCCGTAGTTGTCGGGTGGGTGGGGCGGGTCTTCCCCATATCCAGGGTTTGGCTCGGGCATTGAGCTGGGATGTTGCGAGGCGGGTGGCGTGTTCGATCTCGGGTGGTCCGGCGAAGGACTGGCCGGCAAGGGCGGCCTTGCGGAAGATGCGCCACCAGCCTTCCTGGAGGTTGAGCCAGCAGGCGCCGACGGGGATGAAGACGTGCCGGATTCTGGGATGGTCCTCCAGCCAGGTGCGGGTGGACAGGCTGTTGTGCGAGGACAGGTTGTCGGTGACGACGTAGATGTCCCCGGCTGGATTGGCAGCCTCAACCTTCTGAAGAAACTGCTGGTAGAAGGCACTGTTGCGGGAGGACGCGGCCATGGTCACCTGATGTCCGTCCCGCACGCGTAAAGCACCGTAGACCCAGGTCTTTTCCGGCCCGCGACCGTAGTCGACCTCGGATTTGATGCGGTGGCCGTCCGGCGACCAGCCCGGCGCGGGCGGGAACGTGCGGGGGATCACCGGTCCGAGCTCGTCGGCGCAGACGACCGTCGCACCCTCGGGCGGGCAGGTGTAGAGCTCGATGATCCTCGTCCTTTTCCCTCGAAGTCCGGATCCTTCGAGCGGGTCCAGGGCCGGGGGCGGCGCCAGCGCACCCCCTCGGCCAACAGGATCCGTCGGACCTGACTGCGGCCGACCTCAATACCCAGCCTCCCGGCCTCGGCGGCCAGCGCGTCCAGGGTCCACTCCGGCGCCCCGGACTCATCCTCCGCAGCCAGCTCACCGTCCGCCTGCACAGTCAGCCGGCCCGGCGCCAGCTGCTTGACCAGGCCGATGATCCTGGAGCGTTCCGACTCGGTGATCCGCCGCTTGCGGCCCTGCCCGCCCAGGCCCTCCAGTCCGTCCAGGCCTGAGCGGTTGAAGCGGTGCAACCAGCAACGGACTGTCTTGGGGCTGCACCTCAATTCGTCCGCGATGGCTGGCACCCGCTGCCCGGACCAGCTCAGCTCGACCATCCGTGCCCGCAGCACCAGATCACGCGGAGCCTTGCGCGCTCGCGACAGCCGACGTACGCCCCGCTCCTCGTTCTCGTCACGACTCTGCCGTGCCCGTAACACCACCGTGCAGCACCCGCCCCCAAGCACCCGAACCACCCCGCCAACAGGACATATACCCAGCGAAAGCGGAATCCAGCACTACTGAGGTTTTCATTAGTTCTGTGGGTGTGGGGGGCTGTGGTGGTGCGAAGATGCTGATGTGCCTTCCGAGCCTGCGTCTGTTGTTTCCGGAGTGCCCGTTCCACCGCTGACACGACCGCAGTTGGCCGAGGCTCGGCGTATGCGTGCGGTCGAGTTGTGCGAGCGAGGACGTCCTCAATCCGAGGTCGCA
>NZ_JBIRFL010000077.1:0-2796 GCF_044327445.1 Streptomyces sp. NPDC018045
GCCCGCTGGGCATCAGTGACCGACAACGGCGCAATCTTCGGACCCGGACGACTCATACCCAACCAACGACAAACCTCCGACTCGGGTCACTAGAGGTGCAGCTACGCACCGAGCGAGACCTGGAGCGTGCCCAGGATCTTTTCCGCGGGAGTTACGCGACGGCGTGATCGCATGACGGGGTTCTGGCCACGCGTTTCGCGTTGTCTGTGGTCGTCGGGATGTGCCTTTCGCTGTGCGGGCAATTCGTGGCGGTGGAGCATCAATGATGCGCGGGATCGCCGGTTTGGCTAACCGGCGATCCCGCGCTATGTTGCCCCGTTCCGACTCACTGGTGCCGCTTCGGGCGGTGGCCTGACTCGCGCTACGACTGGCCTTGGCGCCTTGCGTTTGATCTGTCGGCCACTGCTCGGGGCGTACTCGCTGCCGCCGGGCAGGTGACGTGTCCCAATAGGGGCCTTCGCGACAGGCACCGTCACAGTCTTGACCGCCCCGGCCCGGCGACGGCCACCGGTTCCCGAGGCGATCAGGAGACAGGCGACCTTGACCGGCATCACGCAGTCCACCGCCCCATGTCACGTCCCGGCCGACGCGGAGGACATCCTGCTCGGCGTGGACACTCACAAGGACGTCCACGCCGCAGCCGTCATCACCGTGCTCGGCTCCGCTCTGGACGGTCGCAGCTTCCCCGCGACCGCCGACGGCTATCGACAACTTCTTGACTGGGCCCGCTCCTTCGGCATGCTGCGGCGGGCTGGCGTCGAGTGCACTGGCTCATACGGAGCCGCTCTGACCCGTCACCTGCGCGCCGAGGGCATCGAGGTGACCGAGGTCAACCAGCCCGACAAAGCCGCCCGACGCCGTCACGGAAAGACCGACGCCATTGACGCCGAGGCCGCCGCCCGCGCCGTGCTGACCGGACGCGCCACCGCCGCGGCGAAGACCGGCGACGGTCCAGTCGAGATGCTCCGGCTCTTCAAGCTGGCGAAGGGCTCCGCGATCAAATCCAGGACCCAGGCGATCAACCAGCTCAAGAGCGTCCTGGTTTCAGCTGACTGCGCCCTCCGCGAGTCGCTGGCCGGGCTGAGTAACCCACAACTGTTCAAGCGGTGTGCCGAACTCGACCCCCAGCACGCGAGCGGGCCGGCTGGGGCCGCCCGTCACACCTTGAGGCTGCTGGCCCGCCGCATCCGGCACCTGACCGAGGAGATCGACGATCTCCACAAGCAGATAGCCCGGGCCGTCGAAGACAGCACGCCTGGCCTGCTGGAAGTTCGCGGCGTCGGCCCGGACAGTGCCGCTGCCCTGCTCATCTCGGCCGGCGACTACCCTGAGCGCCTCGTCAGCGAGGCCTCCTTTGCGGCCTTATGCGGCACCAGCCCGCTCGAGGCGTCCTCTGGGAAGACACAGCGGCGCCGACTGAACCGCGGGGGCGATCGTCAGGCGAACGCCGCCCTCTACCGCATCGTCCTCAGCCGACTGCGCTGGGACGACCGCACCCGCGACTACCTGCAACGACGTCTGACCGAGGGCAAGACACGGCGCGAGATCATCCGCTGCCTCAAACGCTACGTCGCGCGTGAGATCTACCGACTCATCGTGCCGACAAACCCTCCGGCTGGCCAGGCCGGAGCCGTTGGGTCCCTCGGTTGACATCCATAGGGGCATCAAACGCGCCTACATCTTCGACGGCACCGTCACCGCCGCAGCACTCCTGATCTGGCTACGCTCGTGACCAGAGGCATATCCGACTGCCGCCCGCACCCTCCCATGTGGACCAAGAGCCGACGTAGTAGGGCCAAAACGAGTTGCGGCCGGGCACATGATCAGCTTGGGTGCGTGCTTGTGACTGCCTTGAACGATCTCGTACGTCCGGACCGCTATCCACGCTCCTCTCGGTATGACCCCGCCTGGTTGCTCGACCTCGACATGGGGCCGAACCCGCTGTGGCTGCTGGAAGACCTCGCCCACGATCTCGACCTGCGCCCGGGCATGCGGGTTCTCGACCTCGGCTCCGGCAAGGGTGCCACGTCGGTATTCCTGGCCCGCGAGTACGGAGTCGACGTCGTCGCGGCCGACCTGTGGATCGCCCCCGAACAGGCGGCACAGGTCTTCACCAAGGCCGGTGTCGGCGACCAGGTGGAGGCCGTACGAGCAGAGGCACACGCCCTGCCATTCGAGGAGCAGAGCTTCGACGCGATCGTCAGCGTGGACGCCTTCGAGTACTTCGGTACGGCGGACAACTTCCTGCCCTACCTGCTGCGCTTCCTCCGGCCCGGGGGACAGCTGGGCATGGCGACTCCCGCCATGACACGGGAGATCCGTGAACTCGGGATGATCCCGCCCCACATCAAGGAAGTGGTCGGCTGGGAAGCGATCGCCTGGCACACGGCGGAATGGTGGCGCTTCCAGTGGGACATCACCGAGTTGGTGAAGGTCACATCCGCGCGGCTGCAGCAGGACGCCTGGCAGGACTGGCTGCTGTGGGCCCGAGCCGGCGCTGAGCACCATCCCGACGGCCAGAGCGCGAACCAGCCCGTTATCGACATGCTCACCACAGACCGTGGAGAATTCCTCTCCTTCGCTCTGGTAACCGCACATAAGAACTGAGCACACGCCACGTCGACGGTCTGTCTCTCCGGTCGTGATCGGAGAGACAGGCCCTACTGAGGTTTTCGTTAGTTCTGTGGTGGGTGGGGATGGATTCTCAGTCCCGTGTGGGCGAGGAAGGACCAGGGGAGCTGTTCATCGGAACAGACCCGATGGATGCCGCGTTCGGTGGCGTCGGCGACATCGGCG
>NZ_JBIRFL010000078.1:0-2772 GCF_044327445.1 Streptomyces sp. NPDC018045
TACGGGTGGTCTGGGGCGTGTGGTTGCCCGGCATCTGGTGGTGGAGCACGGGGTGCGGAGTCTGTTGCTGGTCAGTCGGAGTGGTCCGGCTGCCGGGGGCGCTGATGATCTCGTTGCCGAGCTGGAGCAGCATGGCGCGCGGGTGGTCGTCGAGGCGTGCGATGTGACTGACGGTGCTGCTGTGTCGGATTTGGTTTCTCGCCACCCGGTCAGTGGGGTCGTTCATACGGCCGGTGTTCTCGATGACGGTGTGGTGGAGTCGTTGTCTGCGGAGCGGTTGTCGGCGGTGCTGCGGCCGAAGGTGGACGCGGCCTGGCACCTGCACGAGGCCACCCGGGACCTGGACCTCGGCGCGTTCGTCGTCTTCTCATCGGTCTCGGGCATCCTGGGCGGCGCCGGACAGGCCAACTACGCGGCGGGCAACACCTTCCTGGACGCGCTGGCACACCACCGCCGGGCCCAAGGGCTCCCGGCCACGTCGCTGGCGTGGGGCCCCTGGTCCCAGGACAGCGGCATGACCGGCACCCTGTCGGAGACCGACCTCCGACGGATCGCCCGCTCGGGCATGCCCGAACTCGGCCCCGCGGAGGGCGTCGCCCTCTTCGACGCCGCGCTGACCGCCGACGCCGCGCTCGTCCTTCCCGTACGCCTCGACCTGGCCGTACTGCGGGAACAGGGAGACATACCCCCGCTGCTGCGCGGCCTGATCAGGACTCGCACCCGGCGTACCGTGGTCGCCGGGTCGGCCGCGGCCGCCGGCCTGGTGGAGCGCCTGACCGGGCTGTCCGCGGAGGAGCGGCGCGAGGCGCTGCTCGATGTCGTACGTACCCAGATCGCGACGGTCCTGGGCCACGCGAGCCCCGAGACGGTGGACCCGGACCGGGCCTTCCAGGAGCTCGGCTTCGACTCCCTGACCGGTGTCGAGCTGCGCAACCGGCTCAACAAGGCGACGGGCATGCGCCTGGCGGCGACCACCGTCTTCGACTACCCCACGGCCGGCACGCTCGTCGACTTCCTGCTGGACGAGCTGTTCGGCGCCCAGGCGACGGACGACATGTGGCCGGCGCGGACGGCGGTGGCCGCGGCCGACGACCCGGTGGTGATCGTCGGCATGAGCTGCCGCTACCCGGGCGGGGTCACCTCGCCCGAGGACCTGTGGCGGCTGGTGTCGGACGGCGCGGACGCCGTCTCGGACTTCCCGGCCGACCGTGGCTGGGACGTGGAGTCGCTCTACAGCCCCGACCCCGACGCGCTCGGCACCTCGTACACCCGCTCCGGTGGGTTCCTGCACGAGGCGGGGGACTTCGACCCCGAGTTCTTCGGGATGAGCCCCCGCGAGGCCCTGGCCACCGACGCCCAGCAGCGGCTGCTGCTGGAGACGACGTGGGAAGCGCTCGAACGGTCGGGCATCGACCCGGCCACCCTGCGCGGCAGCCGGACCGGCGTCTTCGCGGGCGTGATGTACACCGACTACAGCGAACTCATGGTCGGCGACCAGTACGAGGGCTATCGAGGCAATGGCAGCGCCGCCAGCATCGCCTCCGGCCGGGTGTCGTACACGTTCGGTTTCGAGGGTCCGGCGGTCACGGTGGACACGGCGTGCTCGTCGTCGCTGGTGGCCCTGCACCTGGCCGCGCAGTCGCTGCGGTCCGGTGAGTGCTCGCTGGCCATGGCGGGCGGTGTGACGGTGATGTCGACACCGACGACGTTCGTGGACTTCTCGCGGCAGCGAGGCTTGTCGGCGGACGGGCGCTGCAAGGCGTTCGCCGATGCGGCCGACGGCGTCGGCTGGGGCGAGGGCGTCGGCATGCTGGTGCTGGAGCGGCTGTCGGACGCGCGCCGCAACGGGCATCGGGTGCTGGCGACGGTGCGTGGTTCCGCGGTGAATCAGGATGGTGCCTCGAACGGGTTGACGGCGCCGAACGGTCCGTCGCAACAGCGGGTGATCCGGCAGGCGTTGGCGAGCGCTGGCCTGTCCGCGGCGGACGTGGACGCGGTGGAGGGCCACGGTACGGGTACCACGCTGGGCGACCCGATCGAGGCCCAGGCGCTGCTGGCGACGTACGGCCAGGAGCGGCCGGAAGAGCGTCCGCTGCTGCTGGGCTCGGTGAAGTCCAACATCGGTCACGCGCAGGCGGCCGCGGGTGTCGCCGGCATCATCAAGATGGTGCAGGCCATGCGGCACGGTGTGCTGCCGCGGACGCTGCATGTCGATGAGCCGTCGACGCACGTGGACTGGAGCGCGGGCGCGGTGGAGCTGCTGACCTCCGCGACCGAGTGGCCGCAGGGGGAGGGGCTGCGCCGAGCAGGCGTGTCCTCCTTCGGCGTCAGCGGGACCAACGCGCACGTCATCCTGGAACAGCCGGAGCCGGTACCGGCCGACAGCGAACCAGTGGGGGCGGCGGCCGAACCCGGCGCGTCGGCCTGGGTGTTGTCCGGCAGGAACGACGCCGCCCTGCGCGCCCAGGCGGCCCGGCTGTTGCCCCTGGTCACCGGCCACGACGCGCCGTCCGCACGGGACATCGGCCACTCACTGGCCACGGGACGATCGAGGTTCGCCCACCGGGCCGTACTGTGGGGCCAGGACCGCGACGCACTGGTACACGCCCTGTCCGCACTCGCGGCGGGCGAGTCCGATCCCGGCCTCGCCGAGGGCTCGGCCGGCGCGGGGAAGACGGCCGTCCTCTTCTCGGGCCAGGGCTCGCAGCGCCTGGGCATGGGCCGGGAGCTGTATGGGCGGTATCCGGTGTTCGCGGCGGCGTTCGACGCGGT
>NZ_JBIRFL010000079.1:0-2203 GCF_044327445.1 Streptomyces sp. NPDC018045
CGCACCGGACGAACCCGCCACCACCTCCTCAAACCACTCATGCACACACCGCTCACCCAACACCGACCCCAAACCCGACCCAGCCTCCACCGGCGACTCATTCCACTCCACCAACACCCGCCGACGCTCCGCGGCGGGCAGGACGTCGATGTCCAGGGCACGGGTGCCGGTGCCGTCGTCCGCGGCGAGGGACGCGACGATGCCCGACAGGGCGGACTCGACATGGCCCACGAGGGACTCGCACGCCACGGATTCGTCGACCCGGACGTGCAGCGCGAGTTCGTCGCCGAAGTCGTCGAGGGACACCACCAGGGGGTAGTTGATCGCGTCGGCCTCCGCCACCCAGTGGATCCCCCGGTCGCCGATGGGGGGCGCCGTGGTGTCGCCGCGCCCCGGCTCGAAGTGCCGCACGTTGATCACCGCGCTGAACAGCGGGGTGTCGGCGTCCAGGCCGCTACAGCGCTGCGCCAGGCTCAGCGGGCTCTGCTCACGGGCGATCAGGTCCTTGAGCCCGGTGTCCACCTCGGCGATCAGCTCGCGGACGGTCCGGCCGGCCAGGCTCACCCGCAGCGGCAGGGTGTTGATGAAGTTGCCGAGCATCCGCTCCACGCCGGGGACACCTTGCAGGCGACCCGACATCACGGTGCCGAACACCACGTCGTCACGTCCGGCGGCCGCGGCGACGACACACGCCCAGGCGGCGTGGAAGAGGCAGGCCGGGCTGGTCCGCAGGCGCTGGGCCTGCGCGCGCAGGTCGCGCGTCAGGCCCGGCGGCAGGGCGCGGCGCACCTGCGGGTACCGGTGGCCGTCGCCGCGTACGTTCGTCAGCCCGAAGGGGTTCGTCGGCTCGGTGACATCACCGAGGGTGGCCCGGAAGTGGGCTTCCGCGTCGCCCGTCGCCGTCTGGTGCAGCGTGTGGGCGACGAAGTCGCGGTACGGCGCCGGGGCGGCCAGCAGTTCCGTACGGCCCGTCATGTGGGCGGCCAGCTCTTCGAGGACCAGCCGCAGGGTGGTGGCGTCCTCGATGAGGTGGTGGGCGCTGAGCAGGAGGTAGCGCCGGTCGGAGTGTGGGTCCTCGGCGATGAGCAGCCGCAGCAGGGGTGCCCGGTCGACCCGCATCCGCCGGGGCCGGTCCAGCAGGGCGCGGGCCTGCGTCTCGGGATCCGTGTCCGGGTCGAGGCGCGTCCGTTCGACCGTCAGGCGGGCGGTGTGCTGCACGACCTGCGCCGGCTCGGGCAGCCCGGCGGTGATCACGGCCGTACGCATGACGTCGTGCCGGTCGATCAGCGCTTGGAGCGCCTTCGTGAAGGCGGCACACGCTTCTTCGTCGTCGGCGGCCAGGAGGAGGGAGACGAGGTAGGGGTCGTTGTCCGGGTCCAGCAGGTGGTGGAAGAGGATGCCCTCCTGGGCGGAGGCCAGCGGATAGATGTCCTGGACGTTGGGTGCGCCGCCGGGGACGGTGGCCACGACGGCGTCGATCTGTTCCTGATCGAGGTCGACCAGGGGGAGCATGTCCGGGGTGATGCGCCGGCTGCCCAGCGGGATCAGGTTGGGCGGAACGCGGTAGCCGGTGGCCGTACCGGCGCCGGCCCGCGCCTCGTCGATCTCCACCGCCAGGCCGGCCAGCGTCGGGGAGCTGAACACACCGCGTACGGGTACGTCGAAGCCCCGTTCCTTCAGGCGGGCCACCAGGACGGTGATGAGCAGCGAATGGCCGCCCAGCTCGAAGAAGTTGTCACCGGCACCGATACGCGTCTCGTCGAGGCCCAGCACCTCGGCCCACGCCGCCGCGAGCGCCCGTTCGGTGGCGGTGCCCGGCGCGACGTACTCACGCTGGGCGTAGGCGTCGATGCCGGGAGCCGGCAGCGCCTCACGGTCGAGCTTCCCGTTGGCGGTCAGCGGCAGGGTCGGCAAGGTGACGAAGGCGCTGGGCACCATGTACTCGGGGAGGGTACGGGCCGCATGCCGGGCGAGTTCCGCGCGGTGGTCCGGTGCCGGGGCCCCGTCCACCGGGACGACGTACGCGACCAACTGCTTGTTTCCCGGCTGGTCCTCGCGGACGACGACCACGCAGGAGCGCACACCCGGGTGCTCACCGATCCTGGCCCCGATCTCGCCGAGTTCGATGCGGAAGCCACGGATCTTGACCTGATCGTCGTTGCGGCCCTGATACTCCAGCGACCCGTCCGGCAACTGCCGCACC
>NZ_JBIRFL010000080.1:0-1916 GCF_044327445.1 Streptomyces sp. NPDC018045
CCCGCTATGAGAAGACCGCCGAGTCCTACCAAGCAGCCGTCACCCTCGCATCGCTCCTGATGTGGGCGTGACATTTGAAGACAACTCCTAGGCCGATCGTCGTTCTACGCTGAAAGCCCGGGGAAAGGGCAGGTCAGCTATGCCGCACTCGCTCTGGCAGGGAGCCTTGAGCTTCGGGCTGGTCACCGTGCCGATCTCCCTGCACGCCGCCACCGACAGCGGACCGTCCGTCTCCTTCGTGCGCGTGCACAAGGCCGACAACGGGCGCGTACGCAACCGGCCCATCTGCTCCCTGGAGGAGGACGCCGAGGTGCCGACCGAGGAGATCGGCCGCGGCTACGAGACCGGTGAGCGGATCGTCCCGCTCACCGACGACGACCTTCAGCAGTTGCCGCTGCCGACCGTCAAGACCCTCACCATCCTCGCCTTCGTGCCGGCCGGCGACGTCGACCCGCTGCAGGTTGAACGCGGCTACTACGTCGCGCCCACCGGACCCGCCGCCGCCAAGCCGTACGTCCTGCTGCGCGAGGCTATGGAGGACCACGGCTCGGTCGCCATCGGCAAGATCGCCCTGCGCAGCAAGGAGACCCTTGCGCTGGTGCGACCGATGGGGGATGTGCTGGTGCTGCACTCGCTGCGCTGGCCCGGCCAGATCCGCACCCCCGCCGGTGTGGTTCCCGAGCGGCCGGTCGACATCAGCGACGACGAGCTCGCCGCGGCCGAGGCGCTGATGGACAGCTACGGGCCGCTGGATGAGGAGGATCTGCGCGACCACTACCGTGAGCAGGTCGTGGGGATCGTGGCGGCCAAGCTGGAGGACCGCGAAGTCGAAGTCCCCGGCGAGGCTCCCCAGCCGCGCGGGCAGGTCCTGGACCTGATGGCCGCCCTAGAGGACAGCGTCCGCGCTGCCAGGAGCGCCCGCGGCGAAGACACCGGCGGTACGGGCGCGTCGGTGACGCCGCTGCGTGCCATCGAGGACAAGGTCACCGGAACCGCCAGACGCTCCCCCGCCCGCAAGAGCACCCGTACGCCGAAGGAGACGGGCGGCAAGAAAACCGCCGCCAAGGCGCCGGCGAAGAAGACCGCGGCGAAGAAGAAGGCGACCGGCGGCCGCCGTGCCGGCTGACTGCCATAGCAGAGCGCGAACCACCGGCCGCCGGGCTGAACCAGGAACACTCGGTCAGCACCACCTCAAAGGTGTCGGGTGGGGCGCGTTCATGCGGCTGCTCTCCGGTTTCCGGGGTAGGACACAGCGGCTGTCCACACGGTGGTCCAGTGGCCGGAGGCGTTGCACCGCTCGATGCGTGTCACCTGCTCGCCGCGCTTTCGCATTCGGTCGGCGACGGACAGCGCCTCTTGGTCGTCTCCCAACTCGTGCTCCGTCTGCAGACGTGGGCCGTTCCAAAAGCGGTACGGCCAATCACGTCCAAATGTGAAGTCTGTTCCGGGCTTCGGCATCGTGTACTCCTTGAAAGAAGGCGGGACCGGCTCCTACAGCCGGCCCCGCCATCCAGCATCGGCCCAGCGCGCTGAAAAGTGTTACTGGTGCCCCAGCAAAGTCCTGCGCCCTGCATAGTGCTGGCCAGCCCGAGCCGTGCGCGACAGCCTGGGCCTCGGGCCACCTACGGGGCCGTGCCGAATGTCATCCGGTGGCCCGGCCGTCCGGCATCGGCGGGAGCTGGACTTCGCCTGTGAGCTTGCTGATGCGCTGCCGGATCGCCGCGAACATCTCGGTGCGGTCGGGTGGATGCGGCCCGGCGACGGCGCTGGGCACGGGCCGCCCCACCGCGTGCTGATGAACCCGAACGATCGTGGAGTCCGCCGAGACGGCCCAGGTCAGGTCCTCGTCGGCGTCGGCCTGGGCCATCAGCGCGGTAAACACCCGCTCCCATGTCCCGTCCACGGCCCACATCCGC
>NZ_JBIRFL010000081.1:0-1770 GCF_044327445.1 Streptomyces sp. NPDC018045
TGCGCAAGGTGCTCATCGCCAACCGAGGCGAAATCGCTGTCCGTGTGGCCCGGGCGTGCCGGGATGCCGGTATCGGGAGTGTGGCGGTCTATGCCGACCCGGACCGGGATGCGCTGCATGTGCGGGCGGCGGACGAGGCCTACGCGCTGGGCGGTGACACCCCGGCCACCAGTTACCTCGACATGGCCAAGGTGCTGGGCGCGGCCGCCGACTCCGGGGCCGATGCCGTCCACCCGGGCTACGGTTTCCTGTCGGAGAACGCCGAGTTCGCCCAGGCGGTGCTGGATGCCGGGCTGATCTGGATCGGCCCGCCCCCGCAGGCCATCCGCGACCTGGGTGACAAGGTCGCGGCCCGGCACATCGCCCAGCGCGCCGGTGCGCCGCTGGTGGCCGGCACCGCCGACCCGGTCTCCGGGGCCGGGGAGGTCGTGGCCTTCGCCGAGGAGCACGGCCTGCCGATCGCCATCAAGGCGGCCTTCGGCGGCGGCGGCCGCGGCCTGAAGGTCGCCCGCACCCTGGAGGAGGTGCCGGAGCTGTACGACTCGGCGGTGCGCGAGGCCGTCGCGGCCTTCGGGCGCGGCGAGTGCTTCGTCGAGCGCTACCTCGACCGGCCCCGGCACGTGGAGACGCAGTGCCTGGCCGACCAGCACGGCAACGTCGTGGTGGTCTCCACCCGCGACTGCTCGCTGCAGCGCCGCCACCAAAAGCTGGTCGAGGAGGCCCCCGCCCCCTTTTTGAGCGCCGCGCAGAACGCCGAGCTGTACCGGGCCTCCAAGGCCATCCTCAAGGAGGCCGGCTACCAGGGCGCGGGCACCTGCGAGTTCCTGGTCGGCCAGGACGGCACCATCTCCTTTTTGGAGGTCAACACCCGCCTGCAGGTCGAGCACCCGGTCACCGAGGAGGTCACCGGCCTGGACCTGGTGCGCGAGATGTTCCGCATCGCCGACGGCGAGCCCCTGGGCTACGACGACCCGCCGGTGCGCGGCCACTCCTTCGAGTTCCGCATCAACGGCGAGGACCCCGGCCGCAACTTCCTGCCCGCCCCCGGCACGGTGACCGCGTTCCAGGCCCCCGCCGGGCCCGGCGTGCGCCTGGACGCCGGCGTGGAGGCCGGCAGCGTCATCGGCCCGGCCTGGGACTCGCTGCTGGCCAAGCTCATCGTCACCGGCGCCACCCGCCGGCAGGCGCTGCAGCGCGCCGCCCGCGCGCTGGGCGAGTTCACCGTCGAGGGCATGGCCACCGCCCTGCCCTTCCACCGCACGGTCGTCACCGACCCGGCGTTCGCGCCGGAGCTGACCGGCTCCGCCGAGCCGTTCACGGTGCACACCCGCTGGATCGAGACGGAGTTCACCAACACCCTCGAGCCGTTCGCCGCGCCCGGCACCGACGAGGCCGAAAGCGACGTCCGCGAGACGGTCGTCGTCGAGGTCGGCGGCAAGCGCCTGGAGGTCTCCCTGCCGTCCTCGCTGGGCATGCCGCTGGCCCGCGCCGCGGTCGCCGGCGGCGCCAAGCCCAAGCGCAAGGCCGCCCGCAAGTCCGGCTCCGCCGCCTCCGGCGACACCCTGGCCTCGCCCATGCAGGGCACCATCGTCAAGATCGCCGTCGAGGAAGGCCAGCAGGTCACCGAAGGCGACCTCGTCGTCGTCCTCGAAGCCATGAAAATGGAACAGCCCCTCAACGCCCACCGCACCGGCACCATCAAGGGCCTGACCGCCGAAGTCGGCGCCGCCCTCTCCTCCGGCGCCGTCATCTGCGAAATCAAGGACTGAC
>NZ_JBIRFL010000082.1:0-1752 GCF_044327445.1 Streptomyces sp. NPDC018045
CCGACCGCACCAGACCCCACACCGCCGCACCCGCCAGATCCACACCCGACACCGCACCACGCGTCACGAACACCAGACGCGAGGCGGCAAACCGCCCATCAGCCAGCCACGACTGGGCCAGGTCCAGCGTCCGGGCGGCGGTGGCGTGCGCCGACTCCACCAGGTCGCCGGAACCGGCGTCCACCGGGACCAGCACCGTGCCCGGCACCTGGCCGGACTCGGCGAGGGCCGCCAGGTCGGGGTGGCTCTCGAACGGCGCGCCGGCCAGGGAACCGAGTGTCGCCACGGGCTCCGCGGCCCGGGCCGGGGGCAGGCGTACGGGGTTCCACTGCACGCGGAACAGCGCGTCGCGCCCGACCGGGCTCGCGCCGCCTTCGAGCGGGTCACCGGAGGCCGCCCGCAGGACCAGGGTGCCGACGGAGGCGACCGGCTCGCCCTCGGTGTCGGCGATGTCGAGGGACAGCGTGTCGCCGCCGTGCCGGACGATCCGGGCCCGTACGGCCGAGGCGCCGGAGGCGTGCAGCGAGACGTTCTCCCAGGAGAAGGGGAGGACGCCGCGGTCCAGCCCGTCGAGGGCGCAGGCGTGCAGGGCCGCGTCGAGCAGGGCCGGGTGCAGACCGTACGCGGGCGCGTCGGCTTCGGCGGCGTCGGGCAGGGCGACTTCGGCGAACACCTCGTCGCCCCGGCGCCAGGCGGCCCGCAGGCCCTGGAAGTGCGGCCCGTAGTCGAATCCGCTCGCGGCCAGGCCGGGGTAGAGGCCGCTCAGGTCGACGGCCTCGGCGTCGGCGGGGGGCCAGGATTCCGCGTGGAAGTCGTGGCCGGGGTCGGCCGGCTCGCCGGCCACGAGGACGCCGGTGGCGTGCTGGACCCACGGCCGGTCGCCGTCGCCTTCGGGACGGGAGCGGATGGTGAGGGCCCGGCTGCCGGTCTCGTCGGCGGGGCCGACGTGCAGTTGCAGTTGCACGCCGCCGTTCTCGGGCAGGACGAGCGGGGCGGCCAGGGTCAGTTCGTCGATCCGGCCGCAGTCCGCTTCGTCGGCGGCGCGGACGGCGAGTTCGACGAAGGCCGTTCCCGGCAGCAGCACCGAGTCCATCACCACGTGGTCGGCCAGCCACGGATGTGTCGGGAGCGACAGGCGTGAGGTGAACAGCAGGCCGTCGCCGCCGGACAGTTCCACCGCGGCGCTCAGCAGCGGATGCCCGGCCGCTTCGAGACCGGCCGCGGTGATGTCCCCGGTGCCGGTGGCGCCGGGGGTGGGCCAGTAGCGCCGGTGCTGGAAGGCGTACGTCGGCAGGTCGACGACGTGTGCGTCCGTGCCGGTGAAGAACGCGGCCCAGTCGATCGCCGAGCCCTCCACATGCAGGTGTGACAGGGCCGCCAGGAGCGCCGCCTCCTCCGGGCGGTCCTTGCGCAGGGCGGGGACGAGTACGGCCTCGTCCGGCAGTGACGCGCGGGCCATGGCCGAGAGGGTGCCGTCCGGGCCCAGCTCCAGGAAGCGGGTCACGCCCTCGGTGTGCAGGGCCTGTATCCCGTCGGCGAACCGTACGGCTTCGCGGACGTGGGTGACCCAGTAGTCGGGGGTGCGGAGCTGGTCCGGTGTGGCCGGGCCGCCGGTCACGTTGGAGACGACGGTCAGTTCCGGCACGCCGTACGCCAGGCGCTCGGCGACGGCGCGGAAGTCGGCGAGCATCGGTTCCATGAGCGGCGAGTGGAAGGCGTGCGAGACCCGCAGCCTGCTGGTCTTGCGCCCCT
>NZ_JBIRFL010000083.1:0-1730 GCF_044327445.1 Streptomyces sp. NPDC018045
GCCAGGCTCGCCACGCCCCGGTGGGAGACCACCACGCCCTTGGGGCGCCCGGTCGAGCCCGAGGTGTAGATCACATACGCCGGGCTCTCCGGCGCGACGATCACACCCGGGTCGCTGTCCGGGAAGCCGGACAGATCCCGCCGCAGCGCCGCCTCGTCCAGCACCAACACCGGCGCCGCGTCGGCCAGCATGTACCGGCGGCGCTCCTCCGGGTACTCCGGGTCCACCGGCACGTACGCGCCGCCCGCCTTGTGCACGGCGAGAACCGCCACCACCATCTCCACCGACCGCGGCAACACCACCCCCACCAGCTTCTCCGGACCCACACCCTGGCCGACCAGCCAGTGCGCCAGCCGGTTCACCCGCGCCTCCAGCTCGCCGTAGGAGACCGGCCGGTCGCCGGACGCCAGGGCCACCGCGTCCGGGGTGCGGCGGGCGTGGGCGGCGAACGCCTCGGCCAGCGTCACGGCGGGCACCTCGGCCGGGGTGCCGCTCCAGTCGGTCAGCAGCGTCACGCGTTCGGGGCCGGACAGCAGCTCGACCTGGCCGATGCGCAGCGACGGATCGGCCGTCACCTGCTCCAGCAGCCGCACCCAGCGGGCCAGCAGCGCCTCGACCGTCGCACGGTCGAACAGCTCCGTGGCGTACTCGACGACCGTCTCGATGCCCGAGGTACCGTGCACGTCCTCGTGCCGCTCGAACATCTCGACGAGCATGTCGAACCGGGAGGTCGCGGTGGAGACGAACTCGCTGCGGACGTCGAGGTCCGGCAGCCGGAAGGACTCCTCCGGGGTGTTCTGGAGGACCATCGCCACCTGGAACAGGGGGTGGTGGGAGCCGGAACGGTGCGGGTTGAGGAGTTCCACCAGGTGCTCGAACGGCACGTCCTGGTGCTCGTACGCGGCGAGGCTGGTTTCGCGGACCCGGCCGAGCAGTTCCTCGAAGGTGGGGTCGCCGGAGGTGTCCGTGCGCAGCACGAACGTGTTCACGAAGAGGCCGACGAGGTCTTCGAGGGCTTCGTCCGCGCGGCCGGCGACGCCGTTGCCGAGCGGGATGTCGGTGCCGGCGCCGAGGCGGGTCAGCAGGGCCGCCATACCGGCCTGGAGCACCATGAAGACGGTGGTGTTCGACCGCCGGGCCAGCGCGACGAGGCGCTGGTGCAGGGCGCCGTCGAGGGTGAACTCCAGGTGGGCGCCGTCATAGGAGGCCACCGCGGGGCGCGGGCGGTCGGTGGGGAAGCTCACCAGGTCGGGCAGGCCGTCCAACTGCGCACGCCAGTAGCCCACCTGGCGGCTGACGAGGCTGTCCGGGTCCGCCTCGTCTCCGAGCAGGTCGCGTTGCCACAGGGTGTAGTCGGCGTACTGGACGGGGAGTTCGGCCCACTGTGGCGCGGTGCCGTCCGCACGGGCGGTGTAGGCGGCCAGGACGTCCCGGGCGAGGGGCGCCAGGGACCAGCCGTCGCCCGCGATGTGGTGCAGCAGCAGTTGCAGCACGCTTTCGTCGCCGGACAGGTCGCCGGACAGGTCGTCGGACAGGTCGAAGAGCCAGGCGCGTACGGGGATCTCGGTGGCGAGGTCGAAGCCGTACCGGGCCGACGCGTCGAGGGCCGCGGGGAGTTCGGCCGCGGTGACGCGGCGGTGGTCCCAGGCGAAGTCCGCGTCGGCGGCCTCCAGCACGACCTGCCGCGGCTCGCCGTCCACCTCGGGAAAGACCGTACGCAGCGTCTCGTG
>NZ_JBIRFL010000084.1:0-1465 GCF_044327445.1 Streptomyces sp. NPDC018045
CACGAGACGCTGCGTACGGTCTTTCCCGAGGTGGACGGCGAGCCGCGGCAGGTCGTGCTGGAGGCCGCCGACGCGGACTTCGCCTGGGACCACCGGCGGATACCGGAGCCGGAGCTGCGGGAAGCGCTGGAAGAGGCGGCCCGGCACCCCTTCGACCTGGCCACCGAGGTCCCGGTCCGGGTATGGCTGTACGAGACCGGTCCGGAGGACCACGTCCTCCTGCTGCTGCTCCACCACATCGCCGGTGACGGGTGGTCGATGGGCCCGCTCGCCCGTGACGTCGTCGAGGCGTACACCGCGCGCACCGAGGGACGCGACCCGGGCTGGCCCGAACTGCCGGTGCAGTACGTGGACTACACCCTGTGGCAGCGCGAACTGCTCGGCGACGAGGACGACCCGGACAGCGTCTTCACGCGACAGGTCGCCTACTGGCGTGCGCAGTTGGACGGCCTGCCCGACCTGGTGAGCTTCCCCACCGACCGCCCGCGCCCCGCGGTGGCCTCCTACGACGGCGAGCACCTCACCTTCGACCTGGACCCCGCCCTGCACCGGCGGCTGGTGGCGCTGGCCCGGCAGTCGAACACCACCGTCTTCATGGTGCTCCAGGCCGCGATGGCCGCGCTGCTCACCCGCCTCGGCGGCGGCCACGACATCCCCCTGGGCAGCGGTGTGGCCGGCCGTACCGACGAGGGCCTGGACGAACTGATCGGCTTCTTCGTCAACACGTTCGTGCTGCGCACGGACACCTCCGGCGACCCGAGCTTCGAGGAACTGCTCGGCCGGGTCCGCGCGACCAGTCTCGCCGCGTACGAACACCAGGACGTCCCCTTCGAGCACCTGGTGGAACGCCTGAACCCGCGGCGCTCCACCGCCCACCACCCCCTTTTCCAGGTCGCCCTGGTCCTCCAGAACGCGCCGGGCGAGGACTTCCGGCTCCCCGGCCTCCAGGTGCAGGCCGAGGTGGTGAGCGCCGGCACCTCGCGCTTCGACATGCTCGTCTCCCTCACCGAGGGGCACGACGCGGCCCACGGCCCGACGGGCATCGAGACGGTCGTCGAGTACGCCACGGAGCTGTTCGACCGTGCGACGGTCGAGGCGCTGCTGGCCCGCTGGGTGCGGCTGCTGGAGCAGGTGACGGCCGATCCGTCGCTGCGCATCGGGCGGCTGGAGCTGCTGTCCGAAGTCGAGCGCGACCAGGTGGTGGCCGGGTGGAACGCGACCGCCGCCGACGTGCCCGGCACGACCCTCGCCCGGTCCGTCGCCGAGCACGCCCGCCGGAACGCGGACGCCGTCGCGGTCGTGTGCGGCGCCGAGACGCTGTCGTACGGCGAGCTGGAGGCGCGGGTGAACCGGCTGGCGCACTGGCTGGTCGGCCAGGGTGTGGGTCCGGAGAAGCTGGTCGGGGTGCTGCTGCCCCGGTCCGCCGACCTGGTGGTCGCGGTCCTCGCCGTACTGAAGGCGGGCG
>NZ_JBIRFL010000085.1:0-1363 GCF_044327445.1 Streptomyces sp. NPDC018045
GTCAGGCGGGTCCGGCCGAAGAACCGGGCATGGTCGCCGGGTTCGAAACGGGCCAGGCCACGGTAGGGAGGGTCCGTCAGCTCCTCGTCCGGGTCACGGGGCCGATGGGCCTCTTCATCACGCGCGGCCTGCCACCGCTGCTCCCATTCTTGCGGATTTCCGCCGCAGGCCTGCACATAGGCCAGCGTCAGCGGCAGTGACGGCAGTATCTCGCCCGCCGCCGCGCGGGACAGCGCGGCGGTCGAATATCCCGCCTTTTGGGCCATCGCTCGGTAGGTCGGACCGCCGGCCTCTTCCCGCAGCTTGCGCAAGGCGAAGGCGAACCGCTGCACCGGCCCCGCACCCGGATCGATCGGCTTTTCACGTCGCCCCACCGCAGTCCAGCCTCCCCGTTCATGTGAGACCGTCCACCTCAGCACGGCCGCCACAGCGCCACAAGACGCCCGCGAGCCAACCCCGCCCCCCCAACCGGACCACCGTTGCGTTGTCTACCAGCACAAACAGGGGGTGCGAGACAACCATCCAGCCGCTGGGATCACTAGGGCACGGCCTGGACCGGCACTCCCACGAGAGCGGCCCGGCCTGCGCAGAAGTGCCGAACACACCGCAGCCACACCATTATCGAAGGGAGATCATCATGCGCATGAGCCGTACAGCCGCGCTGGGCATCGGTATCGTCACGCTGACAGCCGGGGCGGTCGTTCCCGCGGCCGCCAACAGTTCCCAGGACGCCACCCAGACTCTCCAGAGGCAGTCCGGCTCCGGTGAACTGGCCAGGGGGGCTCTGTGGCTGTACCAGAACAGCCACTACAAGGGCGGAAAGAAGAAAATCACGCACAAGGACGCGAATTTCAAGAACAACTACTTCGATAACGGAAAGAGCCTCAACGACCGCGTCAGCTCGGTGAAGAACCGCTCCACCAAGGCGTGGAGGCTGTACAGGGACGCCGGCTACCACGGGCCGAGCACGAAGATCCTCCCGGACCACCAGCTCTTCAACCTGCGGTCCACCAACGTGGGCAACGACACCGCGAGCAGCATCAAGTAGGCGAGCAAGCAAGGAGCGCGGGTGGTGCCGACAGAGCCGTCGGCACCACCCGTACCGCCTTCCCACCAGAAGAGGCCGCCGTGACCGACTCCGTCCGCCCGAGGGCCGCCGCCCTGCTGCTCCTCCTCGCGGCCACCGGCTGCGCGGGAACACAACCGCAGCCTGCCGCTCCCCGAACGGCGGCGGGCCCCGCCGCCGGCGCGGAAGCCAGGAACCTCAGCCTGCCCTTCGACTCCTACACCCAGCCCGACGCCGACCTGCTCACCATCTCCTTCGCCGAGGACGCGCTCATGGGCCCCTGCATGCGCGCCCAGG
>NZ_JBIRFL010000086.1:0-1150 GCF_044327445.1 Streptomyces sp. NPDC018045
CTCCCACGGCTTGCGCCGGGCCATCCTCACCCCCGAGGAACGGCATCACCGTCCCCTCCACCGCGCCACATGAAGATCATTCTGCAAGGACTCGTAAAGGCCAATCGCCCCGGATGCCTTTCAGCCAGGGCCACTCCCCCATCGCCGGCTCAGCGAAGGGACGCACCGTGAAGACGGCGACGCCCAGCTCCTCCAGGTCATCAACCTCCACATAGCCACCCGAATCTTTCTGTAACCCTCACGTGGGTTCCGCCCCGATCTCGGGGCGGAACCCACCGCACCCAAGGCCCGATCGTGGGAGGCTGCCACAGCCCCTCGAAGATGCGGAGTCACAGATGCTTGCCATGCGCCCGGCCACCTCAGCCGACACCCCCGCCATCGCGGCAATGGTCCGTTCACGTTCCACGTGGCTCGAAGCGCGCGACATGCCGACGCGGCGTGACAGCGCGGACAACCTCGCTGCCCAGGCCGAGAACTCCCGTGACGCCATGTGGGTGCTCGAAGATCAAACCAACTCCCGCATTGTCGGCTGCACTACCGTGCAGGAAGAGATCCCGCCGTGGGGGTGGGCCACGGACGAACTCGCCGAATCCGCGTACTACCTCTTCACCACCGCGACCGACCCCGCTTATCGCGAGCAGAAGCCCGGCACCTTGATCGCCCTGTGGGCTGTGGACCACGCCGCACGCCACGGGAAAGAGTGGGTGAGGCGCGGCTGCATGTTCCCGGGCCTGGTCCGCTACTACGAGACTCAAGGGTTCACTCTGCTGCACGAGGTGCAACGCACTCACAACCGCGTGTACCTCATGGCACGCCGTGCTGAACGCCTCCCCGAGTTGGAGACACTGTTCGAAGACCCGTCCCAGTTGGCCGCGTTCCGTACCTAAGATGAAGACGACGCCGTTCGAGGCGCTGCCCGAAGGTGTACGGACAGCCATCGCCGCCAGGGCGGGTCCGATCCGGCGAGATCGCTCACGGGGCCTCCGCCGGCTCCTGGACGGTCGCCATGAAGCAGGCAGCGGCAGCTTGGGCCGAGCACCGGCACGAGCAGCACTCCTAGGTCGTGTCTTCAAATGATCTTGCGTGGTGGATCATGGTCGGGTGATACGTCGACATGAGCTGTCGGATGCCGAGTGGGAGTTCGTCCGGC
>NZ_JBIRFL010000087.1:0-1124 GCF_044327445.1 Streptomyces sp. NPDC018045
AGAGGTCGTTTTCTCCCGTTGTTTCATCCCGTCATGCGTGTTTGATCCGGTGATGTCGGGTGGCGCCAGGAGATGGTGTTCTCGCCGGTGAGGCGGCGGGCCATGAGGTCGGTCATGGCCAGGTGGATCAGGGCTTCGGAGCGGGCCGGGAGGGTTTCGTAGTCGCGGACCAGGCGGCGGTGCAGCATCAGCCAGCCGTAGGTGCGCTCGACCGCCCACCGCTTCGGGAACGGGGTGAACCCCCTGGCCCCGGGGGTGCGTTCGACGATTTCCATATCGATGCCGAGGGCGGCGGCGTGCTCGACGAGGTGCTTGCGGTAGCCGCCGTCGACCCAGACCTTGCGCAGGCGCGGGTGGTCGGCGGCGACCTGGTCGAGCAGCTGAGTGCCGGCGGTGGAGTCCTGGACGCCGGCCGCGGTGACCAGCACCGCAAACAGGAGGCCGAGCGTGTCGGTGATGACGCTCCGTTTGCGGCCCACGATCTTCTTGCCCGCGTCCATGCCCTGGCTCCTGGCGGGGACGCTGGTGGCGGTCTTGACGCTCTGCGCGTCGATCACGCCGGCCGATGGTTCCGCGTTCCGGCCCTGCTGCTGGCGTACCAGGTCCCGCAGCAGGCCGTTGAGCTGGGCGAAGACGCCGTCCTTCTGCCACTTGGCGAAGTAGCCGTAGATCGTTTCCCAGGGCGGGAAGTCGTGCGGCAGGTAGCGCCACTGCACGCCGGTGCGGTCGACGTACAGGATCGCGTTCATGATCTCGCGCAGGTCGTGTTCGGGCGGTCGCCCGATGTCCAGGGCCCGGCCGCGGCGCTCGAAGCGCCAGGCTGTCAGGACAGGCTCGATCAGCTTCCAGCGGGCATCGGACAGATCGCTCGGGTAGGGGCGTCGTGCGCTCATGACTGGGGCGTACCGCCGGTGCGGGCGGGCGCCCAGGCGCGCGTCCGCACCTGTGGCAGCGCGGCCGCGGAACGGGCGTCCTGGGATGAGACAGGCGCAAGCCGCCTCGCCCCCCAGGCGTCACCCCCTCCGGCTCCCAGGAACCAACCGCGCCTCAGATCCCATCAGCATCACGTTCTCACAGTTCACAAAAACGTGTCTATTGCAATGAAACAGGAGAAAACGACCTCT
>NZ_JBIRFL010000088.1:0-1121 GCF_044327445.1 Streptomyces sp. NPDC018045
AGAGGGCGTCTGGTTCGCGTAGTTCGTGAGTGATTGCGTTTTATGTGTATCGCCAGGTGGGGGTGGTTTCGTCGGTTGCTCGTTTGGCGAGGTTGGCGATGGCTGCGATACGGATCATGCTCTCGGAGTGTTCGGGCTTGGTCTCGTAGTCGCGGGCGAGGCGGCGGTGCATCATGATCCACCCGAAACTGCGCTCCACCACCCAGCGTCGCGGGAGCACGGAGAAGCCTTTGACCTGCGTGTTCCGTGGCACAACGTCGACATCGATGCCGAGTTGGGCGCCGTGTTCGATGGCCTGGTTCTTGTAACCGGTGTCGACCCAGGCCTTGGTGATCGTGGGGTGGGTGGCTGCGGTACGGGTCAGGAGATGCTTGCCGGCCTCGTTGTCGGAGACGCCGGCCGCGGTGACCATGACCAGCAGCAGGAGCCCCAACGTGTCGGTGACGATGCTGCGTTTACGGCCGACGATCTTCTTGCCGGCGTCGATGCCCTGCGTGCTGGCGGGGACGGTGTGGGCGGTCTTCACGCTCTGGGAGTCAATGACGCAGGCGGTGGGTTCGGGGTCGCGCCCTTCCATCTCGCGCACCAGCCGGTGCAGGCGGAGGCCGAGCTTCTCGACGGTGCCGTCGGCAGTCCAGGCGCTGAAGTGGGAGAAGACGGTGGTGTGAGCTGGGAAGTCGTGCGGCAGGTAGCGCCAGGCGATGCCGGTGCGGTTGACGTAGAGGATCGCGTTGAGGACTTCCCGCAGGTCGGCGACCCTGCCGCCGAGGTTGAGCGAGGTCTTCTGCCGCTCAGCCCGCCAAGCCGTCAGTGTGGGTTCGATCAGGGCCCAACGGGCGTCGGACAGATCGGACGGGTAGGGCTTGCGGGGCATCTGCGACGTCATGGCAACACTGATACGGCCCGGAGCCGGGGGCGTACATCGCTCGACCGGGCGACTTGAGCTGACCGTTCCGGGCAATTTCGAACCGGACAGGAGCTGTCGGGGCAGAACGGGATGACACGCGGGAGCGGTCAGGAGCACTGGCCTCGCACATTCGCCGTGAATAGGTACCAACCAGTTGATACTGGGTGCCCGACGAAACGCCTAAATCTGCACGTAACCGACAAGAACATCCTCT
>NZ_JBIRFL010000089.1:0-1119 GCF_044327445.1 Streptomyces sp. NPDC018045
GAGTCGGAGGTTTGTCGTTGGTTGGGTATGAGTCGTCCGGGTCCGAAGATTGCGCCGTTGTCGGTCACTGATGCCCAGCGGGCTGTGCTGGAAGGCTGGGTGCGTCGGCGTTCGACAGCTCAGGCGCTGGCCCTGCGGTCGCGGATCGTGCTGGAGTGCGCCGAAGGCCACTCGATCCTGGAGGTCTCGCGCAGACTGCGGATCGCTGCGGACACGGTCCGCACCTGGCGGCGGCGTTTTCTCGAACGGGGCCTGGACGGCCTGTGCGACGAGCCCCGTCCCGGTGTGCCCCGGAAGATCACCGACGCGGACGTCGAGCGGGTGATCGTCAAGACGCTGGAGGAAACGCCGAAGAACGCCACCCACTGGTCGACTCGGTCGATGGCGGCGGCCACGGGCATGTCGCAGTCGTCGGTCTCGCGGATCTGGCGGGCGTTCGCCCTGGCCCCGCACCGCACGCAGACGTTCAAGCTGTCCACCGATCCGCTGTTCATCGACAAGGTCCGCGACGTCGTCGGCCTCTACCTCGATCCGCCGGAAAAAGCCCTGGTGCTGTGCGTGGACGAGAAGTCGCAGATCCAGGCCCTGGACCGGTCCCAGCCCGTGCTGCCGATAATGCCCGGGGTGCCCGAGCGGCGCAGTCATGACTACGTCCGGGCCGGCACCACGACGCTGTTCGCCGCCCTGGAGGTGGCGACCGGCAAGGTCATCGGGTCCCTGCACCGCCGGCACCGGGCAGCGGAGTTCAAGAAGTTCCTGGCCAAGCTCGACCGGGACGTGCCCGACGGCCTTGATGTCCACTTGATCCTGGACAACTACGCGACCCACAAGACGCCGGACATCAAGCGGTGGCTGCTGGCCCACTCCCGCTTCCACCTGCACTTCACACCGACCAGTGCGTCCTGGCTGAACCTGGTGGAACGGTGGTTCGCCGAGCTGACACAGAAGAAGCTCAAGCGCGGCGTCCACCGCTCCGTCCAGGCCCTCGAACGCGACATCCGTGCCTGGCTGGCCGACTGGAACGAACACCCCAAACCCTTCGTCTGGACGAAGACCGCCGACGAGATCCTCGACAAAGTCGCCGCCTACTGCCACCGAATCTCTGACTCAGGTCACTAG
>NZ_JBIRFL010000090.1:0-1104 GCF_044327445.1 Streptomyces sp. NPDC018045
CTGGCGCACCCCGAGTGCGACATCGGCCTCGTCGGTTACGAGATGGCCCTGCTGGTCGACCGCGCGGGCACCGTGCTGACGCCCGACCTGCGCGCGGAACTGCAGGGCAGCCTTCTCAACTAGCAGACAGGCAGTGCGTTTCCCGCCACCGCGCCATAGGGTGCGGTGGCGCGACCGGCGTCAGATTGGCAAGTTGAAGGAGGAAACGTGGCAACGCCCCCGAGCGGATACCCGTACGGTCCCGGACAGCAGTCCGAGCCACAGGGCGAGCACCATCACAACCGCTTCAACTTCCCTTCCGCGCCCAGCCACCGGCGGCAGCCGCCGCAGCAGCAGCCCCGGCAGCCGTACCAGCAGCAGCCGTACGACTCCCGGCAGCCGTACGAGCAGCCGTCGCCGTACGACCAGCCGCGGGCGCCCCGCGTCCAGCCGGTGCAGCCGCAGCAGCGGCGCGCGCCCGGGCCGTCGGCTCCCACCGGGGGCGTGCACAACCCGCTCGTGCGCCCGTACGCGATGACCGGGGGACGGACCCGGCCGCGCTACCAGCTCGCCATCGAGGCGCTGGTCAGCACGACCGCCGACCCGGCCAGGCTGCAGGGCCAACTGCCGGAGCACCAGCGCATCTGCCACCTCTGCCGCGAGATCAAATCAGTGGCCGAGATCTCGGCCCTCCTCTCCATCCCCCTCGGCGTCGCCCGAATCCTCGTCGCCGACCTGGCGGAGGCCGGGCTCGTCGCCATTCATCAGCCCGGCGGGGACGAGACCGCCGGCGGACAGCCAGATGTGACACTGCTCGAAAGGGTGCTCAGTGGACTTCGCAAGCTCTAGCGGTGCAGCCCGCTCCACCACCTCCGCGAAGATCGTGGTGGCGGGCGGCTTCGGCGTGGGCAAGACCACGTTCGTCGGGGCCGTCTCAGAGATCAACCCGCTGCGCACCGAAGCCGTGATGACCTCGGCGTCGGCCGGCATCGACGACCTCACGCACGCGCCGGACAAGACCACGACGACCGTGGCGATGGACTTCGGCCGGATCACCCTGGACCAGGACCTGATCCTCTACCTGTTCGGCACCCCCGGACAGGACCGCTTCTGGTTCATGTGGGA
>NZ_JBIRFL010000091.1:0-1096 GCF_044327445.1 Streptomyces sp. NPDC018045
ATCGGCCATCCCGTCACCAACACCCGCGCGTATGTGCTGGATGCGGAGCTGCGTCCGGTGCCGGTGGGTGTGGCCGGGGAGTTGTACGTGTCGGGGGCGGGGCTGGCGCGCGGGTATGCGGGGCGGCCGGGGCTGACGGCGGAGCGGTTCGTCGCGTCGCCCTTCGGGCCGGGCGTACGGATGTACCGGACGGGCGACCTGGCGCGGTGGCGCGCGGACGGGCAGTTGGAGTTCGTGGGCCGTGCGGACGAGCAGGTCAAGGTGCGCGGCTTCCGTATCGAGCCCGGGGAGATCGAGTCCGCGCTGACCGCCTCCGAGGGCGTACGGCAGGCCGTGGTCATCGCGCGTGAGGACATCCCCGGCGACCAGCGCCTGGCGGCGTACGTGGTGCCGGATCTCGACACGGCGCTGCGGGCCGGTACGGAAGCCGACGCGGGTGCGCAGGTCGAGGAGTGGCGGGAGATCTACGACTCGGTGTACGCCGAGACGGGCACCAAGGGCATCGGTTTCGGTGAGGACTTCTCCGGCTGGGACAGCTCGTACACGGGTGAGCCGATTCCGCTGGACGAGATGCGCGCTTGGCGGGACGCCATGGTGGAGCGGGTGCGGGGCTTCGGGCCCTCTCGCATGCTGGAGGTCGGTGTGGGCGCCGGTCTGCTGATGGCGCACCTTGCGAAGGACGTCGACGAGTACTGGGGTACGGATCTGTCCGGCGCCGTCATCGAGCGGCTCCAGCTTCAGGTGGCAGAGGCGGGACTTGGCGAGCGGGTGCGGCTGCGCAGTCAGGCAGCCGATGACGTGACGGGCCTTCCGGCCGGGCGCTTCGACACCGTACTGATCAACTCCGTCGTGCAGTACTTCCCGGACGGCGAGTACCTGGCCAAGGTCGTCGGCCACCTGCTCGCCCTCGTCGCCCCCGGCGGCCGGCTGGTGATCGGTGATGTGCGGCATGCCGGTTCGCTGCGGGCGCTGCACGCGGCGGTGCATGCCGGGAGGGGGGCGTCGGCGCGTGCGGTGGTCGACCGGGCGGTGCTGCTGGAGAAGGAGCTGGTCACGGCGCCGGAGTTCTTCGCGGAGCTGGCGGCGCGGGACGAGC
>NZ_JBIRFL010000092.1:0-1076 GCF_044327445.1 Streptomyces sp. NPDC018045
GTCGTGTCAGCGGTGGAACGGACACTCCGGAAACAACAGACGCAGGCTCGGAAGGCACATCAGCATCTCCGCACCACCACAGCCCCCCACACCCACAGAACTAATGAAAACCTCAGTAGTACTGCAACGGTGCTTGCCGTGACTGCTGGGCAGGTTCGTCGTTGATGCGGTTACGGGTGGGGGCCTCGCTGATGTCAGGTCGTGGGCAGGTGAGTTGGGCCGGATGTATGAGCGGTTCGCGCACCGTTCGGCAGATCGGAGCCACGGGAGTCGGCGCTGGCCTATACGCGAGGACTGATCGCTTCGCTGGAACGCAAGAACGGCTGGGCACTGGCCGAGGAGGCCGGCCATACCGGGCCGGACCGGTTGCACCGGCTGCTGAACCGGATCGAGTGGGACGCCGAGGAGGTCCTGGACGACGTGCGCGACTACGTCGTCGAGCACCTCGGGGAACAGGACGCCGTGCTGATCGTGGATGACACCGGCTTCCTCAAGAAAGGAACCGGCTCCGCAGGCGTGCAACGGCAGTACTCCGGCACCGCCGGACGCACCGAGAACTGCCAGGCAGCCGTCACCCTGGCATCCCTGCTGATGTGGGCGTGACATGCAACAACGACTCCTAGCCATCAGCACCAAGGGCTGCAGCTCGAAGGAGATCCGTACACCTGGCAGTGGCGCAGGGGCCTCGCGCACACCATCCCCGAGAGATCCGACCAGGTCCGCAACCGGGTCCGACGCGGCAACCGATGTGGCCGTCCGGGGGCCGTGTGGGCCTGACACTCTGACGACAGCTTCCAGTCGGAGGTGGAGGGGCTATCCCGCCCGATACGTGATCCGGCCCTTGCTTAGGTCGTAGGGCGTGAGCTCCACCCGGACTTTGTCGCCGGTCAGGATGCGGGCGTATCCGGCGTGGTGGCCTTCCCGGTCAGGGTGGGGGATGAGTGATGGGGTCCGCTGGTGAGGGGAGGTGTTTTTCAGGCCCCGCTGTATCCGCGTGGTGGTCGGGGCGGCCGGGCCGTCGCGCTATGGGGTGCTGAGGACCGCGCGGGCGTTTACCAGCCAGCGTGTGAATCCCG
>NZ_JBIRFL010000093.1:0-1072 GCF_044327445.1 Streptomyces sp. NPDC018045
CTGGGGTCGGTGCTGGTGCCGGGTACGGCGCTGGTGGAACTGGTGCTGCGGGCGGCCGACGAGGTGGACTGCGGTGCGGTGGAGGAACTGACCCTGGCCGCGCCCCTGGTACTGCCCGCTTCGGGCAGCGCGGTGCAGGTGCAGGTGTGGGTGGGCGAGCCCGATGACGAAGGCCGCCGGCCGGTTTCGGTGCACTCGCGGGAGGGCGAAGGCCCGTGGACCCTGCACGCCAGTGGCGCCCTGGCCCCGACCGCCGAGGCGGTGTCCTTCGACGCCACGCTGTGGCCCCCGCAGGGCGCCGAGCCGCTTGACGTGGCGGGCTGCTACGAGCGGTTCGCGGACGCCGGGTTCGCGTACGGCCCGGTCTTCCAGGGCCTGCGGGCGGCCTGGAAGGCAGGCAAGGACCTCTACGCCGAGGTGGCGCTCCCCGAGGGCACCGACGGTGCCGCGTACGGTCTGCACCCCGCGCTCTTCGACGCGGCCCTCCACGCGGCCCTGCTGGGCGGCGGGGGAGCGGACGAGGGAGCCGTCCCCTTCTCCTGGAACGCGGTGACACTCCATGCCACCGGCGCCTCCCGGGTGCGGGTACGCATCCGGCCCACCGAAAACGGCACCTCGATCGCCCTCGCCGACACAGCCGGCGCACCGGTGGCCTCGGTACGGTCCCTGACCTCGCGTCCGATCACTTCCGAGCAGTTGCGGACCGGCGACCGCGACGCCCTCTTCACGGTCGACTGGACCGAAATCCCCCTCACCGGCGAGCCCGCGGGCGCTCTCGCCCTGCTCGGCAAGGACACCGAGGGCACCCTCGACGCCCTCGCGCTGCAACCTCGTGCGGATCTGGACGACCTAGCGGAGGCCGGCGGCCACGACACCGTGCTCGTCCCGCCGACGGCCGGAAACTCCGGAACAGTGGAGTCCGTCCACAACGCGGCGGCCGAGGCGCTCGACACGATCCAGTCGTGGCTGGCTGATGAGCGGTTTGCCGCCTCGCGTCTGGTGTTCGTGACGCGTGGTGCGGTGTCGGGTGTGGATCTGGCGGGTGCGGCGGTGTGGGGTCTGGTGCGGTCGG
>NZ_JBIRFL010000094.1:0-1021 GCF_044327445.1 Streptomyces sp. NPDC018045
CCGCCGCACCCGCCAGATCCACACCCGACACCGCACCACGCGTCACGAACACCAGACGCGAGGCGGCAAACCGCCCATCAGCCAGCCACGACTGGATCGTGTCGAGCGCCTCGGCCGCCGCGTTGTGGACGGACTCCACCGTTCCCGACGGGTCGGCAGGCGCAGCGACCAGGACGGCCCCGGGCACGGCCGTGTCCGTCAGGGATTCCAGGTCCGCGTACGTCCGCAGCGGCTCGTCTTCCGGTCCGGTGCCGAGTTCGACGTGCTCCTCCGTGAGCGGGACGGGGGCCCACTCGACCTTGAAGAGGGCGTCACGGTCGGCGGTCCGTAGCTGACCGGCCGAGAGCGGGCGTACCACCAGCGACTCCACGGAGGCGACCGGCGCACCGGACGGGTCGGCGATCGCGACCGCCAGCGCGCTGCCGACGTCACGGATACGGACGCGCAGGTGCGAGGCGCCGGTTGCGTGCAGGGACACTCCGGTCCACGAGAACGGGACTCCGCCCGCTTCGCCGCCGCCCAGGGCCGCCGCGTGCAGCGCGGCGTCGAAGAGGGCGGGGTGCAGACCGTACGCGGCACCGTCGGTGCCCTCGGGGAGCGCCACCTCGGCGTAGAGGTCCTTGCCTGCCTTCCAGGCCGCCCGCAGGCCCTGGAAGGCCGGGCCGTAGGTGAGTCCGGCGTCGGCGAGTTCGTCGTAGCAGCCCGTCACGTCGAGCGGCTTCGCGCCCTGTGGCGGCCATACGGCGGTGTCGAAGGGGGCCGTGGTGGCCCCGGTGTTCACCGCGCCATCGGCGTGGAGGGTCCACGGGCCTTCGCCCTCCCGCGAGTGCACCGAAACCGGCCGGCGGCCTTCGTCATCGGGCTCGCCCACCCACACCTGCACCTGTACCGCGCTGCCCGAAGCGGGCAGTACCAGGGGCGCGGCGAGGGTCAGTTCCTCCACCGCACCGCAGTCCACCTCGTCGGCCGCCCGCAGCACCAGTTCCACCAGCGCCGTACCCGGCACCAGCACCGACCCCAG
>NZ_JBIRFL010000095.1:0-1017 GCF_044327445.1 Streptomyces sp. NPDC018045
ACGAGTTGGTGCGTGATAGCGGGTGGGCATGCTCTGGTCGTGAGGGGCATGGTCGATCGGGCGGTCCTGGCGCATCCGGTGTTCATGGGCATCTCGGCGGGGCATCTGGCGCGTTTGGTTGAGGAACTGGCCCAGCCGTGGACGGCGTCGGCTGAGGGACGACGGTTCCAGGCACGGGGTGGGTCGAGGAAGCGTGCACCGGGGGCTGGTGCCCGGTATCGGATGGTGTTCGTGGACCGGCTGGTGGTCACGTTGATTCATCTGCGGCACGATGTGCCACACGCGGTCTTGGGTGTCCTGTTCGGCGTCGACCGCTCGACTGTCACGCGCGCCGTCGGTGAGGTCCGTCGGCTGCTGGCCGAGCGGGGGTGCGCGATTCCCGAGCGTCCGGGTCTGCGGCTTCGGACGCTGGAGGACGTCTTCGCCTACGCGCAGGCCGAGGGTGTCGAACTCAGGCTGGACGCCACCGAGGTGCAGGTCCGCCGGCCCGCTGCCGGCCGCGGGGGCAGGCGAGCGTTCGTGTCGGGCAAGAAGAAACAGAACACGATGAAGGCCACGGTCATCGCCGACGGCAAAGGCCGCACCCTGTGGACCGACACGCTGCGGCCGGGACGGATGCACGACGCTACCGCCGCTCGCGCGGCGGGTGCCACCGGCTGCTTCGACCATTTCGATCAGGTGGAAGTCCTCCTCGATGACGGCTACCTGGGCCTGGGCCGCGACCATCCCGGTCAGGCCGTGACACCACCGAGAAAGCCCCGTCCCGGAGCCCTTCCAGGGCGGTTCGAACAGTGGGAACGTGACCGGCACGGCCACTCCAGCGACCGCATCACCGTCGAGCATTCCCTGGCCGACCACAAACGCTGGAAACAACTGATGCGCTGGACCCACCGCCGCGATCGGCTGCCCGACACCTACCGCGCCATCGCCGGCCTCGTATCCGACCGCAGCGTCCCCCTCTGATACCAGCGACCGCGCGGCCCGGCACGTCCCACCCGCTATCACGCACCAACTCGT